>NZ_JBHUFU010000003.1:252295-441066 GCF_042681365.1 Streptomyces desertarenae | reverse complement strand
CCGTTCCCGCCGCGGCCGCCCCCGCCCCCGCCGCCCCCGCCGCCGCGGCGGGGGCGGTCCGCGGGGCGCGGGCCGGCGGCGAGGTGCGGCACCTGCGGATGTACGCGGAGAAGCTGCCCGGCGGGCAGCTCGGCTACGGCCTGGAGAAGGGCAGGGCCACGATCCCGGGCCCGATGATCGAGCTGGTCGAGGGCGACACCGTGCACATCGAGTTCGAGAACACCACGGACGTGGAGGTCAGCCTCCACGTGCACGGCGTCGACTACGACATCGACAACGACGGCACCCGGATGAGCCGCAGCACCGTGCCGCCGGGCGGGAAGCGCACCTACACCTGGCGCACGCACACGCCCGCAAGGCGCGGGGACGGCACCTGGCGGCCGGGCAGCGCCGGATACTGGCACTACCACGACCACGTCGTGGGCACCGAGCACGGCACCGGCGGCATCCGCCGGGGCCTGTACGGGCCGGTGGTGGTCCGCCGGAAGGGCGACGTCCTGCCGGACAGGCAGTTCACCATCGTCTTCAACGACATGACGATCAACAACAGGACGGCTGGCGAGACCCCGGACTTCGAGGCGACCGTGGGCGACCGGGTGGAGATCGTCATGATCACGCACGGCGAGTTCTACCACACGTTCCACCTGCACGGTCACCGCTGGGCGGACAACCGCACGGGTCTGCTGGAGGGGCCGGACGATCCCAGCCGCGTCATCGACAACAAGATCACCGGACCGGCGGACTCGTTCGGCTTCCAGGTGATCGCCGGGGAGAACGTGGGCGCCGGGGCGTGGATGTACCACTGCCACGTCCAGAGCCACTCCGACATGGGCATGGCCGGACTGCTCCTGGTGGCCAAGCCCGACGGCACCGTCCCCGGCCACGAGCCGCACCACCCGCCGGGGCACGGGCACCCCTGACCGGCCGGGTGAGCGCCCCGGGCTCAGGAGGCGCGGCCCTCGTCGGGTCCTTCCGCGCCGCCCGCGCCCCCGGGGCCTCCCCCGCCCTCCTGCCCCGCCGTCCTGGGCGACTTCCCCCTGAGACGGTCGATCATCTGCGACGCCTGCGCCTTCGTGAGGTCCCCGGGGACCTCCTCCCCCGCCTCTCGGGCCAGGGTCTGCAGGTAGCTCAACTGCGGACCGGTCGCCGGCTCCTCTCCGGTGACCCAGTCCTCGACGTCCTTGTCCGGGTTCTGTTCCGTCATGCCGGGGCGGGTACCCCGTGCCGCCGCCGGTGTCACCTCCCCGGCGCGCGCCCGCCGGGGCCGGGCGGGGAAATCACCCGCCCGGCCCCGGGTCCGGCCGGAGGGGTCCGGGGTCAGGCGTCCGGGCGGGCGCCGCGCGCGGCGCCCGCGGACGCGACCACCACGCACAGCACCGCGATCCACTGCGGCCAGCGCAGCGACTCCCCGAGCACGACGAGGCCGACGAGGGCCGCCACCGCCGGTTCGAGGCTCATCAGGACGCCGAACACGCGCGGTGGGATCCTGCGCAGTGCCTCCAGGTCCAGCGAGTACGGGATCACCGACGACAGCAGCGCCACGCCGAGCCCCGCAGCCAGGACCCACGGCTGCAGCAGCGCCGATCCGCTGTCGGCCACGCCGAACGGCACGGCCATCAGCGCCGCGACGGCCATTCCCAGAGCCAGGCCGTCGCCTTCCGCGGTGTGGCGGCCCAGCGCCGCGCCGACCAGGATGTACAGGCCCCAGCACGCTCCCGCGGCGAGGGCGAACAGCAGGCCGACGGGGTCGAGGTCGCCGCGTCCCTCCATCAGCAGGACCACGCCGCCCGCCGCGAGCACGGCCCACAGGACGTCCGGCCACCGCCTCGACCCGGCCAGGGCCACCACCAGCGGCCCGAGGAACTCGACGGTCACCGCGATCCCCAGCGGGATCCGGGCCAGCGCCAGGTAGAAGCACAGGTTCATCGAGCCGAGAACCACGCCGTAGCCGAGCACCGCCGTCCAGGCGCGGCGGCCCATGCGCGGTGACGGCCGCCACAGCAGCATCAGCACCGCCGCCGCGAGGAGCAGCCGCAGCGCGACCGTCCCGAAGCTGCCCACCGCATCGAACAGGTGCTTGGCCGATGCCGAGCCCAGCTGGACGCTGACGATGCCGAGCAGCACCAGGGCCGGTGGCGGGATCGCGCCGACGGCACGTCCGGCCCGCGCGGTCGGGGAGGGTCGGGGGGACGGGCCGCTTCGGCCCCTGTCGACGTCGGTGTTGGGCACGGGTGGATTATCGACGACCGGGCGCCGCGCGTCATGGGGTCGAAGCGCCTGCGACGGGGCGGGGACGAGGTCTTGGGCGCCCCTCGTCCCCGCCGGTCGGGGGCGCCCCCGGGGGGCGCCCCCGCCGCGCACCGGCAGAAGGGCGCCCCTCGCCGCCGGTTCCGCCGCTCAGCAGCCGTCCTCGCGCAGCGAGCGCAGGTGGGCGGCGGAGCGGCGGGCGAAGCGGAGCGAGTCGCCGGGGTTGTCGTGCTCGGCGATCCAGTGGTGGCCGCGGCGGCGGGAGAGCCGCTCGACGCCGCCGATGAACCGCTCGTAGTCGATGTCGCCGTCGCCGACGTCCGTCATGCGGTAGCCGTCGCGGGTCGACGGGTCCCTGTCGCCGTCCTTCACGTGGAAGAGCGGGTAGCGGTGCGGGGCCGCCAGGACGTAGTCGATCGGGTCGAAGGGCGCGGGGACGCCGTCGGGGCGGGTGCCGAAGCGGAACTGGGCGCAGAACGCCCAGTAGATGTCCATCTCCAGGTGGACCAGGTCGGGGTCGGTCTCGGCCAGCAGCACGTCGTACAGCCGCACGTCGGGCCGGTCGGAGGCGAAGGAGAACTCCTCGGCGTGGTTGTGCTGGTAGAACGTCATGCCGCGGGCGCGGGCGGCTGCGCCGTAGGTGTTGAAGTCCTCCGCGGCCCGCTTCCAGGCGTCCACCGTGGAACCGTAGCGGAACGGTCCGCTGGCGGTGCCGATGTGCTTCAGGCCCAGCGCCTGGGCGTCGTCGAGGACCTTCTCCAGGTTGGTGGCGAAGGTGTAGGCGCCGGGGTCGGAGGAGTGGTAGCCCACGTGGCTGCCCACCGCGCGCAGCCCGTTGTCGCGGACCAGGCGGCGCAGCTGCCGCAGGGTGATGGGGCCCGCCGAGCCCTGGGTGTAGCCGGCGAACTCCACCTCCTCGTAGCCGTGGCGCCGCAGCTCCTCGAAGACGCGGGCGAAGCCGGCGGTGGAGACCTGGTCGCGGAGGCTGTAGAGCTGGATGCCCAGCCTGCCCCGGGGGACCAGCGGGCGGGCGGGGCGGCGGGACGCGGCGGGGGCGGCCGCCGCGGCGCCGCCCGTCGCCGTTCCCAGCAGGGCGGCGGCGGCCGTTCCGGCGGCGACGCCGAGGAATCCCCTGCGGCGCAGGACGTGGGCGAGTTCGTCGTGGGAGGAGGTGGCCATGTCGCGGCTCCTTGGGTGGGTCCGTGGCGGGTCCGGTGGGGGGCGGGTTCGGTGGGGCGGTGGTCCTCAGGAGAGCCCGGCGAGGCCGAGCAGGAGGGGTTTGACGTCGGTCGCCGCGAGCGGGCCGCCGACGGCTCCGGGCCGGGAGCACAGCAGCACCGGCCCGTCGTCCTCGCCGGCGGGCAGGCGGCCGTGGCTGCCGCGCACGGGCGACGGGTCCAGGGGGACGACCGCCATGCGGTAGCGCAGGCCGAGTTTCTTGCGGGCGAGCGCGGAGGCCGCCCGGAGGCGGACGTACGGGTCGAGGGGGTCCATGAACAGCTCGGCGGGGTCGTAGCCGGGCTTGCGGTGGATCTCCACGGTGCGGGCGAAGTCGGGGGCGCGGTCGTCGTCGAGCCAGTAGTAGTAGGTGAACCAGGCACCGGGTTCGGCGACGGCCACCAGCTCCCCGGAGCGGGGGTGGTCCAGGCCGTGCGCCTTCTTGCCCTCGTCACCGAGGAGTTCGCCGACGCCGGGCAGCCCGTCGAGGGCGGCCCGCGCGGCGTCGAGGTCCTCGGGGCGGCGGACGTAGACGTGGGCGATCTGGTGGTCGGCGACGGCGAAGGCCCGGGAGGCCGTGGGATCCAGGTACTCCATGCCGTCCTGGGTGTGGACCTCCAGCAGCCCGGCCCGGCGCAGGGCCCGGTTGACGTCCACCGGCCGGTCGACGGCGGTGATGCCGTACTCGGAGAGGACGACGGTGGTGCGGCCCTCGGCGCGGGCGTCGTCCAGCAGCGGGGCCAGGGCCCGGTCGAGGTCGGCCGCGGCGGCGTGGGAGCGCGGGTCGTCCGGGCCGTGGCGCTGGAGGTCGTAGTCCAGGTGGGGGACGTAGGCCAGGGCGAGGTCGGGGGCGCGGGTGCGCAGCAGGTGGCGGGTGGCGTCGATGATCCACCGGGAGGAGGCCAGGCCGGCGCCGGGCCCCCAGTAGTGGAAGAGGGGGAAGGTGCCCAGCGCGTCGGTGAGTTCGTCGTGCAGCTCGGGCGGCCGGGTGTAGCAGTCGGGCTCCTTGCGGCCGTCGGCGCGGTAGACCGGGCGCGGGGTGACGGTGTAGTCGGTGTCGGCGCCCATGGCGTACCACCAGCAGACGTTGGCCACCGTGTAGCCCGGGTGGACGCGGCGGGCGGCGTCCCACAGCTTGTCGCCGCCGACGAGGCGGTTGTGCTGCCGCCACAGCAGCACCTCCCCCAGGTCGCGGAAGTACCAGCCGTTGCCGACGATGCCGTGCTCGGCGGGGGCGGCACCGGTCAGGAAGGTGGCCTGGGCGGAGCAGGTGACGGCGGGCAGGACGGTGCCCAGGGGCGCGCGGGAGCCGCTCTCGGCCAGGGCGCGCAGGCGGGGCATCCGGTCCAGCAGCCGGGGGGTGAGCCCGACGACGTCGAGGACGAGGAGCGGGTTCGGGCGGCGGCTCGCGGGCGGCGTCGGATCCGGTGTCACGGCAGCTCCTTCAGTCCGAGTTCGGTCAGCAGGTCGCGGACGAGGGCGAGTTCGGCGGCGATGCCGTCGGCGAGCTGCGCCCGGGTGCGGGGCCGCAGGGCGGCCGGAAGGGCCTGCCAGGTGTAGGTCTCCACCTCCAGGTGGCCGGTGAGGGGCTCGGGGCCGCCGGCGAGCCGGGTCAGCGCGTCGCGCAGGACCGGCAGGGTGGAGGCGAGCGGGGGCTCGGGGACGGCGTGCAGGGGCACGTGGAAGTGGGCGCGCCAGGGGCCGGTGGCCGGCAGGGGCCCGTCGTCGGCGAGCGCCGCGTCGAGGTCGTCGGTGCCCAGGACGGTGCCGTCCGGGGTGCGGACGCGGGTCTGGTGGAGGAAGCGGGGTTCGGCGAAGCCGGCGAGCGCCTTGCGCACGGCCGGATCGCGGGGGTCCTCGGCGTGGAGGGCGGCCGAGAGCTGGGCCTTGACGACGGGGACTCCGGCGGCGGTCAGGCCGTCCAGCGCCTCGCCGGGGTCCTCGAACTGGGTGGCGAGGTGGCAGGTGTCCAGGCAGGCGCCGATCCGCTCGCGCGGCGGGGCGCCGGGGGCGGTGAGGGCGCGGACCGCGTCCGCGGTGGTCTCCACGGCGCAGCCGGGCTCGGGCTCCAGGCCGACGCGGATGGACCGGCCGGTGAGCTCCTCCAGGGCGTCGAGCCGCTGGGCGAGGGCGGTGAGCGCGGCGCGGGCGGCCTGCGCGCCCTGCGCGCCGAAGCCGGTGCGCCAGGCGAGCGGCAGGGTGGAGACCGTGCCCTCGGCCACGTCGTCGGGCAGCAGCGCGGCCAGCAGGCGGGCGAGGTCGGTGGTGTGCTCCAGCCGCTCGGGCTCGGTCCAGTCGGGCCGGTAGACGCGGCCCTTGACGACCCGGTCGCCGAAGCCCCGGTAGGGGAAGCCGTTGAGGGTGACGACCTCCAGGCCGCGGTCGTCCAGTTCGGACCGCAGCGCGCGGACGGCGGCGGGGTCGGCGGTCAGGGCGCGGGCGGCGTCGCGGGCGAGCCACAGGCCTATGCCCAGGCGGTCGCGGCCCAGGCGGCGGCGGACGGGCTCGGCGTGGTCGCGGAGCTGGCGGCGCACTCCGGCGAGGTCCTCGGCGGGGTGGACGTTGGTGCAGTAGGCGAGGTGGACGGTGGTGCCGTCGGGGTGGCGGAAGCGCATCCCTCACTCCCCCCCTGCCTGCGCCGGGAGGGCTTCCACGCCCCGCAGCACGGAGTTGCCCTCGTGGGTGGCGCCGGTCCTCCCCGCCTCCAGGACGAGCCGGCCGCTGATCCCGTAGAAGGCCACGGGGTTGCGCCACAGCACCCGGTCGACGTCGTCCTCGTCGAAGCCGGCGGCGAGCATGGCGTCGCCGACCCTGCGGGTCTTCAGCGGGTCGCTCCTGCCCCAGTCGGCGGCGGAGTTGACCAGCACCTTCTCCGGACCGTACGCCTGGAGGAGGGCGACCATGCGGGCCTCGTCCATCTTGGTGTCGGGGTAGACGGAGAAGCCGAGCCAGCAGCCGGAGTCCCTGGCCTCCCGCACCGTGGTCTCGTTGAGGTGGTCCAGCAGCACGTGCTCCGCGGGGAGTGCGGACTCGCGCACGACGTCGAGGGTGCGGCGCAGCCCGGCGAGCTTGTCGCGGTGGGGGGTGTGGACCAGGGCGGGCAGGCCGTGGTCGGCGGCGAGCTGGAGCTGCACCGCCAGGGCGTGGTCCTCGGCCGGCGTCATGGAGTCGTAGCCGACCTCGCCGACGGCGACCACCCCGTCCTTGACGAGGTAGCGGGGCAGCTCGTCCAGGACGGGCACGCAGCGCGGGTCGTTGGCCTCCTTGGGGTTCAGGGCGATGGTGCAGTGGTGGGCGATGCCGTACTGGGCGGCGCGGAAGGGCTCCCAGCCCAGCAGGGAGGCGAAGTAGTCGCGGAAGCTCTCGGGCGAGGTGCGGGGCTGGCCGAGCCAGAACGACGGTTCGACCACGGCCCGGACCCCGGCGGCGTACATGGCCTCGTAGTCGTCGGTGGTGCGGGAGCTCATGTGGATGTGCGGGTCGAAGATGCGCATCAGCCCTCCTGGGGGTGGGGGGTGGCGGCGAGGTCCAGCACGCGGTGGAGGTCGTCGGGGACGGGCCGGCCGGCGGCGGTGCGCTCGGCCGCGTAGTGGCCGAGCATGCGGGCCAGTTCGGCGTCGCCGCGGGCCCGCTCGGCCAGTGCGGCGACGGCGGCCACCGGAACGCCGGTGAACAGGCACTTCAGGACGGCGTGGCGCCAGGTGTGCGCGTCGAGGCGGGCCGCGGCGTACGGACCGACGGCGGCGGCCACCAGCCGGGTGTCGTTGGTGCGCAGGGCGTCCTCGACGAGCGGCACGGCGGCGTCGCCCACGTCGAGGTGGGGCAGGGCCAGCAGGACGGCGCGCCGCTCGTCGGCGGTGCCGTGCTCGTACAGGCGCGCCGCGGTGGCCGCGTCGGCCCGGGCCGCGCGGAGCAGCAGGACGCGGGCGGCGTCGGCGGGATCGCCGCCGCCGGGCCGCCGGGCGGAGCGGCAGTGGCGTCCGGCGGCGGCGAAGTGGAGCTCCCAGGCGGGCGGGAGGACGTCCGGGGCCCTTCCCGGTTCCTCCCGGTCCGCGTGCTCCGCCGCCCGCGCCGCCTCGGCCAGGGCCCGGTCCAGCCACTGCCGGGCGGGCGGGTCGAGGCGCGCGGCGAGCTCCCCGTGGAGGGCGGGAATCCCGCGGCCGGTCAGCACGGGGCACCTCCGGCCGCCCGCTCGGCCTCCCTCAGGAAGGCGAGGGACGCCTCCGCCAAGGCGGGCCCGGCGTGGGAGTCGCGGGGCAGCTCCACGCCGACCAGGCCCCCGTACCCGGCCTCGTGGAGCGCGGCCAGCACCGGCGGGAAGTCGATCTCCCCCTCGCCGAAGGGCAGGTGCTCGTGGACCCCCCGGCGCATGTCCTCGATCTGGACGTGGCGCAGCCAGGGCGCGGCGGCGCGCACGCAGTCGGCGGGCGGCTCCGGCTCCAGGCACTGGCAGTGACCGATGTCCAGGGTCAGGCCCAGCCCGCCGGGGTCGCCGAGGTCCGTGCGCAGGCGGTGGAAGCCGGCCAGGTCGGCCAGCAGGTGGCCCGGCTCGGGTTCGACCGCGAGCGGCACCTCCGCCGAGCGGGCCGCCTCCAGGACGGGGGTGACGGCCTCCGCCAGCCGCTTCCAGGCCTCCTCCGGTCCGGTGCCGGGCGGGGTGCGGCCGCTGAAGCAGTGCACGGCCGTCGCGCCCAGGTCGGCGGCGATCCGCACGGCGGTCAGCAGCAGCTCCGTGCGGGCGGCGCGGGCGCCGGGGTCCGGGTCGAGGAGGGTGGGGTGGTGCTTGCGGCGCGGGTCGAGGACGTAGCGCGCCCCGGTCTCGACCGCGACGGCCAGTCCCAGGCTCTCCAGGCGGCGGGCGGTGTGCCGGGTGCGGGCGGCCAGTTCGGGGGCCGGGGCGAGCGGGTCGAGGTGCATGTGGTCCAGCGTCAGGCTGACCCCGTCGTAGCCGAGGTCGGCGAGCAGGCCGAGGGCGTCGTCCAGGCGCAGGTCGGCGAGTCCGTTGGTGCCGTAGGCCAGGCGCAGTGGGCTGCGCGGAGGGGTCATGTGGGGCTGACCTTTCGGGACAGGCGGCGGGCGAGGGGCAGCAGCGCGGCCAGCGGCAGGGCGGTCCCCGGTGCGCCGGCGCGGGCGGCGAGCGCGGCCTGGAGGGGGATCAGGGCGCGGATCCCCCCGCCGACGGCCCGCCGGGTGAGCTGGGGCGACGGGTTGAGGGCGGCGTGGGTGTACGGCCGGGCGGCGGTGGCCCCGTACAGCGCGGCGAGGGCGGCGGCCGCGGACGCCCCCGCTCCCCGCGGGACGGTGAGCGGGCCGGCCGCGGCGCGGCCGACGGCGGCCGTGGCGGCGAGCGCGGCCAGTGGCCGGAGGGTGGAGCCGCCCCGCTCCTCGCGCCGGGAGACGGCGGTGACGGCGAGGGTGTGGGTGCCGAGCAGCGCGGCCGAGGGCAGCGCGCGCCGCGCCGCGCGGCGCGCGTCCGGCGGAGCCGGTGCGGCGGCCACCGCCCCCAGGAGGAGGTCCAGGGCGCGGGCGGCGGCCATGGCGAAGGGGCCGGCGGGGGTGTTCTTCAACCGCAGGTCGTAGGCCCACACCACACCGGCCAGGGCCCCGGCCGCGGTCAGGGCGGGCCGTCCGGCGGCGGCTGCCAGGCCCAGTCCGGCGGCGGTGAGGCCGCCCGCGGCGGCCAGGGCCGCGCCGGGGGCGATGCGGCCGGACGGCAGCGGGCGCTCCGGGCGTTCCACGGCGTCGGTCCCGCGGTCGGCCCAGTCGTTGAGCGCCATGCCCGCCTCGTAGAGGCAGACGGAGGCGCCGGCGGCGAGCGCGGTGCGGCGCCCGGGGGCGTGCCCGGCGGCGGCCGCACCGGCGAGGGCGTCGCCGGGGACGGTGAGCAGGGCGGAGACGCGCAGCAGTTCGGCCCAGGCCCGCCGCCGTCCGCCCGGCCGGGGGTTCACGCCCCCTCCCGCAGGCGGTCGGCGAGGGAGAGCAGGTCGCGCCATTGCCCGGGCAGGTCGGGGGCGGCGCCCGGATCCGGGTCCTTGAAGAAGAAGGCCAGTTCGGGGAGGGGCCCGGAGAGTCCGGCGGCGTGGGCGGCGGCGGTCAGCCGGGCGAGGTCGAGGACGAGCGGTGCGGCCAGCGCGGAGTCGCAGCCCTGCCAGATGGTCTGCAGGACCATCCGGGTGCCGAGGAATCCGTCGAAGGCGATGTGGTCCCAGGCGGTCTTCCAGTCGCCGAGGGCCGGCACGTCGTCGATGTGGACCTCTCCCTCGGGCACCGAGCCGAGGGTGTCGGCCAGCGCCCGGGCCTTGCCGGCGTTCTTGGCGGCCGCGGCGGCCGGGTCGGCGAGGGCGGCCCCGTCCCCGCCGCCCAGGAGGTTGGTGCCGGACCAGGCGCGCACCCTCAGGGCCCGGTGGAGGAACATCGGCGCGAGCACCGACCGCAGCAGGGTCTGCCCGGTCTTGCCGTCACGGCCCGCGTGGGGCAGCCCGGAGCGGGCGGCCGCGTCGGCCAGGGCGGGATGGTGCAGTCCCGCGGAGGGCGTGAAGTTGACGTACGGGCAGCCGGCGCGGAGGGCCGCGGCCGCGTAGAGGGCGCTGGGCGGCAGGCGGTCGCCTCCGGGGGCGGGGGCCGGTTCGGTGGTGGCGACGTTGACGACGACGGTGCGGTCGAGCCCGCGGCCGGCGGTGAAGGCGTCCAGGTCGGCGGCGAAGGCGTCGATCAGTTCCTCGTCGGTGCGGCCGTCGCCGGGCTGGGGACCGCCGGGGCGGATCGCCGCGTCGACGGCGGCCAGTTCGGCGTGGACGGCGGCCGGGAGGCCGTGGGGCAGGACGCCGCCCTCCGCCAGGGCCTCGGCGCGTTTGGGCAGGGGGCAGTCGGAGGTGTCGTGGCCGCCGACGACCAGGTCCGCCAGGGACGGCAGTCCGCAGCCGGCGAAGGGGGCGGTCTCGGTGACCATGCCGGTGGGCGGGTGCAGTCCCGCGGTGACCGCCGCCCAGCCGGCCGCCGCGGTGGTGGCGACCGATCCCCGTGCCCCGACGAGCCAGACCCCCGTGCGGGGTGCCGGTCGGGGGTGCGGTCCGGTGCCGCCCGGTGAGCCGGTGGTCTCGGGGCGGGGCTGGTCGTGGCGGTCGGTGGTCATGGCTGCCTCCCGTGGGATGAGTGGCGCGGCACTGCTCGGGCGGGCGCGGGCCCGGCCGCCGCCGGTCCGGGGCGCGGCGGCCCCGGCGGCGGCCGGGCCCGCCGGGCGTCGGATCAGCTCCCGGCCGGCAGTTCCTTCAGCCGGATGTTCCGGAAGGACACCTCGTCCCCGTCCCCGTGGTTCTGGATGCCGATGTGCCCCTGCCGCAGGCTGCGCGCGGGGTCGGTGTTGGTGAAGTCGTTGACCGGCACGCCGTTGAGCCAGACCCGCAGCCGCTCGCCCTCGACGCGGATCTCGTAGGTGTTCCACTCCCCCGGCGGGTTGAGCGCCCGGTCGCGGGCCTCGAGGTCGGCGGACCGGAAGCCGTACACCGATCCGGTGGTCCGCTCGGGGACGTCGGTGGCGTCGATCTGGATCTCGTACCCGCGGTTCACCGCGGACCAGGGGTCGTCGGAGGCCGGGAAGCCCACGAAGACGCCGGAGTTGTCGTCCCCGGACATCCGCCAGTCGAGCTTCAGCGAGTACGACGCGAACTCCCTCGCCTCGTACCAGAGCATGCCCATGCCTCCGCGGGAGGTCAGGGTTCCGTCCTCCAGCGTGAAGGAGCCCGGTCCGGCCTGCTTCCAGCCGTCGGTGCCCGTGCCGTCGAAGAGCGGGGCGTAGCCGTTCTCGGGGCGGCAGTCGGCGTGGGCCGCCCCGGTGGCGTAGCGGATGCCGCCCAGCAGGTGGGCGCGGAAGGCCGGCTCCGCGTACGACTCCCGGGTGTGGCCGCCGCCGGTGTAGAAGGCGCGGCCGCCCCGCCAGGTCTGGCACCAGGCGATGGGGTGGTCCCCGCCCATGGTGCCGCCGGTGTAGGAGGACTCGTCGAGCGCGGCGAGGACGTGGGCCTGCCCGCGGGGGTTGGTGCGGTAGTTGTACCACTCGTCGGTGCGCTCCCACTCCGCGCCCAGGTGGGCGGTGGCGGGGTGTGCCCGGTCCTCGACGTCGACGGTGGCCGGCTGGATGTGCGGGTGGGAGTGGAAGTGGGCGCCGACCAGCCCGCCGTAGAAGGGCCAGTCGTACTCGGTGTCGGCGGCGGCGTGGACGCCCACGTAGCCGCCGCCCTTCCCGACGTAGTGCTCGAAGGCCCTCTGCTGGGCGGTGTTCAGGACGTCGCCGGTAGTGGAGAGGAAGACCACCGCGTCGTAGCGGGCGAGGTTTCCGCGGGTGAAGGCGCCGGCGTCCTCGGTGGCGTCGACGGTGAAACCGTGTTCCTCGCCCAGGTCGCGGACGGCGGCGACGCCGTCGGGGATGGAGTCGTGGCGGAAGCCCGCGGTCTTGGAGAAGACCAGGACGCGGCTTCCCTCGGCGCGGGGGCCGTGCGGGTCCGCCGGGGCGGCGCTGCCGGGCAGGGCCGTGGCGGCCAGCAGCAGCGCCGCGGCGCCCGCGGCGGCGGCGAGGCGTGCGGATGCGTGCATGGGGATGTCCTTCCTCGGGCGGGGCGGGCGGTCCGTCGGGTGCCCGCCCCGGCCCGCGGGAATCGGTGCGGGGAGGCTGTCCGGGGCGGAGCCGGCCTGCGCCTCCCGGATGCCGGGCCCGGGAGGCGGGGCCGGGCGGGGTCAGCCGGTGGTGAAGGTGAAGTCGTCGACGTCGTAGAGCGCCCCGCCGCCGCTGCCCTTGAAGACCAGGTAGAGCGTGGTCGTCCCGGACGGCGCCCGCTTGATGGGCGTGGTGACGTCGGTGTAGGCCTCCCAGCCGCCCGTCGGCTTCACCTCGGCGGAGCCGATCAGCCTGCCGGTGGGGGATCCGGTGCGGACCTCCAGGGTGCCGCCGGAACCGGCGGAGGCCACCCGCGCGGTGAGGGAGGTGGCGTTCCCGACGCGGTAGGGCTCGAAGGCGATCCAGTCGCCGTCGTGGATGTTCCCGACCGTCCGGCCGCCGTGGGCCGGGGCGTGGGCCACGACGCCCACCCCGTGGGAGTCGCCGTAGTGCTCGGCCTGGCGGTGCCGGGGCTGGACGACGCTCTGGTCGTGGGTGGTCAGGGCCGGCTGGCCGCCTCCGCCCAGGTCGGTGTACTCGGCGTCGAAGACCCCGAAGATGTTGGCGTTCGGGTCGTGCTCGCCGTCCGCGCTGGTCCGGATCGTGCCGGAGCAGCCGGTCGCCGAGGTGACGGGGTGTCCGTGGCTGTCGTGGCCGAGGATGTAGGTGACCTTCACCCGGGAGCAGTCGATCCTCCTGTCCTCGGGGTCGCTCACCCTCACCCTGAAGGGCACCTCGTCGCCGAAGGTGAACAGCTGCCCGTCGCCGGGGAGTTCGAGCACCACCGTGGGGGCGGTGTTGCCGACGGTGAGGTGGACGGAGGCCGAACCCGTGCGTCCCGAGGGGTCCTTCGCGGTCACGGTGGCGGTGTAGGTGCCGTTCGTGCGGTAGGTGTGGGTGGGGTTGGGCTGGGTGGACGTGGTGCCGTCGCCGAAGTCCCAGGAGTAGGTCAGGGCGTCGCCGTCGGCGTCGGAGCTGCCGGCCGAGGAGAAGGAGACCCTCATCGGGGCCCGGCCGGAGGTGCGGTCGGCCTTCGCCTGCGCGACCGGGGAGTGCCCGTCGCTGGCGTTCTCGATGCGGTAGAGCGCGGAGTTCTCGTCACCGCCGAACCAGGCGGTGCCGTAGTCCAGGACGTACAGCGCGCCGTCCGGTCCGAAGGCCATGTCCATGATCTGCGTGCCGGTCCAGGGGAAGGGGTTGACGGCCTGGACGGTGCCGTCCGCGTCGTGTTCGATGCGCTTGATCCAGCGCCGCCCGAACTCGCCTGCGAAGAAGTCGCCGTCGTAGGCCTCGGGGAACTTCACCGGGGAGTCCAGCCCGGGGTCGTAGCGGTAGACCGGTCCGGCCATCGGGGACTCCGAGCCGGAGCCGAACTCGGGGACGGAGCCGCCGTCGTAGGGGATCCAGGCGGGCTGGGCCGGGGGCAGCTCGGTGAGGCCGGTGTTGTTCGGCGAGGTGTTCCTCGGCGCGGAGCAGTCGAAGGGCTCGCCCGAGGTGCCGGTGGCGAAGTCGTAGTCGACGTAGGGGTCGTTGTCGCCGGTGCAGTAGGGCCAGCCGAAGTTGCCGGGGCCGGTGACGCGGGCGAACTCGACCTGCCCGGCGGGGCCGCGCGCGGGGTCGGCGGTGCCCGCGTCGGGGCCGTAGTCGCCGACGTAGACGATGCCGGTGGCCCGGTCGACGCTCATCCGGAAGGGGTTGCGGAAGCCCATGGCGTAGATCTCGGGGCGGGTCTTCTCCGTCCCGGGCGGGAAGAGGTTGCCCTCGGGGATCGTGTACGAGCCGTCGTCGGCGACCTTGATGCGCAGGATCTTGCCGCGCAGGTCGTCGGTGTTGCCGGAGGTCCGCTGGGCGTCGTAGGCCGGGTTGCGGCCGGCCCGCTCGTCGATGGGGGTGTAGCCGTCGGAGGCGAACGGGTTGGAGTCGTCGCCGGTGGACAGGTAGAGGTTGCCCTCGGCGTCGAAGTCGATGTCGCCGCCGACGTGGCAGCAGATGCCGCGGGTGGCGGGCACGTCGAGGACCTTCTTCTCGCTGGCCGGGTCGAGGGTGCCGTCCTCGTTCAGCACGAAGCGGGAGAGGCGGTTGACGCCGTCGAAGGGGGCGAAGTCCTCGGCCGTTCCCTCGTTGGGGGCGTCGCCGGGCGGGGTGTTCAGCGGCGGCGCGTAGTAGAGGTAGACCGCCCGGTTCCGGGCGAAGTCCGGGTCGACGCCGACACCCTGGAGTCCCTCCTCGTCGTGGGAGTAGACGGGGATCCTCCCGGAGATCCGGGTGTTGCCCGCGGCGTCGGTGATCCGGAGCGTGCCGTCGCGGGAGGTGTGGAGCACGGAGCGGTCGGGGAGGACGGCCAGCGACATGGGCTCCCCCGTCTCGGCCGCGCCCTGGGCGAGTGCGACCTGCTGGAACTCCTCGGCGGCGGTGGTGCCGCTCCGGCCGGCGGGATCGTCGCGGGCGCCGGCCTGCGGGGCGGTGAGGGTGAGGGCCGTGCCGACGAGGAGGGTGCTGGTGAGGGTTGCGAGGGCGGTGCGGAGTCTGGGCCTTTTCCTGTGCACGGGTGTCCTCCGGGGGATGACGGGGTGTGACAGGTACACGCCACCGCACCGGGGGGGGTCCGGGCGGGGGCGGGGAACGGGGACGGTGGGGGATGACCTGTACATCTCAAAGGGACCGTAACGGGCTTCACCCGATCCGGAAAGCCCTTTACCACCTGACAGGTTGACTTTTCCCTTTATATAGACAAACAACGCAAGGGCAGGGGGGATCGGCCCGGCGACACGCCGTGCCGCCGGGCTGGTCACCGGGCCGGGCTCAGTCCCCGGCGCCCCCGAAGGCCGCGTCGAAGGAGGCCGACGGCGGTTCGAAGTCGTACGCCCTCAGTCGCCCCAGGGCCTCGGGGGCGCCCTGGAGCCGGTCCATCCCCGCGTCCTCCCACTCCACCGAGACCGGACCGTCGTACCCGATCGAGCGCAGCATCCGGAAGACGTCCTCCCAGGCCACGTCGCCGTGCCCGGCCGAGACGAAGTCCCAGCCGCGCCGGGGGTCGCCCCAGGGCAGGTGGGAGCCCAGCCGGCCGTTGCGGCCGTCGAGCCGCTTCCTCGCCTCCTTGCAGTCCACGTGGTAGATCCGGTCGCGGAAGTCGTACAGGAAGCCGACCGGATCCAGGTCCTGCCACACGAAGTGGCTGGGGTCGAAGTTCAACCCGAAGGCGGAACGGCGGCCGACGGCCTCCAGGGCCCGGTGGGTGGTCCAGTAGTCGTAGGCGATCTCACCCGGATGGACCTCGTGGGCGAAGCGGACGCCCTCGGCGTCGAAGACGTCCAGGATCGGGTTCCAGCGGTCGGCGAAGTCGGCGTAGCCCCGCTCGACCATGGCCTCCGGCACGGGCGGGAACATCGCGACCAGGTGCCAGACGGCCGAGCCGGTGAAGCCGACGACGGTGCGCACCCCGAAGGCCGCGGCGGCGCGGGCGGTGTCCGCCATCTCGGCGGCGGCCCGGCGGCGCACCCCCTCGGGCTCGCCGTCGCCCCAGATCCGGGCGGGCAGGATGGCACGGTGCCGCTCGTCGATGATCGCGTCGCACACGGCCTGGCCGACCAGGTGGTTGGAGACCGCCCAGCACCTCAGGCCGTACTTCTCCAGCAGCGCGTGGCGCCCGTCGAGGTAACCGGGCTCGTTCAGGGCCCGGTCCACCTCGAAGTGGTCGCCCCAGCAGGCGAGTTCGAGTCCGTCGTAACCGAAGTCGCGGGCCAGGCGGCAGACCTCCTCCAGCGGCAGGTCCGCCCACTGCCCGGTGAACAGGGTGAAGGGTCGGGGCACGGTGTCTCTCCTTGGGAACGCGTCAGGCGGGGACGGGGGCCACCGGCGCCACCGGCGCCACGGGGGTGTAGGCGGAGTTGTTCGCGGCGCTCTCCTCGACCGCGGCCAGCACCCGCTGCACCTGGAGCCCGTCGTCGAAGGACGGCCGGGGCGGCTCCCCGGTGGCGACGGCGCTCAGCAGGTCCCGCGCCTGGTGGACGAAGGAGTGCTCGTAGCCGAGGCCGTGGCCGGGCGGCCACCACCCCTCCAGGTAGGGGTGGCCGGGCTCGGTGGCCAGGATGCGGCGGAACCCGGCGGTGGACGCCGGCTCGGTGCCGTCGTAGAGGTGCAGTTCGTTGAGGCGCTCCAGGTCGAAGACGAGCGAGCCGCGCTCGCCGTTGAGCTCGACGCGCAGCGCGTTCTTGCGGCCGGTGGCGAAGCGGGTCGCCTCGAAGGAGGCCAGCGCCCCGGAGGCGAGCCGCCCGGTGACCAGCGCGGCGTCGTCCACGGTGACCTCGCCGCGCCCGGCGCCCCCGGTGCCGGACAGGCCCGTGGCGGGCCCCTCGGGCAGCGGGCGCTCCCGTACGAAGGTCTCGGTCAGCGCGGACACCCCGGCCAGCGGTTCGCCCGCCAGGTGCTGGGCGATGTCGATGGCGTGGGAGCCGATGTCGCCCAGCGCCCCGGAGCCGGCCTGCTCCCGTCGCAACCGCCAGGTCAGCGGGGTCCGGGGGTCGGTGAGCCAGTCCTGGAGGTAGGTGACCCGGACGTGCCGCAGGGCACCGACCCGCCCGGCCTCCACCAGGCGGCGGGCCAGGGCCAGGGCCGGCAGGCGCCGGTAGTTGAACCCGACCATGGCCACCTGGCCGCGCCGCCGGGCGGCGCGGGCGGCCTCGGCCATGGCCTCGGCCTCGTCCACCGTGTTGGCCAACGGCTTCTCGCACAGGACGTGCTTGCCCGCCTCCAGGGCCGCGACGGCGATCTCGGCGTGGCTGCTGCCGGGGGTGCAGACGTCGACGAGCTGGACGTCGTCGCGGGCGATCAGAGCCCGCCAGTCGGTTTCGGCCGCGACCCAGCCCAGCCGGTCCGCCGCGGCGCGCACCCCGCCGGCGTCCCGGCCGCACACGGCGGACATCACGGGTCTGACCGGCACGTCGAAGACGTGCGCGACGGTGCGCCAGGCCTGGGAGTGGACGGCGCCCATGAAGGCGTAGCCCACCATGCCCACACCGAGGGTGGGCCGCTTGCTGCCGTTGTCGGAAGCGTCCATGGGGTCTCCAAATCGTCGTCCGCGTCGTCGGATCGGTACCCGGCCGGCCCCCGCCGGTGCGGGGGCCGTCCGGGTGCCGGTCACCTGAAGCCGGTCGGCAGGTACTGGTCGACGTTGTCCTTGGTGACGACGGCGGAGTAGAGGGTGAGCGAGGCCGGGATCTCGAACTCGGCGAGTCCTCCGACGCCCTTCCCCTGGCCCAGCGCGCGGGCCAGGTCGATGGCGGACGCGGCCATGGTGGGCGGGTAGAGCACGGTGGCCTTCAGCACGGTGTCGTCCGCCTTGATGGCGTCCATCGCGTGCTTCGACCCCGCACCGCCGACCATGAAGAACTCGTCGCGTCCGGCCTGCTGGATGGCGCGCTCGGCGCCCACGCCCTGGTCGTCGTCGTGGTTCCACAGCGCGTCGAACTCGGGGACGGCGCGCAGCAGCTGGGCCATCTTGGCCTGGCCGGACTCGACGGTGAACTCCGCCGCCTGGCGGGCGACCTTCTCGATGTTGGGGTAGTTCTTCAGCGCGTCGTCGAACCCCTGGGTGCGCTGCCGGGTCAGCTCCAGGTTGTCCAGCCCGGCCAACTCGACGACCTTGGCGTTCTCCTTGTCCTTGAGCCTCTCGCCGATGTACCGCCCGGCGTTGAGGCCCATGCCGTAGTTGTCGCCGCCGATCCAGCAGCGGTACGCCTGCGGGGAGGCGAAGACCCGGTCGAGGTTGACCACGGGGATGCCCGCGCCCATGGCCTTCAGGCCGACCTGGGTGAGGGCCTTGCCGTCGGCGGGGAGGACGACCAGGACGTCGACCTTCTTGTTGATGAGCGTCTCGATCTGGCCGATCTGCTGGGCGGTGTCGTTGGAGCCCTCGGTGGCGACCAGGGTGACGTCGGAGTACTTCCCGGCGCGTTCGGCGGCCATCTCGTTGATGGCGTTGAGCCAGCCGTGGTCGGCCTGGGGGCCGGCGAAGCCGATGGTCACCGGCTTGCCCGGCTCGTCACCGGCGACGTCGGCCTGGCGGGCCTCGGCGTCCTTCGCGTCGTTGCTCTCGTTGCTGGTGCAGCCGGTCAGGAGGGCGCCGGCGGAGACCGCGGCGGTGCCGAACAGCAGTCCTCTGCGGCTGGGCAGGGAGGGTGTGGACATGGCTGGCCCTTCGTTCGGACGTGCGGGGCTGTACTGCGGGGGCGCCCGGCGGGGCGCGCGGCGTGCGGGCGGGCCGGACGGCCCCGGGGCGGCTAGGTGGTGGAGCCGGTGCGCGCGGTGCGGTGCTGGACCAGGACGGCGGCGACGATGATCGCCCCCTTGGCGATCTGCTGGACGTCGCTCTGGAGGTTGTTGAGGGCGAAGAGGTTGGTGATGGTGGTGAAGACCAGGACGCCCAGGACGGCTCCGGTGATGGTGCCGCGGCCGCCGCTGAGGAGGGTGCCGCCGATGATCGCGGCGGCGATGGCGTCGAGCTCGTAGAGGTTGCCGTTGGTGTTCTGGCCCGAGCCGGTGAGGACGATCAGCATGAAGGCGGCGATGCCGCAGCACAGCCCGGACAGCAGGTACAGCAGCAGCCGGTGCCGTCTGACGTCGATGCCGGCCAGCCGGGCGGCCTCGGCGTTCCCCCCGACGGCGACGGTGCGGCGGCCGAAGGTGGTGCGGCCCAGCAGCAGCCATCCCGCCAGCGTGACCGCGGCGAAGACCAGCACCAGCGGCGGCACCCCCAGCACGTAGGAGTCGCGCAGCCCCAGGTCCAGCACGGCGTCGACCTCGACGACCTGGGTCTTGCCATCGCTGATCTGCAGGGCCAGGCCGCGGGCGGAGGCGAGCATGGCCAAGGTGGCGATGAAGGGGACCATCGGCCCGTAGGCCACGAGCAGGCCGTTGACCAGTCCGCAGCCGAGCCCGACCAGCAGCGCGCACAGCAGCATCCCGCCCAGCCCGAAGTCCTGGGTGGCGACCGTGGTCGCCCACACCGAGGCCAGGGCGACGATCGCGCCGACGGACAGGTCGATGCCGCCTCCGATGATCACGAAGGTGACGCCGACGGTGACGACCCCGATGACGGAGGCCTGGGTGAGGACGAGCTGGAGGTTCCCGGTGCTCAGGAACTGCTCGGGGGAGGTGACCGCTCCGACGGCCACCAGCACCGCCAGGACGCCGAGCAGGGAGAGGTGGTGCAGGTCGACCGGCAGGGACCCGGCCCTGCTCCGGCGGGACGGGGGCGCGGGGGCCGCCCCGCCCCCGGTGGGCTTCCCGGTGGGCTCCTTGGCGGGTTTCCCGGCGGGCGCGGCGCTCAGCACGGCGTGCTCCCTTCCATGACGAGGTCGAGGACCCGGTGCTCGTCGAGCTCCCGGGCGGGGGCGGTGTGGACGACGCGGCCCTCGCGCAGCACCAGCACCCGGTCGGCCAGGCCGAGCACCTCGGGCACCTCGCTGGAGACCAGCAGCACGGCGCGGCCGGCCTCGGCGAGGCCGCGGATCAGCGCGTACAGCTCCGCGCGGGCGCCGACGTCGACGCCGCGGGTCGGCTCGTCCAACAGCAGGACCCGGCAGTCGCGCAGCAGCCAGCGCGCCAGGACGGCCTTCTGCTGGTTGCCGCCGGAGAGGGTGCGCACCGGGCGGTCGGGGTCGTCGGGGCGCAGGGACAGCTCGCGGACGGCCGCGTGGGCGGCGGCTCGCTCGCGGGCGCGGTCCAGCCAGCCGCCGCGGGCGAACCGGGGCAGCGTGGACAGGGTCACGTTGCGGGTGACGGACTCCAGCATCAGCAGCCCCTGGGCCTTGCGCTCCTCGGGGGCGAGCCCGAGCCCGGCGCGGACGGCGGCGGTGACGCTGCCGGGGCGCAGGGGACGGCCGTCGACCAGGACCCGGCCGGCGTCGGGGCGGCGGGCGCCGTAGACCGTCTCCAGGATCTCCGAGCGGCCGGAGCCGACCAGCCCGGCCAGTCCCACGATCTCCCCGGGGCGCACCTGGAGGTCCAGCGGCTCGAACTCCCCCCTGCGCGCCAGCCCCTCGACCCGCAGCACGGGCTCGGCCTCCGGCGGACGGGGCGGGCGCTCGGGGAAGGCGTACTCCACGTCCCGGCCCGTCATCAGGGCGACGAGGTCGCGGGTGGGGGTGGTGCGGGCGGGCAGCCCGCGGGCGGCGGTGCGGCCGTCCTTGAGCACGGTGACGCGGTCGCCGATGCGGCGGATCTCCTCCATCCGGTGGGAGATGTACAGGACGGCGACGCCGTCGGCGGTGAGGGCCTCCACGACCCGGAAGAGGCCCGCGACCTCGTCGGGCCCGAGCGCGGCGGACGGCTCGTCCATGACGATCAGGCGTGCCTCGTGGGAGAGGGCGCGGGCCATGGAGACGATCTGCTGTCCGGCCGCGGGCAGGGCGCCGACGGGGGTGTCCGGGTCGATCCCGCCGTGGCCGAGCCGCTGTAGGAGGGCCGCGGTGCGGGCGCGGGCCTCGCGGGCCCGGACGAAGCCGGCGGTGGCCGTCTCGTGGCCGAGGAAGACGTTCTCGGCCACCGACAGGTGCTCCACCAGGTCCAGTTCCTGGTAGATGGTGGCGATGCCCAGCCGTACGGCGGCGACGGGCGATCTCGGGCGGACCGCTTCGCCGCGCCAGGTGATCTCGCCGCCGTCGGGCCGGTGGGCGCCGGCGATCACCTTGATCAGGGTGGACTTGCCGGCGCCGTTCTGGCCCAGCAGGCAGTGCACCTCTCCGGCCGTGACGTCGAGGTCGACCCCGTCGAGGGCGCGGACGCCGGGGAAGGACTTGGTGATGCCGGACATCGTCAGCAGGGGGGCCGGGCTCGGTGCCGGGTCCGGGGGGACGTGCTCTGGTGCCATGGCGGGCTCCTCGGCTGGTGCGGCCGGTGAGGTGGGCGGGGCGGGTTCGGGGCAGGGCGGAGCGCGCACGCGGCCGGGCGTGGTGTGCGGCTCGCGGCGGGTTCGGCGGTACGGCGGTGCGGCGGTGCGGCGGTGCGGCGGATGCGGCACGGTGGTGCCGCGCCGGCGGGGTGGCGGGTGGTGCGGCTCGGGTGCGTTGGCGGTGCGCCGGGGGCGGGGTCGGACGGGTGGAGCCGTGGCCGGTGGTCAGGCCGGGGAGAACAGGTGGTCGCTGATGAGCCGGGCCGCGCCGGTGACTCCGGCGACGGCGCCCAGTTCGCCGAGGACGATGGGGAGGTTTCCGGTGGCCAGGGGCAGGGACTGGCGGTAGACCTGGGTGCGGATGCTGGCGAGCAGGTTGTGGCCGAGTCCGGTCACGCCGCCGCCGATCACCACCAGGCCGGGGTTGAAGAAACTGACGAGGCCCGCGATGACCTGGCCGATGCGGTTGCCGCCGCCGCGGATGAGTTCGAGGGACGCGGTGTCCCCCGCCGCCGCGGCGGCCGCCACGTCGGCGGCCGTCAGCCGTCCCGCCGCCCGGAGGCGGGATTCCAGCTCCGGCGAACGGCCCTCCCGGGCGGCGTCCTCGGCGTCGCGCGCCAGCGCCGCGCCGCCGAAGTACGCCTCCAGGCAGCCGCGGTTGCCGCAGGCGCACTGGCGGCCCTGCGGACCGTGCTCGACCTGGATGTGCCCGATGTCGCCGGCGCTGCCCGTCGCCCCCCGGTACACCTCGCCGCCCGCGACGATGCCGCAGCCGATACCGGTGCCGATCTTGACGCAGAGGAAGTCCTGCACCGACCGGGCCACGCCCGCGTGCCGCTCCCCCAGCGCCATGAGGTTCACGTCGTTGTCGACCATGACGGGGCAGCCCAGTTCCTGGCTGAGCGCCTCGCGCACGGGGAAGCCGTCCCAGCCGGGCATGATCGGCGGCGCGACCGGGACGCCTTCGGGGAAGCGGACCGGCCCGGGCACTCCGATGCCCGCGCCGTCGAAGCCCTCGGCCACTCCCGTGGCGCGGAGCTTGGCGGCCATGGCCAGGGCCTGCTCGAAGACGGCGACCGGCCCCTCCCGTACGTCCATGGGCTGGTTGAGGTGGCCCAGGACCTCCAGTTCGGCGTTGGTGACGGCCACGTCGACCGAGGTGGCGCCGATGTCGACGCCGAGGAAGCGCAGCTGGGGGGCGAGCCGGATGTTGTGGGAGCGGCGTCCGCCGCGCGAGGCGGCGAGCCCGTCGGCGACCACGAGGCCGGTCTCCAGCAGGCGGTCGATCTCCACGGCGAGCTTGGAGCGGGAGAGCTCGACCCGGTCGCCCAGCTGTGCGCGGGAGCTGGGGCCCCCGTCGCGCAGCAGACGGAGCAGTCGGGCCTGGTGTGCGTTCGCGGGTCGTGCCGTCATCCGCCTCACGCCGCCCTCCCTCCCGGCTCGTGCTGGGGAATGCCGCATCGTTCCGGCCCCGGTGAACGTCCTTGGTTCCGCCGGGCTTTCACGGGGGAACATAGCAGCGCCCGCCGGAACGGGGAAGAAGTTGTGCACGGTTCTGCTTCCACTTTCTCCGTTCCCAGGACAAAGCCGGATGCGGCTCCGTTCCGGCGAGGGGCGCCCCCGCAGCCGGCCCGGACGGCCTCCTCGGCCCCCTCACCTCCGGCGTCCCGCACACCCGCCGAGCGCCGGCGCCGCCCGCCACCCGCCGCCGGAGAGAAATGCAGCTTTTGTCCGATTACTCTGGAGGGGTGGGCCCTCGTCCGACACCCGCGGGGAGCGGCCGCCGCCGGCGGCCGCCCGAAGCCAGGCTGCGCGCGGAGATCCTCGCCTCCTGGCAGCGCTCCCAGCGGCTGGGCATCGACCGCGAGGGCGCGCAGCTGCCGGTCGAGAGGGATCTCGACCCCGAGACGCGCCTGGTCAGGGCCGCCGCCCCGGTGCTGGAGCGCCTGTACGAGCGCTTCTCCGACCTGCCCGTCACCGTGGCGCTGGCCGACGCCCGGGCGGTCATCGTGGACCGGCGCGGGGACCCCAAGGGCCTGGAGCTCATGGACGCCGCCTTCCTGGTGCCCGGCGCCAACGTCGACGAGCGGTTCATGGGGACCAGCAGCGTCAGCATGGTGCTGAGCACCATGGCGCCGTTCGTGGTCGTCGGCCACGAGCACTTCCTGCACAACCTCAAGGCGCTGACCTGCATGGCCGCCCCCGTCCGCGACCCGGTGGGCGGAACCGTGCAGGGCGCGGTCAACCTCTCCGTGCCCATGGAGATGGCCGATCCCGGCATGGCGCTGGCGCTCCAGGGGGCCACGGACCGCATCGGCGAGCGGCTGCTGGAGCTGAGCACGGCCAGGGAGCGCGCCCTGGTGGACGCCTTCCTCCACGCCAGGAGGCAGGGCCGCCACGCGGCCGTCGACCTCCGCTCCGGGAGGCTGGAGGACGCCCGCGGAACGGCGCCCGAGCTGACCCGCCGGGAGCACCTGGCCCTGATGGAGGCCGCCACCGAGCTGATCTCCTCCGGTGGGGCGGCGCTCAGCGAGGTGCCGCTGGCCGGCGGCCGGGTGGCGGTGCTGCGCCGCAGGCGGCTGCACCACGGCGACGCCGAGGGGGCGGCCGTGGAGGTCAGCTTCCACGGCGCGAACGGCGGTTACGGCCTCGCCGCCGGGGCCGGAACCGGTGCGGAGGCCCCCTCCCCCGCCACGGCGGTCGCTCCGGACCACCGCCGGGTGCCCCTGCTGCGCCCGTCCGCCCTCTCCCCGGCGCTCCGCGGGGCACCCGGAGGGGACCGCGCGCCGGCCGTGCCCGTCCCGGGCGGATCCGCGCCGGACGGTGGTGCCGCGCCGGACGGCGCGCGCGGACCGGACGGTGGTGCCGGGCCGGACGGCGCGCGCGGACCGGACGGTGGTGCCGGGCCGGACGGTGGTGCCGGGCCGGACAGTGGTGCCGGGCCGGACGGCGAGCCGGGTGGCCGGTCCGACGCATGGCCGCTGCTGGTGGGGGAACCGGGGGTCGGCCGGCTCGCCGTCGCGGCGCGCAGGCGCCTGTCGCTGCTCAACGAGGCCGGTACGCGCGTCGGCACCACGCTGGACGTGCGGCGCACCGCCGCGGAGCTGACGGAGATCGCGGTGCCGGAGTTCGCCGACGTCGCCGTGGTGGACCTGTTCGAGGACGTCCTGGCCGGCCGGGAACCGCGGCCGGGGCCGTCCGGCACCGGCACGGTGATGCGCCGGGTGGCCGTCCGGGCCGCCGAGGACGCCGCCGTCCGGGCCGCCGAGGACACCGCCGCCCGGGCCGCCGAGGACACCGCCGCCCGGGCCGAAGGGGACCGGGCCGAAGGGGAGGGCGTCACCGTGGGCTACCCGGCCGGCACGCCCCAGGCGCGCTGTCTGGACGCCGGCCGCCCCGTGGCGGACTCGGTGCTGACCGCCGCCCTGGCCGACCCCGCCGCGGAGGGCGGGCACCCCGTCGGGCTGCTCGGCCAGGGGGCGCATACGTACCTGGGCGCCCCGCTGCGCGCCGGGAACGCGGTCCTGGGGCTGGTCGGCTTCTACCGCCGCGGCAGGGACCGGCCCTACGAGGAGGACGACCTGACGCTGGCGGGCGAGCTGGCCGCCCGCACCGCGATGAGCGTGGACAACGCCCGCCGCTTCGCCCGGGAGCGCGACGCCTCGCTGACCCTGCAGCGCAGCCTGCTGCCGCGGGAGATGCCCCGGCTGACCGCCGCCGACCTCGCCTTCCGCTACCTGCCCGCCGATCCCGGCACCGGGGTGGGCGGGGACTGGTGCGACGCGATCCCGCTCTCCGGGCTGCGCGTGGCCCTGGTCGTCGGCGACGTGGCGGGCCACGGGCTCCAGGCGGCGGCCACCATGGGCCGGCTGCGCACGGCGGTGCGCACCCTGGCCGACCTGGACCTGCCGCCCGAGGAGGTGCTGGCCCACCTGGACGACCTGGTCGGCCGCTCCCCCGGTGACCCGGCCATGGCGGCGACCTGCCTGTACGCGGTGTACGACCCGGTGTCCTGCCGGTGCACGGCCGCCGTGGCCGGGCATCCGCCGCCCGTCGTGGTGCCGCCGCGGGGCGGGCCGCGCCTGCTCGACCTGCCCACCGGCCCGCCGCTGGGGTTCGGCAGGCTCCAGCCGTACGAGTCCGCCACCGTCGGCCTGCCCGCGGGGAGCCTGCTGGCCCTGTACACCGACGGCCTCCTGAAGGAGGGGCGCGCCTACGGGGCCACCGATGCGCGCACCGGGCGGCTGCTGGAGGTGCTGCGCGACACGCCGCCGTCGCTGGAGGCGTCCTGCGACCGCGTCACGGAGGCGCTGCTGCCCGGCGGCTCCCGCGACGACGTGGCCCTGCTGCTGGCCCGCGTGCGCGCACTGCCCGAGGACCGGGTGGCCTCCTGGGAGCTGCCCGCCGACCCGTCGGTGGTGGCCGAGGCCAGGGCGGTGACGAGGCGGCGGCTCGACGCGTGGGGGCTCGCGGACCTGGAGTACGGCACCGGCCTGGTGGTCAGCGAGCTGGTGACCAACGCGGTGCGGTACGGGGGCGGGGGCCCGGTCTGCCTGCGGCTGCTGCGCGACGACGACGCGCTGATCTGCGAGGTCTCCGACCGCAGCAACTCCTCCCCGCGCATCCGGCGCGCCGCGGTGACCGAGGAGGGCGGGCGGGGCCTGTTCCTGGTCGCCCGGTTCACCAGGAACTGGGGCGCCCGGTTCATGCCGCAGGGCAAGACGGTCTGGGCCGAGCAGGCGCGGCACCCGGAGGCGCAGGAGCCGGAGGCGGACGAGCGGATGCTGCTGGCCGCCTTCGACGACCCCGGCTGACGGCCCCGGAACGGGCCGGGGGCCGGGGCCGCCGCACCTCCGGCGCCCCGGTGCGCCCCGGCGGCCGCCGGGCGGGTGGGTTCCTCAGGGCTTGCGTCCCACTGCCCCGAACTGGGCGACCTCCGGGGGCTCCGCACCGCCGTCCGCCGTCTCGGGCCGCCAGCGGGCGCAGGAGACGATGCCGGGCTCCAGCAGCTCGGTGCCCTCGAAGAAGGAGGCGACCTCCGCCCTGCTCCGGGCGGTGATCGGAGGCGTGGCGTTCTCGTTCCAGAACCGCATCGCCTCGGCGTTCGCCGCCCCGCCGAGCTCCAGCGTGGGATGGGTGACGGCCAGGTGGCTCCCGGACGGGACGGCGTCCAGCAGCCGCCTGACGACCGCCCGTGCGCGGCCGGTGTCGGGGACGAAGTTCAAGATGCCCAGCATCATGATCGCCACGGGCCGGGTGAAGTCCAGCGTCTCCGACGCGGCGCGCAGGATCGTGTCCGGATCGTGCACGTCCGCGTCGATGTAGTCGGTGGCGCCCTCGGGGGAGCTGGTGAGCAGGGCACGGGCGTGCACCAGCACCACGGGGTCGTTGTCGACGTAGACGATCCGGCTCCCGGGCGCGATGCGCTGGGCGACCTCGTGGGTGTTCTCGACCGTGGGCAGCCCGGTGCCGATGTCCAGGAACTGCCGGATGCCCGCCTCCCCGGCCAGGTACCGCACCGCGCGTCCCAGGAAGGCCCGGTCGGCGCGGGCCACCTCGCGGATGGCGGGGTACATGCCGACGACGTGGTCGCCGACCCTGCGGTCCACCGCGTAGTAGTCCTTGCCGCCCAACCAGTAGTTCCACACCCGGGCGTTGTGCGCCACGTGCTCGTTCACCGTGGCCGGACCGCTGCCGCTCTCCCTCACGCCTTCTCCCGCCCTCGTCCCGCGGACTGCGCCGCGGCGGGTGCCGCGGCGTCCGCGCCCATGCTTCCGGGTACCGCCGGGAAAGATCAACCGGATCGCGGCACCTTCCGGGCGGATTCGCGGCGGCCGCCCGTCCCGGAGCGGGACGGGCGGGCGGGCGTCAGGCCGGGCTGCCGGCCCCCACCGGCTGCCGTGCCCCGCGGCGCGCGGCGGGCACCACCAGCGGGGTCCCGGTCTCCGGGTCGTCGATGACCCGGCAGGGCAGGCCGAAGACCTCCTCCACCAGTTCGGCGGTGACGATCCGCGAGGGCGGCCCCGCGGCGACGACCCGCCCGTCGCGCATGGCGATCAGGTGGGTGGCGTAGCGGGCCGCGTGGTTGAGGTCGTGGAGGACGGCGACCAGGGTGCGGCCCTCCTCCTCGTGGAGGCGGGCGCACAGGTCCAGGACGTCGATCTGGTGGGCGAGGTCGAGGTAGGTGGTCGGCTCGTCCAGCAGCAGCAGAGGGGTCTGCTGGGCCAGGGCCATGGCGATCCACACCCGCTGCCGCTGCCCGCCGGAGAGTTCGTCGACGGCGCGGTCGGCGAGTTCGGCGACCCCGGTGGAGGCCATGGACTCGGCGACGACGCGCTCGTCCTCGGCCGACCACTGGCGCAGCAGCCCCTGGTGCGGGTAGCGGCCGCGGGAGACCAGCTCGGAGACGGAGATGCCCTCGGGCGCGACGGAGGACTGCGGCAGCAGGCCGAGGGTGCGGGCGACCTGCTTGGCGTTGAGCGAGGAGATGTCCCTGCCGTCCAGGAGCACCGTGCCGGCGGCCGGCCTGAGCATCCGGGACAGGGCGCGCAGCAGGGTGGACTTGCCGCAGGCGTTGGGGCCGATGATGACGGTGAAGGAGTGGTCGGGGATCGCGACCGTGAGGTCCTCGGCGATCGTCCGCCGGTCGTAGGCGAGGGTGAGGCCCTCGCCGCCCAGCCTGGTCTCCCCGGCCGCCGCGGGGGCGGTGCGGTTGCCCTGCGTCATCGGTTCTGCTCCGTTCTGGGGGTGTCCGCCGTCGGTGTCCGCCGTGGTGCGGAGGGGGTGCGCGGGGGTCTTCGTGCGCGTCCTCATATGCGTCCCGCCTTCCGCTGGGTGGCCAGCAGCCAGATCAGGTACCCGCCGCCGAGCATGCCGGTGATCACGCCCACCGCGAGCTGCCGTCCCGCGAAGAGGTTCTGGGCGGCCCAGTCGGCCGTCACCAGCAGGACCGCTCCCATGCAGGCGGCGGGGACGAGGTTGGGGCCGGGGGTGCGGGTGAGGCGCTTGGCGAGCTGGGGCGCGGTGAGCGCCACGAAGGAGACCGGCCCGGCGCAGGCCGCGGCGAAGGAGGTCAGCACGACGGCGGCCCCCAGCAGCACGGCGCGGGACCGCTCGACGCGGACGCCCAGGGCGTGGGCGGCGTCGTCGCCCATCTCCGTCATCACCAGGCTGCGCCCGTAGCCGATGACGACGACCGGCCCCAGCACCGTCAGGGCGATGAGCAGGGGGGTGAGTTCGGGCCAGCCGCGGCCGTCGAGGCTGCCGGTCATCCACAGGATCGCGCGGGACGCCTCCATCAGCTTGCCGCGGGTGATCAGGTAGCTGTTGACGCCGGTGAGCATCGCCATGACGCCGATGCCGGTGAGGACCAGGCGGTAGCCGTGGACGCCCCGGCGCCAGGCGAGGGCGTAGATCAGCGCCCCGGTCAGCAGGCCGCCGACGACGGCGCCGCCGGCCAGGGCGGCGCTGCTGCCGCCGGCGAGGACGACCAGGAGGGCTCCGGTGGAGGCCCCCTGGGTGAGGCCGAGCATGTCGGGGCTGCCGAGCGGATTGCGCACCACGGACTGGAAGACCGCTCCGGCCAGCCCGAGGGAGGCTCCGACCAGGAGCGCGGCCAGCACCCGGGGCAGCCGCAGCTCGTTGACGATGAAGTCCTGGGAGGGGGTGCCGCCGCCGGTGAGGGTGGTGAGCACCTCGGCGGGGTCCATGGGGTAGTCGCCGCTGCCGATGGTGACGACGCCGACGACCAGGGCCCCCAGCAGGCAGCCGGCCGCGGCCGCCAGGGTCCGGGGGCGGTAGCGCAGGCTGAGGGCCTGTCCGACACGGAGGGTCCTCATACCGCCGCCACCTTCCGCCGCCGCAGGATGTAGAGGAAGAGGGGGCCGCCCAGGACGGCGGTGACGACACCGACCTGGAGTTCGCCGGGACGGCCCAGGAGCCGGCCGAGCACGTCGGAGCCGAGCAGCAGCACGGGGGCGAGCACCGCGCAGTAGGGCAGCATCCAGCGCAGGTCGGGGCCGGTGACGGCGCGGACGAGGTGGGGGACCATCAGACCGACGAAGACGATGGGGCCGGCGGCCGCGGTGGCGGCGCCGCACAGCAGGGTGATGGCCACGATGGAGGCGATGCGCACCCGCTCGGGCCGGGAGCCCAGGGCGCGGGCCTGGTCCTCGCCGAGCGCCAGGGCGTTGAGCGGGCGGGCCAGCGCGAGGGCGGTCAGTACGCCGGCGGCCATCCACGGCAGCACCTGCACGACGGTGTCCGTCCGGGCCGTGGCCAGCGAGCCGACGGTCCAGAAGCGCATCCGCTCCAGCGAGGCGCTGTCCATGATCATCGCCGCGTTGACGTAGGAGAACAGGGCGGCGTTGAGCGCGGCACCGGCCAGGGCCAGCCGCGCCGGGGTGGCGCCGCGCCCGCCGCCGATCGTGTAGACGAGGACGGAGACGGCGGCGGCGCCGACCATGGCGAAGCCCACGTAGCCGGTGAATCCCGTCACGCCGAGGAAGGTGATGCCGGTGACGACGGCCGCCGACGCACCGGCGTTGATGCCCAGCAGTCCGGGGTCGGCCAGCGGATTGCGGGTGAGGGCCTGCATCACCGCTCCGGCCAGGCCGAGCGCGACACCGATCAGCAGCCCGAGCAGGGTGCGCGGCAGCCGCATCTCGTGGACCACGGCCCAGGTGGGCGAGGTGCTGTCGAAGAGGCCGTCCCAGACCTGGCCCGCCGACAGCGACCGGGCGCCGAAGCCCAGGCTCAGCAGCAGCAGGACGAACAGGACCGCCACGGCACCGGCCAGACCGGCGGAGCGCAGGGCGTTCCGGGACCCGGGAGGACGGCTCCCGGCGGGAGGCGGCGGCTCCGCTGCCGCGCCCCGCCGTGCGGGCGGTGACTTGATCACTGACACGTGCGGACTCCGGTGGTGCCGGGGTGGACGCCCCCTTGGGCTCGGACTTTGGTTAGGTTAACCTAACAGCCGCGAACGGGGGTCCGACCCTTCGCATCCATGTGCGTTTGCTAGAGAGGCACAGCCATGTCCCACGCAAGAACCGTCAACCTCTCCCGTCGGGGCCTCCTCGCGGCAGGCGGCGCCCTCGGTCTGGGCGCCCTGCTCTCGGCGTGCGGGGACGACGGCGGTTCGGGGACGGCGGGCGCGGCCTCCGGCAAGGACGGCGGGCCCTGGTCCTTCACCGACGACCGCAAGCAGAAGGTCACCGCCGACAGGGCGCCCGAGCGCATCGTGGCGTTCACCGGGACCGCCGCGGCCCTCGCCGACTTCGGCCTGAAGGACAGGATCGTCGGCGTCTTCGGCGAGACGACCCTGGAGGACGGCTCGGCCCACCCGCAGGCCGGCGACCTGGACGTGAAGAAGATCGAGGTCATCGGCAACGTCTGGGGCGAGTTCGACATCGAGAAGTACGCGGCGCTGAACCCCGAGTTGCTGGTCACCCACCAGTACGACGAGGGCTCGCTGTGGTACGTGCCGGACGAGAGCAAGGACAAGATCCTCAAGCTCGCCCCCAGCGTCGCCGTCCAGGTGGCCAACGTCTCCCTGCTCAAGCCCATCCAGCGCTACGCCGAGCTGGCCGAGTCCCTCGGCGCCGACCTGAAGTCCCGGCAGGTCACCGACGCCAAGGCCCGTTTCGAGGCGGCGGCCGAGAAGCTCCGCAGGGCCGCCAAGGCCGGCGACGGGCTGCGGGTGCTGGCGGCCTCCGGCAGCGCGGACTACTTCTACGTCTCCACCCCCGCCCCCGCGGCCGACCTGAAGTACTTCGCCGAGCTCGGCGTGAACTTCGTCGTCCCCAAGGACATCGAGGCCTCCGGCGGGTACTTCGAGAGCCTCAGCTGGGAGAACGCCGGCCAGTACGAGGCGGATCTGATCATCCTCGACAACCGCGACACCGCGCTGCAGCCCAAGGACCTGGAGTCCAAGCCGACCTGGACGGCGCTCCCGGCCGTCAAGGCCGGCCAGGTCGCCGAGTGGGACCCGGTCCCGCGCTTCTCCTACCAGGGCGCCGCCCCGCTGCTGGAGAACCTGGCCGAGGCCATCGGCAAGGCCAGGAAGCTCGGCTGACGCCGGGTGCGGGCGCCGGCGGGCGCCCGCACCCGCTCCCTCCCCGACCGCGCAGGACAGCCACCTCCGAGAAGGAGCCCCGCAGATGACGCCGCGCACCGCCGTCCCGCCCGCCCCCCGGCCGGCGCCGCCCCGCCGCCCCGCCGCTCGTGCACAGTCGCCGTTCCGCTTCTTCGACGCCGCGGTGGTGCGCCGCCGGCGGCTCGGGGCGTCCCTGGTCCGGATCACCTTCGGCGGCGAGCAGCTGCGGGAGTTCGCCGGCGGCGGCAGGGACCAGAGCCTCTCGCTCTTCCTGCCGCACCCCGGCCAGACCGAACCGGTCGTCCCGGTGGAGCTGGGCGACGCCTGGTTCGCCGCCTGGCGGGCCACGGACCCCGCGGTGCGCGCCGTCATGCGCTCCTACACGGTGGCCGGGCAGCGCCCCGGGGAGGGCGAGGTGGACATCGACTTCGTACTGCACGGCGACACCGGGCCCGCCACCCGGTGGGCGCGCGGCGCGCTGCCGGGGGACCGGGTGCGCATGCTGGGGCCGCGGACGGCGGAGAACAAGAGCGTCGGCTTCCGCCTGCCGCCGGACGCCGACTGGGTGCTGCTGGCGGCGGACGAGACGGCGCTGCCCGCCGTCGAGGGCATCCTGGCCTGGCTGCCCGCGGGGATCCGGGTGCGGGCGTGGATCGAGGTGCCGCGGGCGCAGGACGTCCGCGACCTGCCCACCGCCGCCGACGCCGGGATCACCTGGCTGCCCAGGGAGGGCGAGCAGCGGCACGGACTGGTGGCCGACGCCGTGCGCGCGGCCGCGCTGCCCGGCGGCGACCCGTACGCGTGGGTGGCCGGGGAGTCGGGCGCGGTGCGGGCGCTGCGCCGCCACCTGGTGCACGAACGCGGTCTCGCCCGCGGCCGGGTGTCCTTCTCCGGCTACTGGCGGCTGGGGGCCTCCGAGGAGGACCTGCGCACCGAGGCGCTCGCCGGAGCCGCCTGAGGCGGAGCGGCCTCGCGTGGAGCCCCGCGCACCGGGAGAGGTACGCGGGGCTCCCACATGATCAGTTGTAACTTAGGATAGGCTTACCTAACTAAAAGCCCCCGATCCGGAGGACCTTCGCGTGAGCCCCCAGGGACCCACCTCCCCCCTCGCTCTTGCCGACGCGGCCGGCCGCCCCGCCGGCGATCCCCGCTCCCACCTGCTGAACAACGCCACCGCCGAGGAGTACCGGCGCCTGGTGTCCGACAGCGTGGCGCGGGTCGCCCGGACCATCGCCGGAACCGGCCGTCCGTTCACCGGAGTCACCCCCGAGGAGCTGGCGCCCGTGGTGGACGCCATCGACCTCGACCGGCCCCTGGGCGATGCCGCCGCGGCCCTCGACGAGCTGGAGCGGGTCTACCTCCGCGACGCGGTCTACTTCCACCACCCCCGTTACCTGGCCCACCTCAACTGCCCGGTGGTGCTCCCCGCCCTCCTGGGCGAGGCCGTCCTCTCCGCCGTCAACTCCTCCCTGGACACCTGGGACCAGAGCGCGGGCGGCACCTTGATGGAGCGCCGGCTCATCGACTGGACGGCCGCCCGCATCGGTCTGGGCCGGGCCGCCGACGGCGTCTTCACCAGCGGCGGCACCCAGTCCAACGTGCAGGCCCTGCTGCTGGCCCGCGAGGAGGCGTTCCGGACCCTGCGGAAGAACTCCGCGACCCCGCCGCCGGTCTCCGCGATGCTGCCCACGCTGCGCGTCCTGGCCTCCGAGGCCGCCCACTTCTCCGTCCTCAAGGGCGCCAAGATCCTCGGCCTGGAGCCGGAGGCCGTCATCTCCGTCCCCTGCGACCCCTCCCGCCGGATGCGCACCGACGCCCTCGCCCGCGAGCTGCGCCGCTGCCGCGAGGAGGGGCTGACGGTGATGGCCGTCTCGGCCACCGCCGGCACGACCGACTTCGGCTCCATCGACCCCCTCCCGGAGATCGCCGACCTGTGCGCGCAGTACGGGACGTGGTTCCACGTCGACGCCGCCTACGGCTGCGGGCTGCTGGCCTCCCCCACCCGCCGCCACCTGCTGGACGGCATCGAACGGGCCGACTCGGTCACCGTGGACTACCACAAGTCCTTCTTCCAGCCGGTCAGTTCCAGCGCCGTGGTCGTCCGTGACGGCACCGCCCTGCGGCACGCCACGTACCACGCGGACTACCTCAACCCGGCCCGCAGCGCCGAGAAGCAGATCCCCAACCAGGTCGACAAGTCGATCCAGACCACCCGGCGCTTCGACGCCCTCAAACTCTGGCTGACCCTGCGCGTCATGGGCGCCGACGCCGTGGGCGAACTCTTCGACCGGGTCGTGGACCTGGCCGCCGACGCCTGGCGGCTGCTGGAGGACGACCCCCGCTTCGCGGTCGTCACCGAGCCCACCCTCTCCACCCTGGTCTTCCGCTACGTCCCCGCCCGCGCCGGGGACGACGGCCCGGTCCCGGACGAGACGGCCGTGGACCTGGCCAACCTCCACGCCCGCGAGGCGATCGCCGCCTCCGGCGAGGCCGTGGTCGCCGCGACGGTGGTGGACGGCCGCCACCACCTGAAGTTCACGCTGCTCAACCCGGAGACCACGCTGGACGACATCCGCGCCGTCCTGGACCTGCTCGCCGCGCACGCCGAGGACCACCTCGCCGGCAGCGCCGCCCGCCTCACCGGCACACCCGCCGCCTGACACCCCCTCACACGGAGACGACGTGTCCACCCAGCACGACTTCATAGCCATCGGGCTCGGCCCCTTCAACCTGGGCCTGGCCTGTCTCACCGAGCCGATCGACGACCTCGACGGCCTCTTCCTGGAGCGTCGCGCGGAGTTCACCTGGCACCCCGGCATGCTGCTGGACGGGGTCACCCTGCAGACGCCCTTCATGGCCGACCTGGTGACCATGGCCGACCCGACCTCCCCGTACTCCTTCCTCAACTACCTCAAGCAGTCCGGGCGGCTGTACCCGTTCTACATCCGTGAGAACTTCTATCCGCTGCGCGCCGAGTACAACGCCTACTGCCGCTGGGTCGCCGCCCGGCTCTCCTCGGTCCGCTTCGGGAAGGAGGCCGTCGCCACCTCCTACGACGAGGGCGACGGCCTCTACACCGTCACCGTCCGCGACACCGCGACCGGCGAGCACACCGAGTACCGCGCCCGCCACCTGGTGGTCGGCACCGGCACCCCGCCCTACGTGCCCGAGGCCTGCGAGGGACTGGGCGGCGACATGATCCACAACTCCCGCTACCTGGAGCACCGGGAGGCCCTGAAGGCCAAGCGGAGCATCACCGTCGTCGGCAGCGGCCAGAGCGCCGCCGAGATCTACCACGACCTGCTGTCGGACATCGACGCCCGCGGCTACCGGCTGAACTGGGTCACCCGCTCCCCGCGGTTCTTCCCGCTGGAGTACACCAAGCTGACGCTGGAGATGACCTCCCCGGACTACGTCGACTACTTCCACGCCCTGCCGGAGGCCACCCGCCACCGGCTGGAGGGGGAGCAGAAGGGGCTCTTCAAGGGCATCAACTCCGACCTCATCGACGGCATCTTCGACCTGCTGTACGCCAAGAGCGTCAACGGCCCCGTCCCCACCCGGCTGCTGACCAACACCGCCCTCGCCTCCGCCTCCCACGACGAGGCGAGCGGCACCTACACCCTGGGCCTCCACCAGGTCGAGCAGGACAAGGAGTTCACCCTCACCACCGAGGGCCTGGTCCTGGCCACCGGCTACCGCCACCGCGAACCGGCCTTCCTCGGCGGCGTCCGCGACCGGCTCCGCTACGACGGCTCGGGCCGCTTCGACGTCGCCCGCAACTACAGCATCGACGTCACCGGCCGCGGCGTCTTCCTGCAGAACGGCGCCGTCCACGCCCACAGCGTCACCTCGCCGGACCTGGGCATGGGCCCGTACCGCAACTCCTGCATCATCCGCGACATCCTGGGCCGCGAGGTCTACCCGGTCGAGAAGTCCATCGCCTTCCAGGACTTCGGCGCCCCCGAGGGGGGCATCGCGTGAGCGACGTCCTCTTCCACCGCGAGGACCCCGGGCTGGGCGGGTTCTCCGTGGTCACCCTCGACCCCCGCGCCGACGCCCCCCTGCTGCACTCCTGGGTGACCCACCCCAAGGCCGCGTACTGGCTGATGCAGGACGCCGACGAGGCGCAGGTCGCCCACGAGTACGAGAAGATCGCCGAGCACCCGCACCACGACGCCTTCCTGGGCCTGCACCGGGGCCGCCCGGCATTCCTCGTCGAGCGCTACGACCCCGCCCACGTGGAGCTCGCCGGCCTGTACGACCACCAGGCGGGCGACGTCGGCATGCACTTCCTCACCGCGCCGTCCGACCGGCCCGTCCACGGCTTCACCCGGGCCGTGATCACCACGGTGATGGCGATGCTCTTCGCCGATCCGGCCACCCGGCGCGTGGTCGTCGAACCCGACGTCCGCAACACCGCGGTGCACGCCCTCAACGCCGCCGTCGGCTTCGAGGTCGTCGGGACGATCGCCAAGCCCGAGAAGGAAGCCCTGCTCAGCATCTGCACCCGCCGGCAGTTCGAGGAAGCCGTACGAGGAGCCGCCCTGTGACCCCCTCCCCCCGCCCCACCGCGGGCCCCGCACCGCTGCCCGCCCCGCACGAGGCCGTGGCCCACCTGACCCCCGGCAACTGGGACACCGCGGTGCGGCTGCTGCTGCGCAAGGCCCTGTCGGAGTTCTCGCACGAGCGCCTGCTCTCCCCCACCGCGCTGGGTGCCGGGCACTACGCCGTCACCAGCGACGACGGCACCGTCGAGTACCGCTTCACCGCCCGGCTGATGGCGCTCGACCACTGGCAGATCGACGCCGACAGCATCACCCGCCGGCGCGACGGCGCCGAGGTGCCCCTGGACGGGCTCGCCTTCTTCACCGAGTTCCGCGGCACCCTCGGACTGAGCGACGAGGTCCTCCCCGTCTACCTGGAGGAGGTCAGCTCCACCCTCGCCGGGACCGCGTACAAGCTGGCGAAGAAGCCCGTCACCGCCGAGGAGCTGGCCGGCGCCGACTTCCAGGCGATCGAGACCGGCATGACCGAGGGCCACCCCTGCTTCGTCGCCAACAACGGCCGGCTCGGCTTCGGCGCCCACGAGTACCTGGCCTACGCCCCCGAGGCGGCCTCCCCGGTGCGGCTGCTGTGGGTGGCCGCCCACCGCGACCACACCACCTTCACCTGCTCGGACGACACCGACTACGAGACGCTGGTGCGCGCCGAGCTCGGCGAGGCCACCGTGGACCGCTTCGCCTCCGTGCTGCGCGGCCTGGGCCTGGACCCGGCGGACTACCTGCTGATACCGGTCCACCCCTGGCAGTGGTGGAACAAGCTCGCCGTGACCTTCTCCGCCGAGGTCGCCCGGCGGCGCATCGTCCCGCTGGGCGAGGGCGGGGACGAGTACCTGGCCCAGCAGTCCATCCGGACCTTCTTCAACACCAGCGACCCGGCCAAGCACTACGTCAAGACGGCGCTGTCCGTGCTCAACATGGGCTTCATGCGGGGCCTGTCCGCCGCCTACATGGAGGCCACCCCGGCCATCAACGACTGGCTGGCCGACCTGATCGCCGGCGACCCCGTGCTGCGCGCCACCGGGCTGAGCGTCATCCGCGAGCACGCCGCCGTCGGCTACCGCCACCCGGGGTACGAGGCCGCCACCGACCGCTACTCGCCCTACCGCAAGATGCTCGCGGCCCTGTGGCGGGAGAGCCCCGTGCCGCAGCTGGCCGAGGGGCAGCGGCTGGCCACCATGGCCTCCCTGCTCCACGTCGACCGCGACGGGGGCTCGCTGGCCGCCGCGCTGATCGCCCGCTCCGGGCTGGACCCCGAGGAGTGGCTGGGCCGCTACCTGGACGCCTACCTCACCCCGCTGCTGCACAGCTTCTACGCCCACGACCTGGTGTACATGCCGCACGGCGAGAACGTCATCCTCGTCCTGGAGGACGACGCCGTGGCCCGGGCGGTGTTCAAGGACATCGCCGAGGAGATCGTGGTGATGGACCCGGACGTGCCGCTGCCGCCCGCGGTGGAGCGCATCCGCGCCGAGGTGCCCGAGGACATGAGGCTGCTGTCGATCCTCACGGACGTCTTCGACTGCTTCCTGCGCCACCTGGGCGCGATCCTCGCGGACCGGGGGGTGCTGACCGAGGAGGCCTTCTGGCGCACCGTCGCCGGGGCGGTGACGCGCTACCAGGAGTCCGTGCCGGAGCTGGCCGAGCGCTTCGAGCGGTACGACATCTTCGCCGAGGAGTTCGCCCTGTCCTGCCTCAACCGGCTCCAGCTGCGCAACAACCGGCAGATGGTGGACCTGGCCGACCCCTCCGGGGCGCTCCAGCTCGTCGGCACCCTGAGGAACCCCATCGCCCCCTACGCACCCGCGAGGTCCTGAGGCGCCATGACGACGACCGACCCGGCCGCCGGGGCGGCCGCCCCGTTCCCCGGTCCGGCCCCCGGCCCCGGGCCCGTCCCCGACGTCCCCGACGCCGGGCCGGGGGGCGGGCACCCGGCCCGCTGGGCGATCCTGGCCGTCGTCTGCCTGGCCGAGCTGGTGGTGGTGCTCGACAACACCGTGCTCAACGTGGCGATCCCCTCGCTCACCTCCGAGCTGGGGGCGTCCACCGCCGACGTGCAGTGGATGATCAACGCCTACGCGCTGGTACAGGCGGGCCTGCTGCTGGCTGCGGGCAGCGCAGCCGACCGCTACGGCCGCAAGCGGATGCTGCTGGCCGGGCTGGCCCTGTTCGGGGCCGGTTCGCTCGCCGCCGGTCTCGCCACCTCCGCCGGCGGGCTCATCGCGGCCCGCGCGGGGATGGGCGTGGGCGCGGCGCTGCTGCTGACCACCACGCTCGCCGTGGTGATGCAGGTCTTCGAGGCCGAGGAGCGGACGAAGGCGATCGGCGTGTGGGGGGCCGTCAACGCCCTCGCCTACGCCGCCGGCCCGGTCGTCGGCGGAGCGGTGCTCGGCCACTACTGGTGGGGGGCGATCTTCCTGATCAACATCCCGGTGGTGCTGCTCGGCCTCGCCGCCGTCGCCGTCCTGGTTCCCGAGAGCCGCGAACCGCACGCCGGCCGGCCGGACCTGCCGGGCGTGGCGCTCTCCGTCGTCGGCATGACCTCGGTGGTCTACGCCGTCATCACCGGGCCGGAGGAGGGCTGGACGTCGCCGGGGGTCCTCGTCCCGGCCCTGCTCGGCGCCGCCGTGCTGGGCGCCTTCGTCCTGTGGGAGCGCCGCGCCGAGCATCCGATGCTCGACATGGCCCTGTTCCGCGAGCGCCGCTTCACCGGGGCCGTGACGGGCGTCGTGCTGATCACCTTCGGCAGCGGCGGCGCCCTGTACCTGCTCACCCAGCAGTTCCAGTTCGTCCGCGGCGACTCCCCGCTCGAGGCCGGGACGAACCTGGCCCCCTTCGCCCTGACCGTGGTGCTGGTGAACTTCACCGGTGCCTCCGCCCGGCTCATCGCCCGTCTGGGCCTGCCGCTCGCGATCGCCTCCGGCATGGCGGTGATGGCCGCCGGGCTCGCCCTCGTCGCCCTCGTCGGCGACGGCGGCTACGGCGGGGTGCTGGCCGGCCTGGTCCTGATGGGGGCGGGCTGCGGCGTGGCCAACCCGGCGATCGCCGAGGCCGTCATGGGTGCGATCCCCAAGGAGAGGGCGGGCGCGGGCGCGGGCGTCAACGGGACGCTGTCGGAGATGGGCACCGGGCTGGGCGTGGCCGTGCTCGGTGCCGTCCTCGTCTCCCGGTTCACCGCCCTGCTGCCGGACTCGGCGGGCGCCGCCGAGTCGCTGCCCGCCGCGCTGGCGCGGGCCGCCGGCGCGGCGGAGCGCGCGGTGGTGGGTGAGGCGTTCGCCTCGGGGCTGCGCACCGGCCAGCTGACCGGTGCGGCCGCGGTGCTGCTGGGCGGCTGCGCGGCCGGACTGCTGCTGGGCCGCGCCGCGCGGCCGCGGCGGCGCGGGGAACTCCGGGACTCCGTACGGGAGGGGACGGGATGAGGGGGACGGACACGGGAACCTACCGGGACGGGTGGGGCGTCCCGCACCTGCGCGCGGACAGCGCCGACGAGTTGGCCCGGGCCCAGGGGCGCAACGCGGCGGTGGACCGCGCCTGGCAGATCGAGGTCGAGCGGCACCGCGCCCGGGGCACCACGGCGGCGTTCCTCGGGCCGGCCGCCGTCGCGTGGGACCGGTTCGCGCGGCAGGCGTGTCTGGAGGACACCGCCCGGCGCTGCATGGACACCCTGGAGCGCGACGACCCGAGGACCGCCGCGTGGGTGCGCGCCTACGTCGACGGAGTCAACGACGGCCTCGCCGAAGGGGCCGGGAGGGCGCCGGAGTTCGCCGCGGTCGGCCTCTCCCCCGGCACCTGGCGGCCGTGGACGCCGCTGGCCGTCTGGCTCTCCACGCACATCCTGTTCGCCGGGTTCCCCGCCAAGTTCTGGCGCGAGGCCGTCGCCCGCCGCCTCGGTCCCGAGTGGGTCGGGGTGTTCGCCACCGACGGTCCCGGAACCTCCGGCAGCAACGGCTGGCTGGTGACCGGGGAGCGCACCGCCACCGGTGCCGCGGTCATCGCCGGGGATCCCCACCGGTTCGTCGAGGACCCCGGCGTCTACCAGCAGATCCGGCTGGCCTGCCCGGAGTTCGACGTCGTCGGGCTCGCCGTCCCCGGCGTCCCCGGCATCGCCCACTTCGGCCACACCGGCCGCGTGGCCTGGGCCATCACCAACGCCATGGCCGACTACCAGGACCTGTACCGCGAGCGGCTCCGGCGCACCGGACCGGACGGGACCGGGGTGGAGGCCCTGGGCCCGGACGGCTGGCGGCCCGCCGTCCGCCGCACCGGGACGATCGAGGTGGCCGGGGCGGACCCGGTGGCGGTCGAGGTGATCGAGACCGAGCGCGGTCCGGTGATCGTCGACGGCCCCGAGGCCGACGCCTGGTGCGCCGAGGCCGCGGACGGCGGGGACCTCCCGGACGGCGCGGACGGCGCCGGCACCCGCTGGGCGATCAGCCTGCGCCATCCGCCGCGCGTCCGCGGCGACCTCGGCTTCGGCGTGCTGCCCGCCCTGCTGCGGGCCCGCAGCGCGGCCGAGGTGGACCGGGCCCTGGAAGGCTGGGTGGAACCGGTCAACGTCGTCCTGGCCGCCGACACCGCCGGCGGGACCCTGCACCGGGTGGCGGGCGCCGTACCGGTGCGCCACCCGGACAACCGGCTGCGGATCGTGCCCGCCTGGGACCCCGCCCACGCCTGGCGGGGCTGGTACGGGCCGATGCCGCGCGCCCGCGTCGAGGGGGTGGCGGTCATGGCCAACCAGCGGGGGATCGCCGCGCCGCTCGGTGTGGAGTTCGCTCCTGCGCACCGGGCCGCGCGCATCCGGGAGCTGCTGGAGGAGTCGGACCGCTGGTCCGCCGGCGCCATGGCCGCCGTCCACCGGGACACCCTGCTGGCCTCGGCCGCCCCGCTGCTGGCCCTGCTGGAGGACGCGGAGGCCCCGGAGGGGCCCGGCGGCCCGGGGCAGGAGCCGGGCCGCGCCGTCCGCGGGCTGCGGGAGCGGCTGCTGCGCTGGGACCGCCGCATGGACGCCGGCAGCGCCGACGCCGCGGCGTTCGCCGCCGTCCGCGCCGGAACCGTACGGCGGCTGGCGGACCATCCGCTGCTGCGCCCCCTCGCGGACCTCCCGCCCCTGCCGGAGGTGCTGCGTCCCTGGCTCGCGCTCGTGCCGCGCGTCGGCTACGCCCTGGAGCACCTGCTGGTGACGGAGCGGCTGCCGCTCGCGGACCGGGTCGGGGCGGTGCGGGCGGCCCTGGAGGAGGAGGCGGCGCGCCGGGCCGCGGCGGACGGGCCGCCCGCGCGGTGGGGGGACACGCACCGGCTCGCCCCGTGGCAGGCCCTGCCGGACGGGCCCGCCGGATCCTCCGGGGCGGACGGCGGTCCCGGCCCGTGGCCGGGCCTGTCCGGCGACCACGACTGCGTGCAGGCCTCCTCCAGCGTGCCCGGCGTCACCGACCTGTGCTTCCGGGCCTCCGCGGCCCGCTTCGTGTGGGACCTCGCCGACCGGGAGAACAGCGCCTGGGTGGTGCCGCTGGGCGCCTCGGGCGTCCCCGGGCACCCGCACCACCGCGACCAGCTCCCCCTGTGGCTACGCTGCGAACTCGCCCCCGTCGTCACCCGCTGGGACCGGCTCGCCCCGGAACCGGCCGGGCCGCACGACGCACCGTCCGACCGAGGAGAACCGTGACCTCCGACGCCGTCCCCCCGCCCGACTCCGCCGGGGCTCCCGCGCCCCGGCGCCGCGCGGCCGTGCACGAGACCCGTGTCGACGGTTTCGGCACGGTCCGCGTCGTCCCCGTGGACCCCGCCCGCGACACCGATCTGCTGTACCGCTGGGTGACCCAGGAGCGGGCCCGCTTCTGGGGGATGCTCGACCACACCCGCGAGCAGGTCCGGGAGATCTACGAGCACCTGGACTCCCTGTCCACGCACCACGCCTACCTGATCCACCGCGACGACCGGCCGGTCGCGCTCTTCCAGACCTACCGGCCGGAGGCCGACCCGATCGGCGAGTACTACGACGTGCGGCCCGGGGACTTCGGCTTCCACCTGATGGTCGGCCCCGCCGAGGGCGAGCCGGAGCCGGGCTTCACCGGCACGCTGGTGACCGTCTTCCTCACCCACGTGCTGGCCGAGGACCCCGGCCGCAGGCGGATCGTCGCCGAACCCGACGCCCGCAACGAGAGGGCCCAGGCGCGTCTGGTGCGGGCCGGGTTCGTCCTCGGGCCCGAGGTGCGGCTGCCGCACAAGCGGGCCCGGCTGGCCTTCCTGGACCGGGACTCCTTCCTCTCCCGCACCACCCGCTGAGTCCGGTGCCGGCGGCGCGCGGGGGGCCGGTACGGCGCGCGGCCGCGGTGCGGAGGGGGTGGGAGGAGCCGGTGAGGGGGTGCGGCCCGGGTGTCGCCGGCACCGGTCCATCGGCCATACTTCCCGCCGTGGAAGAGCGCATAGGTCAGATCACCCCGCCCGTGCCCGCCGCCGGAATGGACCCGGCCGCCATCCCCGGCATCACCGCGCCCGAGCCCGGCGCGGCGGACGCCGCCGGCGGGGCCGGGGAAGCCGAGGGGAGCGCGGAGCGGCCCTCCGGGGTCCCCGGCGCCGAACCCGCCACCGGCGCGGCCGAGGACTCCGGGGAGCCCGGCACGGTGGAGGAGGAGGCCGAGGAGGACGAGGAGGCCGAAGAGGGGGACGGGGAGGAGGCCGAGGAGGACGACGGCACCGGTCCGGTCTTCGAGGTCCACGACCACCGCGGCTCCATCCTCGCCGGCCGCTCCGGCGTCACGTTCCGGCTGGACGGCGAGGAGGCCCGGTTCGACTGGGACGAGATCGGCGCGGTCCAGATCGATCTTCCCCGCTTCGGCCGGCGGTTCTCCGTCACCGTCCACACCGTCGCCCGCCGCTGGTACGACGCCGAGGTCCTGGCGCCCTCCCGGAGCGCCCTGAGGGAGTGGGAGGAGCGGCTCGACGCCGTTCTGGACGCCTACTTCGAGGAATCGTCCTCGAAGGACGGGACGGAGGGCGAGACGGAGGAGGCGCCGGGCGAGGACACGGCCGCCGGCGCGTAGGGCCTCGCGGCACGCGGCGGTGCGGCCACCCGGGCCGGGTGGCCGCACCGCCGCGTGCCGTCCCCGTATGTGAACACCATTCGCCTTCCTGATGGCCTGGGGTGACGGAGTCTCATACCCCCTCGCCGACCAGCGTTGTCAAACATGCGCATCATCTGCGCAAAATTGGGGCGCTCAGGTTCACCTCGTTGACGAGAAAGCGCTTGCTCCCTACTTTCATGCCACCACAACGAGTTCATGCATGCGAACTTCCGTGTGCATGCGAGCGAAGAGGAGCATCGTGGTGTCCAGCGTGAACCGACGGCGCGCGGCCAAGGCCGCAGCCGTACTCCTCCCGGCCCTGGGCCTGGCCTTCTCCACCGCCCTGACCACCGGGAGCTCCACCGCGGCGGCCGCCTCCTGGCCCTCCGCCTCCGGGCAGCAGGCCGTCTCCGGCACCATCAAGGTGAGCGGCACCAGGGACGGCGGGATGGTCCGGTACTACGGCACCGGGGACCTCGGCTCCGGCGGGCAGGACGAGGACCAGGGTCCGCTCTTCGAACTGGCCGACGGGGCGGTCCTGAAGAACGTGATTCTGGGCGCCCCGGCCGCCGACGGGATCCACTGCAGGGGGACCTGCACCCTGCAGAACGTCTGGTGGGAGGATGTCGGCGAGGACGCCGCCACCTTCAAGGGCACCTCCTCGTCCCAGACCATGACCATCGACGGCGGCGGGGCCCGCAAGGCGTCCGACAAGGTGTTCCAGCACAACGGCCCCGGCCGCATGGTGATCCGGAACTTCCAGGTCCAGGACTTCGGCAAGCTCTACCGGTCGTGCGGCAACTGCAGCAAGCAGTACCAGCGCCACGTGGTGATCGAGAACGTCACCGTCACCGCACCGGGCAAGTCGCTGGCCGGGATCAACTCCAACTACGGCGACACCGCCCGCCTGTCGCGGGTGACGATCGCCGGCGACCCCGACCGCAGGATCGTCCCCTGCGAGCGCTACAAGGGCGTCACCAGCGGTGAGCCCACCAAGATCGGCAGCGGCCCCGACGGGACCCACTGCCTGTACAGCGCCTCGGACATCACCTACCGGTGACCTCCGCTCCCCCGGTGCCCCGAAGGCCCGCGGCCCCCGGACGCCCTCCGCGTCCGGGGGCCGCGGGCGTCCGGGCGGCACGCGCGGACCGTGTGCCATAATCCCGTCCAGGTCACGAGTGACAGCCCCGCAGGCCCCGGCCGGCTGTCCGGCAACCCTCCGTCCGTGGCGGGGTGCCCCGGGTGAGGACCGGGCCGTGCGGCAGACGCCGTACGGCAAGCGCGGACCCCTCGCGCCGTCCAGGGGTCCTGGTCACGAGGGAACGCACCATGCCGAAGCGAATGCTCTAGAGGCCCGAGGCCTCCATCCCGCCACCCGCCGGGCGCCCCCGCGTCCCGGCCTCGCGGAGACCCCGCCGCCGGCCGGTGCGCCGCACGTCCGTGTGCCTCCGCACGCCGGGCACGCACCGCACGCTCCGGCTCCACACCCCCTGCCGCAACCCGCCCGCGCACGCCCCGGCGCGGGCCACGACCCCCAGGAGCGACACCGTGACCGTCCGGTCCGCCCACGCAGCCCGTCCCACCGCCCCCTCCCCCGCCGCGCCGCGCTCCTCCGCCGGCGCGCCCCTCCCCGTCCTGGGCCTGGACGTCGAGGTGCCGCTGGCGGACGGCGGGAGGGCCCCCTACGCGGCGCTGGACTACGCCGCCAGCACACCGGCGCTGCGGCGGGTGTGGGACGACGTGGCCGCCTATCTCCCCCTGTACTCCAGCGTGCACCGCGGAGCCGGGCACCTCTCCCGGCTCTCGACCGACCTGTACGAGCAGAGCCGGCGGACCGTCGCCGGCTTCCTCGACCTGCCCCCGGACCACCGGGTGGTGTTCACCCGGGGCACCACCGACTCCCTGAACCTGCTGGCCGCCGCCCTACCCGAGGGCACCCGGGTGTTCTCCTTCGCCTCCGAGCACCACGCCTCGCTGCTGCCCTGGCGCCGTCCCGGGCTGCGCCCGGTCTGCCTGCCCGTGCCCCGGTCGCCGCACGAGGCGGTGGCGCTGCTGGAAGAGGCCCTGGCGGCCGCGCCCGCGGGCCCCTCGCTGCTGTGCGTCACCGGCGCCTCCAACGTCACCGGGGAGCTCTGGCCGGTGGCCGACCTGGCCGCGGCCGCCCGCCGCCACGGCGCCCGCGTGGTGCTGGACGCCGCCCAACTGGCCCCGCACCGGCGGGTGTCGGTGCGGGAGCTGGGCGTGGACTGGGTGGCCCTGTCCGGGCACAAGCTCCACGCCCCGTTCGGCGCCGGGGTGCTGGCGGGCCGCACCGACTGGCTGGACGCCGCCGCACCGTACCTGGCCGGCGGCGGCGCCGGCCGCACCGTGGAGCACCGGGAGGACGGCACGCTGGCGGTCGAGTGGCACCGGGGCCCGGCACGGCACGAGGCCGGCTCGCCCAACGTCGTCGGCGCCCACGCCCTGGCCTCCGCCTGCCGGGCCCTCACGGAGGCGGGCCGGGACGCGCTGGCCGCCCGCGAGGAGGAGCTGCTCGCCCGGCTGCGGTCCGGCCTCGCCGAGGCGCCCGGGGTGCGGGTGCTCGGTCTGTTCGGCGAGCGCCACCCCCGGGTCGGCGTGCTCTCCTTCACCGTGGACGGCTGGGAGAGCGCCCGTTTCGCCGAGGCGCTCTCCGACGGGTACGGCATCGGCGTCCGCGCGGGCCTGTTCTGCGCCCACCCGCTGGTGCGCGCCCTGCTGGGCGGTACGGCGGCCCGGCCGGCGCCGTGCGGCGCGTCCGGCTCCCCCCTGCCCGGGGAGCGGAGCCTGGACGCGGTGCGCGTCAGCTTCGGGGCGGGGACGCCGGAGGAGCACATCGAGCGCTTCCTGTCCGCCGTGCGGGAACTGACACGGCGCCACCGGTAGGGCGGGCCCGCCGCCCGTCAGACGCGGGCGGCGCGCGCCCGGAGCCTGCGCAGCACGGCGCTGATCGCCCAGGCGTTGACCAGGGCCGCCGCGGCCGGCAGGGCCAGGAGGAGCACCGCCCCGACCCGGTTGCCGGGCAGGGGGACGGCGAGGACGAGCAGACCGGTCGGGAGGGTGGCCGCGAACGGCCACACCCCCGCCATGGAGGCGTCGTCGTGCCGGACGAACGCCGTGTCCACGACCGCCCACACCAGCAGTGCCGCGCACACCGCCAGGTACAGGCGGGCGGCCGGGTTGTCCGCCACGCGGGTGAGCGCCCCGCGGACCCTGCCCGCGTCGTCCCGTCCGGTCATCTCGATCACCTGTGTCCTTCTCGTCGTCCTCGGGTTCCGGCTCCGGTTCCGCCGGCTCGCCCCGCCCGGTGCGGGGGTCGGGCCGCGTCGGCGCCGTGTCCCAAGGATGTCGCCCGCAGCCCCCGCCCCTCCTCGGCCTCCGGCAGGAACGGCTCCTCTACCCCCGGGTGGAGGGAGGTCCTCCCACCGGCCGAGCCGGCGGGGGCGCGACGGGTCCGGGGTGCGCGGGCCCACCCGCCACCGGAGGCGGGGAGGGGTCCGGGCGCCTACGGCACGGCGGTGCGCGGCGTGATCAGCCCGGTGTCGTACGCCAGGATGGTCGCCTGGACCCGGTCGCGCAGGCCCAACTTGCCCAGCAGCGCGTTGACGTGCGTCTTGACCGTTCCCGTGGCCACCCCCAGACGCTCGCCGATCTCGGCGTTGGTCAGCCCGGAGGCGACGTGGATCAGCACCTCGCGCTCCCGGGGGGTCAGCCGCTCCAGCGCGGCGCCGGCCCCGGGGGGCGTGGAACCGCCGCGCGCGAAGGCGGCGATGAGGCGGCGGGTCACCGCCGGTGCCAGGATGCCGTCCCCGGCGGCCACCACCCGGACCGCGGAGAGGAGCTCGTCGACCCGGGCGTCCTTGAGCAGGTAGCCGGAGGCTCCGGCGCGCAGCGCCTCGAAGACGTGGGCGTCCAGGTCGAAGGTGGTGAGGACCAGGACCCGGGCCCCGCTCCCCCCCGCGGTGATCAGCCGGGTGGCCGTCAGTCCGTCCACGCCGGGCATGCGGATGTCCATCAGCACCACGTCGGGCCGCAGTTCCGCCGCCAGGGCCACCGCCGAGGCGCCGTCCCCCGCCTCGCCGACCACCGTCAGATCCGGTTCGGCGCCGACGATCGCGGCGAATCCCGCGCGGACGACGGCCTGGTCGTCGACGAGCAGTACGCGGATCACGAGCCCACCCCCGGTACGGGCCGGCGGACGCACCGGCCGGCACCCGCCATCGTCGCACGCCGGCCGGTTCCGCCCGGAGCGGTCCCCCGTCCGTGCGGCCGTCCGCGGCACCGGGGCGGTCGCGGGGCCGGGAGCCGGTAGCCTGGCGGCACCCGGCGGGCGGCGCGTCCGCCGGCCGGGACCCGTGGAGGGCGAGGGGGCGGGCGCGATGGGCAGGCGGACGGACGGCTCGCGGGGCGCCCGGCGCGTCCTGGCGGCCGTGGCCGGAACGTGGACGGCGCGCGGCTACCTCGCGCTGTGCTGTGCCCTGCTGCTGTGGGCGCTGGCGGACGCCGCCTTCGTGGAGCACCAGGACGCCTCCTTCGCGGGGATCGTCCCGCTGCTGGCCACCGCTCCGCTGAGCGTCGCGCTCATCCTGCTGCTGCCCGAGGGCAGCGCGCCCGCCTTCGTCCTGGCCGTCCTGGTCTCCGCGCTGGTGAACGCCGCCCTGATCACCTGGTGCGTACGGGTGGCGCGACAGCACGGGGGGAGCTCCGGCGCCGCCTCCTGACGCCGCCTCACCCCTGTCTCCCGCCGGCCGCGTCCGCCCGCGCACCACCGGCGGAGGGCCGTGCCGGCCCGGTCCCGGCACCCTCGTCCCGTGCGGGAGCGGCGCCCGGTTCGTGCAGGGTGGCGAGCAGCTCGCGCATGGCGGCCAGCGCCGAGCGGGCCTCGGCCACCACGTCGTCCAGCCGCCCCTCCTCGGCGTGGCGCACCACGCGCTCCGCCCTCCCCAGGACGGTCGTCCGCAGTCCCTCCGCGATGTGCCGCCGCTGGGCGCGTTCCGCCTCGACCGCCTGACGCAGCGCCTCCTCGACCGCCGTCCCCTCCCGGTCCGCGGTACGGGCCCGGCGGTCGCGCGCGGCGGTCCCCGCCCGCCACACCGCCGCGAGCGGCGCGGTCAGGGCGGCCGCGACCGCCGCGGTGAGCGGCAGGTGCGCTCCCGGTGCGGCCAGGCGGTCCGGCAGCAGCCCTCCGGCGGCCGCCGTCGCGCTCACCGCCGTGCCCAGGACGAGCCCTGCCACCGGCACGCACCACCGCGTCCGATCGCCGCGGCGGCCGTGGGCCGCCACGGCGTACACCGCCGCCGTGCCCACCCACAGGGCCGGCAGCAGCGCCGGGGGCAGCGCCCCGGTCGCGGCGGCGGCCGGCCACAGCGACGTGCCGGCCAGGACCACCGCCAGCACCACCCCGGGGGCGCGCCGCCGCCACAGCAGCGGTACCCCGTGGACGGCCGCCAGCAGCAGGTACAGGGCGTCGGCGGCCGGGCCGTGCGCCGTGGCCTCGGTCGTCTTCGGCAGCAGCGCGGGGACCAGCGGGTTGAGGAGGACCACCAGGGCCAGCAGCAGGTACGCGATGCGCGGGCGGCGCGGCCTCCGTCCACCCGGCGGAGGCGCGGTGCCGTCGCCGGGCAGCACGGCGCTCACCCGCCAGCCGCCGTCGGGGCGGGGTCCGGCGGTGAGGCGCCCGCCGGCGGCCTCGGCGCGCTCCCTCATGCCCGCCAGGCCCCGCCCGGCCCCCAGGCCGTGCGCGGGACCGGGGCCCGCGGCCGAACCGGCGGGCGGGCCGGCGTCGTCGACCGTCACCTCCACCCGGCCCCCGGAGCGCCGGACGGTGACCTCGACGGCCGAACCCGGGGCGTGGCGCAGGGCGTTGGTCAGGGCCTCCCGCACGATGCCGAAGACGGTCTCGCCCAGCCGGCCGGGCAGGTCGGTGCGGAGGTCGACGTCCACCGGGCCGCCCAGCGCGGCGCACCCGGCGGCCAGTTCCGCGACGCGGCCGTTCCAGGTGCGGGCGCCCTCCTGCGCGGAGGCGCGCGGCGCGGGGTGCCGCGGCGTCAGTGTGTGCCGTCACGTACCGGAGTGTGACCGCGGGCGGGGCGGGACCGCCACTTCGGGGGTGGCCGCCGGGATGTCTGACGTGCGGGAAAGGGGGTATCCGCCGGGCCGGGTCACCGCTGCCGCCCGTGCAGTTCGCAGGTCGTTCTAAGGAGTTGCCATGTCGCCCGCCACCACCGACGTCGTCGAGCTGATCCTGCGCGACCACCGCAGGATGGAGGACCTCTTCCGCACGATGCGCAATGCCGAGGCCGACCGGGCCGGTGCGCTGGCGGAGTTCTCCGCGCTGCTGGTGGCCCATGCCCGCGCCGAGGAGGAGAAGGTCTACCCGGCCCTGCGGCGCTACAAGAACGTGGACGACGAGGAGGTCGAGCACGGCGTGCACGAGCACCAGGAGGCCAACGAGGCCCTGCTCGCCCTGCTCGAGGTGGAGGACACCTCCTCGGAGGAGTGGGACGAGAAGCTGGAGGAGCTCGTCACGGCCGTCAACCACCACGCGGACGAGGAGGAGCGCACCCTGCTCAACGACGCGCGGGAGAACGTGAGCGACGAGCGGCGCGCGCAGTTGGGGAAGCAGTTCGAGGAGGCGCGCGCGGAGCATCTGGCCGCCGACTGCGGGAGCGTGGAGAAGGTGCGCGCGCTCGTGGAGTCCGCCGAGAGCTGAGCCCGCGCTCCCCCGGCCCCCGTCGCGGGGACGGACGCGCCCGCACCCGGCCGCGGTTCGGCGGCCGGGTGCGGGCGCGTCCGTCCCCGGGAGGTCTCCGCGGGCGGTCAGCGGGTGGCGATCGTCTCCGCCACGGCGGTGCCGTCGGAGGCGGGCGGGGCGTCGTGCAGCCGCTTCTCCAGGGCGGCCCGTTCGGCCTCCGACGGGTCGCTGCCGAGGGAGTCGACCAGGATGTCGCGCGCCGTGCTCCGCTCGGGCCGGAGGAACCCGACGGCGAGGTACAGCACCAGCGAGGTGAGCACGGGCAGGCCGACGTTGGCGGTCTGGGAGACGTCGTCGACACCCCAGTAGAGGTACGCCCAGACGGCGAGGCCGCCGGCCCAGGAGACGAGGGCCGCCAGTGGGCCGTGGCGCCGGAACCAGGGCAGCAGGCCGAGCATCAGCGGGATGGAGATCGGTCCCATGGTGGCGGCGACGATGCTCACCACGACCGTCATGATGAAGCCGTCGGGGTCGGTGAGCAGGGCGAGCACCATGCTGACGGTGACGAAGGCGACCGTGGTGACCCGGGCGAACAGCAGCTGGCCGGACTGCGTCAGCCGGCGCACGCGCGGGACGAGGACGGGGGCCAGGTCGCGGGTGATGACGGCGGTGATGACGTTGGAGTCGGAGGCGACCATGGCCATGGTGTGGGAGAAGAACCCGGCCAGGAGCAGTCCGATGATGCCCGCGGGCAGCAGTTCCCGGGCGAGCATGATGTAGGACTCCTCGCCGTTCTCGATCCCGGGGACGACCAGCGGCGCGGCGATCATCGGCACGAAGAGGACGAACGGCCACACGATCCACAGGAAGCTGGACAGCAGCGCGGACCTCTTCGCCCGCGAACCGGAGGGCGCGGCCATGTAGCGCTGCGCCAGGTTCCACATGCCGCCGTTGTACTCGAAGGTCTTCACCAGCAGGAAAGCCATGATCAGCCCGGTGGTGACGGGGCCGTTGACCGGATCGCCGTGGCCCTCGGGCAGGTCGCCCCACATCGTCCAGAGGGTGGCGACGCCGTCGAGGTGGGCGAAGAGCGCGAAGAGCATCGCGAGTCCGGCGACGGCCTGGATGACGAACTGCCCGAAGTCGGTGAGGACGTCGGCCCACAGTCCGCCGAAGGCCATGTAGAACATGGTGCAGACACCGGTCAGGGTGATGCCCCACACCAGCGGGATGTCGGCGAAGCCCTGGAGCAGCAGGGCGATGGCCACCCACTTGGCGGCGATGTCGACGACCTTGAGGGCGGCGCCGCTGTAGGCGAGGACCTGCTGGGTGGGCAGGTCGTAGCGGACGGCGAGGTACGCCAGCGGCGAGTTGACCCCGTGCCGGGCGCGCAGCCGGTTCCAGCGGGCGGCGAAGAGGAAGGCTCCGACCCCGATGCCCACTCCGATGGTGAGCGGCCACCAGAAGTAGACGGTGACGCCGTGGTCGTAGGCGACGGCGGCGAAGGTCACGAACATGATCGCGCTGTAGCCGGACATGTGGTGCGATATGCCGGAGAGCCACCACGGTATGCGGCCGCTGGCCGTGAAGAAGTCGGCGATGGTGTGGACGCGCTTTCTCGACCACAGGCCGATGCCCAGCATGACGAGGAAGTAAGCACCCAGCACGATCCAGTCCAGCGTGGCCATGGTGGCTCCTAAAGTTCACGTACGTGAATGACTGTCGGGCTCATGAACGGGTGCCGACACAGTAGAAGCGCCTCTGGGAGCCGTCAATACTCGTGGAACCGGCTTTCTCCGGGGCGGTTGTAGGAGTTTTCCCGGCAGGATGTTCTGCCATGTGAACGACCGTCAGGGTGCCTCCGCCCCCGGTCCACCGCCTGCCGGTTCCTGCGGGAGGGCGGACCGCAGGAGCCGGACAGCCGCCCGCCGCGGCAGCCGTGCGGGGGCGGCCGGCGGACGTCCGCCGGCCGCCCCCGCGGTCTTCGGCCCCTCAGGCCGCGTTCTTCGGCGCGGCCTCACCGGCGGCGCCGGCCAGGAGGGCGCGCCCCCGCTCGACGAGCGCGGCGAGTTCCTCGACGTGCTCCTCCTCGGGGTCGCTCAGCGGCGGCCGCACCCCGCCCACGTCCAGACCGCGCAGCCGCACACCGGCCTTGACCAGCGAGACGGCGTATCCGCGCCCCTTGTCCCGCAGTTCCACCAGGGGGCGGTAGAACCCGTCCAGGAGGCGGCGCACCGTCACGTCGTCCCCCTCGGCCAGCGCCCGGTGGAAGGCGAGGGCGACCTCCGGGGCGAAGCAGAAGGCGGCGGAGGAGTACAGCTCGACCCCGATGCCCCGGTAGGCGAGACTGGTCAGTTCGGCGGTGGGCAGCCCGTTGAAGTACAGGAAGTCCTCCTCGGGGGCCGCGGTGCGCACGGCGCTGACGATCCGCTGCATCAGGTCGAGGTCGCCCACCCCGTCCTTCAGGCCCACGATCCGGGGATGGCGGGCGAGTTCGGCGGCGGTCGCGGGGGTGAGGACCGCGTTGTCGCGCTGGTAGACGATGAGGTCCAGCCCCGTCGCGTCGGCGAGGGCGGTGTAGTGGTCCAGCAGCCCCCTCTGGCTCGGCACCACCAGATAGGGGGGCATGGCCAGCAGCCCGTCGGCACCCGCCTCCTCCGCGGCGCGGGCGTAGCGGACGGCGAGGGCGGTGCCGTATCCGGCGCCCGCCACCACCGGCACCCGCCCGGCGGCCTCCTGCACCGCGGCGGCGACGCACAGGCGGAACTCCTCGGGCGTCAGGGCGTGGAACTCGCCGGTGCCGCAGCAGGCGAAGACGGCGGCGGCGCCGGCGTCGATGCCCTCGCGCACATGGCGGCGGAACACGTCGATGTCGAGGGCGCCGTCCGGTCCGTACGCGGTCACGGGAAAGAAGAGCAGACCGTCGAGCCGGGCGGCGAGAGGGGCTGTGGTCACGGTACTCCCTGGGCTTGCGGCAGGGCGGATGATGTCCGCATTCATGATTGCTGTTTATATTTCTGAACAGATACGGTAGGACAGCACCGTACGGCGGTCAAGGCGCCCGTCCGTCCCGCCCTTCCTCCACCGTGGCGGGCCATCGCAGAGGGCGAGATGGGGATGGGGTCGCGGCATACACTTGACGCCGTCCCGCCGACTCCTTAGCGTGCCCATAGCTCTGAACATCGTCCAAGCATGCGAATCGCGTCATGCGCATGCGCACGCACGCCGCGCCCCGCGCGCCGATCCCCGGCATCGAGGAGATCGCCCATGCCCGCTCCCCGCACCGTCCTGCTCACCGGCGCAGCCGGCGGCCTCGGCACCCTCATGCGGGAGCTGCTGCCCTCCCACGGACACACCCTGAGGCTCCTCGACGTCGTGCCCGTCGGGCCGCTCCCGGGCCGGGAAGGCCCCGCCGAGGAGGTGATCACCGCCGACCTCGCCGACCGCGACGCGCTGCGCGAGGCCGTGCGGGGCGTGGACGCCGTCGTCCACCTCGCCGGGATCTCCCTGGAGTCCTCCTTCGAGAAGATCCTGAAGGCGAACATCGAGGGCACGTACAACCTCTACGAGGCCGTCCGCGAGGAAGGCGTGCGCCGCGTCGTCTTCGCCTCCTCCAACCACGCCATCGGCTACACCCCCCGCCCGGGCGACGGCGATCCGCTCATCCCCGTCGACACACCGCGCCGCCCCGACACCTTCTACGGTCTGTCCAAGTGCTTCGGCGAGGACCTGGCCCAGCTCTACTGGGACCGGCACGGCATCGAGACCGTCTCCGTGCGCATCGGCTCCTGCTTCCCCGAGCCGACGACCGTGCGGATGCTCTCGGTCTGGATGAGCCCCGCCGACGGGGCCCGCCTCTTCCACGCCGCGCTGACCGCCCCCGACGTGGGTCACACCGTCGTCTACGGGTCCTCGGCCAACACCCGGCTGTGGTGGGACCTCTCCTCGGCGCGCGCCCTGGGGTACGAACCGCAGGACGACTCCGAGCCGTACGCGGCGAAGCTCATCGCCGAACAGGGCGAACTCGACCCCGACAACCCCGACCACGCCTGCCTGGGCGGCCACTTCACCACCAACCCGCCCCGCTGGCCGCACTGAGCCCGGGCCCACCGGGACGGGCCCGTGAGCGCATGCGGAAGGGGGACGGCGCGGCGGGCGGGGCCGCGCCAGGGGCGCTACGCCGCGGGCCGCTCCCCCGGCCCCGCGTGGCGCGGGGGCGCGCCGCGCCCCCGCCCGGTGCCGGGCCGCCGTACCGGGGCCGGGCGGGGGGTCACCGCTCGACCGCGATCCGCACCCTGATCCGCTTGCCGACCGGGTCCCGCCGGACGTCGAAGCCCTCGCACTGCGCCAGGACGAGCTCCAGGCCGTGCTGCCCGACCCTGCCCGGCTCGGCCGCACGGGCGATCGGAAGCACCGGGCTGGTGTCCCACACCGCGATGTCCAACACCGGTTCCGCCGGATCCAGGTGCAGCTCCAGGTCCACGCTGCACGGTCCGGGGGCGTACTTGCACGCGTTGGTGACCAGCTCGCTCACCACCAGCTGCGCCACGCCGACCGTGCCGGAGGAGACGGGAAAGCCGTGGACGGCCCGGGCGCGGGCGAGGAAGTCGGCCGCGAACCAGCGGGCGGCCGCGATGGACTCCGGGTTCCCCCCGTAGGCCGCGCAGGCCCGCTCGACCAGTGGCGGAACCACCGATTCCGCGGCGGCGCCGTCCAGCACCGGTCCTTTCCCCATCAGCGTGGCCATGGCCGCCCCTTGTCTGTTCGTCCCCATCGGACCGCGCCCCGTCTACCCCGCCTCCCCCTCGGCAATCCATCTTTTTCCGACTGCCCGACCCGAGCCCTCCGGGCACCCGCGGCGCCCTCAGGCCGCTCCGCCGCCGGCCTCTCCCGCACCGCCGGCCGCACCGCCGGATCCCCCGCTCAGACCCCGGTCCATGGGCCCCCACTCCCCCTGCTGGCGGGCCACCTCCTCCTCGGCGTCGTTGATCACCCCGGCGTCGATCCAGGCGATCGGCACCACGTCCCGGACCAGCGGTTCGTTGTCGGGGCCGCGCCCCACCTCGCTGCCGCGCAGCACCCAGGGCCGCACCCCGGGCCCCTTCGAGCTGCGCAGGTGGCTGTAGTCGTACAGGCGGCGGGCGACCCACAGCCGCACGGGCCGGTGGGACCACCAGGGCTCGACGTCCAGCGCGTTGGCCGACAGGCCCGGCAGGGAGATGCCGGTCAGGTCGTCGGTGCTCGCCATGCCCCCCAGGTCGGCCCGTGGACCGCGGGACCAGCGCACATAGAGGTTCCTGCCGCTCTCCACCAGACGGGCCAGCTCGTCGAGCGAGGTGACGGTGGACAGCTCGGACGGGACGGTCATACCGGGGTTCGCTCCTCACGTCGCGCGTACCGGCCGGTTGTACCTGCCGCGACCAGGTCTTTCCCACCGGAGGCAGTGCCACCGGACCGGCAGGTGACCGCGTGCCCAGCTCGCGCGAGGGAAAACCGGGCCGTGGGCCGTACGGTGCACAGCCCGGCACGGCCCGACCCGGTCCGGGATGCCCTTCCCCGTTCCCGGCCGCCGTGTGCGCCGAAGCTATTGACAGGAAACCTTACTGACAGTTTTCTGCTGGGCGACCGATGCACTCCCCCACGACGCTCGGCCAAGGAGCAGTCAGCCATGTCCGCTTCTCCGCGCATCCGCGCAAGGTCCCTGTCCTCCGCCGTGGCGGCCTTCGCCTCCGCCGCCCTCCTCGGCGGCCTCCTCGCCCTCTCCCCCTCCCCCACCGCGGCCGCCGCGGGAGCCGGGACCGGCGCGGCCGCCGCGCCGCCCGGTTCGCCGGTCGCCGCCAACGGGCAGCTCTCGGTGTGCGGCACCAAGCTCTGCAACAGCCGCGGCAAGGCCGTCCAGTTGCGCGGCATGAGCACCCACGGCACCCAGTGGTACGCCCACTGCGTCACCGACGGATCCCTGGATGCCCTCGCCCGGGACTGGGGCGGGGACGTCCTGCGGGTCTCCACCTACGTCCAGGAGGGCGGCTACGAGACCGACCCCCGGCGCTTCACCGACCTCGTCCACCGGATCGTCGAGGAGGCCACCGAACGCGGCCTGTACGTGATCGTCGACTGGCACATGCTCAGCCCCGGCGATCCGCACCACAACCTCGCCCGGGCCAGGACCTTCTTCACCGAGGTCGCGGGGCGCCACCGGGACAAGCCCAACGTCCTGTACGAGATCGCCAACGAACCCAACGGCGTGGGCTGGACGCGGATCAGGGACTACGCGGAGCAGATCATCCCCGTCGTGCGCGCGCAGGACCCCGACGGCGTGGTGCTGGTCGGCACCCGCGCCTGGTCCTCCCTGGGCGTCTCCGACGGTGCGGACGAGCGGGAGATCGTGAACGCGCCGGTACGCGCGTCCAACATCATGTACACGTTCCACTTCTACGCCGCCTCGCACCGCGACGCCTACCTGAGGACGCTCTCCCGGGCGGCCGACCGGCTGCCGCTGTTCGTCACCGAGTTCGGCACCCAGGACTACGCCGGCGAGGGACCGAACGACTTCGCCATGACGCAGCGCTACCTGGACCTGATGGCGGAGAAGAAGATCGGCTGGGTCAACTGGAACTTCTCCGACGACCACCGGTCCGGCGCGGTCTTCCGGCCCGGCACCTGCGCGGCGAACACCGGTTGGACCGGCACCTCGGTGCTCAAGGAGGCCGGGGTGTGGATCCGTGAGCGCATGCGCACGCCGGACGACTTCTGACCGCCGCCGGGCGGAGACCGACGGGCGGGCGGGGAGCACGGCACCGCGCTCCCCGCCCGTCGGTCCGCCGGGAGGGCCGTCAGGCCGCGTCGCGGATCGCGGAGACGTCGAAGACGAGCTTGATCCGGTCGGAGACGAGGACTCCGCCCGTCTCCAGCGCCGCGTTCCAGGTCAGCCCGAAGTCGGAGCGGAGCAGCTCCGCCCGGCCCTCGAACCCGACGCGCTCGTTCCCGAAGGGGTCCTTGGCGGCGCCGTTGAACTCCAGGTCGATGGTGATCGGCCTGGTGGTGCCCGCGATGGTGAGGTCGCCGGTCATGCGGTAGCCGTCACCCCCCAGCGCCTCGGCGGCGGTGGAGCGGAAGGTCATGACCGGGTGGCTCTCGGCGTCGAAGAAGTCGGCGCTCCGCAGGTGGGCGTCGCGGTCCGCGGAACCGGTGTCGACGCTCGCCATCACGATGTCGAGGGAGGCGCTCGACCGGGACGGGTCGGTGCCGTCGAGGTGCAGGGTGCCGGTGTACTCCGTGAAGGCTCCCCTGACGTTGGTGACCATGGCGTGGCGGGCGGTGAAGCCGAGCTCGCTGTGCGAGGGGTCGATGGTGTAGTCGCCGGTGAGGGCGGCCCGCTCCGGGCCGGCGGCGGGCGCGGTGTCAGCGGTGGCGGTGGCGGTGGCGGCGTTCCTGCGGCCGAAGAGACCCATGGCGAACTCCCGGGGATCGGTGTGCCGCGGCCTTCACCGAAGCACTTGAACTTTCAACTAAGACCACCGTAGACCCATTCCGTTGAAAGTTCAACATCTTGGTCGAAGGAGTTCCCGGGCAGCGCCGGAGGTCGCCCCGGCCTCCGGCGCCCCGGCCGTCCGGGACGACCCCCGCCCGGACGGCCGGGCCCGGGGTCAGCGGTCCCCGCCGCGCCGGGCCGGGAGGTGGACCACCACGAGGGCGAAGGCCGCGAGTGCGACGTTGCGCGCCGCCGCGTCCAGCCCGTTCCAGTCCGAGGACTGCCACATGGCGAACCACTCACCGCCGATGGCGATGAAGCCCAGTCCGAACAGCAGCAGGACCATCACCAGGCCCAGGGTGCTCGCCCGGCGGGCCCGGTCGCAGGCGCCCCGGCGCAGACCCGTCACCCACAGCCAGGTGGCCAGGAGGAGGACGAGGGCGCTGAGGGTCTCCCAGACGATGATGGCGACGTAGGCCGCGTCCTGGAGGGCGGGCGACTCGATCGCCCGCCACATCAGGTCCGGATCCCCGAAGGTGGTGTCCATCGCCAGGACGTGCCGGACGAACTGCCGGTTGGTGTCGAAGTCCGTGATGTTGCCGAAGGCGACCAGCGCCATGTAGAGCGCGACGGTCGCCGTCAGCGCGGCCGCCGCGACGGACGGGGTCCCCGATCGGAGCAGCCGGTCCAGCCGGGTCCCGGTGTGCCTGCCGTCGTCCGCCATGCGTCCTCCCCCGTCGGTCCCCTGCGGGCACCCATCTTCACAGGAGGGGCGGCGGCCGCGCCCGGGTTTCCCGAACCTTCCCGCCGCCATCCCCGTTTTCCACCACCCCTGTGGCATGCGGGAGTTGACGCCGCGTAGGTTGACCGCAGCAACAACCGGAGTGCAGGAGGCCCGCGCCCATGGAAGACGCAATGTCCAGGTCCGACCGGATCTCGGCGAGAATCGACACGACCATCGCCCACTCGGCCCGGATGTGGGACTACTGGCTGGGCGGCAAGAACTACTACGAGGTCGACCAGATCGCCGGCGACCAGGTGCGCAGGATCCATCCCGGCATCCTCGACTACGCGCGCGCCGACCGGGCGTTCCTGGGCCGCGCCGTCGGATACCTGGCGGGCGAGGCCGGCATACGGCAGTTCCTGGACATCGGCACCGGCCTGCCGACGTCCGACAACACCCACGAGGTCGCCCAGCGCATCGCCCCGCAGTCGCGCATCGTCTACACCGACAACGACCCCATCGTGCTGGCCCACGCCCGGGCCCTGCTCACCTCCACCCCGGAGGGCGCCACCGACTACCTCGACGCCGACCTGCACGACCCCGAGGCCATCTTGAAGGGGGCGGCCGGGACGCTGGACTTCTCCCAGCCGGTCGCGGTCATGCTGCTGGGCATCGTGATGTTCGTGGAGGACACCGACCAGGCCCTCGCCATCGTGAAGCGGCTGATGGACGCGGTTCCCTCCGGCAGCCACCTGGTGCTGTCGCACACCATCACCGCGCCCGGCCTGCACGACGTGGACGCGGCGGTGGAGTACTGGAACAGCGTCGGCACCCCCAAGCTGCACCAGCGCACCCCCGAGGAGGTCGCGCGCTTCTTCGAGGGGCTGGAGCTGCTGGAGCCGGGCGTGGTGTCGTGCTCGCGGTGGCGGCCGGAGCCCTCGCCCACGGGCGAACTCCCCGACGAGGTGGCCTTCTACTGCGGCGTGGCCCGCAAGCCCTGAGGCGCCTCCGGCACTCCGCTCCGCCGCGGGCGGGCCCCGTGCCGGGGGCCCGCCCGCGGCGGGGCGCGGACGTGCGGACCCGTCTCCTCCGCCCGCGCCCGCCGGCCGGCCGCGGCCTCGGTGCGGTGCCGGTGAACAGATCCGACCGCGGACCGGCCGCCCGTACCGCCTGGAGCCCGCCGGTCCCGGCGAGGGCCGCCTCCAGGCCCGCGTCGCCGGCACCTCCCCGGCCTTTCCGGCACCGGCGGCCCACGGACGGCGACGCGCCCGGCAGGTGCCGTGCGTTTCCTCCGCCGCAAGCGCCGTGCGCGGTCGGCCGGCGCCGCGGACCGGGGAACCGCACAGGATGCCAAAAATCCATAATTTCCTATTATTTTCCTATGCACTCTTTCACCGCTGTCCATGCCGCCCCGGACCCGCCGTGCCCGGTCGGCACCGCCGCGTCCGGCGCGGTGACGGCGGTGCCGCCGCGGCTTCGCGGCCCCGGACCGGCCCCCGGGCCCGGAGCCGGCGGGAAGGGCTGAGAGGGTGCGGGATCCCGTCGCTCCCGGCCCCGCCGCGGGTTCCGGCCCCCGGCTGCTGGACCCGGTGTTCACGCAGGTGGTGCGCGACACCGGCGCCTCGGGAGGCATGCTCTACCTGCTGCCCCCGGGGGAGCGGACCCTGCGGCTGGCGGTGCTGCTCGGGGCTCCTCCCGAGATCGTCACCCCCTGGGTCCGGGTCTCCCTGGACGCCCCGATCCCGGTGGCGGACGCCGTGCGGGAACGGCGCCTGGTGTGGCTGGGGGGCCGGGAGGAGATGGCGCGCCGCTACCCGCGCCCCGCGCTCGTCCTGCCCTACTCCTTCGTGATGGCCGCCGCCCCGGTCTCCACCGACGTCGCGGTGTGGGGCGGGCTGGTGCTGATGTGGCCGGGCTCCCACCCGTCCCGCCCCAGCCCCCACGAGCGAGGGCTGATCTCCGCAGCCTGCCGCCGCATGGGGCTGCTGCTGGGCCACGCCGCCGGCACCGGACGTCCGATGCTGCCCGGTCCCCAGCCCCACGTGCTGACGCGCCCGCGCACCCACACCCCCGGCCGGGGCGAGGCGCTGGCCGCCGCCGACTTCGCCGAGCGGCTCCCCGAGGGGTGCTGCTCGCTGCGGCTGGACGGCCGGATCGCCTTCGTCGACTCCACCGCCGCCGAACTGCTCGGCGCGGACGTCGACGAGCTCCTGGGCGCCCTGCCCTGGCGCGCCCTGCCGTGGCTGCACGACCCGGCCTTCGAGGACCGCTACCGGGACGCCGTGATCGGCCGCCGGCCCACCTCGTTCACGGCCCTGCGCCCCCCGGACCACTGGCTCTCCTTCCAGCTGTACCCGGACGCCACCGGCATCAGCGTCCGGATCCTGCCGGCCCTGGAGCACGTCGAGGAGGCCCCGCCCCCGCGGGAACCGCGGGACGGCGAGGGCACCGAGGACGCAGGCGGCGCCGGAGGCGTGGAGGGGGGCGCCGGGGGGCTGCCGCGCTCCCCCGCGCCCGCCACCCCGAGCGGGGTGACCGCGCTGTACCACCTGATGCACCTGGCCGCCACGCTCACCGAGGCCGTCGGAGCGCGGGACGTGGTCGACCGGGCGGCCGACCAGCTGCTGCCCGCCTTCGGGGCCGAGGGCATCATGCTGTTCGTGGCCGAGCACGGCAGACTCCGCGTCGTCGGCCACCGCGGCTACGGCTCCGAGGTCGCGGACCACTTCGACGGGATGCGGCTGACGACCGGGGAGAGCCCGGCGGCACGGACCCTGAGCACCGGGGTGCCCGCCTTCTTCGACTCCCCCGGGGAGCTGGAGCGGTCCTACCCCGGGCTGGCCGCGTGGACCGGCAAGGGGGCCTGGGCCTTCCTGCCCCTGATCGCCTCCGGGCGCCCCGTCGGTTCGCTGGTGCTCTCCCACGCCCGGCCCCACGCCTTCGCCCCGGACGAGCGCGCCGCCCTCACCTCGATCGCCGGGCTGATCGCCCAGGCCCTGGACCGCGCCCGGCTCTTCGACGTCAAGGACCAGCTCGCGCACCGGCTCCAGGCCGGACTGCTGCCCCACACCCTGCCCCAGGTCCCCGGTCTGGACGTCGCCTCCCGCTACCTGCCCGCCGGGCGCGGCATGGGGGTGGGCGGCGACTTCTACGACCTGATCCGCCTCGGGCCCGCCTCGGCCGGCGCGGCCATCGGCGACGTCCAGGGGCACAACGTCACCGCCGCCGCCCTCATGGGGCAGGTCCGCACCGCCGTCCACGCCACCGCGGGGGCACCGCCCGGGGAGGTCCTCTCCCGCACCAACCGGCTGCTCACCGATCTGGACCCGGGCCTGTTCACCAGCTGCCTGTACGTCCACGTCGACCTGGCCCGCCACACGGCCCGCCTGGCCAGCGCCGGACACCTGCCGCCGGTGCTGCGCCACCCCGACGGGCACACCGAGGTCCTCGACCTGCCGCCCGGCCTGCTGCTGGGCATCGACCCCACCGCCGACTACCCGACCACCGAGATCGCCCTGCCGCCGGGCGCGGTCCTGGCCCTGTACACCGACGGGCTGGTGGAGGTGCCCGGCACGGACCTGGAGGACTCGATCGCCGAGTTCGCCGGACACCTCGAACACGCCGGGCACCAGCACATGCGGGCGCTGGCCGACACCCTCCTGCGCCGGGCCGGGCGGCCCGCACCGCGCGCCGACGACACCGCGCTGCTCCTCCTCAGCCCCCACCACGGCACCGGCCGTCCCCGACGCCCTCCGGCCCCTCGGTGAGAACCGGTCCCGCGGCGCCCCGGCCCCGCGGGGCGGCACCGGGGCGGCCCGTCCTCGGCCGCGCGGCTCGGCCGGCGTGACCGGCCGCTCCCGATCCGCCGCCCGCGCTCCCGTGCGGAGCGCGCCCCCGTACGGCTCACCCGCCGCGGTTCACCCGTTGGCGGGCCTGGCGCGCACGTGCATCCGCTCGCCCTGCGGCCCGAAGATGCTCAGGAACTCCACCGGTTCCGTACCGGCGTTGCCGAATCCGTGGGGGGTGCGGGTGTCGAACTCGGCGGCCTCCCCGGCCCGCAGGACGAGGTCGTGCTCGCCCAGGGCCAGACGCAGCCGGCCCGACAGGACGTAGAGCCACTCGTACCCCTCGTGGGTCTTCTGCTCGGGCCGGCCCTGCCCGCCGTACCCGGCGGGCATGACCTGCTTGTAGGCGTGCAGGCCGCCCAGGTTGCGGGTGAGGGGCACGAAGGTCTGCCCGTGCCGGGTGAAGGGGCGAGGGCGGATCCGCGGGTCGCCCGCCGGGGGCGCCCCCACCAGCTCGTCCAGGGGCACGTCGTAGGCCCTGGCCAGCGGGAGCAGGAGTTCCAGGGTGGGCCTGCGCTGCCCGGACTCCAGGCGCGAGAGGGTGCTGACCGAGATGCCCGTGGTCTCGCTCAGCCGGGTCAGCGTGGTGCCCCGCGTCTGGCGCAGCGCCCGCAGCCGCGGTCCCACCCCTGTCAGCACGTGCGCGATCCCGTCGTCCGCCATCTTCGCCGCCCCTCGCCGTGATTTGCCGCTCCGGCAAGGAATTTTGCCGCACGGTCGGCCGCGGGTCCACTCTGTGCCTGAGCGAAGGGATTCACGACATGTCATATGAGAACGGTCATTCCTCTTCTCCGTCACCGTCCCCCTCGTCCCCCCTCCCCTCCCCCGGTGCGGGGCACTACGAGGTGGTGGTGGTCGGCGGCGGCGCGGCCGGGCTGAGCGGCGCGCTGACCCTGGCGCGGGCACGCCGCTCCGTCCTGGTCGTCGACTCCGGGCACCCGCGCAACGCCCCCGCGGACGGCATCCACGGCTACCTGGGACGCGAGGGGACCCCTCCCGCCGCGTTCCTGGCCCGGGGGCGCGCGGAGGTGGCCGGGTACGGCGGCGAGGTCGTCGACGGCACCGTGGTGTCCGCCGAACGCACCGGGGAGGTCTTCCGCCTCGTGCTCGGCGACGGGACGGCGGTCCTGGCGGACCGGCTGCTGGTGACCACCGGTCTGACCGACGAGTTGCCCGGGGTGCCGGGCCTGGCGGAGCTGTGGGGACGCGATGTGCTGCACTGCCCGTACTGCCACGGCTGGGAGGTCCGCGACCGGGCGGTCGGCGTGCTGGCCACCGGGCCGCTGGCGGTGCACCAGGCCCTGCTGTGGCGCCAGTGGAGCGACGACGTGGCCCTGTTCCTCCACACCGGGCCCGAACCCGGTGACGAGGAGTACGAGCGGCTGGCCGCCCGCGGGATCGCGGTCGTCGACGGCGAGGTGACCGGGCTGGAGACGGCGGACGGGCGCCTCTCCGGCGTGCGGCTCGCCGGCGGCCGGACCGTTGCCCGGCAGGCCCTGGTGGTGGCCCCGCGTCTGACCGCCCGCGGCGGCCTCCTGGCCGGCCTCGGGCTGGAGGCGGTGGAGCAGGAGGCCGGGGGCCACGGCATCGGCAGCCGCGTCCCGGCCGACGCGACCGGGGCGACCTCCGTACCGGGGGTGTGGGTGGCCGGCAACGTCACCGCCCTGACCGACCAGGTCGTCGCCGCCGCGGCGGCGGGCGTGCGGGCCGCGGCGGCGATCAACGCCGACCTGCTCGACGAGGAGACCGACCGGGCCGTCGCCGCCCGTGTGAAGGAGGCCGTGTGATGGAGCGGACGAACGGCTCCCCGGCCGGGGAGTACTGGGAGGACTTCTACGGCGCACGCGAGCGCGTCTGGAGCGGCAGGCCCAACGCCGCCCTGGTGCGCGAGGCGGCGGACCTGGCCCCGGGCACCGCGCTGGACCTGGGGTGCGGCGAGGGGGCCGACGCGATCTGGCTGGCCCAGCGGGGCTGGCGGGTCACCGCGGTCGACGTCGCGCGGGCGGCGCTGGAGCGCGGCGCCGGGCACGCGCGGCAGGCCGGGGTCGCCGACCGGATCGACTGGCGCCGGCACGACCTGGCCGAGTCCTTCCCCACCGGCTCCTACGACCTGGTCTCCACCCACTTCCTGCACTCCCCCGACGGCGTCGACCTGCCCCGGGAGCGGATCCTGCGGGACGCGGCGGCGGCCGTGTCACCGGGCGGGGTGCTGCTGGTCGTCGGGCACGTCGGTCCTCCTCCGTGGGAGACCGACCACCGCCACGACGTGCACCTGCCCTCGCCCGAGGAGGTCCTTGAGGAGCTCGGGACGCCGGGGCGCACCTGGGAGGTGCTGGTGTGCGGCACGCACCGGCGCGCCGTGACCGGACCCGACGGGCGGCCGGCCGAACTCACGGACGGCACCGTCAAGCTCCGCCGTCCGGCCGGCTGAGAGCCGCCGGCCGGCGGCGGGGGCGCCCGCGGGAACGGCGCGGGCGGGCCGGCCGGCGCGCTCCCGCACCGGCCGGCCCGCCCGGGGGCGCGGACGCGGTCCTCAGACCAGCTGCGCGTCCAGGGTGATGTTCTTGACCCCGGCGAGGGCCTGGCTGACCGGGCAGTTGGCCTTGGCGTCCTGGGCGGTGGCCTGGAAGTCCTCCTCGGACAGCCCGGGGACGGCGGCGCGGACGGTCAGCTTGATGGCGGTGATGCCCTCGCCCGGCTGGAAGGTCACGTCCGCCTGGGTCTCGATCCGCTCCGCGGTGTGGCCCTTGCGGGCCAGGGCGCCGGAGAAGGCCATGGAGAAGCAGGAGGAGTGGGCCGCCGCGATCAGCTCCTCGGGGCTGGTCTTGCCGCCGGGCTCCTCGGCTCGCGCCGGCCAGCTCACGTCGTAGGTGCCGATCTTGGAGGACTCCAGGGCGACGGTGCCCTTGCCCTCCTGCAGGTTGCCTTCCCAGTGAGTCTTGGCGGTACGGGTGGTTGCCATGGCGATCACTCCTGATGGGTCGGTATGTGCCAGCCGGGCGTGGATGACTGCGGTGATCAGTCTAGGCAGGCCGGCGGCGGCGGGCCCGCCGGACCCGCCGCGCTCCGGCGGGTGCCGGGCCGGCGCCACGAGCGCGTGGTCCGGTGTTCACCGCACCGGCACCGTCCGTATCCGCGGCCGTCCGGCCGGCTGCCCCTCCGCCCGGGCAGCCGGTCTCCTACCCCCTCCTCGACGGGGGATACACGGCCGGGGGACGCCTCCGGGCCGGTACGGGCGCGCCTCAGCGGCGCCTGGCCACCACCAGCCGGCAGCGGGGACTGCCGTCCGGCCGCCGGCCCAGGTCCTCCAGGGGGACGGTCCCCGTCGCGAACCCCGCGTCGGCCAGTTCGCGGCGCACCTGCGGGAGCCGGAACGTTCGGTAGTACATGACGAAGCGCGGGCGCCACAGCGCGTTGCGCACCCGCATCACCGCGTCGAAGCCCCACAGCGTCCAGTACGCCCGCGATCCCACCCGGGGCGGCGCGCCGACCGGGAAGGCCAGCAGGCCACCGGGCCGCAGCACCGCGTGCACCTGCTCGAACAGCGTGCGCCGCTGGGCGGGCAGGAAGTGGCCGAACGCCCCGAAGCTGGTGGCCAGATCGCAGGAGGAGGGGGCGAGGGGCAGCCGCAGGGCGTCGGCCCGCACCCAGTGCGCCGCCGCTCCCCCGCCGCCGGGCGGGGCGGTCCGGCGGGCCACGGCCAGCATGCCCGCGCTGAGGTCCACCCCCACGGCCCGCCGCTCGCACAGCCGCCGCAGGACCGCGGTGCCCGCGCCGGTGCCGCAGCAGACGTCCAGCCCGTCCCCGAACGGCCCCAGCGGCGCCAGGGCGCCGGCCACCGCGTCCAGTACGCGCTCCGGCGTGCGGAAGGGCGTCCGGTCGAATTTCGGGGCGAGCAGGTCGTATCCCCGCTCGACGGAGGAGAGGGCCTGGACGGCCAGTTCGCGGGCGGTGGGTCCCTGCGGTGAGAACACGGCCCCACCGTAACCGGTCGGCGGCGCGGGAGGCACCGCCCTCCGTGCCGCCCCCGCGCGGGAGCGGCGGCCGCCCCGGGCGCCGGGCCGCCGGGTCAGGCGGTCACCTTGGCGATGAACGCGGCGAGGTTCGCCTCGGTCCGCCGGATCTTCTCCTCCAGGGTGATCGACTCGTGGACGCGGGCGCCGGCGCCGGTTTCCTTCCTGCCCCGCACGTACAGCGAGCAGGACAGGTCGCTGCACATGTAGGTGCCCACCGAGTTGCCCTGCTGCCCGGCCTTCCCCGCCTTCGGCGCGACCATCAGGGAGACGCCGCCGGTGTGGCCGGTCAGGCAGATCGAGCACATGCCGCGCCGCGTCTGCCAGGAGGCGGAGCCGGGACAGCGCAGCGCGAGGGCCTTCGGGCGGCCGTCCAGCACGGTGGCGAGGTAGGCGCGGTCGGGCGCCCGGGGATCCCGCCAGCCGAGGAAGTCCAGGTCGTCCCAGGGCCGGTCGGCCAGGTCACGCGGGACGGCCAGGCGTTTCGCCTCGCCCTTGGTGCAGTTCACGAACGCGGTGCGGATCTCCCGCTCGGTCAGCGGCTTCATAAGGGTGAGGCTAAATTGCCTAAAAGCATTAGGCAAATGCATAATCGCAGCAGCCGAAGGAGAGGTGGTCATGGGGCGCGCGGGACTGACCGGGGAACGCCTGATCCGGGCGGGGGCGGAGCTGGCCGACGAGATCGGCTTCGACCGGGTGACCGTCTCGGAGCTCGCCAGGCGGTTCGGCGTCAAGACCCCGAGCCTGTACTCGCACCTGAGGAACTCCCGGGAGCTGCGGACCGGGATCGCCCTGCTCGCCCTGGAGGAGCTCGCCGACCGGGCCGCCGACGCCCTGGCCGGGCGGGCCGGCAAGGAGGCCCTGACCGCCCTCGCCAACGTCTACCGCGACTACGCCCGGGAGCACCCCGGCCGCTACGCCGCGGCCCAGCTGAGGCTCGATCCGCAGACGGCGGCCGCCGGCGCGGGCGCCAGGCACGCGCAGATGACACGGGCGCTCCTGCGCGGCTACGACCTGGCGGAGCCGGACCAGACGCACGCGGTCCGGCTGCTGGGCAGCGTCTTCCACGGTTACGTCAGCCTGGAGATGGGGGGCGGGTTCAGCCACAGCGCGCCCGACACGCAGGAGACCTGGTCCCGGGTCCTGGACGCCCTCGACGCGCTGCTGCGGAACTGGCCCGCCCCCTGACCCCGGGGCCCGTACCGGCCCGAGCCGTCCGACGCCCGGTCCGCCGCGGCCCGCGCCCGGGTCGCGCCCCGCTCCGCCCTCCCCGGCCGGGCGGGGCCGGGACACCCGGCCGCGCCGGTCGCACGCGGACCCGTTTGCCCCGGCGGCCCCGGGGCACCCGGCGGCGACCGGGGCCGGGAGGCCGGCGGAACCGCACGCGGCCCGCCGCGCCTCCTCCGCCCCCTCGCCCCTCCACCCGCCCGCGCCGCGCGACACCCGACACCCGACACCCGACACCGCAGCTTCGCCCGTCTGCCGCATCCGAACTGAGAACATTTCAGTAGATATCGGGTGTGTACCTTCATGTTCGTACGTGCGTCGGGGCCCCGCCCCGCACCGGGAAGGAGCCGCGATGCGGCAACAGGCCGCCGAACCGGCAGTCGTCCCCGCCACGTCCGCACCCGCGCGTCCCGCGCCGGTTCCCCCGGAGCAGGAGCGGAACGGCCGTTCCGCCCCCCTGCCGCCCCGCCTTCCGGACGGCACCCGCGGCATCCCTCCCCGCGGCCCCGGCCCGCGGGCCGGCTCCCTCCGGCCCGACTCCGACTCCGACCACGACCCCGACCACGACCTCGCGTCCGCCGTGGAGGCCGTGCTCGACGGCTACCTGACGCTGCGCCGGGAGGAGGCCGCGCGGATCAGCGACCGCTTCACCGCCGACATCGCCGACCGCCTGATCGACCTGGTGCGGCGCGGCGGCAAACGGCTGCGGCCGGCCTTCCTGTGGTGGGGCTGGCGCACGGGGGGCGGCCGCCCGGGAGACGGCGACGCGGAGGCCGTGCTGCACGCGGCCGCGGCACTGGAACTGGTCCAGGCGTGCGCCCTCGTCCACGACGACCTCATGGACGGCTCCCCGCTGCGGCGCGGCGCGCCCGCCGCCCACGTGGCCCTCGCCGGCCTCCACCGGGCCGCGGGGCTGGACGGCGACCCCGCCGCGTTCGGCGCCTCCGCGGCCCTCCTGGCCGGCGACCTGGCCCTGGTGTGGGCCGACGACCTGTGGGACGAGGCGTCCCCGTCACCGGAGGCCCGGCGCCGCACCCGCCCGGTGTGGCGGGCGATGCGCACCGAGATGGTGGCCGGCCAGTACCTGGACCTGCACGGCCAGGCGTCCGGTGCCCCCTCGCCCTCCTCGGCCCTGCGCGTCGCCCGCCTCAAGAGCGGGCTGTACACCGTGGAGCGCCCGCTGCACCTGGGCGCGGCACTGGCGGACGCCGGCCCCCGCACCACCGCGGCGCTGCGGCGGGCGGGACGGTGCGCCGGAATCGCCTTCCAGCTGCGGGACGACCTGCTGGGCGTCTTCGGGGACCCGGACCGCACCGGCAAACCGGCCGGCGAGGACGTCCGCCGGGGCAAGCCCACCTACCTGATGGCCGTCGCCCTGCGCCTGGCGCGGGGACGCGGGCGGCGGGCCGCCCGGGACCTGCTGGACCGCGCGCTCGGCGATCCCGTGCTGAGCGCCGGCGAGTTGGAGCGGATCCGCGCCGCCCTGACCGACCTGGGTGCCCGCGCCGCCGTGGAGCGGCACATCGCCGAGCTGACGGACGGCGCGCTGGCCGCCCTGGAGGAGCTGGGCGGCCCGGCGGGCCCGGACGGCTCCCCCGCCCGGCGGCTGGCGGCCCTGGTCCGCACCGCCCTGGGGGACGCGGCCGGGTCCCGCCGGGCCCTTCACGCCCCCACCCGTTGAGCGAGCCCGGAAGGGGACCTGGATGAAACGGCTGCGCGAGCCGAGCGACCACGTCGTCGTGGTCGGAGCGGGCCTGGCGGGACTCTCCGCCGCACTGCACCTGCTGGGCGCCGGGCGCTCGGTCACCGTCGTCGAACGGGACACCGGGCCGGGAGGGCGAGCCGGGAGCACGGAGCTGTCGGGGTACCGGATCGACACCGGCCCCACCGTGCTGACCATGCCCGACCTGATCGACGAGGCCCTGTCCGCGGTGGGCAGCGGGCTCGCCGGCCGCGTCGAGCTGACCGGTCTCGCCCCGGCCTACCGGGCCCGCTTCGCCGACGGCAGCACCCTCGACGTCCACACCGACCCGGAGGCCATGGAGGCGGAGATCGCCCGGGTCGTCGGGCCCGCCGACGCCGCCGGGTACCGGCGGCTGCGCGACTGGCTGGAACGCCTGTACCGGGTGCAGATGCGCTCGTTCATCGACGCCAACTTCGACTCGCCGCTCGGCCTGCTCGGCGCCGACCTGGCCCGGCTCGCGGCGCTCGGCGGGTTCGGCACCTGGCACGGGCGCGTCGCCCGCTTCCTGGAGGACGAGCGGCTACGCCGCGTCTTCTCCTTCCAGGCGCTGTACGCCGGGGTGCCGCCCACCAGGGCCCTGGCCGCGTACGCCGTCATCGCCTACATGGACACCGTCGCCGGCGTCTGGTTCCCGCGCGGCGGCATGCACGCCGTGCCCCGCGCCATGGCGGACGCGGCCGAGGCCGCCGGTGCGCGCTTCGTGTACGGCGCCGAGGTGACGGGGCTGGAGCGCTCGCCGGGCGGGCGCGCCACGGCGGTCCGCACCTCGGACGGGGAGCGCCTCCCGTGCGACGCGCTGATCCTCACCTGCGACCTGCCCGCCGCCCACCGGCTGCTGGGGGGTGCCCCGCGCCGCCCGGTGCCGCTGCGCTACGCGCCCTCCGCCGTGGTGCTGCACGCCGGCGGCGACCGCACCTGGCCGGACGAACTGGCCCACCACACGCTGTCGTTCGGGGCGTCCTGGGAGGGGACCTTCCGCCGTCTCACCCGGACCGGCGAGCCGATGGACGACCCGTCGCTGCTGATCACCAGACCCACCGCGACCGATCCCGCGCTCGCGCCGCCGGGCAGGCACCTGCACTACGTGCTCGCGCCCTGCCCGAACCTGGTGACCGGACCGCGCGACTGGGACCGGTTCGGCCCCCGCTACCGCGACGGGCTGGTCGCCGAGCTGGAACGCCGGGGCCTGACGGGCTTCGGCGCCTCGATCGAGGCCGAGCGCCTGGTCACCCCGGCCGACTGGGCCCGCCGGGGACACGCCGCGGGCACCCCGTTCTCCGCCGCCCACACCCTCGCCCAGACCGGCCCGTTCCGGCCCCGGAACCTGCCGCGCGGCTGGGAGAACGTCGTCCTGGCCGGCTGCGGCACCACGCCCGGCGTCGGGGTTCCCACGGTGGTGGTCTCCGGCAAACTCGCCGCCGCCCGCGTCACCGGCCCCGGCGGCCGCGCGTCGGCGGGGCGGGCGGGAGCCGCCCCGGGCGCGGGACGGCCGGGCGCGCGGCCGTCGCGGACGCGGCTGCCGGGCACGTGCCCGGCACCGGGCGCGGCCCCTGCGGAGCCCGCCGGTCCGGCCGCGGGGGGCGCCGGCGGGGGAGCGCCGGCATGACGGACCGCGAACTGGACGCGGCGGGCATCCACGACCCGGCGCTGCGGGCCGCCTACACCCGCTGCCGGGAGCTCAACGCCCGCCACGGCAGGACGTACTTCCTGGCCACCCGGCTGCTCACGCCCCGCCAGCGGCCGGCCGTGCACGCCCTGTACGGCTTCGCGCGCTGGGCCGACGACATCGTCGACGGCCTCGGCCCCGGCCTCACCCCCGAGGGGCGCGCCGCGGCCCTGGCGGAGCTGGACGGCAAGCTGTCCGAGGCGCTGCGCACCGGACGCAGCGACCACCCCGTGGTCGCCGCCCTGGCCGACACCGCGGCGCGCTACGCCGTCGATCCGCGGCACTTCGCCGACTTCATGCGGTCGATGGCCATGGACCTGCACGTCACCGAGTACGCCACCCACGAGGACCTGATGGGCTACGTGCACGGCTCGGCGGCCGTGATCGGCCTCCAGGTGCTGCCCGTGCTGGACACGGTGGCGCCGCGCGAGGAGGCCGCCCCGCACGCCGCCGCCCTGGGGGTCGCCTTCCAGCTCACCAACTTCCTGCGGGACGTGGGCGAGGACCTGGACCGCGGCCGGATCTACCTGCCGCTGGACCGGCTCGCCGCACACGGCGTCGACCGGGAGCTGCTGCTGTGGTGCCGCCGCACCGGGCGCACCGACCCCCGGGTGCGGTCCGCGCTGCGGGAGCTGTGCGAGGCCGCCCGCGGCGTCTACCGGGAGGCCGAGCCCGGCATCCCCATGCTGCACCCGGTCTCCCGGCCCTGCGTGCGGACCGCGTTCGTCCTCTACGGGGGGATCCTGGACCGGATCGAGGCCATCGGCCACGCGGTGCTGCACCGGCGCGCCGTGGTGCCCCGGCGCCGGCGGGCGGCCGTGGTGCTCGGCGGGGCGGCCGGCATCGCCGTCTCCCGCGTCCGCGGCGCCCTCACCGGCGACCTGCCCGGCGCTCTCCGCCCGCCCGGCGCCCCCGTCGCTCCCCCTGCCGCGAGCGGACCGCGGCGGCGGCGGTGGCGGTGGCGGGGCGTCCACGACCCGGGGGCCCCGGAGCCCCGCCCCGCCGCCGCCTCCCGCACGGCCCCGCCCGCCCCCGCAGAGGAGCCCCGGCACGCCCGGGGTGCCCGCCACCGCACAGGAGGAGTCCCCTCGTGAAGCGTCCGACCGGCCGGCGCGGCCGGCTCAGTCCGCTGCGGCCGATCCCCGATCCGGGCTGGAGCCGCCAGGAGCCCACCTGGCGCGCGGCCCGGCCGCAGCTCATCGCCGACGCGCTGAAGCGGGCCGCGGCCCGGCCCTCGGGCAACTGGTACGTCCTGGCGGCCGCCCGGGAGGTCCGACCGGGCCGCCCGTTCGGGCGGACGGTCGCCGGAGTGGAGGTCGTCGCGTGGCGGACGGAGTCGGGCCGGGTGGCGGCCGGACCGGGTGCCTGCCCGCACCTGGGGGCGCCGCTGCGCGACAGCGTGGTGGAGTCCGGGAGGCTGATCTGCCACTGGCACGGCCTCGCCCTGACCGGGAGGGGCATGCCCGGCTGGGAGGTCTTCCCGGCCCACGACGACGGGGTGCTGGTCTGGGTGCGGCTGGACCGCGCCGGCGGCGAGGAGCCGACCGGGCTCCCCCGCCTGCCCGAACGCCCGGACCCCAGGGCCTCGGTGGACGCGGTGACGACGGTGGTGGGCGACTGCGAGCCGGAGGACGTGGTCGCCAACCGGCTGGACCCGTGGCACGGCGCCTGGTTCCACCCCTACGCCTTCACCCGGCTGACGGTCGTCGAGGAGCCCGACCCGGCCGTCAACGGGGACCGCTTCCTGGTGGACGTGGCCTACCGCGTCGGCCCGCGGATGGGGGTGCCGGTGCGCGCGGAGTTCACCGCGCCGGAGCCGCGCACGGTGGTGATGCGCATCGTCGGCGGCGAGGGTGTGTCGTCCGTGGTGGAGACCCACGCCACGCCCCTCACCGCGCCCGGCGACCCCCGTCCCCGCACCGCCGTGGTCGAGGCCGTGCTGGCCACCTCCGAGCGGCCCGGCTTCGCCGCCGCCCGGGCCGCCGCGCCGCTGCTGCGCCCGCTGATGCAGCGGGCCGCGGCCCGGTTGTGGCGCGACGACCTGGCCTACGCCGAGCGCCGCCGGCTGCTGCGCGGCCAGGGCCGCTTCCCCGGTGCGACATGACCGCGGCGCCGTCCCCGCACGGGTCGCCCGCGGCCGGCCCGCTCCCGCCCGGGGGCGCGGGCGGGGAGGGCGCGGTGGCGCCGCACCCCGGAGGGAGGCGGAGGTGACGGAGACGGACGTCGTCGCGGCGGACGTCGTCGTGGTCGGCGCGGGTGCGGCGGGCCTGTCGCTGGTCGAGCACCTGCTGGACGCCGGGTTGCCCCGGGGGTACCGGATCGCGGTGGTGGAGCCGCCCCCGGGGCCGGTCCGCAGCCCCGGCCGCACCTGGTGCTTCTGGGAGGACGAGACCCCGGACGGGAGCGCCGGCTCCCGGCGGCTCGACGGCCTGGTCGCCGCCTCCTGGGGCCGGCTGCTGGTGCGCACTCCCGACGGCGGCACCGCGGGCGGGGCCTCCCCCCGGCGCTACCGGATGGTCCGCTCCTCCGACTTCCTCCGTGCGGCCGACGCCCGGATGGCCGCCGATCCGCGGGTGGTGCGGATCGTGGGCACCGTCACCGGGATCACCGACGGCCCGCGCGGTGCGCGGGCGACCGGCACCGGCGACGGCGGACGGCCCTTCGCCGTCGCCGGCCGCTGGGTCTTCGACTCCCGCCCGCCCGGTGCGCTGCCGCCGGCCCGCACCACCTTGCTCCAGCACTTCCGGGGCTGGTTCGTGCGCACCGAGGAGGACCGGTTCGACCCGCGGACGGCCGAGCTGATGGACCTGCGCACGCCCCAGCCCCGGTGCGGGCTCTCCTTCGCCTACGTGCTGCCGCTCTCACCGCGCGAGGCCCTGGTGGAGTACACCGAGTTCTCGCCCTCGGTCCTGGACGACGCGGGCTACGAGGCCGCGCTGCGGCACTACACGCGGCGGGTGCGGCCGCTGGGCGCCTTCACCGTCACCGGCACCGAGCAGGGCGTCATCCCCATGACCGACGGGCACTTCCCGCGCCGGGCCGGGCGGTCGGTCTTCCGCATCGGCACGGCCGGCGGCGCGACCCGTCCCGCCACCGGCTACACCTTCGCCGCCGCCCGGCGCCAGAGCGCCCGGATCGCCGCCGCGCTGGCCGCCGGGCGCACCCCGCTGCCGCCCAGGCCGCACGCCCGCCGTCACCTGGCCATGGACGCCGCCCTGCTGCGTGCCCTGGCCACCGGGCGGATCGACGGGGCGCTGTTCTTCGCCGACCTCTTCCGCCGCACCCCCCTCCGCAGCGTGCTGCGCTTCCTCGACGGCGGATCGTCGCCGTGCGAGGAGGTGGCGATCGGGCTGCGCTCCCCGGTGCTGCCGATGGCCCTGTCCCTGGCCGAACTCCCCCTGCTGCGCCGCCGGGCGCCCGGCGGCGCGCCGTCTTGCGGGGCGCCGGGCCCCTCCCGCCCGCCGCCCGGACCGCCCCGGCCCTCCCGTCCCCCCGGAACCCCCGGTCCTCCCGGCCCCGCCCACAGAAAGGCATCCCGTTGAGGTTCCCGCACCCGTTCCCGCACCCGTTCCCGCCCCGCCGTGCCCGGCTCGCCCGCGACCGGTCCGCCGTCCACCGGCCCGCGCCCGCCGGCGCGCCCCGGGTCTCCGGCGCGGTCCGCGCCGCCGTGGTGGGCGGCGGCATCGCCGGGCTCACCGCCGCCACCGCGCTGGCCGAACGCGGCGTGGCGGTGGACCTGATGGAGCGCCGGGACGTGCTGGGCGGGCGCGTGGCCGGCTGGCCCACACGGCTCGCCGACGGCACGCCCGTCACCATGAGCCGGGGCTTCCACGCCTTCTTCCGGCAGTACTACAACCTGCGGAACCTGTTGCGCCGCATCGACCCGGACCTGGCGATGCTCACCGCGCTGCCCGACTATCCGCTCCGGCACAGCGGCGGCGCCCGGGACGGTTTCGCCCGCGTCCCGCGCACCCCGCCGTGGAGCGTCCTGGGCTTCACCGTGCTCAGCCCGGCGTTCACCCCCTCGGGGCTGGCGTCCATGGATCCGCGCGCGGCGCTGCCCCTGCTGGACGTGCGGGTCCCGGACGTCCACGAGCGGCTCGACGGCATCGGCGCCGCCGACTTCCTGGACTCCGCGGGCTTCCCGGAGGCGGCCCGCCACCTGGCCTTCGAGGTGTTCTCGCGGAGCTTCTTCGCCGATCCGCGCGAGCTGTCGGCCGCCGAGCTGGCGCTGATGTTCCACATCTACTTCCTGGGCTCGGCCGAGGGGCTGCTCTTCGACGTGCCGAACGAGCCGTTCCCCGCCGCCCTGTGGGACCCGCTGGCCCGGCGGCTGGAGCGGCTGGGGGCCGCCGTCCGCACCGGCACCGCCGTGCGGACGGTGCGCCCGGAGCGGGACGGCTTCACCGTCGTCTCCGGCGGCGGAGCGGGCGGCGAGCGCGCCGAGCACTACGACGCGGTCGTCCTCGCCCTGGACGGGCCGGGGCTGCGCACCCTGGTCGAGGACTCCCCCGGGCTGGGCGGGCCCGGCTGGCGGGCGGCGGTGGGCCGGCTCCGGGAGGCGCCGCCGTTCCTGGTCTCCCGCTACTGGCTGGACCGCCCCGTGGACGCCGACCGCCCCGGTTTCCTGGGCACCGGCGGCTACGGGCCGCTGGACAACGTCAGCGTCCTGGAGCGCTGGGAGGGCGAGGCCGCCCGCTGGGCCGCTCGGACGGGCGGCAGCGTGGTCGAACTGCACGCCTACGCCGTCGACCCCGCCGCCGACCGCGACGCGGTGCGCCGGCGGACGCTGGCCGAACTCGCCCGGGTCTACCCGGAGACGGCCGGTGCCTCCCCCGTCGACGAGCGGCACGAGTGGCGCCGGGACTGCCCGCTGTTCGCCGTCGGCACCTGGCGGGACCGGCCCGGGGTGCGCACCGGCCACCCCCGGCTCGTGCTCGCCGGCGACCTGGTGCGCACCCCGCTGCCGGTCGCGCTGATGGAGCGGGCGGCGACCACGGGCTTCCAGGCGGCCAACGCCCTGCTGGCCCTGTGGGGGGTGCGCGGGCACCCGCTGCTGACGGTGCCGCTCAGGGGACGCTCGGCCCCGCTGCGGCTGCTCGCCGCGGCATGGGGGCGCCTGCCCTCCGCCGCGGATGCCGCGGCGGACCGGGGGGCCGCCGGCGGCCGCCGGCGGTGAGGCGCCGGCCCCGGCTCCTCCTCCGACAACGGGAGGCTTTTACTGGATAATGTTCCATATGTCGCTTTTCCGTCCGGGCTCGGGGGCCGTCGAGGCCAGCGGGCTCCCCCTGGAGGTGTTCGACCCCGCTCCCGCCTGCGTCATGGTCACCCGCGGCAGGCAGCACCTGCTGACGTACCTGAACGCCGCCTACCGGGAGGTCTTCGGGGACCGGCCCCTGGGCGTGCCCGTCCGGCAGGCGTTCGCCGACCTGGCGGAGAGCCACTGGCTGGAGCTGTTCGACGAGGTGTTCCGCGACGGCAGGCCGGTGCGGATCTCCGCCGCGCCGGTCACCGTCCGCTACGCCCACGGGGACGTCGAGCGGCGGTTCTTCTCCTTCAGCCTGTCCCGGGTCGAGGCGTCCGGGCACGGCACCGGCGTGCTGGTCGTCGCCACCGAGGTCACCGGCGAGGTCCTGGCCGAGCAGCGGGCCCGGAGCCTGGCCGAGGAGCGCCGGCGGACGCTGCAGCGCTACGAGAGCCTGATCTCGACGAGCACCGAGAAGGTGTGGGTGGCCGACCCGGCGGGACTCCTGGTCGAGGGCAGCCAGGGCTGGGAGAGGGTGACGGGGCTCGCCTGGGAGGAGTTGCGCGGCTCGGGGTGGCTGAGCACCGTCCACCCGGCCGACCGCGGCGCGCTCGCCGAGGCGTGGGACCGGGCCGTCAGGGACGTGCCCGACCGCTTCGAGCACGTCTACCGGCTGCGGCACGCCGACGGGGTCTACCGGCACTGCCTCCTGCGGGCCGTACCGCTGCGCGACGGCCGGGACGGCGGGCCCGTCCAGGAGTGGGTGGGCGCCTGCGCCGACATCGAGCAGCGGTGGCGGTCGGAGCGGCGCAGTGCCCTGCTCTCCCGCGCCGCCCACCGGGTGACGGAGGCCGGGAACGTGCCGGACGCCTTCGCCTCGCTGAGCCGGACGATCGTCCCCGCGCTGGCCGACGAGTGCGGCATCTACCTGCTGCCCGACCCCGCCGAGCAGCGGCCCGGGGCGGGCCCCCTGCTGGTGGAGCGGGTCGCCTCCACCGCGCGCGAGGGACTCCCCGACGGGCTCCCGCCGCGCCGCAAGGAGCGCGTCGAGGCCGGTCACGCGCTCGCCCGCGCCGTCCGCGAGCGGCGCCCCGTCCACCGCTCGTTCCCGATCGGGGCCGTACCGGAGGACATCGCTCCGCCGGGCACCCTGCCGTGGCTGAACCGGAACGGCGCACACGACGGAGTCGTCCTGCCCGTCCTCGTCGACGGGACCGTGGCGGCCGTGGTGGTGGCCTTCGCCTGCCAGGACCGCGAGCCGATCGGCCCGGAGGACCGGTCCCTGATGCGCGAGGTGGTCGAGCAGGCGCACGACGCGCTGAGCCAGGTTCTGACGCTGCAGCGCTCCCAGCGGGTCGCGTGGGCCCTGCAGAGCAGCCTGCTCACCGATCCCCCCGGGCACCCCCGCCTGCGGATCGCGGCGCGCTACCTGCCCAGCCCGTCGGCCGCCGAGGTCGGCGGGGACTGGTACGACGCCTTCCTCCTCCCCGACGGATCGCTGCTGATGGTCATCGGCGACGTGGCCGGACACGACCTGAGGGCCGCGGTCACCATGGGCAAGATGCGCAACATGCTGCGGGCCCTGGCCGCCGACCACGGCGGGCGGCGGTCCCCGGGGGACGTCGTGCGGCGCCTGGACGCCGTCACGCAGGTCCTCGACCCGGCGGCGGGCACGGTCACCTGCGCCGTGGTGCGGGTCGGCGGCGGACCGGTGCAGGAGCGGGACGCAGGGGGCCCGTGGCCGCTGGCGTACGCCGTGGCGGGTCACCCCCCGCCCCTGCTGGTCGCCCGCGGCGGCGGCACCCGCTTCCTCACCGGCGCCCAGGGCACCCTTCTCGGCGTGCTGCCGCCGGACACCCCCCGGGGCAGCGCCGGCGACGTCCTGCCGCCCGGCGGCACCCTGCTGCTCTACACCGACGGGCTGATCGAGCGCCCCGGCGAACCCATCGACCGGGGCCTGCTGCGGCTGGAGCGCCGCGCCTCGGAGCTGGCCGGCGAGCCCGTCGAGACGCTGTGCGACCGGCTGGTGGAGGCCACCGCGCCCGACGGGCGCGACGACATCGCCCTGATCGCCCTGCGCCTGCCCGCGGATCCGCCCGCCGCCTCGTGAGCCCGGCGGGCCCGCGGAGCGCGGGCCCGCCGGTCCCCCTCCGCCCGAGGGGGCCGGGTCACCAGCCCTTGGTCACGCGGTGCTCGGCGAAGGAACCGCAGTTCGACCCGTAGGTCCAGGTGGACTGGTTGGCGATGCCGCCGGCCCAGTCGACGCACATGCCCTTTCCGTAGGCGTACACCGGGCCCGCATAGGAGTAGTAGGTGCCGCTGTCCTCGTCCCAGTCCCCGGTCTGGGGCACCTGGAGGTGGGAGAACATGTACACCGGGGTCGACCCGGTGGTGGTCCTCTTGGTGACGACGCAGTTGTAGCCGCTGGACGGGTTGTAGGTCAGGAACACGGTGCCCTTCGTCCCGATGGGCGCCGAGTTCACCACGCCGTACCCGCGGCCGCACTCGCCGCCGTACGCCGCCGCGGCCGCGGCCTGCGGCGCCGAGACGGCCAGGCAGCCCGCCGCCGCGACCGAGACCGCCGCCGCGGCGGCCGCTCTCCTGGAAATCCTCATCTTCCCCCCTGCCGGTCGTTTCCGTGACACGCCGTGCGGTGTCACTGGGAAGACCGGCGGGAAAGGCCGGGGGTTGTACACGGAAAGGGGGGAATGCGAACAACTTCGGCACCGCGCGGAAACCCCCGCCACAACCGCAACGGAATTCCTTTCCCGCACCGCCGGAATTCGGCGCTCCCGCCTCCGGGGCCCGCGCCCTGCGGCCTCCTTGCGCGGGCGGTGCGGCCCGGCGGGAACAAGGCGGCCCCGGACGGCGCTGTCACCAGTGGACATCCCGGCGGTGCGAGAGGAAAGGCGTGGGAACGATGGCAGAGACAGGACGGGCGCACGCCCACCCGGCCGACGACGCGTCGATGCTGACCTCCTGCGACCGGCGGATCACCGTGAAGTGCCTGCGGCTGCCCACGGCGGGCCGGCCGATCAGCAGGGTCACCCTGGACCTGGGTCCGGAGGACGACGGAGTGCCGGGCACCTGGGCGGCGCTGACACCCCGGGAGGCACGCGAACTGGCGCGGCGGCTCCTGTCCCAGGCGGCCGCGGCCGACCGGGACGCGGCCGCCCTGCGCGCCGGGGCGCCCGGCCCCGGCGCGGACCGCGTGGCCTGACCGGCCGGCGGAGGCGGCGGGGAGCGGGCGCCGCGCGCCGTCCGTCACCGGATCACCAGATGGCCTCGACCCACTCGGGGCGGTCGATGAACGGGTTCCGGTTGTGCTGGTAGGCGCTGTAGATGACCTCGTTGCGGTTCCTCTCGAAGGAGTCCGGCGGGTCCTCCCGGTGCCACTGCTTCAGGACACCGAGGCGGCCGTGGTAGGGAGCCGAGCCGTTGCCCACCCGGTCGTTGGGCTCCAGGTCGGCGAAGCCGTCCCCGCCCTCGTAGCGCACGGCCATGTACAGGATCATGCGGGCGACGTCGCCCTTGACCGCGTCGCGGGGCTCGAAGCTGTCGCCGTCGGTGTAGTTGCCGGGTGCGCCGGAGACGGAGCTGCCGCCGTTGTCGAAGTCCTTGTTGCCGCGGATGCTGTTGACCCGGACGTCCGTGGGGCGCAGGTGGTGCAGGTCGGTGCCGGGCCCGATGCTGGTGCCGAAGTCGCCGTGGGACTTGGCCCAGACGTGCTCGCGGTTCCAGTCGCCCAGGTCTCCGCCGTGCTCGGACTTCGCCTGGGAGCGCCCGGTGTACAGCAGGATCACGTTGTCCGGGTCGGCCGGGTCCTCGTCGGTGTCGCCGAGGGCTCCCCAGACCTGGCTGTAGGAGAGCTTGGTCTGGTCGCTGACGATGTCGTGCAGGGCCGCCTTCAGCGCCTCGCCGGTCCTGCCCTCCGCGGGGGCGTAGTAGTCCGCCACCGCGGAGGCGGAGGCGGAGGGGGCGTCGCCGGCGGGGGCGGCCGACACCGGGGCGGGGGCGGCCACGGCCAGCAGGGCGGCCACGGCCAGGCCTATGCCTCCGGCCACGGAGCCTCGGGAGGCGCGGGAGCGGGACATGGGGAATGTCCTTTCGACGGGCCCCCGTTCGGGGCCGCTGACAGGCGTTCGATATGCGGAGCCTGCCATGACGGCATGTCCCTGCCAATAACGCCGCGGAAAAGACCGCGTGACCGTTGCGGGAACGCCGCGCCCCCGGGGGACGGCCCGCGCGCCGGCCCGGGCCCCGCCTCGCCCCCTTGAAGGGACCGCCTGCGCCGTCCACCATGGTGTCGCCGGGAAACCGGACGTCGTTCGTGATGTCGGACGATGACGGCCGCCGCACGGGAGGGGATCCGATGCCCGGCGGGCCGCCCCGGCACCGCACGGCGCCCGGGCCCGCCGCCGCGCACCGGCCCGGTCGCGGGGACACGGCGGCGGCCGGGACCCGCCTCGCCGGCGGAGCGGGTCCGCACCGCGGGGCCGGGCCCGCGCCCGGCGGCACGGCACAGCGCCATCGCGCCGCGGACGACCGACCACCGACCGAGGAGCCCCGCATGAGCCGATTACGCCTCCGCTCCCTCCTGCTCGCCCTGTGCCTGGCCCTGGCCGGGCCCCTCGCGGCCGCCGGCACCGGGCAGGCCGCGCCCGTGCCCGTCGCCAACGGCCTCCCGTTCACCGACACCTCCGGCGCCCCGCTGCACGCGCACGGCGGCGGGGTCCTCAAGGTGGGCTCGTACTACTACTGGTTCGGCGAGCACCGCAACGCCGACAACACCTTCCGTGCCGTCTCCGCCTACCGCTCCGCCGACCTGCGCGACTGGGAGTTCCGCCGCCACGTCCTGACCCGCGACAGCGCCCCCGAACTCGCCGTCGCCAACATCGAGCGCCCCAAGGTCGTGTACAACCGGCGCACCGGGCGGTTCGTGATGTGGATGCACAAGGAGAACGGCCGGGACTACGGCGAGGCCCGTGCCGCCGTGGCCACCTCCCCCACCGTCGACGGCGACTACGCCTGGCACGGCTCGTTCCGCCCGCTGGGCCACATGTCCCGCGACCTCACCGTCTTCACCGACACCGACGGCACCGGCTACCTGGTCTCCGCCGCCCGCGACAACTACGACCTGCACATCTACCGGCTCGGTGACGACTACACGCAGGTCGCCTCGCTGGTGGCCAACCCCTGGCCGGGCGGCCACCGCGAGGCCCCGGCCCTGTTCGAGCGCAACGGCGTCTACTTCATGCTGACCTCCGGCGCCACCGGCTGGTCCCCCAACCAGCAGAAGTACGCCACCGCCCCCTCGCCCGCCGGCCCGTGGAGCGGGATGCGCGACGTCGGCGACTCCACCGCGTACGGTTCGCAGACCGCCTTCGTGCTGCCGGTGCAGGGCAGCCGCGGGACGGCGTACCTGTACATGGGCGACCGGTGGGGGAACTCCTTCGGCGGCACCGTAGGCGACTCGCGTTACGTCTGGCTGCCGCTGTCCTTCCCCTCCCCCACCGACATGGCCATGGACTGGCACCCGCAGCTCACCATCGACACGGAGGCGGGCACGGTCACCGGTTCGGGCGGACCGTACCGGACGCTGACCGCCCGGCACAGCGGCAGGTGCCTGGACGTGCGGGACCGGTCCCTGGCCGAGGGCGCCGAGGCCGTCCAGTACGGCTGCAACGGCGGCGGCAACCAGCGCTTCTGGCTCCGGGACGCCGGCGGCGGCCAGGTGCAGCTGGTGGCCCGGCACAGCTCGATGTGCCTGGGGGTGCGCGGCGCCTCCGGTGCCGACGGTGCGGTGGTGGAGCAGCAGTGGTGCGACGGCGGCGCGCACCAGCGGTGGCGCACGCAGGACGCGGGGGGCGGCCACGTCCGGCTCCTCGCGGCGCACAGCGGCAGGTGCCTGGACGTGCTGGACGAGTCGGCGGCGGACATGGGGCGCGTGGCCCAGTGGTCCTGCACGGGCGGGGCCAACCAGCAGTGGCGGGTCGCGTAGGAGTCCGGGGCTGGCGGTCCCTCAGCCGCAGCCGCTCGTCCGCTCGTACCATCCCGGACGCGGCTCGGTGAGGGAGGTGACGGTGTAGGTGTTCCACCATCCGAGTGCGTCGCCGGAGCCGACCGCGTACGCGATGCCGTACCGGACGGTGGCCCGGCCCGCCGCCACGTGGCCGTGGTTGCTCGCCGTGAAGCACGGCACCGGCTCGGGGTCGGTGGGCTCCTCCGGATCCGTCGGCTCGTCCGGGTCCTGCGGGTCCGTGGCGCCCAGGCCCCAGTCGGCGGTGATGTGCTCCGCCGCGCACAGCACGTCCGCGGCGTACGCGCCCGCCGTGCCGCACCCCTCCGAGGGGCGGACCGGGACGGCGTGCCCCATGCCGGCGGCGCGGTACTCGCGCACCACCGTGCCGCCGCCGGCCTCGTACGTCCTCCGTGTCACCCCGCCCGGCAGGGAGGCCGAACCGTCGGCGGCTGCGTCCGTGCCGTGCACGTCCGTCCACTGCTCGACCAGTTCGGTGGCGTTGGCCGGGACGACGGTGGTGTCGGAGGTGCCGTGCCAGACCGAGACGGTGGGCCACGGGCCGCCGTACCCCCGGTTCCGGGCCCGCACCAGGTCGCCCCACTGGGCGGCGGTCCTGTCGGAGCCCGGGTTCATGCAACCGAACGCCTGCACCATGCCGGTGGCGCAGCCGTGCGGGACGCCGGCCAGGATCGCGCCGCCCGCGAACACGTCCGGGTACGCGGCCAGCAGGCTCGCGGCCATCGCGCCGCCGCCGGAGAACCCGGCGACGTACACGCGGGAGGGGTCGGCGTCGACCGCGTCCACGGTGTGCGCGACCATCTGGCGCAGCGACAGCGCCTCGCCCTGCCCGCGCGCGGTGTCGCCGCTCTGGAACCAGTTGAAGCAGCGCGAGGCGTTGTTGGCGGACTCCTGCTGCGCGGCGACGAGCGCGAAACCGTGCGCGTCGGCGTGCGCGCGCCAGCCCGCGCCCGTCGCGAAGCCGGGTCCGTCCTGGGTGCAGCCGTGCAGCACCAGGACGACGGGGGCGCCGGCGGACAGCCCGTCCGGGAGGTGGCGGTACATCGTCAGCGCCCCGGGGTTGGAGCCGAAGCCGGTGACGCGCTCGTAGTCGGCGGCCGCCGCCGGCACGGCGGACGGCCCGGTGAGCGCCAGGGTGAACGTGCCCAGCAGCACGCCCGCGCGGCGCAGGAGGGTTGCGGCTCTCATGGGGTCCTCACGCCTGGGTGGAACGGACAGGGGGTGCCCGAACCGTAGGGCCGCGGCGCGGCCCGCCCGAACGGGCGGGGGGCACAGGGCGGCCGGACCACCGGTGGGGGCACCGCACATTGCGGTGTCCCCACCGGCGCCTCCCCGGTGCGCGGCCGCGACGGCCCGTCCCTCGCTCCGGCGGCCCCGCCCGCGCGGCCTCGGGGTCGTGGTCCGCGGGCCGGTGCAGGACCGGATCCTCCACGGCGGGGAAGCAGCGGAACAGGGTCGGCTCGGGGACCGGCCCCGGGGATCGGTGGAACCGTGGTCGGCGCTGAGATCGGTCATGGTCGACGGCCGGCTCCAGTTCCTCGGTGTCGCCGTCGTCCGGAGCGGGCCGCCGACCGAAGGGGCCGTCCTGGTCCGGCGGAGCCCCGAGGATGGGGGCGCCCTTCGCGCGGTGAACGCCGTAGACCACGCGCTGGTGATCCCTGCCGTCTGGGTCGGGATGTTTCCGGTGCTCTGGGGGACGGCGAAGTCGTTGTGGGCCCGGGCGCGACGGCTTCGGGGCACGCCTGCCGCTTCTCGTACTCGGCGAGGGCTCGGTGGATGCTGGACAGGCCGGGGTTCTGTCCCTTGCGCTTGCCGGTGGGGACGATCAGGTTGGGCTGGCTCTGCCCGACGGCCTCCCCGTTCGCGCATCGGCGCAGGACGGTGTGGAGCACGTCGTCGGTGGCAACCGGCGGCCGGCCGCCGTGCTTGTCCTTGCGGGCGGCGGGCGTAGCCGATGCGGATGTCCGCGCTCGGGGCCTCCGGGCCGACCGGGGAGGGCGCCGGGGTGCCGGGCCGCCACGGCCGGCCCGGGCGCGGCCGGCCGGGGGCGGTACCCGCAGGAGTTTCGCGAGCCGGGGCACCTTGGTGAAGCGGCCGGTGCAGTAGGTGCCGGCGACGACTCCGGGGCGCGAGCGGCAGGGTGAGCGTTACAACGTGGGCAGGGGTGGCGCTCGACGTCGACCGCGCCGCTCGGCTGTGCGGCTTGACGGCCCGCCATGCCCTCGGATGGCGTCGCAAACAATTCCCAGAACACCCTCGTTCCCCTTTTGAGCGAGAACGAGTTCCGACACTGGATCGGCGGTCCGGGCCGCGCGGGCGGACCGTTTCCGGTCTCGCTCCGGGAAATGTCCGTTTCCGACAGCTGCCGGACAGCGGAGAGCGTCGCTCGCACCTAGGGGAAGCACAGTTCGATTCCGGCTCCTGGTCGAACCCGGCGGTCTCCCCAACCAATTCCGGGCCGAACACCGACAGATGGCATGATGAGCCGATGGATGCCTCCGTCCCGATCGACCTCGACACATGGCCGCGCCGACAGCACTTCGAGCACTACCGCCGGCTCGTTCCGTGTACGTACTCGATGACGGTGGAGCTGGACGTCACCGCGTTCACTGCGGCACTGCGTCGATCGCAGCGAAAGTCCTACATCGCGCAGGTCTGGGCACTCTCCACGGTTGTCAACCGTCACGATGAGTTCAAGATGTGTCTCACCGCGGCGGGGGAGCCGGCCGTCTGGCCTGTCGTACACCCGGCCTTCACGGTATTCAATCCGGAACGCGAGACGTTCGCGTGCGTGTGGGCCCCCCACGATTCCGACTTCGGCGCGTTCCACGACGTCGCCGCCCCTCTGCTCGCGGAGCACAGTCGCGCCACCGACTTCTTCCCTCAGGGGGAGCTGCCGACCAATGCGTTCGACGTGTCGAGCCTGCCCTGGGCGTCCTTCACCGGGTTCAATCTCAACATCGGCGACGGCTGGGACCACCTCGCGCCGATCTTCACGCTCGGTCGCTACACCGAGCGGGACGGCCGGATCCTGCTCCCCCTGGCAGTGCAGGTGCACCACGCCGCCGCAGACGGGTTTCACTCCACACGGCTCGTCAACGAGCTGCAGGCTCTCGTTGCGGACCCGACCTGGCTGGAGGGGAGCCCGAAGGCCTGAGCAGAAGGCCTCGTCAGTCCTCCGTGCCGTCCTCGTCGTCGAGCCCGATCGCCGTGCCGGGGAGCCGCCGGCACATCCGCCGCTTCCCGCGCTCGCGCGGACCGCCCGTGTCGTCCACGGGCCGAAGCGTATGCGGGGGCGGACGCGCTCCCGCGCAGCTCACTCGGCGGGCACGTCCTGTGGTGCGGAGCGGGCGAGCACGGCGAGGGTCTCCAGGGCGCGGTCCAGGACGTCCGGGGGCGGCGACGCCAGTGCCAGGCGCACCGCGCGCGGGGCGCGCCCGGCGTCGGCGGCGAACGCCGCGGCGGGGACGACCGCGATGCCGTGCCGGGCCGCGGCGGCGGTGAACGTGTCGGCCCGCCACGGCGGAGGCAGCTCCCACCAGCAGGAGTAGGACAGCGGGCCGCCGTGCACCGCGAAGCCGCGCAGCCGGCGGGCGGCGATCTCCTGGCGGGCGGCGGCGTCCCGCTGCTTGGCGCGGACGACCGGCTCCACGGCGCCCCCGGCCGACCAGCGGGTCGCCGCCTCCAGGGCGAACCGCGCGGGCCCCCACCCCCCGGAGCGCAGCGCGTCGGCGACCGCGGGCACCAGGGCGCGGGGCGCGACGGCGTACCCCACCGACAGGCCGGGGGCCAGCCGCTTGGAGAGGCTGTCCACCAGGACCGTCCGTTCGGGGAGCAGGGCGGCCAGCGGCGGCAGGTCGTCGCGCAGGAAGCCCCAGACGGCGTCCTCGACCACGTCCACCCCCAGCCGGCCGAGCACGTCGGCCAGTTCCTCCCGCCGCCGGCCCGGCATCACCAGACCCAGCGGATTGTGCACCGCCGGCTGCACGTAGACGGCGCGCAGCGGCGCCGCGCGGTGGGCGGCGGCGACCGCGTCGGGGACCAGGCCCGCCCGGTCCGTCTCCAGCGGGACGACCTCCACGCCGAGCCGGGCGGCGACCGACCTCACCACGGGGTAGGTCAGCTCCTCGACACCGAGCCGTCCACCGGTCGGCACCAGTGCCGCGACCGCGGCCGCGATGGCCTGGCGGCCGCCGCCCGCGAACAGCACCCGGTCCGCCTCCGGCCGCCAGCCGCCGCGGGCGAGCAGTGCGGCGGCGGCGTTCCGCGCGGCGGGGGTCCCCGCCACGCCGACGGGCCGGGTGGCGGACTCCAGGACGCCGGGGCGCAGCAGCGGGGCGAGCCCGGCCGCCAGGAGCGCGGACTGCTCGGGCACCACCGGGTGGTTGAGCTCCAGGTCGACTCCGCCGCCGGCCGGCTCGGCCAGTGCCGTCCCCGGCCGCCCGGAGGCCCGGACGAAGGTGCCCCGGCCGACCTCACCGGTCGTCAGGCCTCGGCGGCCCAACTCGCGGTAGACGCGCGCCGCCGTCGAGACGGCGATCCCCTGCCGCCGGGCGAACTGCCGCTGCGCCGGGAGCCGGTCGCCCGGCCTGAGCCGGCCCGCGGCGATGTCCGCCGCCAGGCCGTCGGCGATCCGCCGGTAGTCCTCCACCTGCCACCCCACGATCCGTCAGCCGTCGCCGGAACAGAGCGATCACATCATTGCACCGAGTTCATTTTCCTTTATTGCACTCGCCCGCGGAGGGTGCATACGCTCTCGACGGCCGAGGCGGAACCACGGCGCGGCCACGGCCGCGGACCCGGAAGAAGGGCGGGGCACATCCATGCTCGAGGCAGGTGCGGTGCTCGGCGTCACGGCGGTCTCCCTGGGAATGGTCCTCACACCGGGGCCGAACATGGTCTACCTGGTGTCCCGGAGCATCACCCAGGGGCGGCGCGCCGGGATCGTCTCCCTGGGCGGGGTCGCCCTGGGCTTCCTGGTCTACCTGCTGGCCGCGAACCTCGGCCTGTCGGTGGTCTTCCTCGCCGTGCCCGGCCTGTACGCCGCGGTCAAGCTCGCCGGCGCCGGGTACCTGGCGTGGCTCGCCTGGCAGGCGCTCCGGCCCGGGGGGACGCCCGTCTTCGCGGTGCGGGAGGTCCCCCACGACCCACCGCGGCGGCTGTTCGCCATGGGGCTGGTGACGAACCTGCTCAACCCCAAGATCGCCGTCATGTACCTCTCGCTCATCCCGCAGTTCGTCGACCCGCGGGACGGTCACGTGCTCCTCCAGGGGGTCGCGCTCGGCGCGGTGCAGATCGCCGTCAGCGTGGCCGTGAACCTGGCGATCGTCCTGGCCGCCGGCTCCGTCGCCGTCTTCCTGGCCCGGCGCCCCTCCTGGCTCCGCGTGCAGCGGTACGCCATGGGGTCCGTGCTCGGCGCGCTGGCCGTCGGCCTGGCCCTCGACGACTCCCGGCCCGCTCGGGCGGCCTGAGAGGGCTCCGTGCCGCCGGTGTCCCGGCCGGCTGCCCTGCCGGGACACCGGCGGTGCGGGCTCAGGGCCGGATGAGTCCCCTGCGGGTGGCCGCGGCCACGGAGGCGGTGCGGGAGTCGACGCCGAGCTTGGCGTAGATGCGCACCAGGTGCGACGTGACGGTGGCCTGACTGAGGTGGAGCCGCTGGGCGCCGGCCCGGCCGTGTGCCGCGTCACCTCCGTCGGTCCGCTGACCGCCCTGGGGCCCGGTGAGCCTGGCCCTGACCGATGCCGCCCTCGCCCATCCCGACGGCGGCGGCCGTCCGACCGCGGTGGACCGCGTGCCCCCGGAGGTGCCCGCGGGGTGTCTCACCGCCGTCGTGGGACCGTCGGGCTCCGGCAAGTCCAGCCCGCCGGCCGCCGCCCGCACCGGCTCTCCGGCGGCCGGCGCCGGCGCGTCGGCACCGCCCGCGCCCTGATGAACGGCCCCACCGTGCTGCTGGTGGACGAACCCGACCAGCGCCCTGGACCACGAGCGGGGGGCGGCCGCGGTCGACCTGATCGCGGAGCTGACGCACCGCAGCGGCACGGCGACCGTGCTCGTCCCGCACGACCGCGCGCACCTGGCCCGGGCCGACCGGATCGCCGGGATGCGCGACGGCGTCCTGCGCCCCGGCCGGCCGGGGCGCACCCGGGGTGAGCGGGCGCCCCGCAGTCCGGCGGGCGCCCCGCGGCACCGGACCGGTCGGACGCGGAGGGGCCCCTCCGGTGCTCGGCCCCGTCCCCCCGGAGGGGGAACCTCCAGGGGGCGCTCGGCGGGCGTGTGCCCGCGCGCCCGCCGGGCGCGGGCCGGCGGCGGGCGGTCCGGGGATGGGCCGGCCGGCCCATCGGCGCGGGACGGCCGGCCCTGCGCTCCCGGCGCCGCCCGTGGTGTCATGGTGGTGGGCCGCGGAGGCGGCCGCCGGGTGCGGGGAAGCGGAGAGAGACCGCGCACCGCACAACCGGAGCCCGCGGAAGCGGGTGGCCTCCGAAGGCCCGCGCGCCCGGCGTCTCCCCCCGTACGCCGGGCGCGTCGCACGGCACCGCACCGGCCCACCGCCGCCCTGCGCCCGCTTCCGGGGAAGACGGCCGTTTCCCCCCACCCTTTCGGGAAACCCGAATGCCTGAGCACGACGACCTCGGAGGAAGGTGAAGCGATGGCAACCGGAGAGACCGGATTCAGCGATGTCGTCTACGACCTGATCTCGGTGCAGTACCACGCGCTGAAGGCCGGGCACGACTACGGGCAGTACGTCCGCGACGCCGAGAACGCCGGCAAGCAGGAGATCGCCGACTTCTTCCGCACGGTGATGGAGGAGGACTCCCGGCGCGCCGCCCAGTGCCACAAGTACCTGGCGCAGCTCTCCGGCACCGAGGACGCGGGGCCGGCCGTCCAGTAGCCCCGCCGGGAACGGCTTCCCCCCACCCCCGGCCGCGCGGATCCCCGCGCGGCCGTCACCATGGGTGCATGTCCCGACGCCGACCAGGCCGGCGACCGGCCTCCCCCGCCGCTCCGGTCCCCGCCGCCGACCCGGCCGCCTCCGATCCCGCGGCCCCCTGCCCCTGCGGCCTCCCCGCCTCCTACGCCGCGTGCTGCGCCCGGTACCACCGGGGCCCGTCCCCCGCCCCCACCGCCGAGGCGCTGATGCGCTCCCGCTACAGCGCCTTCGCCGTGCGCGACCGGGAGTACCTGCTGCGCACCTGGCACCCCGGCACCCGGCCGGCGCGCCTGGACCTCGACCCGGGGACGCGGTGGCGGCGGCTGGAGGTGCTCTCCACCACCGGCGGCAGCCCCTTCCACACCGAAGGGACCGTCGCCTTCCGCGCCCACTGCACCGAGCGGGGGCGCCCCGGCGTCCTGGAGGAGCACAGCCGCTTCGTGCGCCACGAGGGCGCCTGGGTCTACCTCGACGCGCTCGGCGCGCCCTGACGGGCGATCGGCGCGGTCGGCGCGGGCGTGCGGCCGCGCCGGTGGGAGCCGCGCGACGGGCTCTCCCGCGGCCGGGAACGAGTATGGTCGGCGGGGGACCATCCGTGAGCGGCCGCGCACGGTGCGGCACGGCCCGGCGGATGCCGTCCCGGCCCCGGGACCCCGGCACGGGTGCGCCCCGGCGGTCTTTCCGCGTCCCTCCGAACGGGGGAGGGTGCAGGAGGAACAGGAGGGGGAGATGGTCATCCGCTCCGACCGGGAGCCGCGGTACCACCGCCCGGCCGCCGAGCCCCCGCGGTCCCTGGGCCCGTGGGACGCGGCGCGGACGGGACCGCCGCGCCCGCCCGGCGACGGCCGCGGCACCGGGCACGGCGGCGGGGAGGCGCGCGGCGTCCCCCGGGCCGGGTCCGTCACGCCCCCCGCTCCGCCCCGCGGTTTCCTGAGCGGGCAGCGGGGACCGCGCACCGCCGCCCTGATCCTGACCACGGGGACCATCGGCTCCGCGCTGGCCGGGCTGCTCCTGGCCTCCGGCGTGCTGACCCCCTCCTCCGGCGGCAGACCGGTCGGACTGGCGCAGACCTCTCCCCCGGCGACCGTCCCGCCCGGTGGCGCGGCCCCCTCCACCGCGGCTCCCTCCACCGCGGCCCCCTCCACCGCGGCCCCCTCCCCGGTGGCGCGGACCCCGTCCGCCCCCGCGTCGAAACCGCACGCGCCGCCGTCCGGGGCGGGGAGGCCGGAGAGCTCCCCGGCTCCCCGGCCCCCGGCCGCCGCGCCCCCACCGCCCGCCCCCACGCCCACGCCCGCCGCGCAGCGGCCACAGGCCGCCGGCCCCGGCGTGCTGCGGCAGGGCGACACCGGGCCCGCGGTGGAGGAGCTCCAGGAGCGGCTTCTGGAGGTACCGCACGTGTATCCCGGCGGCGACGTCGACGGCCGGTACGACGGCGAGGTCGCCGCGGCCGTCGCCCGCTTCCAGCACTGGTACGGGGTGCGCGGCGACGAGGAGGGGGTCTACGGCGACGACACCCGGCGCGCCCTGGAGACGCACACCTGACCGTGGCGCGGTGCTCCCGCCGCCGGCGGCGGGGGCACCGCGGTCAGGCGGACTGGACGGCCTGGAGGTCCGCGTAGAGGCCGCCCGCCCGCAGCAGCTCCTCGTGCGACCCGATCTCGGCGATCCTGCCCTCCTCCATCACCACGATGCGGTCCGCGCCCCGGACGGTGGACAGCCGGTGGGCCACCACGAAGACCGTCCGGCCGCGCACCAGGCGCGCCAGCGCCTGCTGGACCAGGGCCTCGGAGCGGGAGTCCAGCGCGGAGGTGGCCTCGTCCAGCACCAGCACCCTGGGGTCGCGGATCAGCGCGCGGGCGATGGCCAGCCGCTGCTTCTGGCCCCCGGACAGCCGCGCCCCCCGCTCGCCGACGACGGTGTCCACCCCGGCGGGCAGCCGGTCGACGAACTCCAGCGCGTTGGCGTCGCGCAGCGCGGCGCGGACCTCCTCCTCGCCCACCCCGGTCAGGCCGTAGGCGACGTTGTCCCGGACGCTGCCCTCGAAGAGGACGGACTCCTGGGGCACCACGGACAGGAAGCGGCGGTAGCTGCGCAGGTCCAGCTCCTCCATGTCGACGCCGTCCAGCAGGATGCGTCCCGAGGTGGGCCGCAGGAAGCCGGTCACCAGGTTGAGCGCGGTGGACTTGCCCGCGCCCGAGGCCCCGACCAGGGCTATGGTCTCGCCGGGACGGACCGTCAGGGTGAAGTCCCGGACGGAGTGGCGGTCGGCGCCGTCGTAGGCGAACCCGACGCCCTGGAAGTCGAACCGGCCGCGGACGGCGGTCACCTCGCTCTTGCCGTCGTTCTGCTCCAGGTCGGGGGCCTCCAGCACCTCGCCCGCCGAACGGACCGACTCCAGGCCCCTGGTGATCACGGGCGTGAGGCCCAGCAGCGTGGTGACGGCGGCGGTCAGGGAGGAGAAGTAGGCGCTGAGCATCACCACGTCGCCGGGGGTGACGGCCAGCCGGCCGTGGTAGGCGGCCAGCGCGGCGCCGACCAGGCAGCCCACGCCCAGGGCGTTGAGCAGGATCCAGCCCAGGGCGCCGAAGCGGCCGTTGAGCCGGTCCAGTCGCAGCCCGGCGTCCAGCACCTGCCGCAGCGTGCCGTCCATCCGGCGCAGCGCGGTGTGCTCCAGCCCGTGGGCGCGGGTGACGGGGATGAGGGTGGTCATCTCGCTGACCCGCGAGGAGAGGTGCTCCACCTCCTGGCGGAACATCTCGTTGTGGGAGCGCAGCCGCCCGCGCAGCCACACCACCAGGGCGGAGGCGGCCGGGACGACCAGCAGGAAGACCGGCAGGAAGGCGGGGGTGCGCAGCGTGATCACCGCCAGTGCCCCGATGAGCGTCGCCAGCGCGGACAGGCCCTGGTCCCCGGCCTGCTGGACGGAGGTCTCGACGTTCTCCACGTCCCGGATCACCTTGGTCTGCAGGACGCCGGCGCTGACCCGCGCGTGGTAGCCGATGGAGAGCTGCTGCATCCGCTCGCACAGCGCGAAGCGCATCCGGTTGCCCGTGCGCCGGGCGCTGCCGTACCAGCAGCGGATGTAGAGCAGTTGGAAGGGGTAGTTGAGGACCAGGGTGAGCAGCAGCAGGCCGGCGTTGAGCCACAGGCCGGAGACCGGCCGGTGGTGGACGACGATGTCGATGACGTTCGCGGTGATGAGCGGCATCAGCCAGGTGGGGCTGTGCTTGATGAGGAACGCCAGCACGCCGAGGGCCATGCGGCCGCGGTCCTGCCGGAAGAGGTAGACGAGGGTGCGGACCGGGTGCTCGCCCCGGTAGCGGTGGTCGAGGGGGCCCTGCGGCGCGGCCATGTCGGGACTCCTGTGCGGGGAAGACGGGCTGAGGGGGCGTGGGGGGTGTGGAGCGCCTCGTCGCGCTGCACCGGTTGAGTATTCTCCCCGGCCCCGGCCCGGTCCGCGCTCGGGCCGCCCTGCGGCGCCGACCGGGCGGGCGGACCGCGCACGGCCCGCCCGCCCGGCCCCTCCGCCGTCCGGTGCCCGCCGCTCCGTCAGCGGGTCCAGACGGTGCCGTCGGCCCGGTACTCCAGCACGCCCTCCACGCCGATCGCGGTGTCCGGGCCGAGTTCCCGCCGCACCAGCCACAGCCCCAGGTCCAGTCCCGAGGTGACGCCTCCGGCGGTGACCACGTCGCCGTCGTCGACCACGCGCGCGTCCTTCAGCACTCCGCCCCGGGCCTCCAGGTCGGCACGGGCGCGGTGGTGCGTAGTGCACGGGCGGCCCCGCAGGAGTCCCGCCTCCGACAGGAGGAACGCCCCCGTGCACAGCGAGGCGATCGTCAGCCCCCGGCGCGGTGCGTCCGCCAGGGCCCGCGGCAGGGTGCCGTCGGCGATCTCGGCCCAGACACCGGGGCCCTCACGGCGCCGGTAGCCGCCGCCGGGGACGACGATCACGTCCGCGCTCCGCGGATCCCAGACGCGGTCCACCCGGACCCGGGTGCCGAAGGCGGACCGGACCAGGCGGGGCCTGCCCGTGGTGACGTAGTCGACCTCGACGCCGCGCTCGCTGAGCGCCCCGGCCAGGGAGAAGACCTCGTAGGGCGCGATGAAGTCCTGCTCCTCGGCCCCGTCGAACATCACGACGTGGACCCGCAGCGGTCCGTTGCGGGGGGCCGCGGCCGCGCCGCGCGCCCCCAGGGTCTGCGCGGCCGGCACTCCGGCGCCCAGCAGTGCGGCGCCGAGGAGGATGTTCCTGCGCTCCATGGGTGGTGGTCCCCTTCCGTGGTGTTCCGCGGGTGCCGGCCCCGTGCCGCGGAGGACGCCGGGGCCGGTGGACGCCGTCAGCCTGGCAGCGGCCCCCGGGGGGCGGACAGCCGCGCGCGTGCCGGGCCGCGATAGGTTCTGGCCATGCGCTCGGTTCACTCGGTGGCCGTGCTGGCGCCGCGGGGGGCGGTCGGCTTCGATCTGGCCGCGGTCTGCCAGGTGTTCGCCTCGGTCCGGCTCCCCGACGGCTCCGCCCCCTACGAGGTGCGGGTCTGCGGCGACTCCCCCGTCACGGCCACCGCCGCGGACGTGCCCTGCTTCGAACTGACCGCCGCCCACCCGCTGGAGGCGGCGCTGGAGGCGGACACCGTCGTCGTGCCCGGCGTCCACGGGCACGGCGCCGAGCCGGACCGGAGGACGGTCGAGGTGCTGCGGGCGGCGGCGGACCGGGGGATCCGGGTCGCCTCCGTCTGCACCGGCGCCTTCCTGCTGGCCGAGGCGGGGCTGCTGGAGGAGGCGCCGGCGACCACCCACTGGCGCGCGGCGGACCGGCTGGCGCGCGCGTACCCGGGGGTGCGGGTCCGTCCCTCCGTGCTGTTCGTGGACAACGGGCGGGTGCTCACCTCCGCCGGGGTGGCCGCCGGTCTCGACCTGTGCCTGCACATGGTGAGCCGGGACCACGGCGCCGCCGTCGCGGCCCGCACCGCGCGCATGCTCGTCGTCCCGCTGCGCCGCGAGGGCGGGCAGGCGCAGTTCGTCTCCCATCCGGCACCGGACGCCGCGGGCGGAGCGGTCCGGCTCCAGGAGACCCTGGAGTGGCTCCACGGGAGTCTGCACCGCACGCTGACGCTCTCCGACATCGCCCGGCACGCCGGCCTGAGTGTGCGGAGCCTCAACCGCCACTTCAGGGCGCAGACGGGGACGACCCCGATGCGGTGGCTGCTGTGGGCGAGGGTGGAGCGGGCCCGCGAGCTGCTGGAGACCACCGACCTGGCCGTGGAGCGCGTCGCCGGGCTGTGCGGCTTCGGTTCGGCGGTGTCGATGCGGGCCCACTTCAGGAAGCGGCTGGGGACGAGCCCGGCCGCCTACCGCGAGGCGTTCCGCGCGCCGCTCCCGTGAACGGGGGCGGCCCGCGGAACGGGGGCCGGGCGGCCCCCGGCCGCGCCGGCCCTCACTCGCCGCCGTAGGGCAGGGTGGCGCCGGGGATCTCGTACTCCTCCCGGCGCCCGCACATCCCGTAGCCGCCGCGCCGGGTCGGGCCCGTGGCCCTGACCCCGGCCTCCGCCAGGTGGCCGGCGTCGCCCGCCGCGAGCGCGGCGAGCCGGCCGCCGGTGCGCTCCGCGGCGGCGAGGGGACCGGCCCGCCACAGGCGCTCCCAGTCCGGTATCCGTGGGGCGACGAGCCGGGCGGCGGCCCGGTGGAACTCCCGCAGGGGTCCGGCGTCGCCCGCCGCGAGCGCGTCGCGCAGCACCAGGTAGCCCTCGACCGCCAGGTCGCGCCGGCGCCGGGCGGCCTCCTCCGCCGCCGGCCCGCGGCGGGCGGGCAGGGCGGCGGCCGCCGCGTACCGCTCGGGGTCGGCCAGGACCTCCGGCGGGAAGGTGAACACGGCGTCCCCCGCCTCGGGGAGGCCGCCGTTCTCCATCAGCACCGTGACCTTCAGGCCCGCGTGCTGCACCATGCGGTGCACGGTGCCGGGGGTGAACCAGACGACCGCGCCGGGGGCGAGGTCCGTCTCGCGGCAGCCCTCCCCGGCGGTGAGGGTCTGCACGGCGCCGCGCCCGGCGGTGACGACGTACGCCTCGGTGCACACCAGGTGCAGGTGCGGGCTGCCGCCGCGGACGCCGTCGGCGGCCTCCCAGTCGTAGGCACCGACGTGGGAGAGGCCGACCGCGCCCGGCAGCGGGGCGGCGCCTCCCGCCGCGTCCGGCCGCTCCCCGTCCGCCGCGCTCACCACCCGTGCGCTCCCAGCCATGCCTCCACCCGGTCGCGGTCCCAGGCCCCGTCCGCGACGACCACCCGGTAGCGGTAGGCGAACTCCTCGCCCGGCGGCAGCTCGAACTCCTCGAAGAACGCCCAGGAGAGGGCGACGACCGGGGTCGGCTCGGAGCGCACGAACCAGTGGGAGGCGTGGATCGCGCCGTCGTTCTCCGGGGCGTGGGCGAAGACCAGGGTGCTGTGCGCGTCCGCGCCGTCGCGCGGCCCGGTGAACGCCAGCCAGGGCGCCTGGGTGCCCATCATCCCCGCGGCCCCGGCCTCCCCCCGTCCGCCGCGTCCGTCCGGCCCGAACACGTCGCCGCCCGTCAGGTCGCGCGGACCGCGCCAGTGGAGTCCGGTGTAGCCGGCCATCTCCCGGCCGGCGGTCGTCGGGGAACCGAAGCGCAGCGCCTCGGTGCGGGTGTTGAGCAGGCGGATCGACCAGTCCAGCGCCCAGGCCCCCTCCTCCGGTTCGGCGGAGTGCACCTCGACGGTGCGCGTCTCGCGCGCCCACTCCTCGCCGCCGTTCTCGACCCAGGTCAGGCGCTCGGTGAAGGAGGCGCGGTCGCCGCGGGCGTCGACGGTGTCGAAGGCGTCGTGCCGCATGCGGCCGATGCGGTCGTGGAGCGGCAGGTAGCCGCGGCCGTGGACGTAGGAGTTGCCGCCCCAGAAGTTCTGCCCGGACAGGTGGCTGGCCGTCATCTGCAGGCCCTTGTGCCAGCGGTGGTCGCTGGGCCGGTAGCCGGTGACGACGTGTCCGGACAGGGTGCGCAGCGGATGGGCGTAGGGCTTGCGGGACTCGAAGGGGTCCGGGTCGGGCCGGTAGACGTACGACATCAGCTCGACTCCGCCGCAGGCGGCCGAGATCCGCTCGCCGTGGGTGTGGGTGAGGGTGATCGGTGCGCTCACCGGTTCTCCTTCGCGGGGGTGTGCGGCGCCCAGTCGGGGTGGCCGCCGTGCATGGCGGTGTAGTACGGGTCGCCGGGCCCGATCTCGCCGGCGCGCACGGGCAGCCCGGTGAAGGCTGCCTTGTACAGGGCGGCGGTGAACTCCAGGGTCCGGCGCGCGTCGTGTCCGCTGCCCGGCGGGCGCACTCCGTCGCGCAGGGCGGCGAGCACGCCCGTGAGCTGGGCGGTGTGCGAGCTGGGCAGGTCCGCGGCGGGGGTGCGCCAGGCGCTGATGCGCTCCGCGGCGTCCGCGGCGTCCGCGACGTGGGGGGCGGGGGTGTAGACCCAGTCGTCGTTGGTGTGCCCGTACAGGTGGGTCAGCTCGACGGTGGCGTCGGTGCAGTCGATCCGTATGCGGCTGGTCTCCTGCGGGGACAGGACGCTGTTGACGACGGTGGCCATGGCGCCGCTGCGGAAGCGGACGAGCGCGGTGGAGACGTCCTCGCTCTCCACGTCGTGCACCAGGCGCCCGGCCATGGCGCGCACCTCGGTCCAGTCGCCGAGCAGGTGCAGCAGCAGGTCGGTCTGGTGGATGCCGTGGCCCATGGTGGGGCCGCCGCCCTCGGTGGCCCATCGACCGCGCCAGGGAACGGCGTAGTAAGCGGTGTCGCGGTACCAGGTGGTCTGGCAGTGCGCGACGAGCGGCCTGCCCAGCGCCCCGGAGGCCAGCAGGTCGCGGGCGTGGACGGCGCCGGAGCCGTGGCGGTGCTGGAAGACGACGGCCGCGTACGGGCCGCCGTCCGCGCCCTCCTCGGCGGCGATGGCGTCGTATTCGGCCAGCGACAGGCAGAGCGGCTTCTCGCACAGCACCCAGGCGCCGGCGCGCAGCGCGGCCACGGCCTGCTCCCGGTGGAAGGCGGGCGGGGTGCCGATGAGCACCAGGTCCGGGTGTTCCCGCGCCAGCATCTCGCCCAGTTCGGTGTAGCCCGCCACGCCCTCGCCGGCCTCGGCCCGGAAGGCGTCGAGCCGTCCGGCGTCCACGTCGACGGCGGCGACCAGCTCGACCTCGCCGCGGTGGGCCCTGAGGGCGGGCAGGTGGCCGCCGGTGGCGATGGCCCCCGTGCCGATGACGGCGGCGCGCAGGGGCGGGGTGGTGGATGGGGGCATGGAGGTCCGGCTCCTTCGGGGTCGATGCGATGGAAAGCGCTTGCCACGGAGGACCCTAGAAGCCGGAGCGGTGATCCGGAAGGGGGCCGGGCGCCGCGATCCCGCGGAGGCGGCGCGGACGGCGGAGGACCGCCGGGACGGCCGGGGCGGTTGGGGCGGCCGGGCGGTTGAGGCGGCCGGAGAGCGGGGAGGCAGCCGGAGGCAACGACCGAAAGGATCTTCGATGAACGTGCTGTGGGTGTTCGCTCACCCCGAACGGCGGTCCCTCAACGGCTCCCTGCGCGACGAGGGGGTCCGCGCCCTGGCCGACGCCGGCCACGACTGCCGCCACTCCGACCTGTACGCCATGGGGTGGAAGCCGACCGTCGACCGGGACGACTTCGGGGAGCGGCCGGGGCCGTCGGACGACCGGCTGATCGTCACCTCCGCGTCCCGGCGCGCCCACCGCGACGGGACGCTCAGCCCCGACATACGCGCCGAGCAGGAGAAGCTCGACTGGGCCGACGCGGTGGTCCTGCAGTTCCCCCTGTGGTGGTACGGGATGCCCGCGATCCTCAAGGGCTGGTTCGACCGGGTCTTCGTCAAGGGGTACGCCTACGGCGTCACCGATCCCGGCCATCCGGGCCGCACCCTGCGCTACGGGCAGGGCCTGCTGGCCGGGAAGCGCGCCCTGGTCGTCGTCACCGCGGGCTCGCCCGAGCCCGCCCTCGGCCCCCGCGGCATCAACGGCTGGCTCGACCACGTCCTGTTCCCGCTGCTGCACGGGACCCTGTGGTACACCGGCATGACCGTCCTGCCCCCGGTCGCGGTGTACGGCGCCGACCGGCTGCCGCCGCGGGAGTACGAGGAGGCCGCGGCGCTGCTGCGCGAGCGCGTCACGTCCATCGGGGACACCGAGCCCCTTCCGTTCCGGTTCCAGAACGGCGGCGACTACGACGACGACCTCGTCCTGCGCCCCGACCTCGCGCCGGGGGCCACGGGGTTGGGGGTGCACTACGCCCCGTGACCCCGGTCGGGTGGGGGCGGCCGGACGGAGTCGTCCACAGGCCCGTCCTGCTCCCCCGTCCAGCGGATAGGGTGCGGTCACCTGGCGGGCGAGCGGGTGAGGGGGAGACATGGCGGCCGAGCCGGTCACGGAGCGCGGTGCGGAGGCGGCGCCGCGCGTGGCGTCCCGACTGGAGTCCGTGGTGGTGCACCCGGCGGGGGCCGTGTGCGTGCGGCGGGCCCGCTGCGTCCTCCCCACGCGCCCTCCGTCACCTCCGGGAGCGGGCGTACGGGTCCTCGTCGAAGGGCTGCCGGTCACCGTGCACGGGCACTCGCTGCGCGGCCGGGTCGTCTCCGGGCCCCCCGGGCTGCGGGTGACGGACGTGCGGGTGGCGCGGGCGGCCGGGCCCCGGCCGGACGGCGAGCTGCCGCGTCTGCGCCTGGCGTGGGAGGAGGCGCGCGACCGCGTGGACGGGCTGCGGTCGAGACGGGACGGGCTCAGGACGGAGATCGCCGAGGTGGCCGCGCTGCGCGCCGTCCCGCCCCAGCCCCGCCGCGGCGACCCGCCCCGCCGGGCGCCGGTGGAGTCCCTGCTGGCCCTGGCCGACTTCCTGGACGGCAGGCTGGCCCTCCTCCACGAGCGGCTGCGCTCCGCGGAGGAGGAGCTGCGCGACGCCGAGCACGAGGCCGACGTGCTCTCGGTCCGGCTGGAGGGCGTGTCGAGCGCGCTGTCCACCGGGCGGACGCGGGAGTCGGTCACCGCCGTCCTGACACTGGCCGGGGGCGCTGGCGGCGGTACCGGCGGCGGTGACACGGACGACGGCGGGCAGGAGGGCGCGGAGACCGAGGTCGAGGTCGAGGTCGAGGTCGAGTACCGCGTCCCCGGGGCGACGTGGTCGCCGGTCTACCGGCTGCGGCTGGGCGGCACGGGTACCGCCCCCGGCGGGACACTGGTGCTGCGGGCCTGCGTGGCGCAGCGCACCGGTGAGGACTGGGCGGGGGTGCGGCTGGGTCTGTCCACCGCCGACCTGCTGCGCCCCGCCGGTGTCCCCCGGCTGCGGTCGCTGCGGATCGGACGCCGCCAGGAGGAGCCCGAGGCGCGGGGCTGGCGCGAACCCCCGCCGGGTCTGGACGAGTTGTTCTCCGGGTACGACGCCGCCGCGGCGCCGGACCCCCGCACCCGGTCCCGTCCCGCGGCGGCCGGGGCCGCCGGGGGTGCCGGAGCCGCCAGGGGTGCCGGGGGCGCCGCCCCATCGCCGCGGACGGGGAGTGCGGCGATGCCCGTCGCGGCGCCCCTGGCCGGCGCGGTCCCGCCCCCGCCCCCGCCCGGGGCGGCGGCCGGAGCCCCCGCCCCGGCCGCCGCTCCCGGTGCCGCTCACACGGCGGGCACGGCGGAGTTCGGGTTCGCCGGGTACGGGGCGGCCCAGGCGCCGGCCGCCGTGGCGGGCGGCCCCGTACCCCCGCGGGCCGCTCCCCCGCCCGGCCCGAGTACCGACATGCTCGACTACTCCCGGCTGGAACTGGCCGGCCCGGAGGACCCCGTCCGGCGCGGACGGCTGCGGCCGGCACCGGACGGGACGGGTGCCGGGGACGCCGGGCGGCGGCGGCCGGCCGAGGCCGTGGCCCGGCAGGGGCGTCCCTCCCACACGGTGGACGTACGGCGCTCGGCGGGCTCCTTCCACCACCGCTACGACACGGCCGCGCCGGTCGACGTGGCGGCCGACGGCGCCTGGCACACCGTCCCCGTCTGCGATGTCCCGGTGGAGGCGGTGCCGGAGTACGTGTGCGTCCCGTCGGTGGACGAGACGGTGTACGGCACGGTGCTGCTGGCGAACACCTCGCACCACGCCCTGCTGGCCGGCCCCGTCGACGTCACCGTCGGGGACGAGTTCGTCCTCACCGCACCGCTGCCCACCCTCGCCCCCGGAGAGCGCCGCCGGGTCGGGATCGGCGCGGTGGAGAGCGTGCGGGCCGCGCGGCGCACGCACCTGCGCGAGTCCACGGCCGGCCTGCGCGGCGGAACGACGGTGCTCGACCACACCGTGGAGGTGGAGCTGGCCAACCGCCTCCCGCACCGGGTGGTGGTCGAGGTGCGCGAGCGCGTGCCGGTGAGCACCGAGAAGGAGGTGCGGATCGAGGAGCACCGGGCCGCGCCGCCCTGGACGGCGCCCACCGGCCCGCTCGACGACGCAGGTTCCGGCGACGCCGGCGGCCCTGTGCGCGGGGCCAGGATCTGGCGGGTGGAGCTGGATCCGGGGCACACCACGGTGCTCAGGGGCGGATACGAGATCCGGATACCGGCGGGCAGGGCACTGGTCGGCGGGAACCGGAGGGGATGAGGCACGCCATGACCGAGACCACGCCGCCGGCCGCCCCCACCGGGCCGGACGCGGACCGGGAACCCGTTCCCCTGCCCGTCACCGCCGTGACGTGCATGGAGGACCGCGCCCAGGTGGAGCGGGAGGCGGCGGTGGAGCTGACCGCGGGGACCCAGCGGCTGCTCGTGGGACCGGTGACGCCGCTGGCCGTGGACCGTTCCCTGCGCGCGGAGTTCGCCGCGGCCGCCTCGGGGGCGTCCGGCGCGCGGGTCGTCGACGCCCGCGTGGTGCGCGCGTACGAGCCCCCGCGTCCGGGCGGCCCCGGCGAGGACGCCTCCGCCCTCCGCCGCAGGGTGCACACCCTGGAGACGGAGGCGCGGGAGGCGAGCCTGCTGCGTGAGCGGCTGGAGAGCCGGCTCGCGATCGTCGGCCAGGCCCGGGCGGATCTGTACCGCGACGTCACCGAGGGCGCCGGAGCGGGCGAGGCCGACCCGGAGCGCTGGACGGAGGGGCTGCTCCGGATCGACGCGGAGGCCGCCGGGCGTGAGGAGGAGCTGCGGCTGCTGCTGCGCCGTGTGCGCCGCCTGGCGGAGGAGTTGGAGCAGGCCCGCGAGACCCTGCGGCGCACGGAGGAGGAGCCGGCGGAGCTGACGGCCGCCGTGGAGGTGGTCGTCGAGGCCGACCGGGCCGGGTCCGCCACCTTGCGCGTGGTCCATCTGGTGCCCTGCGCCCTGTGGCGGCCGGCCTACCGGGCGACGCTGGCCGAGGACGAGCGGTCGGTGCGTCTGGAGTCCGACGCGGTGGTGTGGCAGCGCACCGGGGAGGACTGGGCCGGGGTGCGGCTGTCTCTGTCCACCGCCCGCCCCACCCTCGCCGCGAGCCCCCCGGCCCTGGCCGAGGACACGCTCGTCCTGCGCGACCGCACGGCCGAGGAGCGGCGCACGGTCGAGGTCGACCTGCGCGAGGAGGAGGTCCGCACGGTCGGCGGGCCTTCGGCCGGCGCGGAGCCGGAGGGGCCCGGCGGGGGCGGCGCCGGTCCGGCGGAGCTGCCCGGCCTCGCCGACGGCGGCGAGGTGCGGGTGCTGGCCGCCCCGCGGCCCGTGACCGTCGTCTCCGACGGGCGCCCCCACCGGGTGCCCCTGTCCGCCTTCACCGCGCCGTGCCGCACCGAATCGACCTGTGCTCCCGAGCTGTCGCCGCTGGTGGCGAAGGTGGCCGTGTCGGCCAACGAGGCCGGCCACGTGCTGCTGGCCGGGCCGGTCGACCTGGTGCGCGGCAGCGGGTTCACCGGGCGCGGCGAGCTGCCGTTCGCCGGGCTCGGCGAGGAGGTCCGGCTCGCCTTCGGCAGCGAGGACACCTACCGGGTGGTGCGCCGCGTCGAGGAGCGGCGCGACACCGCGGGTCCGGCCGGGGTCGGCCGGCGCACGGTGGTCAGGCGGACGGTGCGGCTGTTCGTCTCGCGGCTCGACCGCTCGCCGGACGGGGAGGCGGCCGAGGTCGTGGTCCGCGAGCGGGTCCCGGTCTCCGAGGTCTCCGCCGTCGAGGTGCGGCTGCGCGGGAAGGCGTGCAGTCCGGAGCCCGACGAGGGGGTCGACGCCGAGGGCATGGTGCGGTACACGCTTCGGCTGCCGCCCGGCGGGCGGCGCGAGATCACGCTGGAGTACGAGGTGGTGGCGGGCGCCGGGGTCGTCGGCCTGTGACCCGCGGTCCCGTCCCGGGCGGCGACGCACCACGGCGGCCACGGCGAATCGCCTTTACCACATGCGCCGTTGCCTCCTCAAGGCCTCCTGGGACGGCGGCTAGGCTCGGCGGCATGGACTTCTCCGCAGCACTGGAGCTACTCAGGGAAGGTCGCCGGGTGGCCCGCCGGGGCTGGATCCAGCCCGGCAAGTACGTCTACCTGGAGCCGGAGTCGGTCTGCGTCTCGCCGGACGGGCGCAGCCGCAGACTCGCCGCCCATCTGCGGTTCGTCACCGCGGACGGCACGGTGCAGGCCGGGGTGCAGCCCTCGCACGCCGGGCTGCTGGCAAACGACTGGTACGACGTCGACGCCGAGCCCGGTTCCGCCGGCGGGGCCTGACGCCCCGCCGGCGGCGGGCGCCGCGCCGGTCACCGTCCCGGCGGCGGGGCCGTGGAGCGCCGGACGGCCAGGCGCGTGGGAACCAGCGTCGTACCCCGCTCGGCCGCCTCGCCGCGGATCTGCCGCAGGACCCCCTGGACGCAGCGCCGTCCGACCTCGGCGAAGTCCTGGTGGACGGTGGTCAGCGGCGGCACGAACGAGCCCGCCTCGGGGATGTCGTCGAAGCCGATCACGCTGACCTGCTCCGGCACGGACCTGCCCGTCTCGTGCAGGGCGCGCAGCAGGCCGAGCGCCATCTGGTCGTTGGCGGCGAAGACGGCGGTGCAGCCGGGCTCCGCCGCGAGCCGCAGCCCGGCCCGGTAGCCGGACTCCGCCGACCAGTCGCCCCGTACCGGCACGGGCACCTCGCACCCGGCCTCCTCCAGGGTGGCCCGCCACGCGGCGGCGCGCCGCTGCGCCGCGAACGACTCCTGCGGACCGGCGAGGTGCCACACGGTGCGGTGCCCGAGGTCCAGCAGGTGGCGCACGGCCGCGCGCGTACCCCCCGCCTGGTCGGTGTCGACGACGCTGTAGCGGTCGCCGGCGTCGGAGTCGGCCACCACGACCTGCACGTTGGGCGGCAGGGAGACCGTGGCGGCGTCCAGCAGGTGGACTTCCATGATCACGATGACGGCGTCCACCGCGAGCTCTCCCAGCCGGGTGAAGGCGCCCCGCACCTCGTCCCGGGTGGGCACGGCCACCGGCAGGAGCGTGACGGCGTAGCCCTCCTGCGCGGCCGAGGACGCGATCGCCTCCAGGGTGCGGACGTTGCCGGTCGTGGAGAGGTTGAAGAGGATGACGCCGATGGTGCGGAACTCGCCCCGCTTCAGGGCCCGGGCGGCGCTGTTGGGCCGGTAGCCGAGCTTCCGCATCGCGGCGAGCACCTGCTGCCGCGTCCCCTCGGTGACGCCCGGATAGCCGTTGGAGACCCGGGAGACGGTCTGCGCGGACACACCGGCCAACCGGGCCACGTCCGCCATGGACGCGCCCCGCCTGCGGCGCGCCGGGACGGTTCCGTCCGGGGCCGCCGGGCCGCCGTCCCCCCGCGCGGTCTGAGCGATGCCGTCCATCGAGTCTGCGCCCCCTCGTTCCGGGCCGGACCTCCGCCGCACCCCTTGACCCTCGTACCGGTGCAGTGTAGACATCACGCCAATCGATGTTTACGTAAACATTCCTCCGTCCCGACCCTGGCGGAACGGTGATGTTCACGCAAACATCACCGCCGTTCGATTCCGCCGGCCGGGCCGGCCCGGCGGGCACCCAGCGAGACGAGGGGCGAGAGACGACCATGACGACGCCACTGCCCGCAACGGTGGGCCCCACGGCACCGCGGCGCCGGCGCGGCAGCGCCCGCGCCTGGACGGGCTGGGGCTTCGTCGGCCCCTTCATGGCCGTCTTCGGCCTGGTGTTCCTGGCACCGATCGGCTACTCGCTCTACCTGAGCCTGTTCCGGGACCGGATGATCGGCGGCACGATCTTCGTGGGCCTGGAGAACTACCGGCGGGCCCTGGAGGACCCCCGGTTCTGGGAAGGGGTCGGCCGGGTGGCGCTCTTCCTCGCCGTCCAGGTGCCGATCATGCTGGGCATCGCCCTGCTGGTGGCCCTGGCCGTCGACAGCGGTCGGCTGTACGGCAGGGACTTCTTCCGGATGGCGATCTTCCTGCCCTACGCCGTCCCCGCCGTGGTCGCCACCTTGATGTGGGGCTTCATCTACGGCACGCGCATCGGGCTGCTGGGCGACGTCAACGACGCCCTGGGCGTCTCCCTCCCCGACCCGCTCTCCCCCGATCTCGTGCTGGCGGCCATCGGCAACATCGTGACCTGGGAGTTCACGGGCTACAACATGCTGATCCTCTACTCGGCGCTGCGGGTGGTGCCCCGCTCCCTGTACGAGGCCGCGGAGATCGACGGAGCCGGCCAGTTCCGCGTCATCACCGCCGTCAAGCTCCCCGCCCTCCGCGGCGCCCTGGTGATCGCGACCGTCTTCTCCGTCATCGGCAGCTTCCAGCTCTTCAACGAGCCCAGCATCCTCCAGGACGTGGCGCCCAACGCCATCACCAGCGACTACACGCCCAACTTCTACACCTACTCGCTGTCCTTCTCCGGACAGCAGCACAACTACGCGGCGACCGTCGCGGTCGTCATGGGACTGATCACGATGGCCGTCGCCTACGCCGTGCAGCTGCGCGGCATGCGGAAGGAGGGGTGACGCGATGAGCGCCCCGGCCCCCACCCCGTCCACCGCCCGGCCCGCCCCCGGCGGCCGCACCCGCCCCGCACCGCGGCCGCGCGGACGCGGCCGCCGCCACTCGGCGGACCGCCCGCGCCGCAGCGTGGCGCTCACCGCGCTCACCGGCCTGGTGCTCCTCTACAGCCTGGTGCCGCTGGCGTGGCTGGCCATCAACGCCACCAAGACCCAGGAGGGCCTGTTCGACTCCTTCGGACTGTGGTTCGACGGGGACTTCGCCCTCTGGGAGAACATCACCCGGACGCTGGCCTACGACGACGGCGTCTTCGTGCGCTGGCTGCTCAACACGGTCCTGTACGTCGTGCTGGGCGCGGGCGGTGCCACGTTCCTCGCCGTCCTGGGCGGCTACGGGCTGGCGAAGTTCGCCTTCCCCGGCAGGCGCGCGGTCCTCGCCGTGGTCATCGGAGCCGTCGCGGTGCCGAGCACCGCCCTGGCCGTCCCCACCTTCCTGATGTTCAGCGAGCTGGGCCTGACCAACACCCCCTGGGCGGTGATCGTCCCGTCGCTGATCTCGCCCTTCGGCCTGTACCTGATGTGGGTCTTCACCGCCGGCGCGGTCCCCACCGAACTGATGGAGGCCGCCCGCATCGACGGGGCGGGCGAGGTGCGCACCTTCTTCCGCGTCGCCCTGCCGCTGCTGGGCCCCGGCATCGTCACGGTCTCGCTGTTCACCATGGTCGCGACCTGGAACAACTACTTCCTGCCGCTGATCATGATCAAGGACCCCGACTGGTACCCGCTGACACTGGGCCTGGACACCTGGAACTCCCAGGCCTCCACGGCCGGCGGCGAGGCCGTCTTCGACCTGGTGATCACCGGTTCGCTGCTCACTATCGTCCCGCTGATCGCCGCCTTCCTGCTGCTCCAGCGGTACTGGCAGTCGGGACTGACCGCCGGAAGCGTCAAGGAGTGAGGCCCTGGGCCCCTCCGCCGCGCCCCGCACCAGCCGCTCCCTCCCCTCCCTCCCGTCCGACAACGAAGTGAGGACCCCATGACCGTCACGACGCGCCGCCTGCTGCGCGGTGTGGGTCTGCTGTGCGCCGCCGTCCTCGGCACGACCGCGTGCGGAGACCGGGGAAGCGAGAACGAGACCCTCCGGGGAGTCTCCGCCGCCGACGTCCGGTCGGCCCTGGCGGAGGGCGGCTCGATCACCGTGTGGACGTGGGAGCCCACCTTGAACCAGGTCGCCGCCGACTTCGAGAGGAAGTACCCGGAGGTCGACGTCGAACTGGTCAACGCCGGCACCGGCAACGACCACTACACCGCGCTGCAGAACGCGATATCGGCCGGCTCCGGCGCACCCGACGTGGCGCAGGTGGAGTACTTCGCCCTGGGCCAGTTCGCCCTGACCAAAGCCGTCCACGACCTCTCGCCCCTCGGCGCGGACGACCTGGGCGACACCTTCGCGCCCGGACCGTGGAACGCGGTGCGGGCCTTCGGCGGCGTCCACGCACTGCCCATGGACTCCGGCCCGATGGCGCTGTTCTACAACAAGGACGTCTTCGACAAGCACGGCGTCGAGGTGCCCACCACCTGGGACGAGTACGTGGACGCGGCCCGCGCCCTGCACGAGGCCGACCCGGACGTCCACATCACCAACGACACCGGGGACCCGGGACTGACCACCAGCCTCATCTGGCAGGCCGGCGGCCGCCCCTACCGGACCGAGGGCACCGAGGTGACGGTCGACTTCACCGACGAGGGCTCCACGGCGTACGCCGAGACCTGGCAGAAACTGCTCGACGAGGACCTCCTGGCGCCCGTCACCTCCTGGAGCGACGAGTGGTACCGCGGCCTGGCCGACGGCACCATCGCCACCCTGCCCGCCGGGGCCTGGATGCCCGCCAACTTCGCGTCCGGCGCGCCGAAGGGATCCGGCTCCTGGCGCGTGGCCCCCCTCCCGCAGTGGGAGGAGGGCGCCACCGGCAGCGCGGAGAACGGCGGCAGCGGGCTGGCGATCCCCAAGGCGAGCGGGAACGAGGCCCTGGCCTACGCCTTCGTCCAGTACGCCACCACGGGCGACGGGGTGCGGACCCGCGTCGACGCGGGGGCCTTCCCCGCCACCACGGAGCACCTGGAGTCCGAGGAGTTCCTGGGGACCGAGTTCGAGTACTTCGGCGGCCAGGAGGCCAACCGGATATTCGCCCAGTCCTCGGCGGACGTCTCCGAGGGCTGGAACTACCTGCCCTACCAGGTCTACGCGAACGCCGTCTTCAACGACACCGTCGGCAAGGCCTACGTCTCCGACAGGCCGCTGTCCGAGGGGCTGAAGGCCTGGCAGCGCTCCTGCATCGAGTACGGCAGGGAGCAGGGATTCACCGTCGACGAGTGAACACCGCCGGCCTCCCGCCCCACCCGCACACCCGCCGTCCGGCACGTTCCCCCTTCCCGGAAGGAGTCCCCATGACCCACCTCCCCCTGCCCCCGATGCTGCGCCGCCCGGACGACGGCACCGCGCCGGGGTTCGCCTACGGCGCCGACTACAACCCCGACCAGTGGCCGCGCGAGGTGTGGGACGAGGACGTCCGCCTGATGCGCGAGGCGGGCGTCAACATCGTCTCGCTGGCGATCTTCTCCTGGGCGCGCATCCAACCGGCCGAGGACAGCTGGGAGTTCGGCTGGCTGGACGAGGTGATGGACCTCCTCCACGAGCACGGCATCGCCGTGGACCTGGCCACCGCCACCGCCTCCCCTCCCCCGTGGCTCACCGCCGCCCACCCCGAGGTGCTGCCCGTCACCCGCACCGGCGAGACCCTGTGGCCCGGCGCCCGCCAGCACTGGCGGCCCACCTCGCCGGTCTTCCGCGAGCACGCGCTGCGCCTGGTGACCGCCCTGGCCGAGCGCTACCGCGACCACCCCGCGCTGGTGGCCTGGCACGTGAACAACGAGCTGGGCTGCCACAACGCCTACGACTACTCCGACGACGCCGCCCACGCCTTCCGCGCCTGGCTGCGCGCCCGCTACGGCACCCTCGACGGCCTCAACCACGCCTGGGGCACGGCGTTCTGGTCGCAGCGGTACACCGACTGGGAGCAGGTCCTGCCGCCCCGGCTGGCCGCCTCCCACCCCAACCCCACCCAGCAGCTGGACTTCAAGCGCTTCTCCTCCGACGCGCTCAAGGACCACCTGCGGGCCGAGCGCGAGGTGCTGCGCCGCATCACCCCGGACGTGCCCGTCACCACCAACTTCATGGTCACCGGCGAGTCCCGCGCCCTGCACTACGCGGACTGGGCGGCGGAGGTGGACTTCGTCTCCAACGACCACTACGTGCGGCCCGGCCCGCAGGCCCTGGACGAGCTGTCGTTCTCGGCGAACCTGACGGGCAACATCGCCGGCGGGCGCCCGTGGTTCCTCATGGAGCACTCCACCAGCGCCGTCAACTGGCAGCCGGTCAACCGGGCCAAGCGCGACGGCGAGCTGGCCCGCGACTCGCTGGTGCACGTGGCACACGGCGCCGACGCCGTCTGCTTCTTCCAGTGGCGCCAGTCGGCGGCCGGCGCCGAGAAGTACCACTCGGCGATGGTGCCGCACGCCGGCTCCGACAGCGCCGTGTTCCGCGCGGTCACCGACCTGGGCCGCACCCTGCGCGACCTCGCGCCGGTGGTGGGCTCGGACCGCTCCCCCGCGCGGGCGGCGATCGTCTTCGACTGGCAGTCGTGGTGGGCCGCCGAGCAGGACTCCCACCCCACCCACCTGCTGCGCTACCGGCAGGAGGCGCTCGACTGGTACTCGGCCTTCCTCGCCCTGGGGGTACGGGCCGACGTCGTCCCCCTGGGCACGGAGCTGGGCGGCTACGAGCTGGTGGTGGCGCCCGTGCTCCACATGGTGCCGGGCGAGCTGGCCAAGGAGCTGACCGGCTACGTCACCGGCGGCGGGCACCTGGTCACCACCTACTTCTCCGGGATCGTCGACGAGAACGACCACGCCTGGCTCGGCGGGTACCCCGGTCCGCTGCGCGACCTGCTCGGCATCCGCGTCGAGGAGTTCGACCCCCTGCCCGAGGGCGGGTCCGTCGAGCTGGACGACGGCACCACCGGGACCCTGTGGACGGACCGCATCACCGCCACCGGCCCCGACGTGGAGGTGCTCGCCTCCTACCGGACCGGCGAGCAGGCCGGGCGGCCGGCGATCACCCGCCGCCCGGTGGGCGGCGGCTCCGCCGCGTACGTCTCGACCCGGCTCGGTCCGGACGGCCTGGCCGGCGTCCTGGCGCGGCTGCTCGACGCCGCGGGGGTGGACAGCGAACTGCCCGGGCCGGCCCGCGGGCGGGTGGAGCTGGCGGTGCGCGAGCGGGACGGCGAGGCGTACTGGTTCCTGGTCAACCGCACCGACGAGCCGGTGGAGCTGGCCGGCGTCACCGGCGAGGTGCTCGCGGCCCGCACCGCGGACGGCGGCGGAGGGGACCGGCTCGTCCTGGCCCCGCGCGGTGTGGCCGTCCTGCGCCGGGCCGCCCGCCCGGGGGACGAGGCCGCCGGCGGGTGAGGCGGGCGGGGCCGGAGCGCCCGGCCCCGCCCGGCGGGCCGGCGGACCACCGGCCCCGGAGGACCGGGCGCGTCGAGCACGCCGGACGCACCGGGCACGCCCGCACGACCGACACGAGAGGACCGAAGATGACACCACCCGGCACGACCCGGCGCCTGACGGCCGTCCTGGGCGCGGCCGCCCTCACCGCGGGCGCGGTCCTGGCGGCCGGCCCGGCGCCGCGGGCCCAGGCGCGTCCGGCCGCCGCGCCGCAGGCCGTCACGGTCACCCCCGACCCGTCCTACGCGCACCGGGAGTTCGAGGGCTGGGGCACCAGCCTGGTGTGGTTCGCCAACGCCACCGGCGACTACCCGGACGAGATCCGCGAGCGCCTCGCCGACCTGGTCTTCGGCGACGACGGCCTCGCCTTGAACATCGCCCGCTACAACGTCGGCGGCGGCAACGCCCCCGACGTGCGGGACTACCTGCGCGCCGGAGGCGCCGTGGAGGGCTGGTGGCGGGCTCCGGAGGGCACCACCCGCGAGGACACCGCCTGGTGGAGCGCCGACGACCCGGCCGACTGGAACTCCGGCGCGGACCGCACCCAGCGCTGGTGGGTGGAGCGCGTCAAGGACGAGGTCGACCACTGGGAGGCGTTCGGCAACTCCCCGCCGTGGTTCATGACCGTCAGCGGATACGTCTCCGGCGGCTTCGACCCGAACGCGGACCAGCTCAGGAGCGACTCCGTCGACGACTTCGCCGCCTACCTGGTGGGCGCGGTGGAGCGGCTGGAGGAGGCGCACGGCATCGACGTCGACACCATCGACCCGTTCAACGAGCCCAACACCCCCTACTGGAGCACCCGTCTGGGCCCCGACGGCGAACCCGTCGGCGGGCGCCAGGAGGGCGCCCACATGGGCCCCGAGCTCCAGCAGCGCGTCGTCCGCGCGCTGGCGAAGGAGTTGGAGGACGCCGGCACCGGCGCCGTGATCTCGGCGATGGACGAGACCAACCCCACCCTCTTCGCGCGCAACTGGGAGTCCTATCCGGAGGACGTGCGCGAGAAGGTCGCGCAGCTGAACGTCCACACCTACGGCACCGGCGGCCGCACCACCGCCCGCGACCTGGCCAAGGCCGCCGGCAAGCCGCTGTGGATGAGCGAGGTGGGCGGCGACTGGGGCGAGGGGCGGCAGGACTTCGAGTCCATGGCGCCCGGGCTCGGCCTCGCCCGGCACATCGTCGACGACCTGCGCGAACTGGAGCCGTCCGCCTGGGTGTTCTGGCAGCCCGTCGAGGACCACGACAACATGAAGCCGGGGGGCGAGTTCCCGCAGGGCGGCAACTGGGGCAGCATCCAGCTCCCGTTCGACTGCACGGCCGGGGACACCCTGGAGACCTGCCCGATCCGCACCAACACCAAGTTCGACACCGCCCGGAACTTCACCCACCACATCCGCCCCGGGGACCGGCTGGTGAAGGTCGACGACGCCTCCAGCGCCGCGGCGGTCGGCCGCGGGGGCGCGACGGTCGTCCACGTCAACGACTCCGCCGGACCGCGGACCGTCACCCTGGACCTGGCGAAGTTCGGCCGTGTCGCGCGGGACGCCACGGTCACCCCGGTGGTGACCAGTGCCGACGGCGCGCTGGTGCGGCACGCTCCGGTCCGCGTCGCCGACCGCCGCGCCGCGTACACCGTGCCGGCCGAGTCGGTGACCACCTTCCTGGTCGAGGGCGTCTCGGGCGTGGCGCGGGACGCCGCGGCGATCCGCACGGGGCACGCCTACCGGCTGGGCGGCGTGCAGAGCGGAAAGGCGCTCACCGTCTCCGGTGACGGGACCGGCGTGGTGATCCGCGCCGCGGACCCGGCCCGCACCGACCAGCTGTGGCGCCTGGAGCCGCTCCCGGGGGACCCGCGGGCCGGTGACAACCGCCGGCGCCACACGCTCACCAGCGCGGCGGACGGCCGCCGCCTGGCCGTCCGGGACGGCCGGTTGGTGCTGGAGGACGACCGGCGCCGCGACCCCGCCGCCCAGTGGATCGCGTCCACCACGGGTGACGGCTCCTGGACGCTGGTCAACGCGGTCGGCGGCCGGCTGCTGGAGGTGGCCGGGCAGGCGACGCACGAGGGGGCCGCGGTCTCGGTCTGGCCGCCGAACTCCGGGCCGAACCAGCGCTGGACCCTCACGGACACGGCGCGTCCGCGCGGCTGACCGTCCCGCTCCTCCTTCCCGCCCGGGAGGAGGACGGAGCCCCGGGGCCGCCGCGGACGGCGGCCCCGGGGCCGGTGGGCCGGGTGCGGGCGGTCAGCGCTCCTCGACCACCGTGAACCGCAGCGTGTCGGTGAAGGTGCGGCCGTGGGAGTCGGTCGCGGTCACCCTGGCGTGGTGGGTCCCCGGCTCGAGGCCGGCGGGCAGCTCCAGCCGCCACAGGTGCATGGTGCGGTCGGCGACGCTGCCGCCGTGGACCAGCTGCTGGGCGACCGCGTGCGGGTCGGACCACTCCGGGCCGACCAGCTGGTCCTCACCGCGGGCCTGCTGGGTGCGCACGGCCTCGCGCGCCCGGCCGCCGTCGATGCTGACCCGCACCCTGGAACCGGTCGACCCCATCCAGAAGTTGGTGGTCAGCCAGGTGGTGCCGGCCAGGTCGTCCCGGCTGACCACGGTGGGGTCGCCCAGCTCGGGGGCCTCGCCCTGCCGGTTCCTGTTCCAGGCCTGGCGGTCGAGGTACCACTGGCGGTAGGTGGGCGAGTTGACGCCGAGCTGCATCTGGACGTCGTCGCTCTCACCGGTGAGGGTGAAGCGCTCCCTGAAGGTGTTGCCCTTGATGTCGAGGGTCAGGACTCCCGGGCGGGCGCCGTCGCGTCCGACGGCGACCGGGTAGCCCTTCTCCGTCAGCTTCCCGGAGTACCAGTCGCCGGAGACGGCGCCGGCGGTGATGTGCGGGAAGGGCAGGCCCTCGACGCCGAACAGGTCGCGCCAGCCCTTGAACAGGTCGCCGGTCTTCATGTTCTCGATCGAGTGGGTGTGGCCGGCCACCGAGACGGCCCTGCGGCCCTCCAGCAGGTCGTAGACCTCGCGGACCTGGTCGACCTGGTGCCGGGCGCTGCCCTCGTCGGCGTAGGTCAGCAGCGGGATGTGCCCGGCCACGACGACCAGCCGGTCCGAGGGGACCTTCGCCAGGTCCCGCTCCAGCCACTCCAGCTGCCGCTCGTCGAGGCGGCCGTTGTAGGAGGGGCTGTTCTGCGGGTCGTTGCAGTTGGCGTGCAGGCCGTCGGCGTTGTCGACGTCCGGGGTGCACGGGTAGCGCACGGTGTTGAGGGCGATGACGTGGGTGCGGCCGACGTCGTAGGAGTAGTACGCCGGGGCCATCTGCGCCCGGAAGGTGTCGAAGGAGTGCTCGGCGCTCTTCGCGTCGTAGTCGAGGTCGTGGTTGCCGGGCAGGAAGCGCACCGGGCCGTTGAGCTCGGCGGTCAACTCCTTGACGTCCGGGTACAGGGAGAGGTCGTCGCCCACCACGTCGCCGATGAACAGGGCGCCGCAGCCGGTGTAGTCGTGACGCCGGGACAGGTCGGCGATGGCTCCGGCGCGGGCGTAGCCGACCTCCTCCTTGTCGTAGGTCTGCAGGTCCCCGGCGATGACGCAGTGCTGCTCGCGGGAGGCGGTGGCCTTGCTCTTGACCAGCGGGAAGTTGACGGCCTCGGGCAGCGGCCCGGTGGGCTCGATGCCGCCGTAGCGCAGCTCGGGCGAGCCGGCGGGCAGGTGGTTGTAGTGGAACTGGGCGACGTTGTGCTCGTCGACGGGCACCTGGTGGCCGGCGGGCTGGGTGACGAAGACCGTCATGTTGTCGTAGGCGGGCAGCTCGTAGCGGCCGTGGCGGTCGGTGGTCACCACGTCGCGGCCGTTGGAGACCACCACTCCGGCCACGCCGCGCTCGCGCCGGTCGCTGCGGCTGTCGCGGTCGCCGTCGAGGAACACCCGGCCGGTGAGGGTCTGCCGGTCCCCGCCGGCCGACCGGTCGGCGGGCACGACCTCGACCTGCCCCCGGTAGGCCTCGGCGTCCCAGTCGTTGCGTTCGGCCTGTGCGGCGGCCGCGGGAGCGGCGACCGCGGTCTGCACGGCCAGGGCGGTGAGCGTGGAGCCCGCGATCGCCATCGCGCCGAGCACCGCGATCCCGGCGCGTACCGGCGTGGACGAGGGGCGAGAGAGGGACACTGCTCCTGACACCTCCGTTGGTCTTCCGCTGACGTGACGTCGCCTCCCCGGCGGGGAGGCCGGCCGCGAACGGCCGGTGCCCGAAGACACTGGCCGCCGGAGCTGAACTGCGCGCGAGGGAAAGGCGACGCGTCGGGGGACCGCGGGACTCCATCGGACCCGAACACCGCAGGAGGGGCAGAAGGGACACCGGGTACGGCGGCTCCCGGCCCGGTCGGGGCGGGCGCGGGCCGGGGCGTCACGCCTCGCCGCGGACCATGGCCAGCAGCCGGTCGTACACGCCGGGGTCCACCCGCACGCCGTCGTGGGCGTGGGCGTCGGTGATCCAGGCGCGCAGGCCGCGGACGTGCGCGGCGGTGCGCAGGGACTGCTCGCGGTCGACGTACATGTCGTCGTGGTAGACGGCGGCCGCGACCGGCACCCGGTTGCCGGCGAGCCGGTCGGGGTCGTACAGCGGGGGCCAGTCGGTGCGCCCGGCGAGCAGGTGGGCGGCCTCCCGCAGCGGTACCAGCGCCGGGTCCTCCTCGAAGTGCCAGGGGTAGACCATCTCGCCGGTGAGGCGCAGCGGTCCGCCGCGGGAGGCGTCGAAGGCGGGGAACTCCTCGCGCACCCGGTGCGCGGACCAGGCGGTGGGCCGGCCGCCCTGCGCGTAGACGGCCTCGTGGAGGACGGCGTACAGGGGGTGCTCGGCGAAGGAGACGGCGGACTCCACCGCGCGCAGGAAGGGGTCGGACGGCTCGGGGCCGCGGGGGCCGGGGACGAACGCGGTCTCCAGCAGGTAGTGGAGCCGGTCGAACGTGGCGGCGGCGCCCAGGAGGACGCCCAGGGTCTGGAGGCGGCGGACGGTGAGGCGCTCGCCGGTGGGCAGCCGCACGTCGTTCCCGGCTAGGTGGGCGGCGACCTCGTCCAGCAGGCGCTGGTCGCCCGGGTAACGCTCGAAGTAGCGGGCGTTGTGGTCCAGGACGCGGGCGTAGGCGGCGCGGTAGACGTCGTCGGCGTGTGCGGTGAGGGACGGCAGGCCGCCGGTGATCATCACCTTCTCCAGCCCCTCGGGTGCCAGGGAGAGGTAGGTCAGGGCGCAGAATCCGCCGAAGCTCTGGCCGAGCACCGTCCAGGGGCGGTCCCGCTCGCCGCCGGCGGCCGGATGGCGGCGCAGCAGTTCGGCGTCGCGGACGATGGCGTCGGCGCGGAAGCGGGCCAGGTACCCGGCGGTGGCGGCGGGGTCCGGGTGGGCCGCGAGGGTGTGCCGGTCGGCGGGGGTGCTGCGGCCGGTGCCGCGCTGGTCCATCAGGACGACGCGGTGGTCGCGCAGGGCCCGGTGGAGCCAGGCGCCGGGGGCGTCGGGGCGCTCGGCGCGGTGGCCGGGGCCGCCCTGGAGCCACAGCAGCCGGGGCAGGTCCTCCCCCTCCCGCCCGGCGGCGGTCACCTCGCGGGCGAACAGGGTGATCGTCGGGCCGTCCGGACGGGCGTGGTCCAGGGGGACGTCGAGGGTGTGCTCGGTGACGGCGAGTCCGCTGTGGCGGTAGGCGGTGGGCACGGCGGGCGGGCTCCTCGGGGGCTGCGGGTCGGGCGGCCGGGACCGGGCCGTCCGCCCCGCACGGTACGCAGTGCCCGGCCCGCCGCCAGGGCCGCCCCCTCCGAACGGGTCCGGCCGAACGGGTGTCCCGGCGCGGCGGGCCCGCGGGATGCGGGGGCGGCGGCCCGCGGCTGCGTCATGATCGCCCCAGGGCCGCCCGGCACCGGGGCGGGCCGAGGAGGAGGGACCCGAGGAGGCGGATCGTGGAGACGGCGGCACCGGAGCGCGAACGGGCCCGGCGGCGTGCCCGGCAGGAGGCCGTCCGGCTGGCGGCTGAGGGGGCCCGCGGCACCGTCCCGCCCCGGGCGGGCAACGCGGAGGTGAAGTGCTTCGGCGCCTCCGCCGCGGCGCGCAGGGCCGGGACCGCGCTGTTCGAGGGCATCGGGCCGCGCGGGATCGCGGCCGCCGCCCGGGGGAGGTACTGACGTGGCGCGGGGGCACCGCGGGCCGGACGGCGGCGCGTGGGAGCTGCCGCCGCTGGTGGACCACCACTGCCACGGGGTGGTGCGCGAGGACCTGGACGACGACGCGTTCGCCTCGTACCTGACCGAGTCCGACGCGCCCGCCGCGCCGGGCACCTCCTTCTTCGACACCCAGCTGGGGTTCGCGGTGCGCCGCTGGTGCCCGCCGCTGCTGGACCTGGAGCCCCACTGCCCGCCCGGCGCGTACACCGCGCGGCGCCGCGAGCTGGGTGCCCACGAGGCCGGCCGGCGGCTGCTGGGGGCCGACGGCATCGGCGAGTACCTGGTGGACACCGGTCCCACCGCGGACCTGACCGGTCCCGGCGAACTGGCGGCGGCGGGCGGGGCGCGGGCCCACGAGGTGGTGCGGCTGGAGCGGCTGGCCGAGCGGGCCGCCGACGCGGCGGGCTCCGCCGGCGGTTTCCTGGCCGCGCTGGAGGGCGCCGTGGAGCGGGCGGCGGGGACGGCGGTGGGCTTCAAGTCGGTGGCGGCCTACCGCTACGGACTGGATCTGGAGCCCGGACCGCCGGCCGCCTCTGAGGTGCGGGCGGCGGCGGGCCGCTGGCTGGCCGCGCGGGATTCCGGGGACCGGGTGGCCGACCCCGTCCTGCTGCGCCACCTGCTGTGGTCGGCGGCGCGGACCGGTCTGCCGCTCCAGCTGCACACCGGATTCGGCGATCCCGACCTGCGGCTGGACCGCTGCGACCCGCTGCTGCTCACCGGCTTCGTGCGGGCCGTCCGGCCGACCGGGTGCCGGCTGGTGCTGCTGCACGGCTACCCCTACCACCGGCACGCCGCCTACCTGGCGCACGCCTACCCGCACGTGTACGCCGACGTCGGCCTCTCCGTGAACCACACCGGCGCACGGGCCGCGGAGGTGCTCGCCGAGGCGCTGGAGCTCGCCCCGTTCGGGAAGCTGCTGTTCTCCACCGACGCCTACGGGCTGCCCGAGCTGTACGTGACGGGGGCGGCGCTCTTCCGGGAGGCGCTGGTGCGGCTGCTGGAGGAGTGGACCGGCGGGGGAGCCTGGTCGCGCGAGGACGCCGCACGGGTCGCCGCCCTGGTCTGCGCCGGCAACGCCCGGCGGGTGTACGGGCTGGGCGGGTGACCGGGGGCTGCGCCCGGCGGGCGGAGGGCTCCCGCTCGGCGCCCGCCCGGTGCCCGCACGGACCGCGCCCGGACTCCGCTCGGCGCGGCCCGGAGGCGGTGTTGACGGTCCGCCCGGACGCTCCTAGCGTGCGGGAGCGCGGCCCGTGTCCCGCCCCGGTCCCGTTCAGCGCCACCCGCGGCCGCGCGGTCCGCAGGCGGCGCCGGACTTCTCCACCCCGGACCGTCCGCGATCCGGCGGCCGGTCCCTGCTCCCGTCAGCCGATCGAGAGGAACGCCGTGAGGTTCTCACCGGGGGGCGGCAGAGTCCGCACCCGCCTGGGCGTGTGGCTGGTCCCGCTCGCCGTCCTGCTCGTCTCCGCCGTGGCGGCCCCCGCCTCCGCCGCCGGACCCGCCGAACGCCCCGCCCCCCGTGCCGCCGCGCCGCCGGACACCGGCGCCGCGGCGCCGCACGGCCGCAGCGCCGTGTGGAGCGCGAGCCTGCAGGGCGCGCACGGCACCTCGCCCGACCTGACGGTGCGCAACATCGCCCGGGCCTCGGTGGCGGCCTCCTCGCTGCGGGTGCGCGTCGGCAACCCGTACGGGGACCGTCCCGCCGCCTTCCGCTCGGCGACCGTCGGGCTGCAGCTGCGGGTCGGCGAGGCCGACCTCGTGCCCGGCTCCCTGCGCACCCTCACCTTCGACGGCCGCCGGCAGGTCACCGTGCCCCCGGGCGGCCATGTGTACAGCGATCCGGTTCCCCTGCGCGTGGCGGCCCAGCAGAACCTGGCGGTGAGCCTGTACGCGCCCGGCGCGCCGGTCAACGACCACGCCTTCCCGCCGCCCACCCCGAACCCGCCGGCCAGCTTCCTGTCGCTGGGCGGTGACCACACCCACGACACCGGTGACGCCGCCTACCCGGAGGAGGACAGGGGCCTGTCCGCCGAACCCGGCTACCACCCGGGCCGGCTGTGGTGGGTGGAGGTCGTCGACGGCCGCACGGCCGCCGCGGGCACCATCGTGGCGCTGGGCGACTCCAACACCGCCGGGCACGCGGCGGTCGGGGGCGGCGACCGGTGGACGGACCTGCTGGCGCAGCGGATCAACGCCCTGCCCCCGGGAAGGCAGTTGGCGGTCGCCAACGCCGGGATCTCCGGCAACACCGTCAGCCGGCAGCCCAGCCCCTACGACCCCACCGGCCAGTGCTGCGGTCCTCCGGCGCCCGACCGGCTGGAGCGCGACGTCCTCGACCTGGCCGGGGTGCGTCACATGATCCTCCTGGAGGGCACCAACGACATCGGCGGCGGCGAGTTCGCACCGCCCTCCCCGGCGTCGCAGGTCATCGATGCCATGAAGGAGATCGTCGAGCGGGCCCACGCCCGCGGGGTGCGGGTCGTCGGCGCCACCCTGATGCCCATGTGCAACACGGTGGGCAGCGACAAGGAGGCCAACCGGCTGGCGGTGAACGAGTTCGTCCGCACCGGCGGGCTGTTCGACGGCGTCATCGACTTCGACGCCGCGGTCCGGGACCCGGCCGCCCCGACCCGGATCCGCGACGCCTACCGCTCCGACTGCTACCACCCCAACGCGGCCGGACACGCGGCGATGGCGCGGGCCGTCGACCTGTCCCTGTTCGGGCTGGACGGCGCGGAAGGCCGGTCCGGCCGGAACGCCGCCTGAAACCGTCCGCGGTCCTGAGGGCGCCGGCCGGCGCCCTCAGGACCGCAGGTGTGAGGCGCCGTTGAGGTCCAGCACGGCGCCCGAGCCCCACTCCGCCTGCGGGGAGGCCAGCCACAGCACCGCCGCCGCGACCTCCTGCGGCGAGGCGACCCGCCCGTAGGGGCTCTGGGCGCGGATCGCCTCGCCCTCGGGGCCGGCCAGCCGGTGGGCGACGCGCTCGGTCTCGATGAACCCCGGTGCCACGGAGGTGACGGCGATGCCGTGCGGGGCCAGGGCCACGGCGAGGGACTGGCCGAGCGCGTGCACCGCCGCCTTGGTGGCGGCGTAGGCCGGGTGGTCGGGTTCGCCGCGGAAGGCGCCCCGGGAGCCGATGTTGACGATGCGTCCGCCGGTGCCCTGGTCGATCAGGTGGCGGGCGACGGCGTGGCTGAGGTTGGCGGTGCCGAGGAGGTTGACGTCCACGTGCCGCCGCCAGGCGGCGCACCAGTCGGCGTGGGAGGTGCCGGCGGGCGGGTGCGGGGTGTTGACCGCGGCGTTGTTCACCAGCACGTCCAGCCCGCCCAGCGCCTCGGCGGCGGCGTCCGCCAGGCCGGCGGCCTGCCGGGGGTCGGCCAGGTCCGCGCCGAGCAGCACGTGGCCGTCGCCGGGCAGTCCCGCCAGGGTGGTCTCGGCGTCCCGCCGGCGGCCGCCGTGGTGGACGGCCACCCGGTCGCCATTGGCGGCGAACGCCTCGGCCAGTGCCCGGCCCAGCCCCCGGGAGGCCCCGGTGACCAGCACGCGCCGCCCGGTGGCGGGGAAGGCCGGCCGGCCGGGGGACGGGGACCCGGCGGGACCGGCGGGATCGGGGTGCTGCACGGCGGAGCTCCTCACGGGGTGGTCGGACACCGGGTGCCGCGGGGCGCCCGGACGGCATCCACACCCTAGTCCGGGCGCGCGGACGCCGCCGGTGCGGTGGTGTTCCCGCCCCGCGCGGCGCCTCCTTCCTCCGCCCACCTTGAGTCCGGATTTGTCAGTTTCCCTGCCGATAGGTATATGAGAAGTGCTGGGTCCGAACATCCTCGATGCGCCGTACGGCGCAGGAAGGAGAGACACCGGTGGCCGCGATGGTGTGGCTGCTCTTCCCGCTGATCACCGGCGTATGCGCCGTCATCTGGGCGGTGTGCGCCCAGCGACCCCGCCGTGGCGACCTGTGGGGCGACTCCACGCGCTACACGCGCATGCGCGACACGCTCGGCCGTTCCCTCGCCGAGCAGGGCCGGCTCCAGCCGCGCTGACCCCGGTGGCCTTCCGGGGGCGGCGGGCCCCGTCCCGCCGCCCCCCGTCCGTCGTCCGGCCCCCTCCGAAGGGCCGCGTGTGGACCCCACGCGGCAGGGAAACCGTGAGGAGCGCGCGCCGAGGCGCACTCCCTCGGCCCTGCGCTGGAGGGAGCGGTGATGACGAGAGACAACGACACCATGGACGCGACGGCCGGGACGGGAACGGTCACGACGTCCGTGCCGGCCCGGCTCGACCGGCTGCCGTGGTCGCGCTGGCACTGGATGATCGTGATCGGTCTGGGCACGGTGTGGATCCTCGACGGCCTGGAGGTCACGGTCGTCGGCAACATCGCCGGCCGGCTGGCCGAGGAGGGCAGCGGCCTGCCCATCACCTCCGCCCAGGTCACGGGCATCGCAGCTGCGCTGTACGTGGCGGGCGCCTGTTCGGGCGCCCTGTTCTTCGGCTGGCTGACCGACCGGTACGGACGCAAGAAGCTCTTCATCATCACCCTGGCCGTCTACCTGGGCGCCACCGCGCTGACCGCCCTGTCCTTCTCCAGCTGGTGGTTCTTCGCCTGCCGCTTCCTGACCGGCTTCGGCATCGGCGGCGAGTACGCGGCCATCAACTCCGCGATCGACGAGCTGATCCCGTCCAAGTACCGCGGGCGCATCGACCTGATCATCAACGGCAGCTTCTGGCTGGGCGCGGTGGGCGGTTCGCTGCTGTCCATCGTCATGCTGGACACCGACCTCTTCGCCATCGACGTCGGCTGGCGGCTGACCTTCGCCCTCGGCGTCGTCTTCGGCCTGGTCATCCTGCTGGTGCGCCGGCACGTTCCCGAGAGCCCGCGGTGGCAGTTCATCCACGGCCAGGGGGAGAAGGCCGAGGGGCTGGTGAGCCGGGTGGAGGAGGAGATCCGCCGGGAGAAGGGCGTCGCGGAGCTGCCGCCGCCCGCCGGCGAGATCACCATCCACACCCGCAGGAGCATCGGCTTCGGACTGATCGCCCGCACGGTCTTCTCGCAGTACCGCAAGCGCGCCGTGCTCGGGCTGTCGCTCTTCGTCGGCCAGGCGTTCCTCTACAACGCCATCACCTTCGGCTTCGGCGCCATCCTGACCACGTTCTTCGACGTGCCCACCGGTTCGACCGGCTACTACTTCGCCGTCATCGCCGTCGGCAACTTCTTCGGGCCGCTGCTGCTGGGCCGGTTCTTCGACACCGTCGGCCGCCGGATCATGATCTCCGGCACGTACATCCTCTCCGGGCTGCTGCTGTTCGTCACCGCGTGGCTCTTCGGCGGCGGCCATCTGACGGCCACCACGCTCACGGCGTGCTGGTGCGTGGTGCTGTTCTTCGCCTCGGCCGGGGCCAGCTCGGCCTACCTGACGGTCAGTGAGGTCTTCCCCATGGAGACGCGGGCGATGGCGATCGCCTTCTTCTACGCCATCGGCACCGCCGCGGGCGGCATCAGCGGTCCGCTGATCTTCGCCGAGCTCACCGAGTCCGGGGTGGTCGCGGACACCGTGCTGGCCTTCCAGATCGGCGCGACCCTGATGACCCTGGCCGGGCTGGTGGCGGTCTTCCTGGCGGTGCGGGCCGAACAGCGCTCGCTGGAGGACATCGCGGTGCCGCTGTCGGCGCAGGTGACACCGGCCCCGGGCAAGCGCTGAGCACTCCGGCCCGAAGGGGCCGCGGTGCGGGGGCGGGGACCGCGGCGGTCCCCGCCCCCGCACCGCGTACGGGAGCCCCCGGGCCTCAGGAGCCGCTCCCGCCCGGCTCCAGCCCGCGGAGCCGGCCGTCCAGCTCACTGCTGTAGAAGTCCAGGAACCCGTCGGGGTCCGGGCCGGCGTTCATCAGCACCAGCCGGTCGAAGCCGGCGTCGGCGAACTGCCGCGCCGTCTCCACGTACCGCTCCGGATCGGAGCCGCAGGCGAAGTGCTCCAGCATGTCCTCCTCGCGGACGGTGGTGGTGGCCGCCGCGAAGTTGACCGGGTTGGGCAGTTCGCTCATCACCTTCCAGCCGGTCACCGCCCACCGGGTGGTCTCCAGGGCGGCCCGCGCCGCGGTGCGCTCGTCGGGGGCCCAGGCGGTGGGCACCTCGGCGTACCCGGGCCCGGTGCCGCCGGCCTCCCGGTAGTGCCGCACGATCTCCGGCTTCGCCTCGGTGGCGAACAGCCCGTCGCCCAGTTCGGCCGCGATCCGGGCCGAGGGCGGGCCGCTGGCGGCCACCGCGATCAGGGGCGGCTCGTCGGGGAGGTCGAAGACCCTGGCGTCCTCCAGCCGCAGGTGCTTCCCCTCGTAGGAGCGGTAGCCGCCGCGCCACAGCAGCCGGATGATCTCCAGCGCCTCGCGGAGCATCTCGTGGCGCAGGCGCACGTCGGGGAAACCGCGGCCGACGACGTGCTCGTTGAGCCGCTCACCGGATCCGACGCCCAGCACGAACCGCCCGTCGGAGACCAGGGCGAGCGTCGCCGCGGCCTGGGCGATGACCGCCGGGTGGTAGCGCACGGTGGGACAGGTCACGCCGGTCGCCAGCCCGATGCGCTCGGTCTTCGCCGCGATGGCGCCCAGGACCGTCCAGGCGAACGGGGAGTGGCCCTGGTTGTCCAGCCACGGGTGGTAGTGGTCGCTGATCTCCACGAAGTCGAAGCCGGCCTGCTCCGCGCGGACCGCCTGCCGGACGAGTTCGGCGGGGCCGAACGCCTCCGCCGCCAGTTTGTAGCCGATCTGCATCTGTTCCTCGCTGCCTGTTCCACTGGTCCGGCGGGATTCCCGCCACTCGCCGAGGAGTGCCCGGCGCGAGCGAGGTGAAACGGGGGCCTCCGGGCGGCGCGGGGGGCGGCCGTGGGCCGTGCGGCGGACGCCGCCCCCGCCGCGGCCCGCCGCGCCGGAGGAGCGTCACGGGCCGGGTGGGCTCACAGGTCGAACTCGTGGGGCGGCAGATCCAGCACCTGGCACGCCTCGCCGACGACCGAGCGCTCCATGAGGTCGAAGTGGCCGTCCGCGCCGCCGATGACGATGCCGACCTGGACGACGGCCCGGGCCTCGACGGGTTTCCTGCGCGCCTTGGCTATCTCCCGCAGGGCCTCGGCCCGGCCGAGGTCGAAGTCCGCGGCGAGCCGGTCCAGCCAGCCCTCGAAGCGCTCCAGCAACTCCTGGGCGGGGAAGCCGGCCAGCGCCTCGTTGTGCTCGATCAGGTAGGCGACGCGCCGCCGTTCGGCCGGTTCGATCCGGCCGTCCGCCGCCGCGACGAGGGCGCACATCGCCATGCTCGCGTCACGGAAGGCACCGCCCCGCAGTTCGTTCCTCCGCTCCTCCAGTTGCGCCTGCATCGTCTGCGCGGATTCCTTGAGGCGGTCCCACAGGGCCATGAGCACACTCCGTACGTCGCCGGGTCCGGACGCGCACCGCCGTCCGGTGCGTCCTGGTGACGGGGCGACACCAGCCGGACGCGGCCGTCCCGCGCCTCGCTCCGCCCCCTCAGAAGGATAGGAGCCGATCACCGCCCGCGGTGACCTCCCCGCTCCGGGCGGGAGGGGTCGCGGCGCTCACCCGCCCGGCGGAACGGCCGCCCCCGGTACCGCGAACGGTGAGGATCCCCGTCGCGTGGGCGGAACCAGCCCAGCACCGGCACCGCTTGGCGGAACAGGCCCAATGCCCGCGATCCATACGGGGCGCCGGCCCGCTGTCGGTGGGCGGTCGGCAGGCGGGTGAGGGCGGCCACCGCCGGGCGGGGGCATCGAGCATGGCAACTCGGGGAACCAACGTGAGGCCTCTGGTTCCCGCGGACCGGTCCCTGCGGCGAGACCCCGCCCTGCCGGGACCTTACGTCCGCCCACCGCCGGGACGAGGCTGCCCGGCCCATCCCGACACCAAGGCCTCGTCCGGCTTCACGTGGATCTTTTCACCGAGAAAACCCCGCTCACCACATCCGTAAGCCGGGTTCGGCTGCCGACCCCTCACCGTGCACGTCAAGGCGGCGATGATTCACCCGTATGGACTAAGAAATATGACCTGGACAGGCGAAAAGCCACACGACTGCGGAGGCTGGTGGTGAGCAGGAACGACGTCTGCCCGGCACTCGGCCGGGCAAGTGCAAAGGATCTCTCATGGCAATCCAGATCACGGAGTTGAGCCCCCAGACTCTGGAAACGGACGCATGGGTCTACCTCACGGTACGAAGCACCGAAGGCAAAGCGCTGACCGTGACCGGGGGGATACACGGGAAGGGCGAGGCCGTAGCCGCCGTCCAATGGTCTTGGAGGGACGACGTCCCGTACCAGCTGTGGCAAGTGCAGTGGGTGGACAACGAGTACTACAAATTGGTCGCAAAATACAGCGGCAAGGTCCTGACGGTGGCAGAAGCTTCCACCGATGACGGCGCGGCAGTCGTTCAGGCGAGCTGGCGCGGCGGCGACAACCAACTGTGGCGCTCCACACCCCTGCAGACCGGGGGCCTCATGCTGACGGCCAAGCACAGCGGCAAGGTGCTGGACGTGAACGGCGACTCGATGGGTGACGGCGCGGCGCTCATTCAGTGGCCTGCGAAATCGCAGCCCAACCAGACGTGGCACATGTGGCAGCCCTGAGAAGCCGTGGTCCCGCTGACGGGACTGGGGAACCGGCACCCGAGCGTCGTGGTGCGCAGGGTGCGCGCTCCGGAGCCCGTCCGGGCGATCCCCGCGGCGACCCGGCGCCCCGGAACGGCCGGCCGGCCATTCCGGGAAGGGCGGGTGTGAGCCGCGGATCGCCGGGCATGCGGAGGGTACGGCCGCGCCAGCGATGTCCCTCCCCCTCGTCGTCGGCGCGGCCTTCGTGCCGCCCCGGGCCCTTCCTCCCCGGAAGGGGAGCTGACGGCGGCTCACCCCGGGCGCACACGTCTCGCCGGCCCCCGGTCGCCTCCCGGACGACAGCCCCCGATCGGGCAATTGGCGCAGCTGCTCGCGCGCCTGCGCCCCGGAGCCGCCCCCGTGGTCGGCGTGGCGCCGCGCCGGGGCACTGCGTCCGCGCGCTCCCGCGTGCCGTGAGCGGCCCACGGCACACGGCGGCCGCCCGCCCCCACCACCGGGACGGGCGGCCGCCGGGAGCATTGCAGCAATGAACCGGTTTAGCGTCAACCCTTCCGGCCCGGCCCGCATCCGGCCGATGAGTTCCGGCTCCCCGGCCGGTCCACCCGTCGAAAGCACCTTTGGGAACCACCCTCCGGGAGAACGCCATGCGGATGCGGAAGATCACCACCTGCCTGTGGTTCGACGGCCGGGCCGAGGAGGCCGCCGAGTACTACACCTCCCTGTTCCCGGACTCCCGGATCACCGGCGTCCAGCGCCACACCGAGGCCGGCCCCGGGGAGCCGGGATCGGTCCTGCTGGTCACCTTCGAACTGGCCGGGCAGCAGTTCAGCGCGCTCAACGGCGGCCCGGAGTTCACCTTCTCCGAGGCGATCTCGCTCTCGGTGGACTGCGCCGACCAGGCCGAGGTGGACGAGCTGTGGGCCAAGCTCACCGACGGCGGCGAGGAGAGCCAGTGCGGCTGGCTCAAGGACCGGTACGGCCTGTCCTGGCAGATCGTCCCGCACGAGCTGCCGGAACTGCTGAACGACGCCGACCCGGCGGCCGCCGCCCGGGTCATGAAGGCCCTGTTCGGAATGCGCAGGATCGACGTCCGGGCCCTGCGGGAGGCCGCGGGCCGGTGAGACCGCCCGGGGCGGCGCCGCGCGGCCGCGTCACCGGCCCGCGGGCCGCCGCCCCGGCATCGAGGGCCCCAGCTCCCGCAGGACCTCCTCGAGCTGGCCGAAGCTGATCGGCGGTGCGGGGAGCGGCCGGGCGGCCTCGGCCCGCAGGCCGTCCAGCAGCAGCGCCAGGAACCGGCGCCAGGAACCGGGCACGACGGCGGCGGAGGCCGGTACCGCCCGGCCCAGCGCGGCCAGGGCGAACAGCAGGTCCTCGGCGGTGACGTCCGGCCGCACCGTGCCGCGCTCCTGGGCGCGGCGGACCAGGATGCCGACGGTCTCGCGGTTGTGGGCGCGCAGCTCCTCCAGGGACGGCGCCCCCTCCACCCCCGTGGTCATCAGGTCGTTGGCGCCCCGGTCGGCGGCCAGCCCCTCGAAGACCAGCTCCAGATAGGACGTCAGGCCCTCCCACGGGTCCTCGCTGCGCCGCGCCTCCTCGCCCGCCCGCCGCGTCCCGGCCAGCGTGTCGCGGAAGACCGCCTCGACGAGGGCGCCGCGCGTCGGGAAGTGCCGGTAGAGGGTGGCGTTGCCCACGCCGGCCCGGCGGGCGATGTCGTCCAGGGGGGCGTCGACGCCCTGCTCCGCGTAGACCGCGCGGGCGGCCGCGATCAGCGACTCGCGGTTGCGCCGCGCGTCCCGCCGCAGCGGCACGTCCCCGCCGCCTCCACCGCGCGCTCCGCCGCCTCCACCGGTTCCCACGCCCGGCACCCTAACAGGCTCCCCGGAGCGCCCCGGTCCGGAACTCCCGGCGCGCGGGGGCCGTCCGGCGCGCCGGGTGCTCCCGGTGCTACGGTCGCCCTCCAAGGAAGCGGGGAGTATTCCCCGTTTCCTTGGGGCGCCCCGACCCGACCGAACCGCAGGAGGAGCACCGTGACCACACCCGCCTTCGACCGACTCTCCCCGCCCGGCACGGACTACGCCGCCGACCCCCACACCGTCCACGCGCTGCTGCGCGAGCGGGGGCCGGTCCACCGCCTGCCCGCCACCGACGGAGGGACCGTCTGGGCCGTCGTCGGCCACGAGGCCGTCCGGACGGCCCTGACCGACCCCCGGCTGAGCAACGACGTGCGCCACAGCGCCGACCGGGAGGACGACGGCGGCCACGCCGTCGGACGCTCCATGCTCCAGACCGACCCGCCCCGGCACACCCGGCTGCGCGGCCTGGTCGCCCGGGAGTTCACCGGACGCCGGGTGGCCGCCCTGCGGCCCCGCGTCCGGCGGACCGCCGACGACCTGCTGGACGCCGTGCTGCCACTGGGCCGCACCGACCTGGTCGCCTCCTACGCCGCACCCCTGCCCGTGGCCGTCATCTGCGAACTCCTGGGCGTCCCCGAATCCGACCGCGGAACCTTCCACCACTGGTCGGACACCGTCGTCCGCCCCGGCGACCGGCAGGCCGCCGACGCCGCCTCGCAGGCCATGGCCGAGTACCTCGCCGCGCTCGTCGAGCACAAGCGCCGCACCCCGGGCGACGACCTCCTCGGCGCCCTGGTCCGCGCCACCGGCCCCGGAGAGGACGCGCTCACCCCGGAGGAACTGCTCGGCATGGCCTTCCTGCTGCTCGTGGCCGGGCACGAGACCACCGTCAACCTCATCTCCGGAGCCGTCTGCGCCCTGCTGCTCCACCCCGACCAGCTCGCCGCGCTCCGCGCCGACCCCTCCCTCCTCGACGGCGCCGTCGAGGAGGCGCTCCGGTACGACGGCCCCGTCCTCACCTCGGCCTGCCGCTTCACGGCCGAACCCGTGGAGATCGCGGGCACCGCCGTCCCCGCCGGGGAGACGGTGGTCGCCGTCCTGGCCTCCGCCTCCCGCGACCCCCGCCGCTTCCCCGGCCCCGACCGCTTCGACGTCCGCCGCGACGCCCGCGGACACGCGGCCTTCGGCCACGGCGTCCACCACTGCCTGGGCGCACCGCTGGCCCGCATGGAGGCCGCCGTCGCCCTGGAGACCCTGCTGCGGCGCTGCCCCGACCTCGAACTCGACGCGGAACCGGACGAGTTGGTGTGGCACGCCGGGATGCTGCGCGGTCTGCGCCACCTCCCGGTGCGCTACACCCCGCACCCGGCCCCGGACGCCTGAGGGGACCGCCGCCCGGCCCCCTCAGGGCCGGGCGGCGGTCCAGGCCCGGCGCAACTGCTCGAAGCGGGTGGGCAGCGGGGGCCGCCTGCCGGCGTGGGCGGCGTTGGTGCGGTACACGAACCGGCGCCAGGACAGCACCAGTCCCTGCCGGGTGATGGGCAGCCCCGCCGCGACGGTGACCCCGTTGTCGTGCGTGTGGTGCACCGTCAGCAGCAGCGCCTCGGGCGGCGACCCCTCCAGTTCCGCGCACAGGTCGGCGCGGACGTCCATCCAGCGGCGCAGCACCGAGACGGTGCCCGCGTCCAGCCCGTGCCGGCGGAGCGTGCGGTGTTTGCCGTGCTCCACGTCCACCCACCGGGCCCCCAGGTCCAGCGACCGCACCGTGCAGCGCAGCAGGTCCCCGTAGCGGGCACCGGTGGCCCGGGCCAGTCCCGCCACCACCGCCAGCCGCACCGTCTCCGGCTTGGCCCCCTCCTCCATCGCCTGCGAGGCCAGCGTCCGCCACACCCATTCGGCCTCCTCCGGTGAGACGGTCGGCCTCGGGTACCGCTTCCCGTCACCGGGCCCGCCCGCCCCGTCCGCCGGCGCCGCCGCTTTGCCCACCGGTACCGCTCCGTCCGCCGCCATCCTCGCCGCCGTCTCCGCCCGTCCGCCGATTGCCGTTGCTTGGCACATTATTTATCGACCGCGCCGCTGTCCACCCCCGCACGCCCGGGTGGGCCCGACCGGTGCGGCCGCAGTGGTCCGTGACGCGGTTCAGCCGCCGGGCACCAGCACCGCCCGGCCCTCGATCCGGCCGTCGCGCAGGCGCTGGTAGACCTCCAGGGCCTCCTCCAGGGGGTGGGTCTCCACGTGCGGGCGGATCCGGCCGGCGCGGGCCAGGGCGACGACCTCGGCGAGCTCGCCCCGGCTGCCCCAGTAGGGGATCGACACCGACGCCTCGAAGGGGACGGTGCCGGAGGCCACGGGCAGGGTGCCGCCCGCCAGGCCGACCACGGTGACGTCGGACTCCACGGCGGCGCACGCGGCGGCGGTGGCCATCGTGGCGTCGGCGCCGACGCAGTCCAGCACCAAGGCGGCGCCCAGGCCGCCGGTGATCGCGCGGATCCGCTCGGCGGCGCCCTCGCCCGCGGGTACGCAGTGGTCGGCGCCCGCTCCGGCGGCCAGGTCCAGTTTGTCCTCGGCGACGTCGACGGCGACGACGTCGGCCGGGGAGAGCGCCTTGAGCAGTTGGACGGCCAGGTGGCCCAGGCCGCCGACCCCGATGACGACCGCCGCCGTGCCGGGAACGAGCCGGTGCAGGGAGCGTTTGACGGCGTGGTACGGGGTCAGCGCGGCGTCCGTCAGCGGGGCGGCGGTGCGCGGGTCGAGGTCCCCGAGCGGGACCAGCAGCCGGGGCGAGGGGACGAGCATGTAGGGGGCCATGCCGCCGTCCGCGCCCAGTCCGCCCCCGGCGGCCCTCAGTTCGGCGGCGCGCCGGCAGTAGTTCTCCGCGCCGCGGGCGCAGGCGGGGCAGATCCCGCAGCCCCAGGGGCCGTAGACCAGTACCGCGTCGCCTTCGCGCAGCCCGGCGCTCCGGGTGCCGGGGCCGAGGGTGCGCACCCGCCCGGCGGTCTCGTGGCCCAGGGTGAAGGGGAGGTCGTAGGGCAGCGCCCCGGCGGGCCACTCCATGACATGGAGGTCGGAGTGGCACACGCCCGCTCCGGCGACCTCGATCAGCACCTCTCCGGGGCCCGGCTCCGGCACCGGCACCCGGACCACCTCGGGGGGCCGCTGCCACGCCGTCATCCGTACCGCCGTCATCCGGTCCATCCGCTTCTCCCGTCCCTCTCCCCCCTGGGCGCCCGTCCGGCGTCCGCGTCCGCTTCCGCGGTACCCCTCGCGGGGGATGCGACACCGCCGGCCGGTGGGGGCGGGGGGCGGGTGCCCCGGCCGCGCGGGCGCGAGGCCGGTCCCGGTCCCGGTTGCGGTTCCGGTCAGGGGCGCACGACGGTCAGTCCGGCCCGTTCGGCGTTGCGGAAGGAGTCGTCGACGGCGACCACCTCCCGGCCGGCCGCGTCCAGCATCGAGGCGGCGGTGGCGGCCCGCATCCCGCCGGCGCAGTGCACCCACACCACACCGTCGGGCACCTCGCCGAGGCGGTCGTGGAGGCGGTGGAGCGGGATGTGCACCGAGCCGTCGACGTGGCCCCGGGCCCGTTCGGTGTCGCGGCGCACGTCGAGCAGCACCGCCCGGCCGCCGCGTCCGAGCGCGCCGGCCAGGTCGGCGAAGGTCCCCCGGGGGTAGGAGCGGTACTCCGCGCCCGCGCCGGTCCAGTCGGCGGGCCCGCCGGTGGCGGCCGCGGCGGGCCGGTCGATGCCGACCCGGGCCAGCTCCCGCTGGGCGCCGGCGAGCTGCCCGGGGCTCTCGGCCAGCAGGGTGACCGGCTTGCCCCACGGGATCAGCCAGGCCAGGTGGACGGCGAGCCTGCCGTCGGCCTCGAAGTTGAACGCCCCGGCGACGTGGCCCTCGGCGAACGCCACGCGGTCGCGCAGGTCGACCACCCACTCCCCCGCCGCGAGCCGGGCGGCTATCTCCGCGGCGTCCGCGCGCCGGGGCGGGGTGAGGTCGACCGGCGCGGGGCCGGCGGCGTTGACCGGCTGCATGTGGACGTAGTAGGCGGGGACGTCGTCCAGGCCGGCGAGCAGGTCGGCGACGAAGGCGTCCGCGTCCTTGAGCAGCGCGTCGTTGGCGGTGCGTTCCTTGCCGATGGTGGTGGCGTCGCCCTCGGACGGGGCGGAGGAGCAGAAGCTGCCGAACCCGTGGGTGGGCAGGACGGGCACCTCGTCGTCCAGCTCCTCGGCCAGCCGGTGGGCGGAGGCGTGCTGGGCGCGGGCCAGCTCGCGGGTGAGCCGGGGATCGACCAGGTCCGGCCGGCCCACCGTGCCGATCAGGAGGGAGCCGCCGGTGAAGACCGCCACCGCGCGCCCGTCCTCCTCCAGGACGTAGGAGGTGTGGTGGGGGGTGTGGCCGGGAGTGGCCAGCGCGCGCAGGACCAGTCCGCCGTCGACCTCCAGCCGGTCGCCGTCGGCCACCGGGGTGCGGGGGAGGGAGACCCGGGCGCCGGCGGGCACCAGGTACTCCGCACCGGTCAGCCGGGCCAGTTCGGGGCCGCCGGTGACGTAATCGTTGTGCACGTGGGTCTCGGCCACCAGGGCGATCCGCACCCCGCGCCGGGCGGCCGGGGCGAGCAGCCGGTCGACGTCCCGCGGCGGGTCCACGGCGACCGCGGTGGACCGGCCGCCGGCCAGGTAACCGCGGTTGCCCAGCCCCGGGGTCTCCACGGTGTCGACGAAGAACACGGTGCCGCTCCCTCCCGGACGGGGCTCCGGGGCCGCCCTCCCCGGCCCTCCCCCGGCGGGTACCCGCCGGGGGGAGCGGAAACGGGGCGGTCGGCGCGGGGCGGGGCGGGGGCGCACGCCGCCCGCGTTCCGCGCCGGCCCGCCCCGCGGCCCGTCAGGACCGCGCGGGGTCGGGCAGCACGCACACCACTCCCGCGTACGGCAGCGGTTCGGCGGCCGGGGACAGGGTGCCGCTCGCCGGGTCCCGGCGCAGGACGGTGACCGTGCCGGAGTCCTGGTTGGCGGCGTACAGCAGCCGCTGGTCCGGGTCGAGTGCGAGGTGGCGCGGCGACCGGCCGCCGCAGGGGTGGTGGGAGACGGGCCGCAGCCGGGTCGCGTCGAGCGGGTCGACGGCGAGGACGGCGATCAGGTCGTGGCCGCGGTTGGAGGCGTACACGAACCTGCCGTCCGCGGAGACCAGCACCTCGGCGGCGGTGGTGCCCTCCGCCCCGGTGCCCTCCGGCAGGACGGGGACGGTGGCGGTGGGGGTGAGGGTGCCGCGGTCCGGGTCGTAGGCGCAGGCGGTGAGGGTGGAGTCCAGCTCCCCCAGCACGTAGGCGGCGCGGCCGGAGGGGTGCAGGGCCAGGTGGCGGGGGCCGGAACCGGGCGGCATGGGCACCCGGGTGCCCTCGTCCAGGCGCCCGCGCCGGGGGTCGAAGCGGTGGACGTGGACGGAGTCGGTGCCCAGGTCGGCGGTCAGCAGCCGCCGCCCCGCGGGGTCGGGCAGCACCATGTGGGCGTGGGGGCCCTCCTGCCGGCCGGGGTGGGGCCCGGAGCCGGTGTACCGCACCACCTGGGCGACCCCCGCCGGGGCGCCGTCGGGCCGCAGCGCCACCACGGCCACGGTGCCGGAGGTGTAGTTGGCGGTGAACAGGTGGCGCCCGCCGGGGTGGAGGGCGAGGTGGCAGGGGTGGGCGCCGCCGCTGGGCGCCTCTCCCAGGGGGCGGCGGACGGTGCCGTCCGGGGCGAGGGCGAAGGCGGACACCCGGCCGTCGGCCGTCTCGTTGACGGCGTACAGGACGCGGCCGGTCGCCGACAGGGCCAGGAAGGAGGGGTCCGCGGCGGGGGTCACCCCCTCCACGCGGAGGGCTCCGGTGAGCGGGTCGGCGCTCGCCGCGCCGATGCCGTGGGCGGTGTCGCCGCCGGTGTAGGCGCCCAGGTGGTACCGCGGCCGGCGGCCGCCCGGGAGGGGCCGGGCCGCGGCGGCCGGAGCGGCCGCCAGTCCTCCGGCCGCGGCGCCGAGCAGGGTGAGGGCCGTGCGGCGGTTCGGGTGCCGCGGGTGGTCCGTCATGGGTCCTCCAGGGGGGTGGGAGCGGTTCCAGACGCTACCCGCACAGGATCACCGCCTCCGGTGGAACGGGGAAGGGGGCGGTGCCCGCCCCGCACAGGAGGGCGGCTGCGGCATCTGGCGGTGCGGGGCGTGGTGCCCTAGGGTGCCCGGCGACCCATGGGAGCGCTCCCATTCCGGGTGTGCGCCCCTCCCGACGTCCCGACGGAGACCTCCGATGCGCCTGCTCCCCCGCACCGCCCGACGGCTTCCCCGCCTGCTCGGCGCCCTCGCCCTGGCCGCGGCCACGGCCGTGGCCGCCACCGGCGGCGCCCCCTCCTCACCCGACCGCCACCCCGGCCACGGCGGACCCCCGCGCGGCGGCTGCCCGAGCGGCGCCGCCCTGCTGTTCTGCGAGGACTTCGAGGACCTGCCGCGCGGGGCGGGCACCAGTCTGGACTGGGGAGTGGACACCCGGCACGGGGCGCTGGCCGTCGAGGACGAGCGCGGGCCCCGCGGGAAGCGCGAGCACCGGCGGAACCGGGTGCTGCACCTGCGCACCGAGGGCAACGGGCACGCCTTCTTGGAGGTGGACGACTTCCGCGCGCCCGGCAACGGCTTCTTCGGGCGGATGCGGGTCCGCGTCGACGCCTTCCCCACCGCCCCGGACTGGGCCCACTTCACGCTGGTGGAGGCCACCGGCCGCGGTGACGGCAGTGTGGTGCGGCCGATCGGCGGCCAGTACGTGCCGACCGTGGGCGGCGGCACCCCGCTGTGGGGCGTCGGCTCCGACGGCGGCCCGACGGGCGACTGGACCGACTGGCACGCCTCCGCCCCCGCCCGGGCTGGCGAGTGGACGTGCCTGGAGTGGGAGGCGGACGCGGACGACAACCGCGTCTCGGTGTGGATCGACGGCGAGCACAAGCCCGAGCTGACCGTCACCACCACCCGGCACGGCGGCAACCCCGTCGACTTCGTCCTGCCCGAGTTCGACACCGTCCGCATCGGCTGGCAGCTCTACCAGGGCGACCCGGTCCCCGGCTCCTACGACCTGCTCCTGGACGACCTGGCCCTGTCCGCCGAGCGCGTCGGCTGCGGCCGCTGAGCACCGCGCTCCCCGGGGGGATCCCGGGGAGCGGGCCGGGGACCTGCGGCGCGCCCGCCGCGGCCGGTTCCGGCCGGACGGCACGCCGCCGGGCGCCCCGCGGCGGGGCGCCCGGCGGACCGGTGGTGCGGTGGTGCTCCGCGGACGGCCGGCGGGTCAGCGGGCCAGGCGGTGGGCCTCCGCCAGGTGGCGCACCGCCGCCGCGTACGCGCCGGACGCCAGGGCGTGGTCGGCGTCCGCGGTGCGGGCCGCGGCCCGCTCCGGTGCGTCGCCGCCCGCCCTCACCAGGGCGCCCTGGGCGATGTCACGGGCGACGGAGACCAGGTCGTCGGCCGGGAGGTAGAGGTCGCCCCCGGCCCGCTCCAGCTTCCCGGCCGCCTTGCCCAGCGCCCCGAGCACCGCGTCCGCGTCGCGCACCGTGCCGTCGGCGCGCCAGTGGGAGCGCTTGAGGGCGTGGTGCAGATGGGCGGCTGCCGCGCGGGCCGCGCCGTCGCGGCGCCGCTCCAGCAGTTCGTCGCGGACGTCCGCCAGGCGGTCGCGGGCGTTGTCGGTGCGCAGGCCCCAGCCGTAGGGGAAGAGCGGGGCGTACTGCTCGTCGCCGACGTTGACCGGCACCTGCCCGGCCGAGCGCGGCCAGCTCACCGGCAGCCGTCCGGTGAAGGGGCGCTCGCCGAAGAGGGTGTCGGCGACGCCCTCGCCCTGGCTGCCCGGCAGCCAGGAGGCCACCAGGGCGTCGATGTCGCCGAGCTGGTCGGTGACGATCTGCGGGCGGCCGGAGACGATCAGCACCGCGCAGTCCATGGCGCCGCAGACGGTGTCGATCGCCTTCCGGTCGGCCTCGGACAGCTCCAGGTCGTGGCCGTTGCCGACGTCGCCGACGCCCTCGGCGTACGGGGTCTCGCCGACCACGACGACTCCCACCTCGTGGCCGCCGGTGGGCGCGGAGGCGTCCTCGCTGAAGGTGACCTCGGCGTCGGGCGCGACCTCGCGGAGACCCTCCAGGATCGTGGTGCCCTCGGTGATGTCACCGGGGGTGCCCTGCCAGGTGATGGTCCAGCCGCCCGCCTGGTTGCCCAGGTCGTCGGCGTTGGAGCCGGCGACGTAGAGCTTCTCGTCGCCCTTCAGGGGCAGCAGGCCCCCCTCGTTCTTCAGCAGCACCTGGGAGTCGGCGGCGGCCTCGCGGGCGAGCCCGCGGTGCTTCGCGGAGCCGACGTCGTCCAGGTGGGTGCGGTCGGCGTAGGGCTTCTCGAACAGGCCCAGCTGGAACTTCTTGGTCAGGATGCGGGTGACCGCGTCGTCGATCCGGGACATCGGGACCGCGCCGGAGTCGACCTGCTCCCTCAGGGTGGAGGTGAACGCCTTGTAGTCGTACGGAACCATGATCATGTCCAGGCCGGCGTTGACCGAGGTCCGCACGTCGGAGGCGTAGTCGCCGGGGATCTGGTCGATGGCCTGCCAGTCGCTGATCACGAAGCCGTCGAAGCCGAGCTCGCCCTTGAGGACGTCGGTGATCAGGTCGGCGTGGGCGTGCATCTTGACCGGGCCCTCGTCGTCGCCGAGGAAGTCGACGCTGGAGAAGGAGGGCATCACGGTGCCGACGCCCTCGTCCACCGCCTCGACGAACGGGGCGATGTGGACGGCCTCCAGCTCCTGCCGCGTCGTGCGGGTGACGCCCTGGTCGATGGTGTAGGTGCCGGTGGTGGAGGAGCCGAACTCGGTGCCGCCGTCGCCGACGTAGTGCTTGGCGGTGGCCAGCACCCGGTCGGCGTCCTTCAGGTCCCGGCCGTCGGCGTGCCCCTGGTGGCCCTCGACGGCCGTGGCGAGCCGGGTGACCAGCGCCGGGTCCTCGCTGTACGCCTCGTACGCCCGGCCCCAGCGCTCGTCGCGGCTGACGCACAGGCAGGGGCTGAAGTTCCACGGGATGCCGGTGGCGCGGACCTCGGTGGCGGTGACGTGCGCCGTGTCCCTCACCAGCTCCGGGTCGCGGGCGGCGCCGAGGCCGGTGTTGTGCGGGAAGATCGTGGCGCCGACCACGTTGTTGTGGCCGTGGACGGCGTCGACGCCGTAGATCAGCGGGATCTGGAGCCGGGTCTGCCGGGCGCGCAGCTGGAAGCCGTCGACCATGTCGGCCCACGCCTCGGGGGTGTTGGGCGCCGGGTTGGAGCCGCCGCCGGAGAGCAGGGAGCCCAGTTCGTAGCCGGCGATGTCGTCCTGGGCCTCCAGCGCACCGCGCTCGGCCTGGGTCATCTGGCCGATCTTCTCGTCCAGGGTCATCCGGGACAGCAGGTCCTCGACCCGCTTCCCCACCGGGAGCCGGGGGTCGAGGTACGGCAGGCCGTGCGCGTCGATGACGACGGTCGGCAGGTCGTCGGGGACGCGGGCGCCGTCGGCGGAGAGGGTGAGGGGGATGGTCTTGGCGGTGGCGGCCCCGGCACTGCGCCTGGTCGGGACGGCGAAGGTCTTCACCGTGCCCGAGGGGGTGCCCGCGGGGAACGTGAGGGTGCCCTCGACGGGGGTGTAGTCCCGGCCGGGGCGCGCGGTGCCCTCGCCGGTGCCGTAGGTGACGGTGACGGGTTCGGCCAGCGGCGCGTCCCCGGTGGTGCCCACCGAGACCTTCACGGTGGCGGTTCCGCCGTGGTCCACGGTGTAGACGGGGCTGTCGGTGGCGACGCGGGCCCGCACCCCGCCCACGCCGTACAGCTCGACCTGGTCGAACTCCAGGGTGCCGGCGGCGGCGGGCAGGTTGACGGCGTAGCCCCACATGCCGGTCAGTTCCAGTACGCCGTCGGCGGGGGCGCCGGCGGGCTGGTAGTCGGGGCGGCGGACGAAGTCCTCGAAGGGGGTGCGGACCTGCTTCCAGCCGTCGGTGTCGTCGGTGAAGTACCCGGCCCACAGCTCGGCCTGCCCGGCGTTCGGGCCGCCGTCCTTGACCTCGAACTGGACGCGCTGCCCGCTCCCGGTGCCCTTCACCCAGAAGGAGAGGCCCGCAAAGCCGCTCCAGTCCTCGGCGGCGGTCAGGGAGTGGTCGAAGCCGCCCCAGGCGGAGATGCCGTACTCCACGCGCATCGCCTGGTTGAAGGCGTTCGCCCCGGGGCGGGCCTCGGCGGCGACCTGGCTGATCTTCGGGGTGTCCCCGGCGTTGCTGCCGTAGGTGCCGATCGGCCCGGGGAAGGCCCCGTCGAAGTCGTCGACGGTGCGGGTGGGGTCGGCGGCCGCCGCGGTGGGGGTCAGCCCGGTGGCGAGGAGGGCGAGGAGGGCGCCGAGCGTTCCCAGCGCCGTCCGTGCCCGTCGGCGTCTGTGGTCGGGTCTTCCGTGCATCAGCTGTCCCATGGCGGCTCCCGTCGGACACGGATCGCTTGTTCAGTAGGTGAACGCACGGAGGTGCTACGGCACTGTCATGCGCACGGCGCCGATCCTGTATCCGGCCCGGTGCACCGTCAACCCCCTTGATCAGTACATTTCTTGGAAGGACGCGGCGTGGCGCCGCCGTCCGGGCGCGGAAATGAGAGCGCTCTCGGCGCCGTCGCAGGTGAGCGGCCCGGAGGGAGGCGTCCGGCCGGGGGCCCGCCGTGCGGCAGGACCCCGGCCGGACGCCCCGCGGCGCGCGGCGGACGGCCGCGGTCACTCCTGCGGGTAGCGGACCCCGATGCGCTCCCGGGCGGCGTCCAGGGTCGCCATCACCGCGAGCGTCCCGTCCAGCGGCACCAGCGGGGACTCGGTCTCCTTCTCCCGCAGGCAGCGCATCACCTCGGCCGCCTCGGGCCCGTACCCCGCGCCGCCGGGCGCCTCCGGCACCCGGACCTCCTCCGCCTCGCGCCCCTCGCGGTGCAGCACGAAGGAGTGGGGCATGAAGAAGCCGTGGGGCAGTTCGATGCGCCCCCGGGTGCCGCTGACGGCCGCCACGGTGGGGCTGGCCGCGGCGATGGAGCACGACAGGGTGGCGACGGCGCCGCTGTCGTAGCCGAGCAGCACGCCGGTGGTCTCGTCCACGCCCTCGGGCGTCAGATGGGCCCACGCCGCGACCGAGGCGGGCTCGCCCAGGACCAGGTGCGCGAACGACACCGGGTAGACCCCCAGGTCCAGCAGGGCGCCGCCGCCCAGCCGGGGGTCGCGCAGCCGGTGCGAGGCGTCGACGGGCGCGACGATGCCGAAGTCCGCGTGGACCGAGCGGACCTCGCCGATCTCCCCGGCGGCGACGATGTCGAGCATGCGCCGGACCACCGGGTTGCAGTAGGTCCACATGGCCTCCATCAGGAAGACGCCCTTGCGGCGGGCCAGGCCGACCAGTTCCCGCGCCTGCGCCAGGTTGAGCGTGAGCGGCTTCTCGCACAGCACCGCCTTGCCCGCCTCCAGGCACACGCGGGCGGCTTCCAGGTGGGCCGAGTGGGGCGTGGCGACGTAGACGACGTCGACGTCCGGGTCGGCGGCCAGCTCCGCCCAGCTCCCGTACGCGCGGGGGGCGCCGTGCTCGTCGGCGAACCGGCGGGCGGAGGCCTCGGAGCGGGAGCCCACCGCCGCGAGTTCGGCGCCGGGCACCCCGGCCAGGTCCCGCGCGAAGGCCCCGGCTATCCCGCCGGTGGCGAGGATGCCCCATCTGATGGTGTCGTCCCTGCGTGTCATGCGCTCCCCCACTCCTCGGGTGTCGTCGGCGTGCCGCGCTCACCCTACGGTGGGCGCGCCGCCGTGCCGAGTGCCGTCCCCCCGCCGTCCCGCCGGTTCCGGTTTCCGGCACGGCCCTTGCCGCCGGACCCCCGCTGTGTCATATATGTCTGGACCAATCGCCGCCATCCGGGAGCTCGCCTTGGTACGGACCCCCACGACCGCCGCGGCGGCCGTGCTGCTCGCCCTCTGCCTGCCGCTGGCGGGCTGCCTCCCGGGCGGCGGTGACGACCGGGCGCCCACCGCGCCGACCGGGGTGACCGCCCAGGCCGGCAGCGCCACCTCCGTGCACGTGATGTGGAACGGATCCACCGACGACACCGGGGTGGCCGGCTACGAGGTCCTGCGCTCCGGCGAGAAGGCGGCGGACGTCCCCGGGGACCGGCACATGGTGGACGTCGACGGACTGGAGCCGTCCACCGCCCACACCTTCACCGTCCGGGCCCGCGACGAGGCGGGCAACCTCTCGCCGCTCAGCGCCGAGGTGTCCGTCACCACCCCGGCCGCCGCCCCCGACGACCGCACCCCGCCCACCCGGCCGGAGGGGCTGCGGGGCCGCGCCGAGGGCGCCCGTGCCGCCACCTTGGACTGGGAGGCGTCGAAGGACGAGCGGGGCGTGTCCTCCTACGAGATCCACCAGGGCGGCGTCCGGATCCACAGCGTCTCCGGCGAGGAGACCCGGTCCCTGGTGACGGGGTTGCGGCCCGGTGTGCGCTACGCCTTCTCCGTCGTCGCGCGCGACGCGGCCGGCAACACCTCCCCCGCGAGCCGCACCGTGGAGCTGACCACCGCCGCGGAACCGGGCGGCGGGCCCGGCACCGCGCCCACCGGCTTCCGGGCCGCCCTCCGCACCGCCGGGGACGGCACGCACCTGGACCTGTCCTGGGTGCCGCCGGACACGGGCGGGAGGATCACCCAGTACGAGATCCACCTCGACGGGAGGCCCGCCACCACCCTCAACTGGAGCACGGGGGCCTCCGAGGACCCCGGGCGGAGGGTCGAGCACAGCCTCTACCTCGGCCGGGAGCGGGACGCCTCCCACACCGTGCGGCTGCGCGCCCGGCTCCCCGACGGCACCTGGGGCGCCTTCACCGCCCTCCGGACCGTCACCGCCCGCGGGGAGTGACGGCGGGGGCGACGGCGGCGGCCGCACCGCCGGGGCTACGGTGGGCGGGTGCGCCTGCTGCTGACGTCCGACACCCACCTGCCCAAGCGCGCCCGCCGGCTGCCCGGGGAACTGCTGGCCCGGATCGCGGAGGCGGACGTGGTGGTCCACGCCGGGGACTGGGTGGACACCGACACCCTCGACCTGCTCCAGGAGCGGTCGCGGCACCTGGTCGGCGTGTACGGCAACAACGACGGCCCCGGCCTGCGGGCCCGGCTGCCCGAGGTGGCCCGCGCGGAGCTGGACGGCCTGCGCCTGGGCGTCGTCCACGAGACGGGCCCGAAGCAGGGGCGGGAGAAGCGGTGCGCGGAGCGCTTCCCCGACCTGGACGTGCTGGTCTTCGGGCACAGCCACATCCCCTGGGACACCACGGCCGCCAGGCCCGGCGGCGGGGTGCTGCGCCTGCTCAACCCCGGCTCGCCCACCGATCGCCGCGCCCAGCCGCACTGCACCTACATGACCGCCTCCGTGGTGGCCGGCGAGCTGCGCGGGGTGGAGCTGCACCGGCTGCCGCCGCGCCGCTGAACCCCCGGCCGCGGAACCGGCCGGCGCGGAACACGGATGCGGGGCGGCCGTCCGGGTAGAGGACCGGCGGCCGGTTCCGCGGCCGGGCGGCGGACGGAAGGAGACGCCCGTGGAGACCTGGCAGACCGCGCTGCTCGCCGTCGGCGCGGCGGTGGCGGCCGCGCTGTTGGCCGTCGCGGTCGTCCTGCTGACACGGCTCGTGCGCACCTACCGGCTGCTGCGCGGCGAGGACGTCCCCGCCGGTGCCAGGGCCGCGTTCTGGGGGGCGCTCGTCTACACGGTCTCCCCCCTCGACCTCGTCCCCGACCCGGTGTACCTGGACGACGTCGGCCTGCTGCTGCTCGCCCTGCGGTACGTCGGGGGGGCCGTGCGCGAGCGGACCGGAAAGGACCCGCGGGAGCCCTCCGCACGGACCGGCGGCACGGAGGCGCCGGCGGGTTCCGCCGGGGGCGGCGGCCGCGCGCCGCACCGGCCCCCCGGCCGCTGACGCCACCGCCGCCGGCCGCACCCCGCGGCGCCCCGCCCGCCACTACGCTCGTCCCGTCGCCGACGAGGAAGAGGGGCTGTGGAACACACGGATGCGGTGATCGACCTCAACGCCGATCTGGGCGAGGGGTTCGGGCGGTGGCGGCTGACCGACGACGAGGCGCTGCTCTCCGCCGTCAGCAGCGCCAACGTCGCGTGCGGCTTCCACGCCGGGGACCCGTCCACCATGCGGCGGGTGTGCGCGGGAGCCGCCGAACGCGGCGTGGCGATCGGCGCCCAGGTCTCCTACCGCGACCTGAGCGGTTTCGGGCGGCGGGCGATGGACGTCCCCGCGGACGAGCTGGCCGACGAGGTCGCCTACCAGATCGGCGCCCTGCGGGTGTTCGCCGAGGCGGCCGGGGCACGGGTGGCGTACGTCAAACCGCACGGCGCGCTCTACAACCGCACGGTGCACGACGAGGCCCAGGCGCGGGCGGTCGTGGCCGGGACGCTGCTGGCGGGCGGCGGACTGCCGGTGCTGGGACTGCCCGGTTCACTGCTGCTGGCGGCCGCCCGGGAGGCCGGACTGCCCGTGGTCGCCGAGGCCTTCGCGGACCGCGCCTACACCCCCGGGGGCACGCTGGTGCCGCGGCGGGAGCCGGGCTCGGTGCTCCACGACCCCGGTGCCGTGGTGGCCCGGGCCCTGGACATCGCCCTGCGCAAGGAGGCCACCGCGGCCGACGGCACGCGCGTGGCCGTCGCCGCCCGCTCCCTGTGCGTGCACGGCGACACCCCGGGCGCGGCGGAGCTCGCCCTGCGGGTGCGGCGCGCCCTGGAGGAGGCCGGGGTGCGGATCGGGGCGTTCGCGTGAGGGTGCTGCCCGTGGGCCGGCGGGCCCTGCTGGTGGAGGTGGAGGACACCGGGCGGGCCCAGGCGCTCCACGCCGAGCTGGTGCGGCTGCGGGAGGCGGGCGGGCTGCCCCCGGTGGAGGAGATCGTCCCGGCCGCGGTCACCGTCCTGCTGGACGGGGTGGCCGACCCGGCGGCGCTGGCGGAGCGGCTGCGGCACCTGCGCGTGCCGCGGACCGTCCCGGCGGACGCCGCACCGGTGGTGCTGCCGGTGCGCTACGACGGCCCCGACCTCGCCGAGGTCGCCTCGCTGTGGGGCGTGGCCGAGGAGGAGGTCGCCGCGATCCACAGCGGGACCGGGTTCCGGGTCGCCTTCTGCGGGTTCGCTCCCGGCTTCGGCTACCTCACCGGGCTGCCCGAGCGCTTCCACGTCCCCCGGCTGGCGACGCCCCGCACGGCCGTGCCGGCCGGCTCGGTGGCGCTGGCCGGGCCGTACACCGGTGTCTACCCGCGCACCTCGCCCGGCGGCTGGCGGCTCATCGGGCGGACCGACGCCGTGCTGTGGGACGTGGCGCGCGAGCCCGTCGCGCTGCTCTCCCCCGGCACCCGGGTGCGTTTCGAGGCGGTCGGATGAGGGGGACCGCGGCGGGAGGCGTGCTGGAGGTGGTGCGGGCCGGGGCGCTGACCACCGTGCAGGACCTGGGCCGGGCGGGCCTGGCCCACCTGGGGGTGCCGCGCTCCGGGGCGCTGGACCTGCCCGCCCACCGGCTCGCCAACCGCCTGGTGGGCAACCCGCCCGGGGCGGCCTCCCTGGAGACCACCGTCACCGGCTGCGCGGTGCGGGTGCGCGCCGGGCGGCCGGTGACCGCCGCGGTGACCGGCGCCCCGTGCCCGGTGCGGATCGACGGCCGCCCGGCCCCGTGGGGCGCGGCGGTGCGGGTCCCGGACGGTGCCGTGCTGGAGGCGGGGACCGTACGGGCCGGGGTGCGCTGCTACCTGGCCGTGGCCGGCGGCATCGCGGTCGAACCGGTGCTCGGCAGCCGCTCCACCGACCTGCTCTCCGGGCTCGGCCCCGAACCGCTGTCGGACGGGGCCCTGCTGCCCGTCGGCGGGGCCCGCGGGGAGGCGCCGCCCGTCGACACCGCCCCGGCGCCGGGACCGCCGGCGGGGCGGTTGGTGCTGCCGCTGGTGCCCGGCCCGCGCGACGACTGGTTCACCCCGGACGCCTCGCGCTTGCTGGCCGAGGACACCTGGCGGGTGTCGGCCGCGAGCAACCGGGTGGGCCTGCGCACCGAGGGGCCGGCCCTGGAACGGGCCCGGGGCGGCGAGCTGCCCAGCGAGGGCATGGTCACGGGTGCGGTGCAGGTGCCGCCGGACGGCCGCCCGGTGGTCTTCCTCGCCGACCACCCGACCACGGGCGGCTACCCGGTCGTCGGCGTGGTGCCCGGGGAGGCGCTGGCGGCCGCGGCGCAGGCGCCGCCGGGTCTGCCCGTGCGGTTCGTCCCCCTGCACCGCTGACCGGGGCGGGGCGGCCCCGCCCCGGGGCCGGCTCAGTCCCCCTGGGTGTTCCTGCCGTGGGACTCCTCCCCGGGGCCCACCTCCTGGTCGCCCTCCCGCGTGCCGCCGGTGCCCTCCAGCTCGACGCCCTTGAGCGGCTCCCCCTCGACGGTGCCGCCCCCGGAGAACCCCTCGGCGGCGGACGCCGTGCCGGGGACGGCGCGGTGCTCCATCTGCCTCTCGCTGCCGGAGTGGGCCCCGGGGCCGCGGTCGGCCGGGTCGGTGCGGTGCTCCGCCTCCCGGCCCCGCTCGCCCTCGCCCTGCTCCGGGTGCCTGTTCGCTTCGCCCATGGCCGTGGTCCTCGCAGTGTGTCGCAGTGTGTCGCGTTCTGACGCACCGCGCAGGTACCCGGTGACCGCGCCCGAAAACGGCGGGCACCGCGCAGGCGCCTCATTCCCGCGGTGCGGGCACCGGCGGAGGCGGCGGGTCCCTCCGGCGCGCGGGGGCCGGGCCGGACGGCCCCCGGGTCCCGCCCGCCGGCTCCTCCCGCGCTCCTCCCCCTCGCGCGGTCGGCGGCTGCGCCCCGGACCGCCGCCGCCCCGGGGCGCGGGCCCCGCGGGCGTAGCGGCCGGGGGTGACGCCCACGAGCCGGGTGAAGTGCCGGGTCAGGTGCGACTGGTCGTAGAAGCCGGCCGCGGCGGCCGCCTCTGCGGGGGGCCTGCCGTCGAGGAGCAGCCGTCGGGCCCGGTCGACCCGGCGGGCCACCAGGTACTGGTGCGGGGCGATGCCGAAGGCCGCGGTGAACGCCCGCACCAGGTGCGTGGGGTGGGCGTGGACCAGCTTCGCGGCCTCGTCCAGGCTCACGCCGCAAAGCAGCCGCTCGTCGAGGAGCTCGCGCAGGCTGTGGGCCACGCCGCGGTCGGTCCCGGGCGGCCGGGCGGCGAGCCGGGGCCGCAGATGGCTGCGCAGCCGTTCCCCGATCAGGGCGAGACGGCTCTCCGCCTCCAGCTCGTCGCCCCGGCGCGACAGGGCCGAGTGCAACTGCCCGACCCGCCGGCGCAGCAGGGGGTCGACCAGGTCGGGGCCGTCCGCCGCCGGACCGACGAAGCTCTCGCCCAGGTGGTCCGGGGCCAGGTAGAGCACCCGCTTGCGGAAGCCCTGCGGGGTGGCGGGCGAGCCGTTGTGCGGCACCCGCGGGGGGAGCAGGGACACCGTGTCGCGCAGGGTGCCGCGCTCGCGGCGGTCCAGGTCGTAGCGGACCGCACCGTCGTCCACGATCAGCAGGGTCCACACGTCGTGGACGTGCATCGGGTACGCGTGGTCGGTGAAACGGGCGTGGAGGACCTCCACGACCCCCGGGACCTGCGGGCGCCACGCGGAGACCTCGTACCGTGCCGGCATGCCAAGAACGTACAAGAAGGTGCCGCGGGGCGGCTGGAAGCCTCGGGGCATGACGACCGAGAACACCCCCGTGCGGTTCGACACCAAGATCGCCGTCCTGCTGCGCGAGGACCTGGAGTCCTGGCAGCGGCTGAATGTGACCGCGTTCCTGGTCAGCGGTCTGGGCACGGAAGTCCCCGAAGTGATCGGGGAGCCGTACGCCGACGCCGACGGCACCCCGTACCTGCCCATGTTCCGCCAGCCCGTCCTGGTCCTCGAGGGGGCGGCGGAGACGCTGGCCGCCGCGCACCGCCGTGCCCTGTCCCGCTCGCTGCCCCGGTCGGTGTTCACCTCCGACCTGTTCGCCACCGGCAACGACCGGGACAACCGCGCGGCGGTACGGGCCGTGCCGGGGGACCGGCTGGACCTGGTGGGGCTGGCCGTGTACGGGCCGCGCAACGCGGTCGACAAGGTGCTCAAGGGCGCCCGCATGCACCCCTGAGCACCGGCTTCCGGCCGGGCGGCGCAGGCCGGCGCCCGGCCGGGGCCCGCTGTTCCCGGGCGGCCCGGTGCGGTGGGGCCGGAACCGGATCGCCGCGGCGGTCGGCGCCTGCCTCTCAGCTCATCCGGACGCCGACGATGCAGGTGTCGTCGTCGGTGTCGGCGTTGCTGTAGGTCAGCAGGCGGTCGAGCTGCTTCTCCAAGGTGGCGTCGGCGTCCCGGGCGACGGCCAGCAGCTGGTCCAGGGACTCCTGCAGGGAGCGGTCCCTGCGCTCGATCAGGCCGTCGGTGTACATCAGCAGCATGTCGCCGCCCTCCAGCGTCAGCCGCTCCTCCTCGTACACCGCCTCCGGGACCGCGCCGAGGAGCAGTCCGCCGACCAGCGGCAGGGCGCCGGCCCGCTCCCCGCGCACCAGCACCGGCGGCGGGTGCCCGGCCCGTGCCCAGCGCAGCGTGCGGGTGGCGGGGTCGTACAGGCCGCAGACGGCGGTCGCGGTGACGTTCTCGGTGAGGTGGTGGGCGACGGTGTTGAGCCAGGACAGGATCTGGGCGGGGCCGGCGCCGGTGGTGGCCAGGCCGCGCAGGGCGTTGCGCAGGACGACCATGCCGGTGGCGGCCTCGATGCCGTGGCCCGCCACGTCGCCGACGGAGAGCAGCACCTGGCCGGAGGGCAGCACGACGGCGTCGTACCAGTCGCCTCCGACGAGGTGGTCCTTCTCGGCGGGGCGGTAGCGGACGGCGATGTGGAGGCCGCCCGCGTCGATGGGACCGCGGGTGGGCGGCATGATGGCGCGCTGGAGCTGGAGCGCCATGCGGTTGCGTTCGGCGGCCTGCTGCTCGGTCTGGGCGAGCTGGTCGCGGGTGGCGCCCAGCGCGACCTCGGTCCAGTGCTGGGCGGAGACGTCCTGGTAGGCGCCGCGCACCGCGACCAGGCGTCCCGCGGAGTCCGCGACGGGCTCGGCGACCACGCGGATGTGCCGCACGATCCCGTCGGTCCGCCGGAGGCGGAAGGCCGTGGAGGCGGGCCGGCGGTGGTGCAGCAGGGTGCGCAGGAAGCGCCCTATGGCGGCCTCGTCGTCGGCGTGGGTGTGGGCGGGCAGCTGCTCCAGGGGGATCGGCGCGGCGGTGGGCGGCAGTCCGTGGAGGGCGAAGAGCTGGCTGTTCCAGAGGATCTCGCCGGTGACGAGGTTCTCCTCGAAACCGCCGATGCGGCCCAGCCGCTGGGCGTGCTGCAGGACGCTCGCCAGCCGTGCGGCCTCGTCCTGGACCCGCCAGATGAGCAGCACGTTCTCGCCGTGGCGGCTGATGCTGACGGCCGCCTCCACGGTGAGCGGCACCTGGCCGACCAGGGCGCGCAGCACCATCCGCTCGGCGCGGAAGGACTCGCCGGTGGCGTGGACGTGCTCGATCTTCTGGAACAGTCCGCTCTCGCCCATCGCCAGCGGGTACGCCTCCGTCACCAGCGCCCCCGCCACGGCGGCGCGCGGACGTCCGGCGGGGTCGACGAAGTTGCTGCTGACGTGGTGGACGCGGAAGTCGGCGAGCCGTCCCTCGGCGTCCCGGTGGGGCACCAGGACCAGCGCCGGGTCCAGCAGGCCGTCGGCGAAGTCCACCAGCTCCGAGACGCCCTGGTCCCGCACGACGCCGGCGGGGTCCGCGGGGGCCGGGGGGCGGCTGTCGAGGGTGTGGGCGCACAGCTCCGCCAGGGCCTCCAGCTGCCGCTGGACCTGCGGGGGCTGCGGCTCCAGCGGACCGGGCCAGCAGATCTCCAGCACCCCCAGGATGCGGCCGCCGTTGTCGGCGGGGACCGTCACCCGGCAGCCGTCGGGGGCCTGCCTGCGCCCCAGGGTGGGCAGCTGGGAGTCGGCCGGGGAGTGGAACCACACGGCGCGGCGCTCGGTGAGGGCCCGCCGGGCGAGCGTCGCCACGCCGGGGGGGACGTAGTGCCAGCGGGCGGCCTCCTCGGCGGCGAACCCGGCGGAGCCGGCCAGGGTGAGGGAGGCGTCCGTGCCGGCGGCCCAGATGGCCACGGCCATGGCGCCCAGCGGGGTGAGCGCGTGCTCCAGCAGGGACTCGGCGACGGCCTGGGTGTCGTCGGCGGCCAGCGCGCCGCTCTCCGCGGTGCGCAGCCGCACCGACAGCGAGGGGGAGTCCCCGCCGTCCCCGCCGCCTTGCCCCTCCCCGTCGGTTCCCCGGCTCCCGCGCTCCCCCTGGCGGGCCCGGGCCAGGAACTCCTGGGCGGCCTCGGTGAGCCGGTCGCGCGCCGCCTGGTTGATCAGGTCGGCGGCCAGCTCCAGCCGGGAGACGCCGGCCTGGTCGGCGAGGGTGTCCAGCTGCCGGGCCGCCTGCGCGGGGCCGCAGCCCAGCCGCTCGACGAGGATGCCCTTGGCCATCTCGATCAGGGCGCGGCCCTCGGCCGCCGCGTGGGCCTCGCGCACCTCCCGGCGGAGCCGCTCGACCGTGGCCGCCAGTCTGCCGAGGTTCTCCTCGGCGGCGTCCTCGGACTCCTGCCGCGGCCGGCTCTCGTACACGTACCCCTCGTAGGGCCGCCGCCCGCCGGGCACCAGGCCCCCGCCGCCCGGCGCGGCGGCCCCGGCGGCGGTGTCCGTCCCGGCGGCGGCCGCCTCCGGGGCAGCGCTCGGCGTCCCGTCCCCGCGGACGGGCTCGTCCGGTCGCTGGGTGTCCACTGCGCTGCTCCTCAAGGCGGTGTTCGGCGGGGGCCGGTCCTGCGGGCTGCCGCGGGACCGCGGGGTGTGCGGGTGCGCGGCTACACGTCGAGGCAGCGCCGGATGCAGGCGATGAGGTCGCGGGCGTCCAGCGGCTTGGTGACGTAGTCGTTGGCGCCGGCCGCGATGGTCTTCTCCCGGTCCCCGGGCATCGCCTTGGCCGTCACCGCGATGATGGGCAGCCCCGCGTGCTCGGGCATGGCGCGGATCGCCGCGGTCGCGGCGTAGCCGTCCATCTCCGGCATCATCACGTCCATCAGCACCAGGTCCACACCGGGGTGGGCGGTGAGGGTCTCGATGCCCCTGCGGCCGTTGTCGGCGTGCAGCACGTGCATCCCGTGGAGTTCGAGGATGCCGGTGAGCGCGTAGACGTTGCGGGCGTCGTCGTCGACGACGAGCACGGTGCGGCCCGCCAGCGCGCCGTCGAACTCGCGCGGCGCGAACGGCTCGGCGGCCGCCTCCTCGGAGCGCACCAGCGGGAGCACGTCCCCCGGCTCCTCGGCGGTCAGGTGCAGGGCGATGCGCTCGCGCAGCTCGTCCAGGCTGGAGAGCAGCTCCACCGGACGGCTGCCGGCGCGGGACTGCAGGGCCCGCTCCTGCTCCGGGTCCAGGCGCCGGTTGTTGTGGGCCAGGACCGGGACGCGGCGCAGGGCCGCGTCGCCGTCCATGGCCTCCAGGAAGCCCAGCGCCGTCCCGTCGGCCATGTCGAGCTGGAGCACCACGCAGTGGCAGGCCTCCGCGGCGAGCGCGGCGGCGGCCTCCTGCGCGCCGACGGCGGTGACGATCTCCACCGGTCCGCGCGGGTCGTCCGGGCCCTGGGCGCCCTCGGCGAGGTCCGTGGCGGCGTTCTCGGCGACGAGGGAGAGCAGGCCGCGGGGGCGGTCCTCGATGACGAGCAGCCGCCGCTTCTGCGGGCGCGGGGGCGGCGCGGGGGCTCCGGCCGGCTCCGCCGCGCCGCCGGCCGGCGCGGCCTGCTCGGCGGAGGCGGTGCCGTCCTGCCCGGCGGGCGGCGCGGCGGTGAAGTCGGGCCGCGCCACGGGCAGGTAGAGGGTGAAGGTGCTGCCCTGGCCGGGGACGCTCTCGGCGGTGACGGCGCCGCCCAGCAGGTAGGCGATCTCACGGCTGATGGACAGGCCCAGGCCGGTGCCGCCGTACTTGCGGCTGGTGGTCCCGTCGGCCTGCTGGAAGGCCCCGAAGATGGTCTCCAGCTGCTGCTCGGGGATGCCGATGCCGGTGTCCTCCACCCGGAAGGCGACGGCCGAGCCGTGCAGCCGGACGGTGGGCGGCAGCTCGTCGGGGGCGACGGGCTCGATGCGCAGCCGGACGCTGCCGGACTCGGTGAACTTCACCGCGTTGGAGAGCAGGTTGCGCAGCACCTGCCGCAGCCGGGAGTCGTCGGTGAACAGGTCCACGGGGACGCCCGGCGCGGTGGTGATGGTGAAGTCGAGGCTCTTCTGGGTGGTGAGCGGCCGGAAGGTGGCCTCGACGTAGTCCAGCAGGCGGCGCAGCGGGACGCGCTCGGGGTTGATGTCCATCTTGCCGGCCTCGACCTTGGACAGGTCCAGGATGTCGTTGATCAGCTGGAGCAGGTCGGAACCGGCGGAGTGGATGATGCCCGCGTACTCGACCTGCTTGGGGGTGAGGTTGCGGGTGGGGTTCTGGGCCAGGAGCTGGGCGAGGATCAGCAGGCTGTTGAGCGGAGTGCGCAGTTCGTGGCTCATGTTGGCCAGGAACTCCGACTTGTACTTGGAGGCCAGTGCCAGCTGCTGGGCGCGCTCCTCCAGCTCCTGCCGGGCCTGCTCGATCTCCAGGTTCTTGGTCTCGATGTCCCGGTTCTGGGAGACCAGCAGGGCGGCCTTCTCCTCCAGCTCGGCGTTGGAGCGCTGGAGTTCCTCCTGCTGGACCTGGAGCTCCTCGGAGCGGGACTGGAGCTCGGCGGCCAGGCGCTGGGACTCCTCCAGCAGCTCGTCGGTGCGGGCGTTGGCGACGATGGTGTTGACGTTGACGCCCACCGTCTCCATCAGCTGGCCGAGGAAGTCCCTGTGGACGGCGGTGAAGGGGGTGACCGAGGCCAGCTCGATGACGCCGAGCACCTGGTCCTCGGCGAGGATCGGCAGCACGATCAGGCTGGTGGGGTCGGTGGCGCCCAGGCCGGAGGAGACGGTGACGTAGCCGGCGGGCAGGTCGTCGACGGTGATGGTGCGGCGGCTGCGGGCGGCCTGGCCGACCAGGGACTGGCCGAGCCGGAAGCGGGGCGCCTCGGCGTCCTCGGCGACGGCGGGGTGGCCGTAGGAGCCGATGAGGCGCAGCTCGGTCTCGCCGCCGGCGTCCTCCTCGGCGAGGTAGAAGGCGCCGTACTGCGCGCCGACCAGCGGGGTCAGCTCGTCCATGACGAGCTCGGCGACGACCGCCAGGTCGCGGCGGCCCTGCATCAGGCTGGAGATGCGGGCCAGGTTGGTCTTGAGCCAGTCCTGCTCCTGGTTGGCCCGGGTGGTCTCCCGCAGGGACTGCACCATGAAGTTGATGTTGTCCTTGAGGTCGGCCACCTCGCCGGAGGCGTCGACGGTGATGGAGCGGGTCAGGTCGCCCTCGGCGACGGCGCTGGTGACCTCGGCGATGGCGCGGACCTGGCGGGTGAGGTTGCCCGCGAGCTCGTTGACGTTCTCCGTCAGGCGCTTCCAGGTGCCGGAGACGCCCTCGACCTCGGCCTGGCCGCCGAGCCGGCCCTCGCTGCCGACCTCCCGGGCCACGCGCGTGACCTCGGCGGCGAACGCGGAGAGCTGGTCGACCATCGTGTTGATGGTGGTCTTCAGCTCCAGGATCTCCCCGCGCGCGTCGACGTCGATCTTGCGGGTGAGGTCGCCCTGGGCGACGGCGGTGGTCACCTGGGCGATGTTGCGGACCTGGCCGGTGAGGTTGTTCGCCATCGAGTTGACGTTGTCGGTCAGGTCCTTCCAGGTGCCCGCCACGTTGGGCACCCGGGCCTGGCCGCCGAGGATGCCCTCGGTGCCCACCTCGCGGGCCACGCGGGTCACCTCGTCGGCGAACGCCGAGAGCGTGTCGACCATGGTGTTGATCACGTCGGCGAGGGCCGCGACCTCGCCCTTGGCCTCGACGGTGATCTTCTGCGACAGGTCGCCGCGGGCGACGGCGGTGGCGACCTGGGCGATGGAGCGGACCTGGCCGGTGAGGTTGGACGCCATCACGTTGACGGAGTCGGTCAGGTCCTTCCAGGTGCCCGAGGCCCCGCGCACCGTCGCCTGGCCGCCCAGCTTGCCCTCGGTGCCCACCTCACGGGCCACCCGCGTGACCTCGTCGGCGAAGCCGGAGAGCTGGTCGACCATCGTGTTGATGGTCTCCTTCAGCTCCAGGATCTCCCCGCGCGCGTCCACCCGGATCTTCTGGGTGAGGTCGCCCTTGGCGACCGCCGTGGCCACCTGGGCGATGTTGCGGACCTGGCCGGTGAGGTTGCCGGCCATGAAGTTGACCGAGTCGGTCAGGTCCCGCCAGGTGCCGGAGACGCCCTTGACGTCGGCCTGGCCGCCCAGCTTGCCCTCGGTGCCCACCTCACGGGCCACCCGCGTGACCTCGTCGGCGAAGCCGGAGAGCTGGTCGACCATCGTGTTGATGGTCTCCTTCAGCTCCAGGATCTCCCCGCGCGCGTCGACGGTGATCTTCTGCGACAGGTCGCCCTTGGCGACCGCGGTGGTGACCTGGGCGATGGAGCGGACCTGGGTGGTGAGGTTGCCGGCCATGAAGTTGACCGAGTCGGTCAGGTCCCGCCAGGCCCCGCCGACCCCGGGCACCTGCGCCTGGCCGCCGAGCCGGCCCTCGCTGCCGACCTCCCGGGAGACGCGGGTCACCTCGGAGGTGAACAGCGACAGCTGGTCGACCATGCCGTTGAACACCGTGGCGATCTCACCGAGGAGTCCGTCGGCGCCGTCCGGCAGCCGGGTGCCGAAGTCCCCGTCGCGCACGGCCGTCAGACCCGCCAGGAGCTGCCGCAGCTCCTGCTCGCCCGCCCTGCCCGCGCTCCTGGGCCGGGGGGCCTTGCCACGCCCCGCCGGACGCGGTTCGCCGACCGAGGTGTCCACCATGTCCGCCATCGCTCCGCTCGTAAGCCGCCAGGGCTCGCCACGCACACGACCACCGTCTCCCGCGGTCACGCGGGGGGCGGACGGCGGGCGCGGACGCTCCACGTCGACAGGGCCGCCATGTTCGCCGCGCGGCAAACATGCAAACAGGGCGAGGTTACCCCACCACGATCGGGTCACCGAATCCGTCCCCTCGGCAGGACTTGGGGAGATTCCGTGCACACGGGACGGCGGGCGGGCCGGGGCCGGAGGGGCCGGGCCCGCCTCGGCGGGACCGGGCCGCGACGCGGCGGCGGGGACGCCCGCCGCGACCGCCCCTTCGCCCCGTACGGACGCGCCCGGGGGCGGTGCGCTCCCGAGGGCCCGCGCCGCCGCCCGGCCCGCGCCGCCGGTCCGGGTCACCCCTCCGAGTCGAACGCACCGTAGCCGGGCCGCCCCGCCGCCCGGTAGGTGTGGATCGCCACCCCGGCGCCGGTCGTCCGGCTGCCGGTCAGCTCCAGCGCGGTCGGCGCGGCGCCGTCGGCGAACAGGCGCTTTCCGGTGCCCAGCAGGACGGGGTGGACCAGCAGCCGGTACTCGTCGATCAGGCCGTGCGCCATCAGGCTGCGCGCCAGGGTGCCGCTGCCGTGGACCTGCAGCTCCCCCTCCAGGCGCTCCTTGAGGGCGGCGACCTCCCGCGGGGCGTCGCCGGCGAGCACGGTGCTGCCCGCCCAGTCGGCCTTCTCCAGCGTCCTGGAGGCGACGTACTTGGGCAGGGTGTTGAGACCGGACGCGATGGGGTCGTCCCCGTCGGTGACGCGGGGCCAGTAGGCGGCGAAGATCTGGTAGGTCCTGCGGCCGAGCACGAAGCCGGTCGCGGCCCGGAAGACCTCCCCCATGAACCGGCCCGTGTCCTCGTCGGCGTACGGCACCAGCCAGCCGCCGTGTTCGAAGCCGCCGTCGCGGTCCTCGTCCGGCCCGCCCGGTGCCTGGACGACGCCGTCGAGAGTGGTGAACGCGGTCAGGGTCAGTTTCGCCATGGTGCTGCCTTCCCTCGGGGTTCGCGCGGGGGACCGGATGCGCCGGGCCCCACGGGGTAGGACCCTGGGCGGGCCGGGAACTCATCGCCCCCGGTCCGCCCGTTGCCCCGGCTCTCCCCGGCGCGCCGACACGCCGTGCGGGGGCCGCCCGGGACGAGGAGGGATCCATGCTGCTGGCCGATGTCGCCCGCACCTCCGAGCGGGTCGCGGGCACCGCTTCGCGCACCGAGAAGGTCGCCCTGCTCGCCGGACTGTTCCGCACCGCCGGGCCCGGTGACGCCCCGATCGTGATCACCTACCTGGCGGGCAGGATCCCGCAGCGCAGGACGGGTCTCGGCTGGAGGTCGCTGGCGCAGCCCGTCCCGCCGGCCGCGGAGCCCTCGCTGTCGGTGCGGGAGGTGCACCGGGCCCTGGACGGGATCGCCGCCGTGTCGGGCAAGGGCGCGCAGGCCGGGCGGGTCCGGCGGCTGCAGGCCCTGCTGGGTGCCGCCACCGCCGCCGAGCAGCGCTTCCTGGTGCGGCTGCTCGCGGGCGAGCTGCGCCAGGGCGCGCTGGACGCGTTCGCCGTGGAGGGGCTGGCCGCCGCGGTGGGCGCGGACCCCGACGGGGTGCGGCGGGCGGTGATGGTGGGCGGTTCGCTCGGCGCGGTCGCCGAGGCGCTGCTGGCCCGCGGGGGCGGCGCGCTGGAGGAGTTCCGGCTGGGCGTGGGGCGCCCCGTCCTGCCGATGCTGGCCCGCACCGCCAAGGACGTGGACGAGGCGGTGGACGGGCTCGGTCCGTGCGCGGTGGAGGAGAAGCTCGACGGCATCCGGGTCCAGGTGCACGTCGACGGCGCGGACGTGCGGGTCTTCACCCGCACCCTGGAGGAGATCACCGACCGGGTGCCGGAGCTGGTGGAGGCCGCCCGCGGCCTGGGCACCGCGCGGGCCGTGCTGGACGGCGAGGTGATCGCGCCGGGGCCGGACGGCCGGCCGCGCCCGTTCCAGGAGGTCGCCGGGCGGGTGGGGTCGCGGCTGGACGTGGAGCGGGCCCGTGCGGAGCTGCCGCTCTCCCCGGTCTTCTTCGACCTGCTCTCTGTGGACGGTCGCGACCTGCTGGAGCGGCCCGTCGCCGAGCGGCACGCGGAGCTGGCCCGCGTGGTGCCCGAGCCGATGCGCGTGCGCCGGACCGTCGTGTCCGACCCGGGGGACGCGGCGGCCCGGGCCCGGGCGCGGGACTTCGCCGCGCTGGCCCTGGAGCGCGGACACGAGGGCGTCGTGCTCAAGGCGCTGGGCTCCGCCTACGCCGCGGGGCGGCGCGGCGCCTCCTGGGTGAAGGTCAAGCCGGTGCACACCCTGGACCTGGTGGTGCTGGCCGCCGAGTGGGGGCACGGGCGGCGCACCGGAAGGCTGTCGAACCTCCATCTGGGCGCGCGGCGGGCGGACGGCTCCTTCGCGATGCTCGGCAAGACCTTCAAGGGGCTGACGGACACGCTCCTGGCCTGGCAGACCGAGCGGCTGCTGGAGCTGTCCACCGGCGGTGAGGGGGGCACGGTGGCGGTGCGGCCGGAGCTGGTGGTGGAGGTCGCCTTCGACGGCGTGCAGCGCTCGCCCCGCTATCCGGAGGGGGTGACGCTGCGGTTCGCGCGGGTGGTGCGCTACCGGGAGGACAAGACGGCCGCCGAGGCGGACACCGTGGAGACGGTGCTCGCCTTCGCCCGGTGACGCCCTGCCCCCGGCACCGCTCTGCCCGTAACCTGGTCGGTACGGGCGCCCCCGGGCGCCCCCGCGGAGTGGAGGGAGCCACCGTGACCGAGCGCAGGCCGCCCGGTGTCGATGCCGAGACCTGGGCCGACCGGCAGATCCGCGAGGCCGCCGAGCGCGGTGCGTTCGACGGCCTGCCGGGCATGGGCAGGCCCCTGCCGGACCTGGACGCGCCCTACGACGACCTGTGGTGGGTGCGGAAGAAGATGAAGCGCGAGGGCCTGTCGTACCTGCCGCCCGCCCTGGCCCTGCGCAAGGAGGCCGAGGACGCCCGGGCCGCGGCGGTCCGGGCCGCCTCCGAGCCGGAGGCACGGCGGATCGTGGCGGAGGTCAACGAGAGGATCCGGGCGGCGCTGCGGATGCCGCCCCCCGGCCCGCCGCTGAACCTGCGGCCCCTGGACGCCGAGGACGTCGTGCGCGAGTGGCGCGAGCGGCGCGGACGGGACGGGCACCGCTCCGCCTGACGGCGGCCGGGCCGCGGCTCAGTCCCGGACCTCCGGGGTGGCGGCGGCCACCTCCCGGGCCAGCCGGCGCAGGAAGGCGCGGGTCTCGCCGGCCCTGCGCAGCAGGTCGGCGCGGGAGTCGATGCCCAGGTCGGCCAGGAGGCCGGCGAATCCGGGCGCGAGGGCGTCGTGGCGGTCCGGGGCGTCGCGGTGGAGGATCGTCAGGCAGCGGGCGTACGTGGCGGTGATCCAGAAGGCCGCCTCGCGGTGCAGTCCGCGCTCGATCAGCTCCCGGCTGCCGTCGATCGCGACCGGCCGGGCCGCGGCGGTGATGTCGGAGCCGAAGGGGAACGGGGTGCCCCGCCCGGCGACGGGCACGGTGGCCTCGAAGACCTCCTCCACGGCCCGCAGGTGGTGCTCGGCCCGGTCGGGGGTCAGCTCCCGGCAGCCCAGCAGCTCCAGCAGTTCCTCGTGGACGTCCGGCCTGCCCAGGCCGGTGAGCAGGTCCCGCACCGCGCAGTAGCGCAGCCGGACGGTGGGGTTGCGCAGCCCGGCCGTCAGCAGGACGTGCGTGGTCACCCCGGTGGGGAAGAGCCAGGAGATGACCTGCCGGGGCCAGGGGGACGCCGGGTCGTGCGCGTCCAGCCCGTCGGTGATGCGGCGCTCGGCGCTCGCGCAGCGCCTGAGCACCCAGGGGCGCCGGGGGTACCGCGGGGCGACGGCGTCCCGCAGCGCGGCCAGGCGGCCGTCGCGGTCGGCCAGGATGCGCGGGCGGTGGAAGCTGCCGGCCAGGTAGTAGGTGGACAGCACCCGCTCGGCGGGGACGAGTTCGGCCCAGGGCAGCGGGGTGGCCTCCAGCAGGACGCCGTCGCGGGGGAACTTGCCCGCCACCGGCAGTGCCTGCTCCCCCTCGGTGACGACCGTGACGTCCACGTCCGAGGTGGCGGGCAGGTCGGCGTCGTCGTCCAGCCAGAGCACCGACCCGCTCAGGAAGGCGCCGACGAGGGCGCCGTCGCGCGCGACCTGCTCGGCGGCCCACTCAGCCGCCACCTCCCGGGCCCGCCGGACCTTCACCGCTGTGTCCCCTCCCCCGCGGGCGCGCGGCCCGCGGTGCGTCCGGCGGCCGGCTCCGGCGTCTCCCGCATTCTCCCCGAGCGGGCGGGGCCCGGCCACCGCGGTGGCCGGGCCCCGCCCGCGTGCGGTGCCGTCAGTCCCGCGGGCCGGGCGGCAGGGCGCCGTCGCGGGCGACGCGGGCGTACCAGCGGGAGCTCTCCTTGGGGATGCGCCGGCCGGTGGCGTAGTCGACGTAGACGGCGCCGAACCGCTTGCTGTAGCCGTACCCCCACTCGAAGTTGTCCAGCAGGGACCACAGGAAGTAGCCGCGGACGTCGACGCCGGCCTCGATGGCGCGGTGCACCGCCGTCAGGTGGCCGTGCAGGTAGGAGATCCGGTCGGGGTCCACGACCCGGCCCTCGGGGTCGACGTAGTCGTCGAAGGCCGCGCCGTTCTCGGTGATGACCACCGGCAGTTCGGGGAAGTCCTCCCCCACCCGCACCAGCAGCTCGTACATCCCCTCGGGGTCCACCGTCCACCCCATGGCCGTGGTGGGGCCCGGGGTGCGGTGGAAGGCGACGTCGTCGCCGCCCGGCCAGGGGCTGTGCTCGCTGGCGCCGTGCCCGTCGGCGTTGTGCGAGGCGGAGCCGGTGGCGGCGGAGACGAGCGTGGGGCTGTAGTAGTTGACGCCGAGGAAGTCCAGCGGCTGGTGGATGTGCGCGAGGTCGCCGTCGCGGACGAAGGACCAGTCCGTCAGGTGGGCGGTGTCCCGCCGGACGTCCTCGGGGTACTCACCGCGCAGCATGGGGCCGGTGAAGATCCGGTTGGCGGTGCCGTCGATGCGGCGGGCCGCGTCCCGGTCCGCCTCGCCGTCGGTCAGGGACCGCACGTGGTGGAGGTTGAGGGTGACCGACGTCTGCGCCTCGGCGGGCAGCGCGGCCCGCAGCGCCTGGACGCCCAGGCCGTGGGCGAGGTTGAGGTGGTGGGCGGCGCGCAGGGCGTCGGCCTGGTCGGTGCGGCCGGGGGCGTGGACGCCCGAGCCGTAGCCGAGGAAGGCCGAGCACCAGGGCTCGTTGAGCGTCGTCCACGTCGCCACCCGGTCGCCGAGGGCGCCGGCGACGATTCCCGCGTACTCGGCGAAGCGCTCGGCGGTGGCGCGCTCGGGCCAGCCGCCGGCGTCCTCCAGTTCCTGGGGCAGGTCCCAGTGGTAGAGGGTGACCACGGGCCGGATGCCCTTGTCCAGCAGCTCGTCGACCAGGCGGCTGTAGAAGTCCAGGCCCTTGCGCGAGGCCGGGCCGCTGCCGGTGGGCTGCACGCGCGGCCAGGAGACGGAGAAGCGGTAGGCGCCCACGCCCAGCTCGGACATGATCGCCACGTCCTCGCGCCAGCGGTGGTAGTGGTCGCAGGCGATGTCGCCGGTGTCGCCGTTGCGGGTCCTGCCGGGGGTGTGGGAGTAGGTGTCCCAGATGGAGGGGGTGCGGCCGTCCTCGCGGGCGGCTCCCTCGATCTGGTAGGCGGCGGTCGCGGTGCCCCACAGGAAACCGGGCGGGAACCTGCGGACGGTCGGGGTCGCCGGAGCGGGTTCGGCGGTACGGGATGCGGTGGCCACTGAGGTCCTTCCGGGTAGGTGGTGGTGTGGACGGGACCGGGCGGGGACGGGCCCGGTGCCGCGTGGGCCGGACCGGCCGTGAGCCGGGCCGGCCGCGGGCCGGGTCAGCCCTTGACCGCGCCCTGCATGATGCCGCCGACGATCTGCCGTCCGAAGACGACGAACATCACCAGCAGCGGGAGGGTGCCCAGCAGCGCGCCGGCCATGATGACCGACTGGTCGCGGATGTAGCCCGCGCTGAGCTGGGTGAGGGCGACCGGGATGGTGGGGTTGGTCATGTCGAGCACGATGAAGGGCCAGAAGAAGTCGTTCCAGGCGTGCACGAAGGTGATCATGAACAGCACCGCCATCGCCGGCCGCGCGACCGGCAGGACGATGCTCCAGAAGATCCGCAGGCTGTGCGCGCCGTCGACCCGGCCGGCCTCGACGAGTTCGTCGGGCAGCGCCTCGCCGAGGTACTGCCGCATGAAGAACACGCCGACGGCGCTCACCAGCGTGGGGAAGATGACCGCGGGCAGCTTCTGGCCCCAGCCCAGTTCGGTCATCATCATGAACAGCGGTACGACGCCGAGCTGCGGCGGGATCATCATGGTGCCGATGACCAGCATCAGCAGGATGTTGCGGCCGCGGAAGCGCAGCTTGGCGAAGGCGAAGCCCGCCAGGGTGGCGAAGAGCACGGTGGACAGGGCGATGGCCCCGGCGACGATGGTGCTGTTGACCAGCGCCTTGCCCATCGCCGCGTCCTCCCAGGCCGTGGCGAGGTTGTCCAGCAGGTTCGGGCCGGGCAGGAACGGCGGCGGCGTCTGGGAGACGCGGGTGTTGTCGGTGGAGGCCGCCACCATCGTCCAGTACAGCGGGAAGAGGGAGAGCAGGGAGGCCCCGATCAGCAGGACGTAGGCCAGCGGCCCGGCGTGGTGCTGGCGGCCCGCGCCCGTGCGCAGGCTCAGGCGGGGCCCGCGGCCGCGGGGCGGGTTGCGGTCCGCCGCCGGTTCGGGGGCGTCCGCCCGGGGCGGGACGGTGTCGGTGGTCATGGGTTGCCGCTCCCTGGTCAGGACGTGCGGGTCATCAGGCGCCGGACGAGGCGCTGCAGGACGAAGATCAGGACGAGCAGCAGGAACATCGCCCAGGCGACCGTGGCGGCCCGGCCCATCTCGTAGTTCCTCCAGCCCTGCTCGTACAGGAGCAGGCCGAGGGTCTGGTACTGGTTGTCCACCCCGCCGCTGACGCCGTTGGGGCCCTGTCCGAAGATCAGCGGTTCACCGAAGAGCTGGGTGGCGCCGATGGTGGACAGCACGATGGTGAAGACGATCGTGGAGCGGATGCCGGGGATGGTGACCCGGGTGAACTGCTGCCAGCGGGAGGCGCCGTCGATGGCGGCGGCCTCGTAGCGCTCCTTGGGGATGGCCTGCATGGCGGCCAGGTACAGCAGGGCGTTGTAGCCGGTCCACCGCCAGATCACGATGGAGGAGATGGCCAGCTGGGCCGGCCACTTCTCGCCCTCCCAGTCGATGTTGTCGAACCCGAGGTGGCCGAGCGCCCAGTTGATCATTCCGAAGTCGCGCTCGAAGAGCATGGTGAAGACCAGGGCGGCGGCGCCGACGGAGGTCGCGTAGGGCGTGAGGGCGGCGACGCGGAAGAAGGCCGAGCCGCGCAGCTTGTAGTTGAGCAGGTGCGCCAGGCCGAGGGCCATCAGCAGCTGCGGGACGGTGGAGATCACCCCGATGGTGAAGGTGTTCAGCAGGGCGTTCCAGAACTGCTCGTCCTGCCAGAGCTCGGTGTAGTTGCCGAAGCCCTTCCACTCCATCAGGTCCAGGGTGGCCAGCTCCACGTCGTGGAGGGAGAGCCAGGAGGTGTACAGCAGCGGGTAGAAGCTGAAGGCGGCGAAGACGACGAAGAACGGGGCGACGAACGCGTAGGGCGCGGCCTTGATGTCGAAGCGGTGGAGCAGGGTGCTCCGCGCCTGGCGGGGGCGGCCCGCCCCCCGCCGGGGGGCCGGCGGGAGCGGACCGGCCGGCCCTTCCTTGGAGGGGGCTTCCGGTGTGCCGCTGTGCGGCCCGCCGGTGCCGGGTGCCGGGGTGGAGGTGGCCACGGAGGGCTTTCCTTCCTGGGATGGTCCTGGGGCGTCGGGGCTCCTCCGGGCCGCTGGGGCGTCCCGGGGTCGCGCGGGGTGAGGTCCCCGGCGGCCTCGCGGGGAGGCGGGGGCCGCCGGGGACCTCGGGGCAGGGCGGGAGTCGAAGCGGGTCAGTCGACGGCCTTGCGGACGCGCTCGTCGGTGGTGCTCCACGCCTCCTCGGGGCTCTTGCCCTGCTCCACGAGCTGGAGGCCCTGGGAGAAGGTGTCCTTGATCGTGCCGTCCTTGGGACCGAGCACCTGCTCGTCGGGGATCTCCTTGGCGGCGGCTCCGAAGATCTCCCCGATCGGGGCGTCGCTGAAGTACTCGGACGTCGCTCCGGTCACCGTGGCGGACTCCAGCGCCTTCGCGGACGAGGGGAAGTTGCCGATCTCCTTGAAGATGTGCTCCTGCTGCTCGGGAGCGGTCAGCCAGGCGACCAGCTTCTTGGCCTCCTCCTTGACGGGGCTGTTCTCCATCACCCCGAGGAAGGAGCCGCCCCAGTTGGCGCCCTTGGGGGCCCGGGCGACGTCCCACTTGCCCTTGTTGGCCGGGCCGGCCTTCTCGCTGATGTGGGCGAGCATCCAGGCCGGGCAGACGGCGGTGGCGAAGGTGCTGTTGGCCAGTCCGGGGTCCCAGCCGGGCTGGAACTGGCGGAGCTTGGCGGTCAGCCCGTCCTGCGCGGCCTCCACGGCCAGGTCCCAGGCCTCCCGGATCACCGGGTTGTCCTGGTGGACCAGGTTGCCCTCCTTGTCGTAGAACTGCTGGGAGTGGCCGTAGATCATGGCGTTGAACAGGCCGCTGGCGGCGTCCATGTAGGCGACGCCGTCGTCCCCGAAGCCGGCCTTGAACTCCTTGCCCACCTCGACGTACTTCGACCAGTCGCCCTCCCAGAGGGCGGCGACCTCCTCGCGGTCCGTGGGCAGGCCCGCCTTCTCGAACATGTCCTTGCGGTAGCACACCGCCATCGGGCCGATGTCGGTGCCCAGGCCGATGACCTTGCCGTCCCCGGTGGCGACCTGGTTCAGCTTCCACGGCAGGAAGTGGCTGGTGTCGCCCGCGCCGGAGAGGTCCGCGAACCTGTCCGCCCGGGTGTCGACGAGTTCCTTGGCGCGGGCGACCTCGATGCCCTGGATGTCCTTCAGGCCGCTGCCGGCCGCCAGCCGGGTCTGCAGGGCCGTGTAGTACGTCTGCTCGTCGCCGGCGACCTCGACCTCGATGCGGACGTCCGGGTTCTCCTCCATGTACTTCTCGATGAGGCCCGTCTCCTTGATCCCCATCACGCCGTACAGGCCCATGGTGACGACGGTCTTGCCGTCCTCGGACTTCCCGTCGCCCGATCCGTCGCCTCCGCAGCCCGCGACGAGTGCGAGCGCGGCGGCCGAGGCGGCGGCCGCGACCCTTGTACCGAACAGCTTGCGGGCTCTGCCCATGGCGTCCTCCCTGCGGGCGCGGTCCGTCACCGCGTGCGGAAAAAGGTGGGGAATGTTCCGGACCCGAGCCGGGTGGGAACGTTCCCATTGGACGGTGGGATCGTTCCCACCGAGTTGTGGCAGACTCCCCGTCCGAGGCGTCCGGTGTCAAGGAGCGGGAACGGATTCCCTTCCGCGGACGCGGTCCGGGCGCCCCGGCCGCCGCAGCGGGCGGCGACCGCCCGTCTGGCACAATGCGCTGGTGAGCGCCGTACGCGGCGCGGTGGAGCAGAGGAAGGCGGGAAAGCCTTGGGGGCCACTCGGCGGCCGACGATCAAGACCGTGGCGGCCCGGGCCGGCGTGGGGCGCACCACCGTCTCCCGGGTACTCAACGGCTCCCCCCTGGTGAGCGACGAGGCCAGGGCGGCGGTGCAGGCCGCGATCGCCGAGCTCGGCTACGTCCCCAACTCCGTGGCGCGCAGCCTGGTCACCAGCCGGACCGACTCCATCGCCCTGGTGATACCGGAGTCGGAGAGCCGCCTGGGTTCCGAGCCCTACTTCTCCGCCGTGATCCGCGGGGTGAGCACCGGGCTCGCGGGCACCCAGATCCAGCTCCTGCTCACCCTGGTCCGCGACCAGCGGGAGATGGACCAGCTCACCCGCTTCCTCACCGCGCGCCGGGTCGACGGGGTCCTGCTGGTCTCGGTGCACCGCGACGACCCCCTGCCCGGGCTGCTGGAGGAGCTGGGCCTGCCGACCGTGCTGGCCGGGCGGCGCCGGGCCGACGAGCCCCTCAACCACGTGCACTCCGACAACGTGGGCGGTGCCCGCGCGGCCGTGCGCCACCTGCTGGAACGCGGCCGGGGGGAGATAGCAACGATCACCGGGCCGATGGACATGGACGTCGGTGGCAGCCGGCTGCAGGGCTGGCGGGAGGCGCTGGGCGAGGCCGGGCGGCCGGTGGACGGGGAGCTGGTCGGGACCGGGGACTTCACCGAGGAGGGCGGCCGTTCGGCGATGCGCGCCCTGCTGGAGCGCCGGCCCGGCCTGGACGCGGTCTTCGCCGCCTCGGACGTGATGGCGGCCGGCGCGCTGGCCGAACTGCGGCGGCACGGGCGGCGCGTTCCGGACGACGTGGCGGTGGTCGGCTTCGACGACTCGATCGTCGCCCGGCACACCGATCCGCCCCTGACGAGCGTGCGGCAGCCGGTCGAGGAGATCGGCCGGATGATCACCGAGCTGCTGCTGCAGGAGATCGAGGAGCCCGGGAGCGCCCGGCACCACGTCGTCCTGCCGACCTCGCTGACGGTCCGCGCCTCCACCTGACGGGGACCGGTTCGGTGGCCGCCCGGCGTCCGGCTCCGCCGCCCGCCTGCGCCGGATGCGGTGCGCCGAGCGCCTCCGGTGCGCCATGGCCGCCGCCTTGCGCACCGCCGGCGTCCACGGTGGCGGCCCGGGGCGCACCCCCCTTCCGCGAAGCGGCCGGGAAGTGACCGTTTCGGCGGCGGAACCTCTGGTGGACTGGCAGCATGGGCCACCCGGCGAGTGCCGCTCCTGTCGCCCAACACGCCTGCCAGGCGGGAAGGTTGTGAAAGCCCGGATGAATCAGGTCAGGGATCCGCTCTCCAGCGTCGTCGACGTCAACGTCCCCACCGCGGCGCGGATGTACGACTACTACCTGGGGGGCAAGAACAACTACGCCGTCGACCGCGAGGCGGCCGAGAAGCTCCTGGAGGTGGTGCCCAGCACCCAGGAACTGGCCCTGAACAACCGCCGCTTCCTCCAGCGCGTGGTGCGCATCCTCGCCCGGGAGTACGGCATGCGGCAGTTCATCGACCACGGGTCGGGGCTGCCCACCCAGGACAACGTCCACCAGGTCGCGCAGCGGGTGGACGAGGACTGCCGCGTGGTCTACGTGGACAACGACCCCATCGTCCTGGCCCACGGCCGCGCCCTGCTGGCGGAGAACGAGAACACCGCCGTCATCCAGGCGGACATGTGCGACACCGGCAGCATCCTCGACCACCCGGACACCCGCCGGCTGATCGACTTCGACCGGCCCGTCGTCGCCCTGTTCAACTCGGTGCTGCACTGCATCCCCGACTCCAAGGACCCGGCCGGGCTCATACGCCGGGTCGCCGGCCGGCTGGCGCCGGGCAGCTTCCTGGTGATCTGCCAGCTGGTCAGCGAGGACGCCGAGACGCGCCGCGCGGTGACCGAGTTCATGGACACCAGCACGGGCGGGAACTGGGGCCGGGTCAGGGAACCCCACGAGGTCGACGCCTACTTCGAGGGGCTGGAGGTGCTGGAGCCGGGGCTGGTGGAGGTCTCCACCTGGCGGCCCGACTCCGACGTCGGCCCCCGGCAGCGCACCTGGGAGTGGAAGGAGTACGGGGGCGTCGGCCGGAAGCCCTGAGGCGCCGGCGGCCGCCGGGCCCGCACTCCGGCGGTGCGGGCCCGGCCCGCGTCCGGCGGCCGTCCGCCGGCCGGGTCGGACGTCAGCCGAGTTCGGCCAGGAGCCCCTCCAGGAACGCCGTGCTGCTCGCGGGCGTCTCGGCGACCGCGCACAGCCGGTCCATGATGGACAGGTAGTGGTCGACGTCCTCCTCCTTGTCCAGGTAGAGGGCGCTGGTGAGCTGTTCGAGGTAGACCACGTCGGGCAGGTCCGGTTCGGGGAACCGCAGTATCGTCACCGGCCCGCCCGCGGCGGCCAGCCCGCCGACGCTGAACGGCGCCACCTGGAGGGTGACGTTGGGTCTGCGGGCCGTCTCGATCAGGTGGCGGAGCTGGCCGCGCATCACCTCGACGCCCCCGAGCGGCCGGCGCAGCGCGGCCTCGTCCAGCACGGCCCACAGCCGGGGCGCGTCCGGGCGGGTGAGCAGGTTCTGCCGCTCCATGCGCAGCTGCACGCGGCGGTCGTTCTCGTGGGCGGAGGCGCGGGGGTGTCCCAGGAGGATCACGGCGCGGGCGTAGTCCTCCGTCTGGAGCAGGCCGGGGACGAACTGCACCTCGTAGGTGCGGATGACGGCCGCGGCCTCCTCCAGGCCGATGTGCCGGTCGAACCAGCCCGGCAGGACGTCGCTGTACCGGTGCCACCAGCCGCGGGTGCCGGTCTGGCGGGTCAGGGCGAGGAAGTCCGCCCGCTCGTCCTCGTCCAGCACCCCGTAGAGGGTGAGCAGGTCCGCGACGTCGCGCTCCTTGCAGGCCCCCTGACCGCGCTCCAGGCGGCTGACCTTCGCGGTGGAGCCGCGGATCGCCTTGGCCGCCTCCTCCAGGTCGATGCCGCGCTCCTTGCGCAGCCGCCGCAGCTGGGAGCCGACCACCAGACGCAGGACCGTCGGGCTTCCCTTGGGATGCTCGATGTAGCGCTTTATCGACAAGGAGCGGCTCGATTCGGCGGCCATGCTTGCTCTCCTGAGTGAAGGGACAGACACTCAGTGTGCCACCGCGGGCGCCGCAGCGTACAGCGACCTCTCCGCGTCTCCCCGTTCGGACGCCCGTCCGAACGGCCCTGCGGCCGCCCTCGCCCGCCCGCGGCCGGGCCGACTCCGCCGGGCCGGCGCCGGGACGGCCCCGGTCGCCGGGCCCCTGCCGCGCCTCAGCCGACCATGTCGTCGAAGTCGCCGTCCTTGGCGCCCTGGAGGAACGCCACCATCTCGTCGCGCGTGTAGACGAGGGCGGGTCCGTCGGGGTGGCGGGAGTTGCGGACGGCCACCGCCCCGCCCGGCAGCGGCGCCAGCTCGACGCAGTTGCCGTTGGGGTTGCTGCGGCGGCTCTTGCGCCACACCGCGCCCTCGATCTCCGTGGCCCGTACGCCGTTGGCGATCTGCTGCATTGTCGTCCCTTCACTGGCCGCAACCCTGCGCTGCCACCCCTCAGGCCGGGCCGCGGTCCATGACGTTCCATCACTCTGCGTGTGGGATCGGCCCGCTGCAATTACATCTGTAAGTGCAGATGCGCTTGCAGCGGCATGTGCCAGTCGAGGATAGTAGCCCCGGCAAGGCGGTTTCAGGGACCGATTCCCGGCAGGCACGGTGGGAGCTCGCGATGACGGCTCGTCCGACGACTTCGGTGAGTGACGTTCTGCTGGCGGAGCTTCCCGGCCACTGGCCCGGCATCACCCGGGAGCTCGGCCCCGTGCCGCCCCGCACCTGCCTGCGGTCCGTCCCGGCGGCCGGGGCGCTCGCGGTGTGCGGCATCGGCCCGGCCCCCCGGAGCGCGGCCGCGGCGCGGGAGTTCGCGGTCCGGGCACTGGCGCGGTGGAGGCTGGGCGCGTTCGCCGGTGACATCGCGGTCGTGGTGTCGGAGCTCGTGGGCAACGCCCTGCGCCACGGGACGGCGGCCTCCCCGCGGCGCCCGCGCGCCGGACGCCCCGTACGGCTGGGCCTGCTGTGGCGGGACGGCACCGTGCTGTGCGCCGTCTCCGACCCCAGTTCCGTCCCGCCGGTCGTCAGGGAACCCGACCACCTCGCCGAGCGGGGGCGGGGGCTGCACATCGTCGACTCCCTCAGCCGGCGGTGGGGCTGGTCGCCGCCCGGCAGTGCCGGCAAGACGGTCTGGGCCGCCGTCCCCGTGGACGGCGCGCCGTAGGGGACGAGGCCGCGGGGCCCGTCGTGCCGGGCGCGACGGGCCCCGCGGTGTCAGCCCGCCGTGGCGGTGCAGTCGACGGTCGCCGAGGCGCTCCCCCCGGTGGCGACGAACCCGAAGGACGTGCTCGCCCCGGCCGCGAGGGCCCCGTTCCAGGCCGCGTTGCGCACCGTGGCGGTGCCGCCGGCCCCCGCCTCCAGGGTGCCGTTCCACGCCTGGGTGATCCGCGCCCCGCCGTCCAGGGTGATCCCGACCGACCAGCCGGCCAGCGGCACGCCGCCGGTGTTCCGCACCGTCACCTCCCCCTGGTACCCGCCCTGCCAGACGGACGCGGCCCGGAACGAGGCCGTGCAGGCGGCCCCGTCCTCGCCGGGGCCGCCCGGCTCCCCGGTGCCTCCCCCCGAGAGCAGGCCGGCCAGGGCGGGGAACCAGCGGGCGGCGATCTTCTCGTCCCCGGAGGCGTCGGGGTGGACGCCGTCGTAGGTGTCCTCCGCGGTGCTGAAGCCGGTCCACTGGTCGACCGCCACCACCGGGGACTCGGCAGTGCTCTCGGCGCGGGCCCACTGCGGGATCCGCTCGTTGAGGGCCACGACGCGCCGGGCGCACTCGCCGCAGGTCTCGGGATCCATGGGGATGATCTGCGCGACGAGCACCTTCATGCGCGGGTTGCTCGCCCGCATCTGGTCCACCAGGGTGCTGTAGGCGGCGAGGATCGCGTCCGGGGAGCGGTTGCTCCAGACGTCGTTGGTGCCGAAGTGCATGACAACGATGTCCGGCCGGGTCGCGGAGAGCCAGGCGGGCAACTGGTTCCGTTCGGCCACGGTGGTCACCAGCGCGCCGCCGTGCCCCTCGTTGTCGCCGTCGTGCGGCTGCCCGCACCCCTGGGGGCCGAGCGTCCCGACGAAGTCGACGTTCGTGTGGCCCGCGGCCTGGAGCCGGTTCCACAGCAGCGCACGCCAGCAGCCCGGCGAGCCGGTGATCGAGTCACCCAGCGGCATGATCCGCACCGGACCGGCGGCCGGGGCCGCCAGGGGGGCCGGGGCGTTCCGGGCCGCCGGGGCGCCCTGGGCCGGGGCTCCGTCCGCGGCCGCGGCGGCCGCGGACGGCCCCGCGCCGAGCAGCCCCGCGAGGAGGGAGAGGGAGGCCAGGGCCCCCCGCAGGAGGCGGGTGCGGTGTCTGGGCATCGAGGTTTCCTTCCGACGGAGTGGGAGCGCTCCCATCAGAAGACATCAAGCCAGCGCGCCGGCGCGGCGTCAAGAAGCCGGTCCGCGGCCGTCCGTCCGGTCCGCGGCCTCCTCCACGCGGGGCCGGGGATGGCCGGTGCTCTCCCTGGCGACCAGGCGGTGCGGGACGGTGATGCGCTGTGGGGGCACTGCGCTGCCGGGGCTGTATATGCGGTCGGCCAGGCACTGCAGGGCCCGCTCGGCGATCTGCGCCTTGTCCGGGCTGACGGTGGTGAGCGACGGGTTGGCGTACCGGCCGTCCTCGACGTCGTCGAAGCCGACCACGGCCAGGTCCCCGGGGACCTGCAGACCCCGCTCCCGCGCCACGAGCAGGACGCCGAGGGCGAGTTCGTCGCTGAAGGCGAAGACCGCGTCGGGCGCCGGCCCGCCGGCGTCGAGCAGCCGCGCCATCGCCCGGGCGCCGGCGGCGCGGTGCAGCGTGGCGACGGGCACCTCCAGCGCGGGGTCGGGGTCCAGGCCGGCCCGCCGCAGCGCCCGGCGGTAGCCGGCCAGGCGCTGTTCGGCGGTGCCGTTGCGCAGGCCGGGCTGCGGGCCGATCGCCGCGATCCGGCGGCGCCCGGCCTCCAGCAGGTGGCGGGTCGCCTCGTCGGCCGCCAGGACGTTGTCCACGGCCACGTGGTCCGCCAGCCGCCCGGGGTCCCGCTCCCCCAGCAGCACCATCGGCGTGGCACCCGCCCGCTCGGCCAGCTCCTCCGCGCCCAGGGCCCAGGGACTGATGATCAGGCCGTCGACGATCGGGGCGTGGGTGCCCTCCAGCAGGCGGCGCTCCACGTCGGCGCGGCCGTGCGTCTGGTCGATGATGACCGTCCAGGAGCGGCGCTGCGCGGCCTCCACCACCAGCCCCGCCAGCTCCCCGAAGTAGGGCGAGTGGAGTTCGGGGACCACCAGTCCGATCAGACCCGTGCGCCCGGCCCGCAGGCTGCGGGCCGCCAGGTTGGGCCGGTAGCCCAGCTCGTCCAGGGCCCGCTGGACGCGCTCGCGGGTCTTCTCGGACACGGAGGCCGCGCCGTTGACGACGTTCGACACGGTGCGTACGGACACCCCGGCGCGGGCGGCGACGTCCTTCAGGCTGGCTCTCACGCGGCCATGCTCCCACGGGCCCGCCGGCCCCCCGCGGCGGCCCGAATGTGGCGTGGATCACTCCGCATCCCTCTTTGCAACGTTGCATGCAACACGGAATATGGCGTGCGTTCCGACACCGCGAGGAGGCAGAGATGACGGCAGAGACGGATCACGCGCGGACCCCGGGCCCGGCCGCGGGCGTGGAGGTGGACGTGTCCGCGGACGTCGAGGCCCTCTACCGGGACGGCATCACCGCACGCAGGGGCGCCTTCGCCCCGGAGTGGGCCGACCGCCTCGGCGAGGACGTCGCCGCCGCCTTCGAGGAGGCCCTGAGCCGCCCCGGGGGTGCGGTCGGCCGCGGCCCCAACCGCTACTACGTGGAGATCCACCCCGAGCAGATCCGCGACTTCGTCGGCCTGGTCGACCACCCCTGGGTGCGCTCGGTGTGCGCGGCGGTCCTGGGCCCCGACTACCGGATCGTCGAGCTGGGCTTCGACGTGCCGCTGGAGGGCGCGGTCAACCAGCCCTGGCACCGGGACTTCCCGATGCCCGAGGAGACCCGCGCCGAACGGCGCCTGACCTCGCTGGCCTTCAACGTCACCACGGTCGACACCGAGGAGGACATGGGCCCGTTCGAGATCGCCCCCGGCACGCAGTGGGACGACAGCCCCTCCTTCGCGCACGGCATGTTCCCGCCGAAGTCGGACTACCCGCGCTACGAGGAGCTGGCGGTGCGCAAGTACCCCAGGCGCGGCGACATCTCGGCGCGCTCGGCCCTGACCATCCACCGGGGGACGGCCAACCGGTCCGCGAAGTCCCGGCCGGTCCTGGTGCTCGGCGTCGACGGCCCGGAGGCGAACAACGACGAGCGGCACGACATGGCCGTCACCCGGGCCTACTGGGAGTCGCTGCCCCAGCGCGTGCGGGACCACCTGGCCTGCCCCGTGGTGGAGGAGCTGACCCCCATCACGCAGAAGCACACCATCGAGGGTCTGGTCATGGGCGATGCCTGAGGCGACGGCGGGCGCGCGCCCCGGGACCGCGGAACGGGACGCCGGCGCGCCGGCCGGCGGCGGACGCCCCCTGCTGGTGTACGCCGTGGCGGCCGTCTCCGCGCTCGGCGGGCTGCTGTTCGGCTACGACACCGGCATCATCTCCGGCGCGCTGCTGTACCTGCGGGAAGACTTCCAGCTCTCCTCCCGCGAGCAGGAGGTCGTGGTCAGCGTCATCCTCGTGGGCGCCATGGCCGGCGCCCTGCTGGCGGGGAGGATGTCGCAGCGGTACGGCCGCCGCAAGGTGGTGATGGCCGTCGCCGTGGTCTTCGGGGTCGGGGCGGCGGCCGCGGCCGCCGCCCCCGACACCCCGTCCCTGATCGCCGCCCGCTTCGTACTCGGGCTGGCGGTGGGCGGCGCGTCGAACATGGTGCCCGTCTACATCGCCGAGATGGCTCCCCCGGAGATCCGGGGCCGGCTGATGGTGCTGTTCCAGCTCATGGTCGCCATCGGCCAGCTCATCTCCTACCTGTGCGGGTGGGCGCTGGCCGGCAGCGGCGGCTGGCGGACGATGTTCGGGCTGGCCGTGATCCCGGCGGTCGTCCTGGTCGTCGGCATGGCGCTGCTGCCCGAGAGCCCCCGCTGGCTCGTCGAGCACGGGCACCGGGAGACCGCGCGCGCCGTCCTGGCGCGGCTGCGCGGGCCCGGCGAGGACGTCGACGCCGAGATCGAGGAGATCGCGGCGGTCAGCCGCGGCGAGGGCCGCGGGGGCTGGCGGGAGCTGCGCCGGCCGTGGGTCCGCCCGGCCCTGGTCGTGGCCATCGGCATCGCGGCGTTCTCCCAGCTGACCGGCATCAACGCGATCGTCTACTACGCCCCGACGGTCCTGGCCGACGCGGGCTTCGGCGACTCGGTGGCGCTGCTGACCGGCATCGGCATCGGAGTGATGCTGGTCGTCGCCGGCGTCGCGGGGGCGATCCTGGTCGACAAGGCGGGCCGGCGCCGCACGATGCTGTGGTTCCTGCCCGGCTCCGGACTGGCGATGGCCGTCCTCGCGGCCGCCTTCCTCGGCGGCGACGGCTCGGCCCTCCAGCGCTGGACGGTGATCCTGTCCCTGTTCGCCTACATCCTCTTCAACGGCATCGGGATGCAGGCGGTGGTCTGGCTCATCGGCCCGGAGATCCTGCCGCTGTCCGTGCGGGGCCCGGCGACGAGCCTGGCGACGCTCTCGGTGTGGGGCTTCGACCTGCTGATCGCGGTCACCGCGCTGACCGCCATCAACACCATCGGGCGCAGCGGGACGTTCTTCCTCTACGCGCTGATGAACGTGGCCTGCATCGTCTTCGTGGTGCGCCGGGTCCCCGAGACCCGGGGCCGGAGCCTGGAGGAGATCGAACGGTCCCTCGCCGGGCCCGGGGCCCGGCCGGCCACCGCGCGCTGACCGCTCCCCTCCCCCCGGGGCGCCGCCGGACGCCTCCGGCCGGCGGCGCCCCCGCCCCGTTCCGGCCCGGCCGCCCGCCGGCCGGCCGGGCCCCGTTCGGCCCAACCGGCCTCCCGCCCGGCGGGCCGCCGCCCCGAGCCTGAAAGACTCTTGAGTCACCAGTGGTCGGGACACGGACGGGGAGAGTCGTGGCAACGAGCGGCAGCAACGGCGACCGGCACCGGTGGAGCACCCGGATCCCCAGGAGCGTGCGCCGCGCGGCCGCCGTCCTGCGCCGTCCGCGCACCTCCCGGGGCCGCCTGGCATGGCTCAACCGGGCGAGCACCACGATCGGCACCACCCTCGACCTGGGCAGGACCGCGCAGGAGCTGACCGACTTCGTCGTCCCCCGGCTGGCGGACGGCGCGGCCGTCGACCTGCTGGAGTCGGTGCTGCGCGGCGAGGCCGGCGCCCGGGCGGGGGGCGCCGGGGCACCCGTCACCCGGGCCGTCGCGGTCTCCGCCGTACCCGAACTGGAGACCCTGGAGCCGGACGAGCCCGGCGAGCTCTCCGTCCACCCCCAGACCCTGATCACCGTCCACTGCCTGCGGAACCGGGAGCCGGTGCTCCTGAGCCGGATGCGGCGCGACGACTACCGGCGGGTGGCCCCGACCGCGGGTGCGGCGGAGGCGATGCGCCGGGCCGGGGTGCACAGCTACATGGCGGTGCCGCTGACCGCCCGCGGCGTCCTGCTCGGGGCCGCCGACTTCGTCCGCGGCCCCGGCAGCCCCCCGTTCACCCGCTCGGACGTGGAGCTGGCGACGGAGCTCGCCTCCAAGGCCGCCGTCTTCATCGACAACGCCCGCCTCTACGGGCGCGAGCGGGAGCACGTCCTGTCGCTCCAGCGCAGCCTGCTGCCCCGCGCCACCCCGAACACCCCCGGCCTGGAGGTCTTCACCCACTACACGCCGAGCCCCGACCCCGGCGGGGTGGGGGGCGACTGGTTCGACGTGATGGCCCTGCCCGGCGGCCGGACCGCACTGGTGGTGGGGGACGTGATGGGCCACGGGGTGGCCGCCGCGGCCACGATGGGGCGGCTGCGCACGGTCAGCCGGACGCTCCTGGGCATGGACACCGCCCCCGACCGCGTGCTGGCGCGCCTGGACCTGGTCGTCCGCGACCTGGAGGACGACCCGGTCGCCACCTGCCTGTGCGCCGTCTACGACCCGGCCACCGCGAGCTGCACCCTGGCCGGCGCGGGGCACATGCCGCCCCTGCTGGTGGACGCCTCCGGGGCCGTCTCCCGCGTGGAGGTGCCCGTCGGTGCGCCGCTGGGCGCCGGGGTGATCCCCTACGACCCCGTCACCGTGCCGGTGGCGGCCGGGCAGCGGCTCGTGCTGTACACCGACGGTTTGGTCAAGACCCGCGAGGGCGACGTCGACGCCTGGCTGCGGCGGCTGGCCGACGCTCTCCCGGAGATGGTGGAGCGGCTGCTGGACGCGCAGGACCCGTCCGGGATCCCCCTGGGGGAGGGGAGCCGCCTGGACGAGTCCGTCCTGCTGATGGCGGCCGGCGGGGAGCTGCCCGAGGGCACCGACCTGCGCGTGTGGCCCCTGCCCCCGGACGGCACCGCCGCGTCCGCCGCCCGTTCGCTGGTCACCGCGCAGCTCGCCCGCTGGGGCCTGGAGGAGCTGGCCGACGTCGCCGAACTGGTCGTCAGCGAGCTGGTCGGCAATGCCCTGCGGTACGGCGGCGGCCCCGGGCAGCTGCGGCTGATGCGGCACGACAGGCTGACGCTGGAGGTGTCCGACACCGGGCCGGACCTGCCGCAGATCCAGCACGCGCGGCTCAGCGACGAGGGCGGCCGGGGGCTGCAGCTGGTCAACATGCTCAGCCGCCGCTGGGGGTCGTGCCGGACGCCGGACGGAAAGGTGGTCTGGGCCGAGCAGGACATTCCGCGGGCGCTCCTGTGAGGCGCTTCCCCGGCGGGTCCGCGCGCGGCGGCGCCGGACCGCCGCCGCCCGCCGCGGCCGTGCCCGCCCCCGCCCGGTCCCGCGGGGGCGCGGGACCGGGCGGGGGCGCGGGGGAACGGCTCGTCCGCGCCGGTCAGTAGGGCCGTGCGGCGTCCCGGTGGGCGGGGTCGAGGAGGTGCTCCCGGGAGCGGGGGAAGCTGATCCGCTCCGGGTCCCCGTCGGAGGTGTAGCGCTCGGCCCTCCCGTCGCTCAGCCTGTCCAGCCAGGCCGTCGAACCGTAGGAGGCGTCCGGGCCCGCCGTCGCCTGGGAGCGGATGCGGGGGACGGCCCCGGGGTCGAAGCCGGCGGAGTGGGGCGAGGGGGCCGGGCCCGCGCCGGCCAGGTAGACGCCCTGGTGCCGGTAGGCCACCCCGGCGTACTCGCCGGCGGCGGCGAGCCGCCCGGGGCGGGGCGCGGCGCCGTAGGGAAGGGCCATCGAGACCACGGACACCCCGGGCAGGACCTTGTGGACCGCCCACTGCCCGGCGGCGATGTCCCACCGGACCGTCTCCTCGCCGGCCTCGCTCAGGAGGGTGTGCCGCAGGGTGTGGTTGCCGATCTCGAAGCCGTTGTCGTGGAGCCAGCGCAGGGTCTTTCGGCCGCCGGGGTCGCCGAAGGGGTCCTCGTTGACGAAGAAGGTCGCCACCGGGCGGAACCCGGGGTGGCGCCGGGCCACCTCCAGGAGGATGCCGACGGCGGTGTCCGGGTCGGGCCGGCCGTGCTCGTCCAGCCGGAACTGGCTGGGGGCCGAGTCGTCGAAGGTGAGGACCACCGGGTGGGTTCCGGCCGGTATGTCGATCCCGCCGCCGGTGAACTCCCGCGCGGTGACCGGCACGTACCCCTCCCGCGCCAGCCGCTCCAGTTCGGCGCGGAAGTCCTGCGGGGTGCGGTCGTCGACCCCGGCGGCGTCCTCGGTGACCCGGTGGTACATCAGCACCGGCACCGCCCCCAGTTCGTTGGCCCCCACCGCCGCCGGGTCGGTGCCGGCGGGCTTGCGTCCCTCCTCGGCCGGCCGTTCCGGGCCCGCCCTCCCCCCGGGGGCCTCCGGCACCGCCCGGAGCCCCGCCTCCTTCCGGTCCTGCGGTTCGCCGTCGTCGGGCGGCCGGGTGTGCGGGGAGCCGGCCGCGGAGCAGCCGGCTATGAGTATCGCGGCCAGGACCAGTGCCGCGCGGTCGCCTCGGGGACGTCGACGCATGGTGCTCTCCGGGTGTCGGGGCGGGCACCGGCGGTGGCCGGGCCGTCACCCTCAGGCTCCGGCAGGGGCGTGCTCTTCTCGCGCCGCGCTGGGCCGAACGGCCGACCGCGCCCCGTCCGGCGGCCGGGTTCCGGGGGCCGTCCGCGCAGGTGGCGGGGGCCGGGGTCCGGCCCGGCCGGGTCACTCCGCAGGGTGTCGGGGGTACGGCGGTGCGTCCGCGCCCACCGCTTCGCCCTTGTCCGCCCGGTACCGCGGCGCAGCCTTACCCACGGGTAGGTCTCCTCACGGGCAAGAGGGGGCTCCGTGGACGACGGCGCCGGCGGCGGGGCGGCCGGCGCAGGCGCGTCCTCGGCGAGGTCTTCCGGCGCACGGAGCGGCAGTTCCGGCCCGAACGCGCCGGCCCGCTCGACGCCCTGGTCCGCTGACGATGTTCACGACCCGCAGGCTCCGGATCGCCGGCGGCCTCGGCCTGGCCGCCGGGCCGGCCCGCTACTTCGGCGTCCCCAGGGCCTGACGGGCGCGGACGGCTCCCTTCCGCCGCCGGGCCCCGATCCGTCCCGCGCCGCGGCCCTTGTGGCCTGCGTCACTCCGTGGCTAGACTCCCGGCCGTCACGATTCGCACACGGTTTCCCCGCACGTCTCCTTCGCACGTCTTCTTCGCACGTCGACCATCGGCCGGCCTTCACGGACCTCCGTGAGGACGGAGTGGAAGGGCTGCGCGTGGAACGAGGCTCTACGACATCGGACGCGGGCGTTTTACCCGTATTGATCCGTCTCTCCGCTCCGCACCCCCGGTGCCGCCGATGAGACGGGCCCCCGCCACCGGGGCGGCGGGCGGCAGGCCCGCCCCCTCCGCACCGGCCCGCGACCTGCGGCTGCTGTGGTGGGCGAACAGCACCGACGCCCTGGGCACCCAGGTCTCCGGTCTGGTCCTCCCCCTGCTCCTGCTGGGCCTCGGCCACTCCCCCGCCCTCGTCGGAGCGGTCGCGGGCGTCTCCACCGCCCTGGGGCTGCTGCTGGGCCCGTTCGCCGCCGTCCTGGCCGACCGGGGCGCCCGCCGGCGCGTGATGGTGCGGTCGGCGGCGGTGTCGGCCGCCGCCCTGGGATCGCTCGCCGCGGCCCTGGCCCTGGACGTGCTGCACCCGGCGCACCTGTTCGCCGCCGTCCTCGTCGAGCGCGTCGCCACCTCCTGCCAGGAAGCGGCGTCCCGCGGCACCGTGGCCCTGCTCTGCCCTCCGGAGGGCCTTCCCGGGGCGGTCTCCCGGCTCCAGGCCGGCGAACAGGGCGCCCTGGTCCTGGGGCCGCTGCTGGGCGGCCTGCTCTACCAGTGCTCCCGGTGGCTGCCGTTCCTCGCCGACGCCCTGTCCTACCTCGTCGCCGCGCTGTGCGTGCGCGGCATGCGCTCGGACCTCGCGCCGGAACCGGCGGGCGGAAGGGCCGCGCCGCCCTCCCGGGCCCGGTGGTCCGCCCTCGCCTCCGAGACGGGCGCGGGTCTCGCCCTGGCCCTGCGCTCCCCCGTGCTGCGCCTGGTGCTGGTGTGGACCGCGGCCGCGAACGGGCTGCTGGTGGCGCTCCACTACACGGCCGTCTTCGCCCTCCAGGAGGACGGCCGGGGCCCGGCCGCCCTGGGGCTGGTGTTCTCCTTCGCCGGTGCGGCCGGCCTCGCCGGGGCGCTGGCCGCGCCCGCCGCGGTGCGCCGGCTGACCGCGGCACGGACGCTGGTGGCCGTCTCGTGGCTGCTGGTCCCGGCCGCCGCGGGACTGGCGGCGGGCGGCGGACCGTGGCTGTACGGGCTGCTGTTCGGCGCCGTCTCCCTGCTGGTCCCGGCCGCCGTGGTGGTGCTCCACACCCGCGCGCTGCGGGTGACGCCGCCCGCACTGCAGGCCCGCACCGGCACCGCGCTGGCCGGCGCCGCCGGAGGCGCGGCGGCCCTGGCGCCCCTTGCCGCCGGGGCCGCCGGGGCCGGGGCCGGCACCGCGGCGGCCGTCGCGGGGTGCGCGGCGCTGCTGGGCCTGCTCGCCGCGGGCACCACGCTCGCGGTGGCCCGCGGCGCCCTGCGGGTGCCGGGCGACCGGGTGGGGGAGGCGGCGTGAGCGCGGCCCCCGCCCCCGCCGCGGGCGAGGAGCGCCCCGCGCCCGGTTACCGCGTCCACCGCCCGGCGCTGCCGGAGGTCTGCCCGCGCGACCCGGCGCTGATGGTCCTCACCGGCGACGCCGGCGGGCGCTGCGAGGTCTTCGCCGTCGACGCCCGCACCGGCCGCGCCCGGCAGGTCACCGACCGCCCGCGCGGCACCCTGCACTGCGCGATCGACGCCGACGCCGCCGTGTGGTGGTTCGAGGAGGACGAGGACGGACTGGGCCGCTGGTGCTTCCAGGACTTCCACGGCGGTCCCGTGCGGCCCGGCCTGACCGGGCCGTCCCCCGGTGCCCCCCGCGGGCTGGCCGTGGTCGGCGACGGCACGGTCGCCGTCGGTCTCGGCGACCGGCGCGGCCTGACGGTCCACCTCGGCCGGCGCGGCGGGGAGGGGCGGCCGGTCCTGCGGGTCGAGGGGCACGCGGTGCTGGCCGGGGTCTCGCCGGACGCGCGGCTGCTGGCCGTCACCGGGACGGCCGCCTCCGAACGGGCCGTCGCCGTCCACACCGCCGGCGGGGAGGCGGCGGCGGTGCTGTCCGGGCGGGACGGGGGGCTGTGGGCGCTGGGCTTCGCCCCCGGCGCCGGGGAGGCGGAGCTGCTGCTGGTCCGGCAGGACGGCGACCGCTACGTACCGGCCACCTGGCGGGCGGACGGCGGCGTGCGCCTCCACCGGTGGTGCTCGTTCGACACCGAGATCACCGCCCGCTGGTACCCGCGGGGGCGCCGGATCCTGGTGCGCCAGGACCGCCACGGCCGCAGCCGGCTGTTCACCGCGGACCTGGACCGGCGGACCCTGGCCCCCGTGCCCGTGCCGCCGGGCAGCGTCCTGGACGCGGCACCCCGGCCGGACGGCGAGGTGCACTACCTGTGGACCGACACCGCCACCCCTCCCCGGGCGTACTCCGCCTCCGGCGCCGCCCTGCCCGCCGTGGACGTGCCCCCGGTGCGGGTGCCGGGGCGGCACACCGAGCTGTGGACGCCCGGGCCGGACGGCGAGGTCCACACCCTGCTCAGCCTCCCCGAGCACCCCGCGCGCCCGCCGCTGGTCCTCCTGGTCCACGGCGGTCCGGCCGACCACGACCGGGACGCCTACGACCCCGTGGTGCACTCGCTGGTCGCCTCGGGCTTCGCCGTCGCGCGCGTCAACTACCGCGGCTCCACCGGCTACGGGCCCCGCTGGCGCGCGGCGTACGGCGAGGGCGTGGGCCTGACCCAGGTCGCCGACCTCGCCGCGGTGCGGGCCGACGTGCTGGCGCGCGGGCTGGCCGACCCCGGCGCGGTCGGCCTGTGGGGCACCTCCTGGGGCGGCTACCTCGTCCTGCTGGCCCTGGGCACCCGGCCCGGCCTGTGGCGGGCGGGCGTCGCCGTCAAGCCGCTGGCCGACTGCGCCACCGCCCACCGCACCGGCACGCCGGCCCTGCGCGCGCTGGACGAGGCGCTGTTCGGCGGCACGCCCGAGCAGGTGCCCGACCGCTACGCGCGCAGTTCGCCCGTCCGCTACGCGCACCGGGTGCGGGCTCCGCTGCTGATGGCCGCCGCGACCCGCGACGTCAAGTGCCCGCCCGAGCAGGTGCGCACGTACCTGGCCGCGCTGCGCGCCTCGGGTGTGCGCCACGAGGAGATGTGGCTGGACTCCGGGCACGACGGCTACCTCGGCAGCGACCACGTGGCCGTGCTGCGCCGGGCGCTGGGCTTCCTGGACCGGGAGCTGCGCGGCCCCGGCCGGGCGGCCGACCACGACTCCCCGCACCGGCAGGGGCGGGGGAAGGACCGGCCGCCGCAGTCGGCGGCCGGGGACCGATGAGGCGATCCACGAGACCGAGAAGGGAGGCAGCCGTGCAGAAGGACGTCATCAACAACGACCCGCTGGCGGGCGACGAGGAGAACCGCAAGCCGAGCGTCGGCATCACCGTCACCGTCCCGTTCCGCAACGCGGAGGACACCGAGGAGGAGTGACTCCTCACCGCCCGGTCCGGCCCTCACCGCCGGGCCGGGCGGCCACCGGCCCCCGTCCTCCCGCCGCCCGTCCTCATTTCCGCCCCGAGGAGTCGCCATGCGCGTCCTGCTCGTCAACATGCCCTGGTCACCGATCGACCTCCCGTCCCTGGCGCTCGGCATCCTCAAGCGCAGCGTGGACGAGCGCACCCCCGGCGGCCGGGCCGAAGTCCTCCACGCCAACCTGGAGTTCACCGACTGGATCACCCGCCGCACGGAGTTCACCGGCGACGACTACGAGTACTACGCGCTCTCCTCCTACTTCCTGGGCTGCGGCGACTGGGTCTTCTCCTCCGCCCTCTACGACGACCCCGAGTGGCGGGTCGAGGAGTTCACCGAGGCGATGAGCCGGAAGCTGCGCCCCTCCCGGCTGCGGATGTCGCACGCGCTGCACCGCATCGTCCCGGAGTTCGTGCGGGAGACCGCCGAGCGCATCGCGGCGTACGGGCCGGACGTGGTCGGCTTCACCTCCACCTTCCAGCAGAACACCGCCGCGCTGGCCGCCGCCCGGCAGGTCAAGGCGCTGGCCCCGCACATCGTGACCGTCCTGGGCGGCGCCAACTGCGACGCCGAGCAGGGCGCCGCCCTCCACCGCAACTTCCCCTTCGTGGACCACGTGGTGCGCGGCGAGGGCGAGGTGGCCTTCCCCCGGCTGCTGACGGCGCTGGCCGAGGGCTCGGACCTGTCGGAGGTTCCGGGGCTGTGCCACCGCGGCGCGGACGGCTCCGCCACCGCCAACCCGATGAGCACCTCGCCGATGCCCCCGGCCGCCATCCTGCCGCCCGACTACAGCGGCTACTTCGAGCGGCTGGCCGCCTCCGTGGCCCGCAACTGGGTCGAGCCCAAGCTCGTCGTCGAGGGGGCCCGCGGCTGCTGGTGGGGCGAGAAGCACCACTGCACCTTCTGCGGGCTCAACGGATCGTTCATGCAGTTCCGCAGCAAGAGCCCGGAGACCTTCTACGAGGAGATCATGGAGCTGGCCCGCCGCCACCGGGTGCTGGACATGTACGTCGTCGACAACATCCTCGACATGGGCTACCTCACCACGGTGCTGCCCCGCATCGTCGACGCGGCTACGACCTGCGGCTGCACATCGAGATCAAGGCGAACATGCGCCGCTCCCAACTGCGCACCCTCGCCGACGCGGGCCTGATCTACGTCCAGCCGGGCATCGAGAGCCTCAACAGCCGGGTGCTGGGGCTGATGGACAAGGGCGTCAGCGGCTGCCAGAACGTCCGGATGCTGCGGGACGGCGCCGAGACCGGCCTGTCGGTCGCCTGGAACTACCTGCACGGCTTCCCCGGCGAGACGGCCGCCGACTACGAGGAGGTCATCGCCCAGATTCCGGCGCTGGAGCACCTCAACCCGCCGGTCGACCTGTCCGCGCGCATCGCCATCGAGCGGTTCAGCCCGTACTTCACCCGGCCCGAACTGGGCTTCTCCGGGCTGCGGGCGGAGGAGCACTACCGCTTCACCTACGACCTTCCCGAGGCGGAGCTGTACGACCTGGCCTACGTCTTCGAGGCGCCCGAGCGCGGCATCGGCGAGGAGACCGTGGCATCGCTCAACGACGCGCTGGCCGCCTGGAAGAAGGCCCACGCCGACAGCAGGCTCACCCACGCCGACCTGGGCGACCGGATCGTGCTGGTCAGCCGCCGGCGGCTGTTCGACTGGGGGGTCCTGGAGCTGACCGACCCGCTGGAGGTCGCCGCCTTCCGGCTGCTGGACCAGCCCCACGCGCCCGCCGCCCTCGCCCGCAAGCTCACCGCCCGGCTGCCGCAGGCCGTGCCGGGGGAGGCCGTGGCGGAGCTGCTGGGGCGGTGGCGGGAGCTGGGCCTGGTCTTCGCCGAGGGCGGCCAGTGCGTGCACGTGGCCCCCGCGGCGGTCAACGAGGACCTGCTGCGGCTGGACTTCATGCGCCACCTCCACGCCGCGCCGCCCCGGCACGGCTCCGCGCCCGCGCGGGCGGCGGCCGCGGTCTGACGGCCGGCGCCCCGGGCCGGTGGACGCCCCGGCCCGGGAGCCGCGGGCCCGCGGGTGCCGCGGCGCTTCGAAGAGCACAGGCGACGCGAGGGAGAGATGCCGATGAGCACGACCACCACGGACCGCCCGGGCGGCCCGGAGCCGCTGACCGTCACCGCCTGGCGCGACTACGACCCCCGGGCGTGCGCGCTGCCCGGCATGCGCCTGGGCGACGTGCGGATCGACGGCCCGGTCGCCGCCGGGGCGGACCGGCTGTGGGAGCTGGGTGCCCGCCGGGTGCGGCTGCCGCGGCCGGTGGACCTCGCCGCGGCAGCCGCGGACGGCGCGGACGGCGCGGTCCGCGCCGTCCGCGACCTGTGCCTGGTGCGCGACCTCACCGCCCGCGCGGTGTTCGTCGAGTGGCGGCTGAGGCTGCCCCCGGAGCCCGCCGACGGCTGGCGGGACCTCAGCCACCTCCAGCCGCCGTCCGAGCTCGACGGCCCGGCGGACGCGGCCGGCGCGCTGGCCCGGTGGCGCGAGGGGCACTACCTGTGCAAGCTCCTGTGGCGGCGGGGGCCGGGCTTCGTGCAGATCCGCGACCGCCGCTGGGGCGACCTGCGCCGCTTCACCGCCGAGGAGTCCGAGTACGGCGGGGCGATCGCCGCGCTGGCCTACGGCGCCCGGGCCGACGCCGTGCCCGCGGCCGTCCTGGCCGAGTTCCGCGAGGAGCGGCTCGTGGCCGAGGTGGGTCCCCTGGTGTGGTGGCTGCCCTACCGGGTGCGGCGGTGGATCCAGGAGGCCATGGCCATCTGACGGTGCTTCCGGGCGCCCCTCCGGCCCGGCGCCGTCCCCCTGCCGCGCCGCCGCCGCACCGCGGTGCGGCAGGATGGCCGGGTGACCGATCTGGGGGGCGTGGAACGGGAGTTCGAGGCGCTGGGCGCGCGGCTGCGGCTGCACGCGCGCTGCGTGGACTGCGGGGAGCAGACGGGTGTCGGACCGGACGAGCCGGCGGTGCTCGCCTCGGTCGTCAAGGTGCCGCTGGTGCTGGAGTTCGCCCGGCAGGCGGTGCTCGGCCAGCTCGACCCGGCCGAGCGGGTGCTGGTGCGGCAGGCGGACCGGCTGGGCGGGACGGGAACGGCCGGGTGCGCGGACGACGTGGAGATGAGCCTGCGGGACCTGGCGCTGTTCGCCCTGGCGGTCAGTGACAACACCGCCGCCGACGTGCTGTTCCGCCGGGTGGGCACGGACACCGTGCGGCTGCTGGTGCGGGAGCTGGGCCTGGCGGCCACCCGGATCGTCGGCTCGCCCCGCGCGCTGCTGGAGGGCGTGCTGGCGGAGGTCGGGGCCGACGGGCCGGAGTCGTTCGCCGCCCTCTACCCGACGCTCTCCCCCCGGCGGATCCGCGCCCTGCCCACCTTGGACCCGCTCAGGACCAACAGCGGCACGGCCCGGGACATGACCCGCCTGCTCGTCCTGCTCTGGACCGACCGCGCCGGTCCGGAGCAGGCGTGCCGCCTGGTCCGGGAGTTGATGTCCCGGCAGGTGAGCTGGCACCGGCTGGCGGCGGCGTTCCCCGAGGAGGTCGCCGTCGCCGCCAAGTCGGGCACCTTGCCCGGCGTGCGCAACGAGATCGGGGTGGCCTCCTTCCCCGGCGGAGGCCGGTACGCGGTCGCCGTCCTCACCGAGACGCGCTCCCTCGCCCAGCGCCGCCCGGACCTGGACGCCGCGATCGGCGCGGCGGGGCGGGAGGCGGTGGAGGCGCTGCGCGGCTGCTGCTCTCAGCAGGCGTCCCCGTCCGCCTCCGGCGGCACCGCGTAGACCACGTCCCAGGGGCGCGGCGCGCCGCCCGGGTCCCGCGCCCCCGGGGGCCGCTCCCCGGCCTCGGCGCGCAGCGCCGCGGTGGCGGTGGCCGCCAGCCGGCGGGCGGCCGGGTGCGGGGAGTCGGCGGGGTGGACGTAGGAGACGGGCCAGACGAGCTCGTCCGCCTCCAGCGGCCGCCACAGGACGCGGGGCTCCTTGCGGGCCACGGCCGCGTGCGCCAGGGCGACGCCGCGCCCTGCGATCACCAGGCCCATCACCACCTCGGGACTTCCCGCGTGCACCATCCGCGGCGGGTGGTAGCCCCGGGCGCGGCAGGCCGCGAGCGTGGCGTCGTACAGGCCCGGCGCGGCCGACCGGGGGAAGAGGACCAGGGGCTGCCCGCCGAGCGCGGCCAGGGACAGCGGGCCGGCCCCGGCCAGCGGGGAGGCGCGGGGCACGACCACTCCGACCGGCAGCCCGGTGACCGGCCCGCCCACCAGTCCGGCCGCCTCCACCGGGTGCTGGAGGAAGCCGGCGTCCAGCTCCCGGTCGGCCAGCAGCCGCACCTGCTCGGCGGTTCCGGACTCCCGGGGCTCCACCTGCACGTCGGGGGCCTCGCGGGCGAAGTCCGTGAGGATGCGGGCGAGCAGACGGCCGGACAGCTCCGGCGGCACGCCGACGCGCAGCACGCCGTACTCGCCGCGGTGGGCGCGCGCGACCAGTGTCCGGGTGCGCTCGGCGCGGGCCAGCAGCTCCTCCGACTCGGCCAGCAGCACCTCGCCGGCGGCTGTCAGCCGCACCCCGCGCGAGGAGCGGTCGAACAGGCGGGCGCCGAGCTCCTCCTCCAGCCCGCGGATCCGCTGGCTCAGCGGCGGCTGCGCCATGCCGAGCCGCTCGGCCGCCCGGCCGAAGTGGAGTTCCTCGGCGACGGCCCGGAAGTACCGAAGGTGCCGCAGCAGGTCCATGGGCAGGGACGATATCGGTTCCGGTATCGCCGGGAGCACTTTCCGATCTTGGACGGGCCGCGGGCCGGCGTGCTCTGATGCCCCGCATGCGACCACCTCTTCGGTTCACCTCTGTCCCCTCCGCCCCCTCCTCCCGGACCTCCTCGTCCTCCCCCGCGCTGTCCCGGCGCGGGCTGCTGGGCGCCTCCGCGGCCGGGCTGACCACCGCCGGACTGGCCGGGGCCGGTGCGGCACAGGCGGCTTCCCCGGCCGCCCGCCGGCGGACCCGCGCGGCGCGCACCGAGCCGGGCCGGTCCGGGATGCGGCTGCGCTGGCTGGGCAACAACGGCTGGGAGATCCGCATCGACCGGCCCGGCGCCAAGCCCGCCACCGTGCTCATCGACCCCTGGCTGACCCGTTTCCCCACCGGCACCTACACGGAGGAGGGCGCGGACCCCCAGACGCCGCTGGTCGTCCACGAGCACGTCATCGACCGCTACCGGCTGCGCGCCGACCAGATCCTGGTCACCCACGGCCACTACGACCACCTGCCCGACGTGCCGCACCTGGCGTCGACCACCGGCGCGACCGTCTGGGGCACCGAGAGCCACGCCAACATGCTGCTGGCGCTGGCCGCGCCGCACCGGCAGGGCACGCTGAGGGACCAGCTGTCGGTGGTGGCCGGCGGTGAGCACGTGCAGCTGGACGGCTACTCGATCCGGGTGCTGCGCTCGCTGCACTCGATGACCGGCCCGCGGTCCCGGGTGCCCTTCCCCGGCACCCGGCCCGGCGGACCCCCGCCGCGTCCGCAGACCATCGCCGACCTCGTCGAGGGCGGCACCCTGGCCTACGCGATCACCAGCGACGCCACCGGGTTCACCCTGGTGAACTTCGGCGGCTCCAACTTCAGCGCCGCCGACCTCGACGGCCTCGCCCCGGACCTGGCGATGATCCAGCCGGGCGGTGCGAGCGTCCCCGGGTACGTGCCGCGGCTGCTGTCCTGCCTGGACCACCCGCCCTACGTCGTCCCCACCCACTGGGACGACTTCGACGAGCCGCTGGACGAGCCGGCCGTGGACTGGGGCGGCCTGGAGGAGCTGCGCCGGGCGGTGCGGGACGCCGCCCCGGAGACGCGCTTCGTGGTCGTCGACCACCTGGAGTCGTTCACCCCCTGACGGCCGGCGCCCGTCTCCCCCCGCGCCGGGGGTCCGCCGTGCGGCGGGCCGCCGGCGCGGCCTGTCAGCCGAAGGGGACGACGGCGACCGGCGCCGTGGCGTGGTGCATGACGGCGTGCGCCACCGGACCGATGTGGAAGCCCAGCGGGGAGCGGCGGTTGCGGCGGCCGACGACCACCAGGGCGGCCTCCTCGGCCGCCGCCAGCAGCAGCCGGGCGGGCCTGCCGGCCTCGATCCGCGTCCTGACCTCCACGGCCGGGTACTTCTCCCGCCACCGCCGCAGGGTGTCGCCCAGCACCCGGGCGCTCTCCTCGGCCAGCTCGCCGGCCATCCGGGGATCGACGGCCACGGGGTCGATGCCGTAGACCAGCGGCGGGTTCCAGCCGTGCACGACCCGCAGCGGGGCGCCGTGGCGGGCCGCCGCGTCGAAGGCGAACTCCAGCAGCCCGTCGCTCTCGCGGTACAGCTCCAGGCCCAGGACGACCTCGCGCCGCGCCACCCGCCCGGCGCCGGCGTCCCCGTCCCCGCCGGGGACCGCGGTGTCCCGTTCCGCGGTCCCGGCCCGGACCAGCACCACCGGGCAGGCCACGCGGGCGACGGTGGACAGGCCGACGGAGCCGATCAGGAAGCCGGCCACGGGCCCCAGTCCCCGGGAGCCGACGGCCAGCGCCTCGGCGTCTTCCGCGGCCGAGACCAGCACCTCGGCGGGGCGGCCGGTGAGCCGGTCGGCGGTGATCTCCAGCTCCGGGTGCCTGCGGCCCAGCTCGGCGGCGGTCTCCCGAGGGGTCCACCGGTCGCGGTGCCGTCGGGCGTCGGAGTCGGCGGAGGGGTACGGCCGGCCGAACGGATCGGGCTCCCGTACGTGTACCAGGCGCAGCGGCGCCTTCCGGCTCAGCGCCTCGCGGGCCGCCCAGCCGGCCGCGGCCAGGCTCTCGGCGGAGCCGTCCACGCCCACGGTGACCGCACGAACCATCCCACACCTCCGCTGCTCGGGCGGCACTTCGCCGCCGCACGTGTCCACGCCTCCACCGGGTACCCGCGATCAGTGCGGGCACCGGTCCCGGTCCCGGTCCGGCCCGGAGGGCCGGGCGGCCCGCCGTCGCCGGGCCGCCCGCTTGCGGGGCGCAGGAGTACAACGGAGAGAGGAGCGGTGGCGGGCGCCACGGCACCGCCGGGCGCGGACGCCTCCGCGCACAGCACCCGTCCCCAGGGAGGACCGCCATGATCGCCGCCCCCACCGACCTGTTCAGCGCCCTGCCGCCCGGCGGACGCGAGCGGCTGATGGAGTTCGCCCGCGAGACGTCCTTCCCGGCCGGCGCGCGCATCTCCGAGGAGGGCCGCCGCACCGACCGGTTCTGGGTGATCCGCACCGGGTCGGTCACCCTCGACATGAAGGTCCCCGGCCGGCGGCCCGTCGTCGTGGAGACCCTCTCCCACGGCGACCTGCTGGGGTGGTCCTGGCTGTTCCCGCCCTACACCTGGCATCTGGGCGCCGAGGCGCTCAGCCCGGTGCGGGCGCTGGAGTTCGACGCCGCCAGGGTGCGGGAGCTGTGTGACGACGACGCGGTCCTGGGCCGCGCGGTCGCCCTGCGGGTGGCCGAGATCGTGGCGCACCGGCTGCAGAACGCCCGCACCCGGCTGCTGGACCTGTACGCGCCCTACGGCAGCGGCCCGTCGCTGTGACGGGACGCCGCGCGGCTCGGCGCGCGAGTCGGGGGCGCCGGATCCGGGGCCGCCCCGGCGGCCCCGGATCCGGCGGCGTCAGTCCAGCCGGACGGTGAGCAGGGCCAGCGCGTCGGCCTCCGCCGTCAGGCGGTGCCGCTCCCCGGGGAGGGCCATCAGCTCCCGCGGCTCCAGCGTCCAGGACCGGTCGACGGTGCTCAGCACCACCCGGCCGGTCAGGCACAGGAGGGTCGCGGCGCCGGGGGTGCGGTGCTCGGCCCGCCCCCGGCCCTCCTTCAGCGCCACCAGGGTCACGAGGAGGCCGGGGACCTCCACGACGGTCTGGGACGCCCACCCGGACCCGGCCGCCCCCGCCTCGGCCAGCAGCCACTCCCCCTGGGCCGGCAGGCCCACGACCTCACCGGCCGGGTGTTCCTCGCGGTGCGACTCGGGACCGCCCTGCGGAGTGATCATCGGACACACTTCCCTCCGCGCCGGGGCGCCCGCGCGCCCAGCCGTTCGTCCCGGCCGCGGTAGACGACGTAGGAACGGACGGGGTACCCCGGAGGCGGGGCCGGCATGTGCGCCGCCGGAGTGAAGGGCCTCCCGCCCGCCGCCACACCGCACGGGCGGGGCGCGGCGGCGGAACGCGGCCGACCGAACCGGTGCGCGCCGCGGGCCCGGCGACCGGTCAGGGCGACCGGTCAGGGCGTACGGCCGGGGGCGCCTGCGGACCGGGTGTGCGCGATGAGCGCGTCGGCGAGCGGGGAGACGGTGGCGCGGCTGAGCGCGTGTCCGAGCCCGGGGATGGTGACGAGCCGCGCGGAGGGGACGGCACGGGCGAGCCGGGCCGCGTGCGGCGGGGGGGTGATCGGGTCCTCGGGGGCGTCGATCACCAGGGTCGGGACGGTCACCCGCGCCAGTTCCCCTCCCCGCTCCATGCCGGACCGGTCGGCGAGCGCGTGGGCGAGCGATGCGGTCCAGCCGCCGCTGTGGGCGGCGACACGGCGCTCCAGGTCCTCGAACTCCCCGGTGTCGAACGGCAGCACACCGCCGTTGAGGATCCGCCAGTGCTCCACGCGCCACCGCAGTTCGGCCTCCTGGTCGCGCTCCTGCCCCATCTGCTCCCACATCGCCAGTACGCGCGGATCGGGGCCGGGCAGGTCCTCGTCGCGGATCTCCGGGTCGGGGCGCGCGCCGCCCAGCACGGACGTGCCCCACAGCGCGGCGCTGAGCAGCCGCCCCGGGTGGTCCAGGAGCAGCAGTTGCACCAGGTAGCCCCCCAGCGACATCCCCGCCACGTGCGCCCGCTCGATCGACAGCGCGTCCAGCACCGCCACGGCGTCGCCGGCGAGGTCGCGGATCGCGTAGGGCCGCTCGTGGAAGGCGCGGGTGGAGCGGCCGGTGTCGCGGTGGTCGTAGCGGATGACGCGGTGGTGCCGCGCCAGGCGGGCCACGAGTTCGCCGGGCCAGGCGATGCCGCTGGCACCGGCGCCCATGACGAGCAGCAGCGGCGGCAGCCCCTCCCCTCCCGTGGTCTCCACCCACAGCCGGTAGCCGTCTCCGGCGTCGACGAAGGTCTCCATGCGTCCCCCTCCTCAGTTCGGGCCGCTGCGCCGCAGACCACCGAGCGTGATCTCCAGCAGCGCGTCGGCGTACTCCTCGGTCAGCGGTCCGGCCCGGTGCAGCCACCGCTGCGCCATCGGCGCGAAGATCGCGTCGACGGCGGCGTCCAGGTCCAGGGAGGCCGGGAGCTGGCCGGCGCGCTGCGCGGAGCGGAGCCGGGCCCGCTTGGCCTCCCGGGTCGGTTCCTCCACCCGGGTCCGGTACTCCCGGGCCAGGGCCTCGTCCTCGAGCATCGCCACCGTCAGCGCCCGCAGCGGCCGGTCCACCTCCGGGTCGGCGAGCTCCAGCGCGGTGGCCCGCAGGACGGTGCGCAGATCGGCCTCCAGGTCGCCGGTGTCGGGCAGCGGGGCCGGGTTCTCGGTGTCCCCGAAGCTCCGCACGAAGACCGCCTCGAACAGCACCGCGCCCTTCGAGGGCCACCACCGGTAGATCGTCTGCTTGCCGACGCCGGCGCGTGCGGCGATCGCCTCGATGCTGAGCTTGCCGTACCCGACCTCGCCGACCAGGTGGAAGGCCGCTTCCAGGATCGCCGCGCGGGAGGCCGCGCTGCGCCGGGCGGCCATCGGTTCCTTGGACATGGGAGGACCGTACCACGAGCGAGACGATACGTCTCGTCTCGCTTGTGGTGGTGCCCTGTGGCACAGCCGGCGGCCGGGCGGCCCGCCCCGAGCACACCGTCGCGATCACGGAGGACGGCCCGCGCGTCCCCGCCCTGCCCCGAACCGGCCGTCCGGTCCCGCACCGCCGGGGCCGGAGCCCGCACCCCTCGCCGCCGGGCATCCGGTACGTGGTCCGTACCAATCAGCTCCCGATGTATTGCCGGGCGGGCCCGGCCGTCCCAAGCTGTCCGGCATGGACCTGGAACTGCGGCACCTGAGGACGATCCGGGCGATCGCCGACGCGGGCAGCCTCACCCGGGCTGCCACGGCGCTGGGACTGGCCCAGCCCGCGCTGAGCGCCCAGTTGAAGAGGATCGAACGCTCCCTGGGCGGCGCGCTGTTCACCCGGGGACGGTACGGGGTGCGGCCCACCGCGCTCGGCGAGCTGGTGCTGGACCGGGCCGGTGTCCTGCTGCCCGCGGTGCGCGAACTCCAGGAGGAGGCCGTGCGGTTCGCACGCGCCTGGGACGGCATGCCCCGCTTCCGGCTCGGCGGTACGCACGGACCGCTGCTGGGAGCCCTGGTGGACCGGTTGGCGACGGCCCACCCCGGGACGTCGGTGACCACCCGGACCTCCTGGTCCGAGCGGGAGATCGCCGCGCAGGTGGTCGAGGGGCGGGTGGACTTCGCCCTGGTCGGTGCCTGCGGGGAGAGCCCGCCGCCCGCCGCGGACCGGCTGGCGTGGCGGGAGATCGCGGTCGACCCGGTGTTCGTGCTGCTGGGCCGGGACCACCCGCTGGCCGGGCAACGCGAGGTGGAACTGGCGCAGTTGGCGGAGGAGGCATGGACCGACGTGCCCGGGGACGGCTGCTTCGCCGACTGCTTCGCCGCCGCCTGCGCCCGCGCCGGCTTCACCCCCTCCCGCGTCTACGAGACGGACACCGCCTCGTGCGTCCACCTGGTGCAGGTGGGCCGGGCGGTCGGGCTGTGCCGGGCGACGTTCCCGCCGACCCCCGGCCTGGTGACCCGGCCCCTGGCCGGAGCACCCCTGAGCTGGCGGCACCTGGTCGGCTGGCACCCGGGATCGTCCGCCGCCGGCGTCGCCGCGTCGGTCGTGGCGCACACCCGCGCCGCGCACACCGAGGCCGCCGCGCGGAGCGTCAGCTACACCCGGTGGCTGGCGGAGCACCCCGGGTTCGGTGTGACGCCCCCGGCCGCCGCACCGTGCCGCGACCGCGCCTGACGCGGCGGAGCCGCCGGGCCTGCGGCTTCCGCCGGCCCGGCCCCGTCGGGAGCGGAGCCGGCCGGCGGTGGACCGCCTCCACCGGCCCGTCCCCCCGTCCGCTACAGTCCGTCCACCTGGGAAGTGCCACGAGGGGGCGGAAATGCGTCGCGATACATGCCCGGTCTGCGAGCACAGGGCGCCGGTGACCAACGAGATCATCGACCACCACGAGACCGGCGGCCGGAGCTGCGGGGGAGCGGGCCGGAAGGCCGTGGAGTGGCATCCCCTGCGGGGAGGCACCCCGCGGGCCGACGGGGCGGACGTCCCGGGAGCCGCCCGGCCGAGGACGGTCCCGCGCCCGGCCGCGGCCCTGGTGGCGGTGGGCCTGCTCCTGCTCGTGCTCGGAGCCGTCCTCGGCTCCCTGCCGCTCCTGGTGGGCGGCGCCGTCCTCACCGTCGCCGCGGGGGCCGGGATCCTGGCGTACCGCCGCTCCCCGGCGTCCCGTCGCGGGGGCGCTCGGGAACGGGCCGGTGAACAGGGCGGTGCGCCGGCTGGGGCACCGGCTGGGGCCGATGCCGAGACGGTGCCCGGCACCCGCTCCGAGCCGGAGCCGCAGGCCGCGGCGGAGGCGGAGCGCCGCGGGCCCGGGGCGCAGGACGACCCGGCCCCCGCCCCCGCGGAGGGTTCCGGCACCGGGGACCTCGCCGTGGAGGAGCCCGTCCGGGAACGGCAGCCGGCCGGGGGGCTGTTCATCCCCTCCCCCGGCACCCCCGCCCCGGGCATCGCCGGGGCGAACCGGGAGAGGACCGGCGACGACGCCTCCGGAGCGTCGGAGTCCGCCGTGTCCGCGGCCGAGGACGACGCACCGGCCGAGCCGGCCAGAACACTCGCCGCGGAACCCGAGACGGCCACCGGGGAGGCGGACACGACGTCCGCCGCGGAAACCGAAGCCCCCACCACCGACGCGCTCACCCCGGCCACCGAGGCACCCGCCGCCGAACCCGAGCCCGCACCCGCCGAGGTGACGGACACGGCACCCGCCGCGGAAACCGGAACCTCCACCGACACGCTCACCCCGGCCACCGACGCACCCGCCGCCGAACCCGAGCCCGAGCCCGCCACCGACCCCGCTGCGGCCACCAAGCCCGAGCCCGAGCCCGCCACCGACCCCGCTGCGGCCACCGAGCCCGAGCCCGCACCCGCCGACGACGCACCCGCGCCCAAGACACCCGCCACCGAACCCACCCCGGCCACCGACGCACCCGAGCCCGAACCCGAGACGGCCACCGGGGAGGCGGACACGGCA
>NZ_JBHUFU010000003.1:214958-252199 GCF_042681365.1 Streptomyces desertarenae | reverse complement strand
AAACCGGAACCTCCACCGACACGCTCACCCCGGCCACCGACGCACCCGCCGCCGAACCCGAGCCCGAGCCCGCCACCGGCCCCGCTGCGGCCACCGAGCCCGAGCCCGCACCCGCCGACGACGCACCCGCGCCCAAGACACCCGCCGCCGAGCCCATCCCGGCCACCGACGCACCCGAGCCCGAACCCGAGACGGCCACCGGGGAGGCGGACACGACGTCCGCCGCGGAAACCGAAGCCCCCACCGACACACCCGCGCCCGAGACGGCCGCCGTGCCCTCCGCGGCCCCGCAGGTGCCGGCAGTCCCCGCAGCCTCCGCACCCCCCACCGACGACCCGTTCACCCGGTACGCGGAGGAAGCCGGGGTGGAGGCCGGGACCCTCCGCGAGATCGCGCAGGCGGTCGTCACCGACCAGAGCGCCAGCATCGTCTACGTGCAGCAGCGCTTCTCCCTCTCGCGCCCCGCCGCCCGGCGCGTCCTCGACGCGCTCGAACGGATCGGTCTGGTCTCGGCCCCGGCCAAGAACGGGCGGCGCAAGACCACCGCCACCTCCCTGGACCACCTCGCCCCGCCGAACGGCCGCTGAGCTGCCGAGCGGCCGCCGAGCTGCGGAGCCGGGGGCGGCGGCACAGCCGGCCCCGGCCCGGGAGGTGCGCGCCGGCTCCCATAACGCGGTGCGGAGGGGGGAAGCGACGGCTCCTCGGTCCGGCGCGTCCGCCTCTACGGTTTCGGTCACCCCGACGAAACCGAGGAGACCACATGCTCCACAGACGTGTCATAGGCGTGTGCGCCGCCGCCGTGGCGACCGGCGCGCTCGCCCTGACCGGACTGCCGGGAACCGCGGCGGCCGATCCCGCCGCGTCCACCGCGCAGGAGGCCGGCGCCCCGTCGGTGTCGCCCGGCCTGTCCTCCGTCCCGCCCGGCCTGCTCAAGGCCATGCGGCGCGACCTCGGCCTCACCGCCGACCAGGCGCGGGGCCGGCTGGTGAACGAGAGCCGGGCCGGGGCGACCGCCGGGGCGCTGCGGTCGGCCCTCGGCGGCGACTTCGCCGGCGCCTGGGTGAAGGGCGAGGAGGCCGAGACCCTCACGGTGGCCACCACCGACCCCTCCGACGTGTCCCGGATCACCGCGAAGGGCGCCCGGGCCGAGGTCGTCGCGCACAGCCTGGCCGAACTCGAAGCGGCCAAGGCCGCGTTGGACAGGGCGGCGCGGAGGAGCGCCACCACCGCGGCGCCTGTGTGGTACGTCGACGTGCGGACCAACTCCGTGGTCGTCCACGCCTCCGAGCCCGCGAAGGCGCGCGCCTTCGTCGCCGCCGCCGGCGTCGGCCGCGCCCCGGTGCGTGTGGTGGAGTCCGCCGAGCAGCCCCGCCCGCTGTACGACCTGCGGGGCGGCGACGCCTACTACATGGGGAGCGGCGGGCGTTGCTCCGTGGGCTTCCCCGTGACCAAGGGCACCCAGCAGGGGTTCGCCACCGCGGGCCACTGCGGCCGCACCGGCACCAGCGTCTCCGGCCACAACCAGGTGGCGCTCGGCACCTTCCAGGGCTCGTCCTTCCCCGGCAACGACTACGCCTGGGTCGCGGCCAACAGCAGTTGGACGGCCACCCCGTACGTGAAGACCTCCAGCGGCACCGTCCAGGTCGCCGGCTCCACGCAGGCGGCGGTGGGCGCTTCCGTCTGCCGCTCCGGTTCGACCACGGGCTGGCACTGCGGAACGATCCAGCAGCACAACACCAGCGTCACCTATCCCGAGGGCACCATCACCGGCGTGACGCGCACGTCGGTGTGCGCCGAACCCGGGGACTCCGGCGGGGCGTACATCTCCGGCAGCCAGGCGCAGGGCGTCACCTCCGGCGGATCCGGCAACTGCCGCACCGGCGGGACGACCTACCACCAGCCGATCAACGAGATCCTCCAGGTCTACGGGCTGACGCTGAAGACCGTCGGCGGGGGCCCGGACCCGGATCCCACGGACCCGCCCGGTGAGGAGCCGGGCGGCACCTGGGCGGCCGGCACCGTCTACCGCGCCGGCGACCAGGTGACCTACGGAGGCGCCTCCTACCGCTGCCTCCAGGCCCACCAGGCGCAGCCGGGCTGGGAGCCGCCGAACACCCCGGCGCTCTGGCAGCGGGTGTGAGTTCCGCGCGGGGACCGCGTCCTGACCGGTCGGCGGTCCCCGCGCGGCACCCGGCGGCCGGAGGGTGTCGCATGGGGAGAACGCCCTCCGGCCGTCTCCGCGCCGGGACGGCCCCGGGCCCTCCCCGGGCCCGGACCCGGGCCCTCCCGGCCGGCGCCGGGACGCCGCGGCGCACCCGCCGCGGACCGGGCGCGGGGCCGCCTCAGGACGCCTCCCGGTAGGCGTGCGGTGCGACGCCGGTGACCTTGCGGAAGACCCGGCTGAAGTACGCCCGGTCGTGGAAGCCGACCGCGCGGGCGACGGCCTGGACGCTGTCGCCGCTGTGCCGCAGCCGCTCCTTGGCCCGCTGGACGCGCAGCCTGGTCAGGTACTCCCACAGCGGCAGTCCCATCTCCCGGTGGAAGAGCCGGCTGAGGTGGTCCTCGCTGACGCCGGCGGCCTGCGCGACCTGCCAGCGGGAGATGCGGTGGCGGTAGTGCCTCTCCAGGTAGGCCAGGGCGCGGCGGACCGGTTCCCCGGTTCGGGAGCAGCCCGGCTCGGCGCGCCGCACCAGGCCGGTGAGCAGGGCGGCGGTCTCCGCCTCGGTGAGGATGTCGTGCCCCACGAAGACCATGCCCGGGTGCGGTTCGGCGCGGCGCACGTCGTCGGCGGTGAAGCCGCCGTCGCCGACCACCAGGACGGGGACGCCGGAGCGGCCCGCGCCCTCGCCCATGCCCTCGGCCACGTCGATGCCGTCCATGTCGGGCAGCCGGCGGGCGACGACCAGCAGGCAGGGCGCCTCCTCCGCGAGCAGCGCCAGGGCCGAGGTACCGTCGGCGGCGGTGCGCACCGTGCGGCCGGGCAGCGCCGAGGCCACCAGCCGCCGCCACTGCTCCCGGCGCTCCCCCGAACCGTCCACGACCACCGCCGGGGCGGTCAGCCCGGGCGGGCGCAGGGCGCGCAGCGCCTGGTCCAGGTCGGCTCCGGAGACGGGTCCGTACAGCAGGAAGGGCGTGTGGCGGAGCGCCGGGTGGCCGTGCAGCCGCTGGACGGACGCCCACTCCTGCGGCCGGGCTCCGTCGGCGTCCCAGGCGACGGCGGCGGGTCTGCCCTCGGCCACCGCCGCGGCCACGTCGTCGTCCGGGCCGAGGCGGCGCAGCAGCAGCCCGTGGCGCCTGGCCAGTGCGGTGACCTCCGGGGGCGGGGCGGCCGCGGCGGCGACCAGGACGGCGGCGCCGGAGCCGGCTGGGGCGCCCGGTGCGGGGCCGGAGGGCTCCACGGGGGTGGGCAGCGGCAGGTCCAGCCGGAAGCCGCTGCCGGCGGGGCCGCGGTCGAAGGTGACCGATCCGCCGTGCAGGACGGCCAGCCGCCGGGCAATGGCCAGGTCGAGGCGCGATCCGTGCCGGCCGGAGGCGAAGGGCTGGAAGAGGTGCTCGGCCTCGCCGGGGAGCAGCCGCAGCCCCGTGGAGGTGACGCGGACGCGCAGCAGGGCCGGCAGGGCCTCGGCGGTCAGCCGCAGCCGCCCGCCGCCGTCCGCCAGGCGTGCGGCGGCCGCGGTCAGCAGGTTGAGGACGATCTGGCGGAGGCGGGCGGTGTCGGCCCGGACGGCGGGCAGCCTGCGGGGCAGGGCCAGTTGCCAGTCGGCTCCGGACGGCCGGTGCCAGGCGGCGCTGTGGAAGGCGTCGATGAGCACCGGGCGGGGATCGGCCAGCCTCCGGGACAGGTCGAGGGCGTCGGTCTCGGACCGGGAGAGGTCCAGCAGGTCGTCGATCAGCCGCAGCAGGCGCCCGGCGTCCGCGTGGACGCGGCGGAGCGCGGCGGCGGCCTGCTCCGCGTCCGGCCCGGCGGCGGAGGCGGCGGGAGTGGGGGCGTGGGCCGCCGGCCGGGTGTGCCGCAGGATCTCCTCGACGGGGGTGCGCAGTTCGTCCGTGGCGTTGTCCAGCAGCCGGGTCTTGAGTCTGCTGGCCTGCTCGGCGGTGTCGCGGGCGCGGCGCACCTCCTCGAAGAGCCGGATGCCCTTGAGGGCCGCGCTGATCTGGTCGCCCAGCGCCCGGTAGAGGGCGCCCCGGCGCGCGGCCCCTCCGTCGCCCCCTTCGCCCGGTCCGCCCGCGCGCCCTGCGCCGCCCCCGTTCCCGGGGCCGTCGTCGAAGACGGCGAAGCCGAGCTGCTCCTCGCCGATGTGGAGGGGCTCGACGACCAGGGTGAAGCGGCGCCCCCTCGGCATCAGGCCCTCGGGCAGGAGCAGTCCGGCGGGGTAGGGCGCGTCGGGGACGCCGTGGCCGCCGGGCCCGGGGGCGGTGTCCTCGCCGGGCAGGGGCACCACCCGCACCGGGGCCCGCCCCTCCTGCCGTCCGGCCCGCTCGCCGGGCTCGCGCAGCACCAGGCGGCATCCGGGCACTCCGGTCTCCGGCAGGTGGCGGGCCAGCACCGCGGACAGCGCGCCCATGTCGACGACGGTGGTCAGGGCGGTGCCCATCTCCCGCAGTCTGCGCGCGTCCTGCTGCTCGGCCCAGCGCTCGTACTCCAGCAGCCGGTGGGACTTGTCAGCCACCATCAGCCGGGCCTGGCCCAGCAGCCGTTCGGCCCGGGCCCTGTCCTCCGGCGGCAGGCCGCGGGCGGCCGGTTCCCGGGCGCGCAGCAGGGCGCGGTCCCAGGCGGCCGCGTCCGCCGGTCCCCGCACCCGTTCCCCCACCAGCCGCTCGACCAGGCGCAGGAAGCCGCCGGGCCCCGCCTCGCCTCCCGGACCGCCCCCGAGATCCGCGCGCAGCGCCTCGGCCAGTTCCGGCCCGCAGCCGGGCAGGCCGGGGAAGAGGGCGCCGGCCGGCTCCTCCGGTCCGGCCGGCTCCCCCGTCCCCCCGGCCCCCTGGGCGACCAGGGGCGAGTGGCAGCCGCAGGAGCGGCGGACGACGAGGGTGCCCGGCACCGCCTTCCGGGCGGGCGGCGCGGTGCCGCCCAGCCGGGCCAGGAGGGTCTCCACGGCCAGCGCGCCGAGTTCGGCGAACGGCAGTGCCACCGAGGTGAGCGGCGGGTCGGCGAGCCGGGCCTCCAGCGAGTCGTTGAAGCCGACGACCGCCACGTCCTCGGGCACCCGCACCCCGCGCCCCGTCAGGAACCGCAGGGCGTCGGCGGCCAGGACGTCGCTGCACGCGACCACCGCGTCGAAGTCGCGCCCCGGGCGCAGTCCGCGGACGTCGACCAGGATCCGCATCGCCGCGGCGCCGGCCCCGCCGCCGAAGTCCGCCGAGGCGACGACCAGGGAGCGGTCCGCGGGGATGCGGTGGCGGGCCAGGGCGTCGGTGTAGGCGTGGTAGCGGTCCCGGGAGACGGGGTTGGCCAGCGGCCCGCGCACGCAGGCGAGCCTGCGGCGGCCGTGCTCCTCCACCAGGTGGCCGACGGCCGCCCGCATGCCCGCGTAGCCGTCCAGGCGCAGGGTGTCGTGGCCCGTGTGGCCCTCCAGGGGGCGGTTGAGGCTGACGACCGGCAGTCTCGCCAGTCTCTCCACCAGCCGGGCCGCCCGTCCGCCCCCGTCGTCGGCGGCGGGCAGGCCCAGGGTGGAGGTCCAGCACACGACGCCGTCCAGGCGTTCGGGGCCGACCAGGTCGTACAGCACGGTGCGCGGCGCCCCGGCCGGGCTCAGCGGTCCGCCGGGGAAGCAGACCACGTTGACGTCGTTGCGCTCGGCCGCCGCCAGGACCCCTGACCACAGGGTGGCGCCGACGCCCAGGTGGATGTTGGCGGTGACCAGGCCGAGGGTGGGGCGGGACGTCTCCGCCGGCCGGGTTCGCGCCCCGGCCGGCGGGGCTCCCGTGCCGTCCGGGCCCCCGGGTCCCCGGGGCCGTTCCGGTAAGCGCCCGCGTTCCGTCATGGGACTGCCTCCGCTCGTCGCTCGGAAACGGCCCCCGCCGTACGGCATCTCTGCCGGGGCGCAGGACGATAGCGGCGGGTGCGCGTCCGGGCAAGACAGACGGTGCGTCTGCCCTGCCCGGACGGTTGGGGGTGCGGTCCGTGCGGTCGGTTCAGATCTTCCCGACGCCCGCGCCCGCCCTCACGATCGACTTCACGCCGGAGGCGCTGTCGGCCGTGTAGCCGTAGGGGATGGGGGCGACGGAGCCGCCCGTCTCGCCCTGGCCGGAGTTGACGAAGTGGTTGTTCCGCGCCGCGAGGCCGCCGACGTCCGAGGAGCCCTCACCGCGGTGGAAGGGGTCCTCGACGTTCTCGAAGTAGTTGCCCTCCACGAGCACGCCGGCGTTCTCGGTGGAGGCCACGCCGTAGCTGCCGATGTTGCTGTAGTAGTTGTTCAGCACGTGGACCGGGTTGCCGAAGCGGACCCGCGGGTGGCGCTGGTTGGTGCCGTCGAACCAGTTGTGGTGGTAGGTCACCCGCAGCTTGCCGGTGTCCTCGCCGCCGTTGCTGTCGGAGTGGCCGAGCAGGAAGGTCTTGTCGTGGTCGTGGACCCGGTTCCACGAGACGGTGATGTGGTCCGAGGCGCGCTTGATGTCCAGGGCGCCGTCGTTGGCGTCGGAGATGTCGTTGTGGTCGATCCAGACCTTGGTGGAGTACTGGACGTTGATCGCGTCGTCGTTCGACCCGGAGAACGTGAGGTTGCGGATGATCACGTTGTTGACCTTGTCGAGGTTCAGGCCGCTGCCGGTGATCTTCCCTGAGGTGCCCACGCCGATGACGGTCTTGTTGGACGCCACCTTGGTCATGCTGCTCAGGTTGACGGTGCCGTTGACCCGTACCACCGTCGGCTCGCTGCGCTGCACCGCCGCGACGAACTGACTGGCGTTCGTCACGGTGACGGTGGTTCCGCCCGCGCCTCCGGTGGTGCCGGCGCCGAAGCCCATGGGCTGGTCGGCGGCGAGCGGGGCCGGCGTCCCGGTCTCCGCGGCCACGCCGGTCAGGGTGTTGGCACCGGTGAGGGTCAGGGCGGCCGCGGCCACGGCCGCGGCGCTGACCAGTTTGAAGCGTGCGCTCGTCCTGCGCATGGGGGGCTCCATCCAGTGAGGGGGGATTTCCGGACACGCTCACGTACGTACGTGCTGTTTCCGCTCGGCGGCTCACGTCGATGCTAGGAAGCCCCCTGTGGACGATGACGGGATGCGCGTGGACTATGGCGCGCACACGACATCCCGCGTCCCGCCGGTCGAACTCCGCGTGAACACGCCGGAGTCCACACCGCGGCGGCGCGCCGGGGCCGGAGACGGCGGAACGCCGTACCGCGGCACGGGGAGCGTCCGCGGTACGGCGTTCTCGGCCCGCGGGGTGCGTACCGCCGCGGGGATGGTCCGTGGGCCGTCAGCCGGTGAAGTTGACGTCGCTGCAGAAGTAGTACGACTGGTCGGCGTGGCTGGCCTGCCAGACGGTGTAGACGACGTGGTGGCCGCTGCGGCCCGGCGCGGTCACGGCGATGGGGGTGGTGGTCCCGGTCGGGATGTTCCGCACCTCGTTCACCAGCTCCAGGTCGCTCCAGCGCAGGCGCTGCGTCTTCGGGTCGAAGCCCTGCCGGGTGACGTAGACGCGGATGTAGTCGGCGCCGTGCGAGGAGTGGTCGCGCAGGTTCATCGTGAAGCTGCTGGGGCGGTTCACGGTCTTCCAGGGGCCCGGGGTGTCCAGGGCGGCGTAGCGCCCGTTGAAGGTCATCCCGCCGCTGCACAGCTGCCCGTCGGGGACGGCGGCGCGGTGGTTGCCCCCGACTCCGTCGCGTAACAGGCCGTTCCAGTTCCACATGGCGCTGGGGTCGGCCTGCCAGGCCTGGTGGCACATCGGGTCCTCGGTGGCCATCTGGGGCGACTGCCAGTTGGCGGCCCACCGCTCGTAGCAGCCGAAGTGGCGCGCGGGCGGGTCGCTGATGGCACCGTGCGCGGAGGCGCTGCCCGTGCCGACGGTGGTCAGCAGCGCCAGGGAGGAGCCCAGGACCGCCAGGGCCCGCCCGACGGTGGTCTTCTTGGTGGAGAGCATCTGTACCGCCACATCCTTCGCTGGTCGACGCTGGGGGCGCGCCACCGCCCGGGATCGGGACGGCGACTTTTGGGAGCGCTCCCATAGCGCAACGTAACAAAGGGGAACGGCGCTGTGAAGCCTTGCTTCCGGAGGAATCGGCCGTCCCGGGCCGGCGGCCCGGAACGGCCGCCGGCTCAGGGGCGGGCGGGTCCCGCGGCGGAGGTCGCGGCGGCACTCCCCGCGCTTTCCGCGTTTTCCGAGCTCCCCGGGCTTTCCGCGCTTTCCGGACTTTCCGGGCTTTCCAGACTTTCCGCGCCCGGCGCGCCGGTCCGCTCGGCGGGGGCCGCGTGCGGCCGCAGCCGCTGCCGCACCAGTGCCACCACCAGGACCACCGCCGCCACCGCCAGCGACAGCAGCAGGGTGTCGCGGTTGCCGTGTTCGGCGTCGGCCAGCATCGAGCCGAGCACCGCCACGATCAGCCCGATCGTCGCCCAGGTGAGGTACGGGTACAGCCACATCCGCACGGTCAGCCGCTCCGGCGCCTCCCGCTCGACGATCCTGCGCAGGCGCAGCTGCGAGCAGCAGATCACCAGCCACACGAACAGCGCCACGGCACCGGAGGAGTTGACCAGGAAGAGGAAGACCGTGTCCGGGTAGGCGTAGTTGAAGAACACCGCGACGAAACCGAAGACGACCGAGGCGAGGATCGCCGCCCTCGGCACGCCGCGCCGCGTGACCCGCGCGAACGCCTTCGGCGCCTCGCCCCGCTCCCCCAGCGAGAACGCCATCCTGGAGGCGGTGTAGAGGCCGGAGTTCAGGCAGGACAGCACCGAGGTCAGCACGATGGCGTTCATGATCTGCCCGGCGTGCGGGATGCCCAGGGAGTCCAGCGCGGCGACGTAGGAGCCCTTCTCCGCGATGGACGGGTCGTCCCACGGCAGCAGCGTGACGACGACGAGGATGGAGCCGAGGTAGAAGACGGCGATCCGCCAGATGACGCTGTTGGTGGCCTTGGCGACCGCCCGCCGGGGGTCCGCCGACTCGCCCGCCGCGAGGGTGACGATCTCGCTGCCCATGAACGAGAAGACGACCAGCAGGACGCCGGTGAGGATCGCCCCCGCGCCGTTGGGCAGGAAGCCGCCGTGGGCGGTCAGGTTCTCCAGTCCCGCGCCGCCGCTGTCGACGCCGGGCAGCACCCCGAGCACGGCCAGGGCGCCGAGGACGACGAAGGCGGCGATCGCCACGACCTTGATCCCGGCGAACCAGAACTCGAACTCGCCGTAGGAGCCGACCGAGACCAGGTTGGTGGCGGTCAGCACCACCATGACGATCAGGGACCACGCCCACTGCGGCACGGCCGGGACCCACCCCTCGAGGATCACCGCTCCCGCGGTCGCCTCGACGGCCAGCACCACGACCCAGAAGAACCAGTAGAGCCAGCCGATGGTGAACCCGGCCCAGGGACCGAGCGCCCGGTCGGCGTGGGCCGAGAACGACCCGGAGACCGGGTTGGCCGCGGACATCTCGCCGAGCATCCGCATGACCAGGACGACCAGGGCGCCGACCAGCGCGTAGGAGAGCAGGATGCCGGGGCCCGCGGCGGCGATGCCCGAACTCGATCCGACGAAGAGGCCGGCGCCGATCACACCGCCGATCGCGATCATCGACAGATGCCGGTTCTTGAGTCCTGCCTGGAGACCGCCGCCGGGATCGCCGTGGCCGTCTCGTACCTGTTCCGCTGTCGGCTGCGACGTCATGGGAGGATGTTTTCCTTCGTGCCGGTTGTACGGGTCTCGTACGAGCGGTGTACGTCGTCCGGCAGTGAATCCCAGGCCCCACCCCTTTCTGAACCTTCGATTCCGTTTCCTTGCCCGCCTTTTCCCTGTTCTTTACAAGAAGTCAACGGAGGGTCCTCCCTCCGGTACGTCGCGCGATGTTTTCGTCGCGGACATGCCATAACCGGCGTCGCAGCGCCCCGGGCACCCCCGCGTCCGCCCGCCGCCGGGGCCGCACACCGGTGGCCGTCCCCGGCCGGCGCCACCGCGGGATCGCGGGGTCAGGCCGGGGCGGAGTCCCTCCCCTCGCCGGAGCGGCGCCGGGAGAACCAGGCGGCGACCAGGGCGCCCGAGACGTTGTGCCAGACGGAGAACACCGCCGCGGGCAGGGCCGCCGCCGGACTGAAGTGCGCGGCCGCCAGCGAGGCGGCCAGTCCGGAGTTCTGCATGCCCACCTCGAAGGTCAGCGCCCGCCCGGCGGCCCGGTCCAGTCCTCCGAGCCGGCCCGCCGCACGGCCGAGGGCCAGCCCGAGCCCGTTGTGCAGCACGACGGCCGCGAACACCGTCACCGCCGCCGACCTGACGGCGTCCGCGCTGCCCGCCACCACGACCGCCACGATGACCCCGATGGCCGCCACCGACACCCACGGCAGCACCGGCAGCGCCCGCTCGACCAGGTGCCCGGCCGCCAGCCGCACGAGCAGGCCGGCGAGCACCGGCAGCAGCACGGTCTTGAGGATGGAGCCCGTCATCGAGCCCGGGTCCACGGGCAGGAACTCACCTGCCAGCAGGAGGGTCAGCGCGGGCGTCAGCAGGGGCGACAGGACGGTGGAGACGCTGGTCAGGGAGACCGACAGGGCCACGTCCCCGCGCGCCAGGTACGTCACCACGTTCGACGCCGTACCACCGGGAGCGCACCCCACCAGGATCACGCCCGCGGCCAGCTCCGGCGGGAGTCCGAGCGCCTTGGCGACCAGCCAGCCCGTCCCCGGCATGATCACGTACTGGGCGGCCAGCCCCAGCGCGACCGCCCGGGGGCGGCGCAGCACGCCCCTGAAGTCCGGCGGGGTCATCGTCAGGCCCATGCCGAACATCACCACGCCCAGCAGGTAGGGCACCGAGGGCGCCCAGCCGTCGAAGGTCGACGGGCTCAGCAGCCCGGCCGCACCCGCCAGCAGGACGAGGACGGGGAAGAGGGTGACGGCCCGGCGGGCGCCGCGCTCCTCGGCGGGACCGGCCGGACCGCCGGAGTCGGGAGCGGGGCCCTGCCCGCCGGAGGAGGGAGGAGGCGCGGCGCCGGCCGCTCCGGTGGGCTCGGGCGGCGTCCCCCGGCCGTGCTGGTGGTGTCCGGATCGCATCCGCTCGATGCAACTCCCGGAGGCGGTGTCGCCGCAAGGGTGTCTCACCATGCGTTCACGACCGGCCGCCGTCCGCGGAACAAGTGATCCCGTACGCGTCCTCGGGCCACGGGGGCACGGACCGCTGTTCTCCGCTGCCTGCCGCGCGAGCGCGGCACGGCGGAGCGCGCCGAGGGGATGCCGTGCGCGGTTCGGCCCTCCGCGACGAGGTGGCGGCCCTGGCCGGGGACCCGCCCGCCGAGGGCGTGCGGTCCGGCGCCGGACCGCGGGGCCTCCCGCCACGGGACGGGCGAGCCACGGGGCGGACGGGCCGGCTGCGGCGTTGCCGGTCGCGGCGCGCCGGCACCGGCTGGCAGCATGCACCGTGTGACGTCCCGTGCCACCGCCGTCCCAGGCGCTCCCCGGCCCGCCGCGGGCTTCCGGACGGCCGCGGCGCTCCGGGGGCCGCCCGGACGGCCCCGACCCGCCCGATGCCCGTTCCCGCTCCGAGGGAGAGGAAGCACATGACCGCCGCACTGCCGGACGGGCGGCCCGTACCGCCCCCGTACGCCGACGAGCGCGCCACCCTGGAGGGCTGGCTGGAACTCGGCCGCGCGACCTTGGAGCTGAAGTGCTCGGGCCTGGACGACGAGCAGGCGCGCCGGGCGTCGGTGCCGCCGTCGCCGATGACGCTGACGGGCCTGGTCCGGCACATGGCGGAGGTCGAACGCTCCTGGTTCCAGCGCGTGTTCGCGGGACTCGACGTGCCGTGGCTGTACGGGGACGGCGTGGGGGGCGGCTTCGACGTCGGCCCGGAGCACGGGCTGGAGGAGGCCCTGGCCGCCTGGCGCGCGCAGGTGGCGCGCAGCCGCGAACTGACCGCCGGGGCATCTCTGGAGGACGCCGGGCTGCTCCCGGAGGCCGACGCCGGGCACCTCGGCGGTGAGCGGAGGGTGTCGCTGCGCTGGATCCTGGTCCACATGATCGGCGAGTACGCCCGCCACAACGGCCACGCCGACCTCGTCCGGGAGCGCATCGACGGCGCCACCGGCGTCTGAGCGCGGTGCGGCCCGCGCCCGCGGGCCGCGGCTTTGCACCGCGGGAGGGACCGCAAAGCCGTCTCACCGGATGCGGAGCGGTGCGGCGACGGTGCGCACGGCGGCGATGTCGGGGCGGTCCCGGTGGCGGGCGTTCCAGGCGAGGACGGCGGTGCTGGGGGACAGTTCGGGGACGTCGGCGTAGCGGACGCCGGGCCGCGGGTGGAAGTCGCGGGCCCGGGAGGGCAGGAAGGTGATGCCGTGCCCCCGGGCGACGGCCGCCAGCATCGCCTCGATGTCGTCGGCGGCGGGGCCGTAGCGGACGCGGGTGCCGTCGGGGCGCGGGTTGGCCGTCCAGTGGTCCCACCAGGCGCGGGGGGCCGGAGGCGGCACGTCGACGACGGTGTGGTGGGCGAGGTCGGCGAGGGTCACGGTGCCGCGTGCGGCAAGGGGATCGCCGGCGGGCAGGCAGACGACCCGCGGTTCGCGGCTCAGGGGAAGGGTCTGGATGCCCGGGGGCACGGGCGCGCGCAGGAAGGCGACGTCGACGTCGTCCCGCAGGAGGGCCTCGAACTGCTCGCCGAAGCCGAGGGTGCGCAGTTCGACCGTCAGACGCGGGTGTGCCCGCGCGAGCGCCGTCAGCAGCGCCTGCGCGTAGTCCGTGGCGACCTCGCCGCCGATTCCCCCGAAGCGCAGGCGTCCGGTGACCTCGCGGACGTGCCGTGCGGCGGCGCGGCGCAGTCTGTCCGCGGCGGCCAGGACCTCGCGGGCCTCGGGCAGGAGGGCCTCGCCCGCCGGGGTGAGGCTCACGGTGCGGCTGGTGCGGTCGAACACGGCGACGCCCAGGGCGTCCTCGAGCGCGCGCACCCGCCGGCTGATCGCCGGCTGCGTGGTGAACAGCCGGGCGGCGGCGCGGCCGAAGTGCAGTTCCTCGGCCAGCACGGTGAAGACCTGCAACTGGTACAGATCCGGCGTGCGGTCTGTGACGGACCGAAGACTCTCAGTCATGTGCTCAGCGTATCGATATGGTCAACTCCGGCATAACGGTTCGCCTTCCGCGCGTGGCGCCCGCTCGGCAGACTCGTCGTGCACGCGGAGACCACCGCGCGCACGGCACGGCTCCGGTACACCGGGCAGAGCCGTGCCCTCGTCACGGACAGGGGGATTCACATGCGCACGAAACGTTCGCTTCTGGGTCTGATCGCCGCCTCCGCCTCGCTGCTGGCGGCCGTCGCCACCACCGGACCGGTCCAGGCGGCCGCTCCCGCCGGCGACGGCGCGGCCGCCCGGGTCCTGACGGCGCCGCCGGCGCCGGAGGAGGCGGGGTCTGCGTCGACCCGGGGAACCGCCGCGGTCTCCCCGGGGATCTCACCCAGCGTCAACACCGGCCACGTACCGCCCAACAGCGACTTCAGCTGCAGCAGCGGCAACCTCTGCGCGCTGGTCTGGGACCCCACCCGGTCCCTGTGGAAGATCTTCTACCTCTACCGCTGCGACCGGTACACCCTGTACAACTGGCTCGGCACCGGCTACTACGCGAACCGGCAGACCGGCAGCCCGACCTCCTACTTCTACGGCCAGAGCGGCAACGTCATCGCGTCCTTCCGGCCCTTCAGCGGCACCCGGACACAGAACTGGGATCCCGTCTGGTCCATCCGCAACTGCTGACCGCGCGTCGCTCCGGGCCCGACGGCGGTGGCCGTCCGGGCCCGGAGCATCCGGGCGGCGGATCAGCCGGACCCCACGCCGCCCCCGCCGAACCGCTCCGCCACCGCCACCTCCGCCCAGACCGTCTTGCCGACGCAGCCCGCGGGCTCGCGGGAGGACACGCCCCAGCGGTCGGCCAGAACGTCCACCAGGAACAGGCCGCGCCCCGACTCGTCGTCGCACGACGGCGCGGCCGGGGCGGGAAGGCGTTCAGGGGAGGCGTCCGAGAGCTCCACCCGCACGGCACCCGTCCGCGCCTCGCACACCAGGCGGAGCCTGAAGTCGCGGCCGGGCACGCGGCCGTGCCGCACGGCGTTGGCGGCCAGTTCGCCGACCAGCAGGGAGACGGTGCACGAGGCGTCCGACTCCGGCGGCCACCCCCACTCCTCCAGGCGCCTGACCGCCAGCCGCCGGGCGAGTCGCGCACCCTTGGGGGACGAGGTGAACTGCGCGGTGAGAACGAGCGGTTCGGGCCGTACGGCCCCCTGCGGAACCGGTTGCGGTTGCGGGCGCGGGTCCTCGTCGGGCACGGCGGTCGTCATCAGCACGGCGGTGTTCCTCACTTCCTCACGATCCGCACCGTAGGCGGATCATCACGTTCCGTACCCAAGGATGGGCCCGCGTACCTACGCTCGGAAGGGGATGAAGCCTTACCCTCCAGCACGTAAGAAACGGAAGTAACCTCGTGGCCAAGGAAATCGACCCCCACGCGTCGATGGCGGCGCTGTTCGGTTCACGGGTCCGCAGACTCCGTACCGCCGCCGGACTCACCCAGGCCGAGCTGGGCGAGAAGGCGTACGTGGTCGGCAGCCGGATCACCCAGGTCGAGCGGGCGTCCGGGGCCAGACCGACGCTGGAGCTGGCGCGTGCGCTCGACCGGGCCCTGGGAGCCGACGAGTTGCTGGTCGACCTGTGGCACTACGTCTACCGGGAGGCCTTCCCCGACTGGTCGCGGGCGTTCATCGCGCTCTCGGAGAAGGCCGTGTCCATCGGACAGTACGCAGCGCATGTGGTGCCCGGCCTGCTCCAGACCGAGGACTACGCGCGGGCTGTTCTGAGCCTCGACGTCATGCTCATCGGTGAGGAGCAGTTGGAGGAGAGGGTCGCCGCGCGGCTGGGCCGCCAGGAACGGCTCCGCTCCCCCGGCCGCCCCGAGCTGTGGATCGTCCTGGACGAAGCGGTGCTGCGCCGCCCGGTCGGCGGACGGGCCGTCATGCGGCGCCAGTTGTCCCGGCTGCTGGAGGCGGCGGAGGAACCCGGCACCACCGTGCAGGTGCTGCCGTTCGACCAAGGCGGGCACGAGGCGATGGGCGGCTCCCTGACACTGCTGACCCTGCCGGACGGCACCGAGGCCGCCTACAAGGAGGGCGCCGACTTCGGCCGTCTCACCGAGGAGCCCTCTGATGTCAGGCGCTACTCCGAGATCTACGATCGGCTGCGGGCGGCGGCCCTGCCCCCGCTCATGTCGCTCGACATGATCCGATCAGCGCTGGAGGGCAATCATGGAGCGCGTGTCCCGTCCCGATCTCAGCAGCGCCGCTTGGCGCAGCAGCAGCTACAGCAACCAGGCGGGTGGCGACTGCGTCGAGGTGGCCGACGGCTTCCCCGGCAGCGTCCCCGTCCGTGACAGCAAGGTGCCCGACGGCCCGGTGCTGGTCTTCCCGGCAGCCTCCTGGGCCGGCTTCACCGACGGCTTGAAGGCCCGTCACCGTCCCTGAGCGGTCCGGGAGCCGGCGCGCGCCGGCTCCCGGTCCCGCCGGTTCCGGTGAGACCGGGGTCTGCCGCCGGAGGACCCCGCAGAATGCTCCCATGCGCATTCGAGCAGTACGCCCGGACGAACTGCCCCTCCTCCAGGAGATCGAGAGGGCCGCCGGGGAGTGCTTCCGGGACATCGGCATGCCGGAGATCGCCGACGACGACCCGCTTCCGCTGGACGAACTCGCCCGCTACCGGCGGGCCGGGCTGGCCTGGGTCGCGGCCGACGGCGCGGGGGTCCCGGTGGCCTACCTGATCGCCGACCGCGTCGACGGCAACCTCCACGTCGAGCAGGTGTCGGTGCATCCGGGCAGCGCGCGCCGCGGCATCGGCCGGTCCCTGCTGGACCACCTGGCCGGCCTGGCCGCGGACGAGGGGGTGCCCGCGCTGACCCTCACCACGTTCGCCGAGGTCCCCTGGAACGCCCCCTACTACGCGCGCTGCGGTTTCCGGATCCTGGACGACGACGGGCTCACCCCCGGGCTGCGGGAGATCCGCGAGCGCGAAGCGGCGCACGGCCTGGAGCGGTGGCCCCGGGTCTGCATGCGCCGGGCGGTGTGACCCGGCGGTGCCCCCGGCGTGCGGGCCGCCCCGGAGGGCGGACGTCCGCGAGGGGATACACCGGCGGTCAGCGGCCGCCGGCCGCGGGGGGCGGAGCCGCCGAGGAGGCGGTCACCACGGCCCGTTCCGCGTGCCCGACCGCGCGCAGCGCGTCGCCCACCGCCTCGACCAGCCACACCGCGACGTCCGGCGACCACTCGCGGGTGCGGCACGCCAGCCGCAGCACACCGCGCTCGCGGCTCTTGTTGTAGCCGTGCTCGCCGTGCACGTCCGCCAGGCCGGACAGGTCCACCTCGCCGGTGGCGACTTCCACGTCCGCGACGTCGCCGAGCCGTCCGCGCATCGCGTCGCGCACGGCCGCGGCCTTCTCGGGCAGCGCGGGTCCGTCGGCGACGGTGACGCTCACGGGAACCGACCGGGACGGGTCGGCGAGGGCGAACCACCTGCGCATCGCCGCCAGGGCGTCGGAGGCGTCACCGGCGAGTTCCCCCACCGGGAGGACCGCGTGCAGGCCGGTGAACCGGACGCGGCCGAGCCGGTGCACCGCGTCCGACAGGATGCGGGCGATGTGGAGGACCGGCGGACGCGGTTCGCGGACGTCGAGGGGGATGTCGGCCGACATCCACGCCAACTCCCGCACCCGCCCGTCCTGCGTCCAGTCCCCGCCGGCCCCGCAGTCGGCCCAACGCCCCGGGTCCTGGACGACGATGCGGGCCTCGCCCCACCCCCGGTACGGGTAGGTCCAGCCGCCGGTGGAGTACCAGCCGTACGCATCCGACCGGTTCATGGCCAGGTCGAACAGCTCGCTTCCCTGGTCGTCGCAGGTGACGTGCTCCGTCCACGGGTGCCGATCGAGCACTCCGTGCAGAGCGACGAGCGTCTCGTAGTACACGCGGGTTCCTTCCCTGTTCGGCCGGGCACCGAGCTGCGCAGGACGGGTGGCTCACCCCGTCTCCCCCGCACCCGTCCCGGCCGCGGCCACGGGTACAGGCACGGCGGCGGGCCGCTGCGGCGCACCGAAACGGGCCAGGCAGTGCCAGACCTTCTTGAGGTCCTGCGGGTCGTGGCGGCCGGTACGTGCGGCGTCCCCGATGATCCGGGGGTCGAGCAGGCCGTCCCGGGCGACGGCGGCGCCCAGCTCGACGTACTCCGGACCGCGGTAGCCGGGGTGGCGGCGCAGTTCGCCGACGGTGAGGCGGAAACCGGGGTGCCACTCCACCGGGCAGGGCAGGTGCCGGGCGGCGGCCTCCACCTGCGTGCCGCGGTAGCAGGGGTCCAGGACCAGGGCCTCCACGTCGCGGTCCAGCCGCACCGGCCCGTGCACCTGCGCCTCGACGTAGTCGTCCAGGGCGTCGGCGCCGTCGGCCTCGGCGAGCGCGACGAGCGCCATGCGGGCCGCGACGCCGAACGCCGTCGGCTCCAGGCAGCTGTCGGGCCGGCAGAACGTGGTGCGCGCGAGCGTTCCGGCGGTCAGCCTCAGGTGCGCGGAACCGAACCGGGGCGCCCCTCCCGCCGGCTTGCGGCGGAAGTCCAGCGCCCCGTAGACGGGGCGGTCGCGCGCGGGGGCGTCGTCGTAGGCTCCGCCGAACATCCGGCTCTCCCAGCGCCACCGGTCGCCTCCGGCGTGAGCGGTCAGACCCCCGTTGCTCGTGCCCGTCACGAACTGCGGGAGGTAGACGCCGTCCTCGGCCAGCGCCTCCAGGACCGTCCTGCCGCCCGCCGCGCGATCCGGGTGGAAGTTGACGGTGACGCGCAGCGACGGGTCCACCGGGCCGCCGGACGACAGCGACGCGACGTGCCGCAGGGCGCGCCGCTGCGCGGGCCGGAGTTCGTCGGGGCTCATCGGCGCAGTATCACCCGGCCCGGCGGTCCGTCGCACACGCGTTTCCCGCCGGCTCCGGCCGGCGGCCGTCCGGCTCGGCGGCCCCCGCATGCGCACGGGCCGGGGAGGGGCCGGCCGCGGGCGCGGACGTCCCGCGCCGCGGCGGCGGAGCGGCGGCGGGACGGGCGGGTCAGAGGGCGGCGGTGTCCCGGGAGGGGGCGGCGGTGCTGTCGCGGACGGTGAGGGCGGGGTCGGGGGCGCGGCGGTGCTCGACGGAGCGGCCCGCGGCCGCGTCGCGCAGCTGGCGGGCCGCCAGGGCGCCGTAGGCGGCGACGTCGCGGCGCAGCGTGGTCAGGGCGGGGCGGACCAGTTCGCACAGCGGGGAGTCGTCCCAGGCGACCAGGGAGAGGTCGTCGGGGACGCGGACTCCCAGGCTCTGGGCGGCGCTGAGGCCCGAGACGGCCATCACGTCGTTGTCGTAGACGATCGCGGTGGGCCGCTCGCCGCCCTCCAGCAGGGCGCGGGTGGCGGCGAAGCCCTGCTCGCCGCTGTAGTCGGCCTCGACGTTCCGCCCGGTCAGGCCCCGCTCCGCGGTCGCGGCGGTGAAGGCCTCGGCGCGGATGAGGGTGTGCCGCAGCGCGGCGGGGCCGGTGACGTGGGCGATCGAGCGGTGGCCGAGGCCGGCGAGGTGGGCCACCGCGGTGCGCACCGCCGCCGCCTCGTCGCTCCACACCGCCGGCAGGCCGCCGCAGTCCACGGGCGCGCCGATCACCACGGCGGGCAAGCGCAGCTCCTCCAGGGCGGCCACCCGGGGGTCGTCCAGGCGCATGTCCACCAGGAAGACGCCGTCGACCTTGCGCTGCGCCCACCAGGCCCGGTGGGTGGCCGTCTCCGCCGCGGCGTCGGAGGCGACCGTGAACAGCAGCGAGGTGCCGTCCCCGGAGAGTTCGCCCTGGATGCCGGAGACCAGTTGCATGAAGAACGGCTCGATGCCCAGGGAGCGGGCCGGGCGGGCCACCACCAGGCCGAAGGCGCCGGCCCGGCCGTCCGACAGGGCCCTGGCGGCGCTGTTGGGCTGCCAGCCGAGTTCGTCCGCGATGGCCAGCACCCTGGCCCGGGTGGCCTCCGAGACCCCCGGCCGGCCGTTGAGCGCGAAGGACACCGCGCTCTTGGTCACCCCCGCGCGACGGGCGATGTCCACCATCGTGGGACGCTTCACCGGTACTCCCTCCCGTCGCACCGCCAGCGAACGGGGGTCATCCTAGAGGGGGCCGCCCCGGCCCGGAACACAAGACGCCGGGGCCGCCGGGCCGGAGGATCCGGGACGGGACGGCGGCGGGGACGGGGTCCGGCGGAGTGGCGCCGGCCGGTCCGCTGACATCACCGGCGCGGGCCGGGGTAGGAGCGGGACACGGTCCGCGGCAGCGGACCCGGCGCACAGACAGAGGCAGACAGCACACTCCGCCGCGGCATGTGCGGCGCGCCGCACATGCCGCGGCGGGCACCCGCGAGCAGCTGGAGGAACCGTGCCGGGCATTCTGAGCAAGATCGCCATGTTCGCCCGCAGTCCGCAGGGCCGCCGACTGACCCAGCAGGCCAAGAGGGCGGCCTCCGACCCCAGGAAGCGGGCCGAGGCCAAACGGGCCCTGGGCAGGCTGCGCGGGCGGGGCGGCCACGGGCACCGCTGAGCGGCGGCGCCCTCCCCTTCCGCGGCGCGCGGCGCCGCCCGCTTCCGGGCATCCGGGGGCGGGTGGCGCCGCGCGCTGCCACGATGACCCCATGACCGATTCGAACGGCGCTCCGGCGGTCCACCTCGTCCACACCGCCGACCTGGACGCCGCCACCCGCGCGGCGGCCCGCTCGCTGCTGACCGAGGTGTTCGAGGGCGACTTCGGCGAGGACGACTGGGAGCACTCGCTGGGCGGTGTGCACGCCCTGGTCCGGGAGGGACCGGAGCTGGTCGGGCACGCCGCCCTGGTCCAGCGCCGCCTGCTGCACGGCGGGCGGGCGCTGCGCACCGGCTACGTCGAGGGGGTGGGGGTGCGTGCCGACCGGCGGCGGCGCGGGTACGGCGCGGCGATGATGGCGGAGCTGGAGCGGGTGGTGCGCGGTGCGTACGACCTGGGCGCCCTGGGCTCCAGCGACGAGGGCCTGGCCTTCTACGCGTCGCGCGGCTGGCGGCGCTGGCTGGGCCCCACCTCGGTGCTCACGCCCGCGGGCGCGGTGCGCACCGAGGAGGACGACGGGTGCGTGTTCGTGCTGCCGGTGGCGGCCGGACTCGATCCGAGGGGGGAGCTGGTGTGCGACTGGCGCGAGGGCGACGTGTGGTGACCGGCCGGCGGCCGGACGGCCCCGGAGCGCGGCCGGTCGCGCGGCGGCCCGCCGCCGCGCCGCCTCAGTCGCGTGCCTGCAGCGCGCGCACGGCCGCCACCAGCGGAGCCAGTTCGGGGCGCTTCTCCGCCTCGTGGAGGGCCTCGCGCAGCGCGGCGTCGTTCGTGGGCCGCGCCTTCTCCAGCAGTTCCCGCCCCTCCCCGGTGACCTCGGTGTAGATGCCGCGCCGGTCGGTGGGGCACAGGTAGCGGCTGAGCAGCCCCCGGTCCTCCAGGCGGTTGACCAGGCGGGTGGTGGCGCTCTGGCTGAGCACCACCGCGTCGGCCAGCTCGTTCATGCGCAGGTGCCCGCCCTCTCCGTCGTGCTGGCCGCCGAGCACGTCCAGCACGGAGAACTCGCGCACGCTCAGTCCGTGCTCCGCCTGGAGGGCCCGCTCGATGCGCGCCTCGATGCGGCCGTGCAGGGCCGACAGGGCGCACCAGCCCTGGGCGAGGCCCGAGTCGGGCCGGGTGGTGGTCATCCGATCGCTCTCCTTCGTTCCGCGCCCCCAGGTTAACCGCGCACAAAAGAGAGCGCCTGCCTTTATCAAGCGTATGCAATTGCCGCCGGTGCCGTAAGGGCCGCGCGCGGCGGATCCGGAAGACCCCACTCCGTCCGGCCCCGGCGGATTGTCCGCGCGGCACACCGGTGTCATGCTCACATCGACCGCTGGTGGACCGGCGGCACCCCCGCAGCACCGTGAGGAGCGCACATGAGCGATCCGCGAGGGCCGCGGCGCGAGCCGTCCGGCGACGCCCCGGCAGCACGGACCGGAAGGCCCGGGGGGACGGCCCCGGCCGCGGGGAGGGGCGCGCCGCCCCCGGCGGGTGCCGCCGGCCGCAGCCGGCGGCACGTCCTGCGTGCCACGGCCGCGGCCGCCGGGCTCGGCCTGACCGGCCTCCCCGCACCCGCGGCGGCCGCCCGCACCGCAGCCGCCGGGCAGGGCCGGGACGGCTACCTGGTGGGACGCGGGATCGCCGACGCCACCGGCGAGGTGGCGGAGGTCGGCATGATGGGCTACGGACGCACCGACCAGCAGGCCCGGGGACTGCACACGCGGCTGCGGGCCCGCGCCTTCGTCGTCGCCGAGCGGGCCGCGGACGGCACCGCCGGCGAGCGGGTGGTGCTGGTCGTGGTCGACTCCCCGATGATCTTCTCCAGCGTGCACCGGGAGGTGCTCGGCCGCCTGGGCGAGCGGTACGGCGGCCTCTACACCGACCGGAACGTGATGATCACCGCCACCCACACCCACGCCGGACCGGGCGGCTACTCCCACCACCTGCTCTACAACCTCACCACGCTCGGCTTCCACGCCAAGACCTTCGAGGCGGTCGTGCGCGGCATCACCGAGGCCGTCGCACGGGCCCACGCCGACCTGGCCCCCGCCGAGCTGTCCCTGTCCCGCGGCGAGCTCCACGGCGCGAGCACCAACCGCTCGCGCGCCGCCTTCGACCGCAACCCCGCCGACGTCAAGGACCACTTCCCCGACGCGATCGACCCCCTCACCACCCTGCTGCGGATCGAGCGGCAGGGACGCCTGGTGGGCGCCGTCAACTGGTTCGCCACCCACTGCACCAGCATGTCCGGCGACAACCGGCTGGTCAGCGCCGACAACAAGGGCTACGCCGCCTACCGCTGGGAGCGGGAGGCGGCCGGCGGCGACTACCTCGCCGGCACCGGCCCCGAGGTGGTCTGCGCCTTCGCCCAGACCAACGCCGGCGACATGTCCCCCAACCTGGACCTGGAGCCCCCGGCCACCCCGGAGGACTTCGCCGCCACCCGCGCCAACGGCCTGCTCCAGTACGAGGCCGCCGCCCGCCAGCTGGAGCGCCCCGGCACGCCCCTGTCCGGGGGCGTGGACTCCCGGCTGGTGTACGTGGACCTCTCCGGCGTCACCGTGGAACCGGAGTTCACCGGCGACGGACGCACCCACCGGACCGCCAAGCCGGCCGTCGGCGCCGCCATGGCGGCCGGCAGCCTGGAGGACGGCCCGGCCTTCCCCGGCTTCACCGAGGGCGAGAACCCCTTCTGGGACGCGATCTCCCACTCGGTGGTCTACGCCGTCTCCCCGGAGCTGCGCGACGCCCACGCCCCCAAGGGCATCGCCGTGCCGATCGGGGAGATGAACCGCGTCCTGCCCTGGGTGCAGGAGACCGTCCCCGTCCAGCTGGTGCGGATCGGGCGGCTGCACCTCGTCGGCATCCCCGGCGAGGTCACCGTCGGAGCCGGGCTGAGGCTGCGGCGCACCGTCGCCGGCATCGTGGGCGCGGAGGTCGAGGACGTCCTGGTGGCGGGCTACGCCAACGCCTACTTCCACTACGTCACCACACCCGAGGAGTACGACGCCCAGCACTACGAGGGCGGCAGCACCCTCTTCGGCCGCTGGCAGCTCCCCGCGCTCCAGCAGACGGCGGCCCGGCTGGCGCGGGCCCTGCGCGAGGGGCGGGACCTGCCGGCCGGGACTCCCCCGCCCGACCTCACGGGCAAGGCCCTCTCCCTCCAGCCGCCGATCGTGCTGGACGCGCCGCAGCCGGGGCGCTCCTTCGGGGACGTGCTGGAGCAGCCCGGCGAGGGCTACCGGCCCGGTGAGCGCGTCACCGCCGTCTTCGCCGGCGCCCACCCCGGCAACGACCTGCACCGGGGCAGCACCTACCTGCGGGTGGAGCGGCGCGAGGGCGGCACCTGGCGCACCGTCGCCGACGACGGGGACTGGTCCACGGCCTTCCGGTGGGAGCGCGACGGGATCGCCGCCTCGCGGGCGACCGTCACCTGGGACGTGCCCGCCGGGGCCGTCCCCGGCGAGTACCGCATCCGCTACCACGGCGACGCCCGCTCCCTGCTGGGCGGCGTCCGCTCGTTCTCGGGGACCACCCGGACGTTCGCGGTCCTCGGCCGGGTCGCGCCCGGCCCCGCGGCGGCGGTGCGGCCGGACGCCTGAGCCGGACGGGGGCCCCGCGGCGGCCGCGGGGCCCGGGCGACGCGGAGGAGGCGGCGTGACGACGACGGACGGCCCGGTACCGCTGCACCGGCTCCAGGTGCCGGCGCCCGACGTCCTGCCCTTCGCCATCGGCTCCTTCGACACCATCGGCCCGCTCTCCCGGGCCTCCTTCCCGCACCGGCACGTCTTCCACGAGGTCGTCTACCTCTGCGGCGGCCGGGGCACGCACGTGGTCGACGCGGCGACCTGGCCGCTGGACCCGCCGGACCTGTGCCTGGTCTTCCCCGGCCAGGTGCACCACTGGCACCGGGCCTCGGGGCTGGACGGCTGGGTGGTGCTGTTCACCGACGACTTCCTCTCGGCGCGTCCGGAGATCCGCCGGGCGCTGCGGGCCCTGCGCGAGCGGCCGTGGCGGCGCCCCCCGCCCGGCGAGGCGGTGCGGTTCTCGGCGCTGCTGCGCGAGATGGAGCGGGAGTACCGCCTCCGGGGCGAGGGGTTCGTCCCCGTCCTGCGGTCCTACCTCCACGTGCTCCTGGTGCGCGCGGGCCGGCTGCCCTGCGGTGCGCCCGTCCCCGCCGGCGGGCGGGCGGACCCCCGGGCGGACCGCGCCGCGGGGGGAGTCGCGGACGGCCCCGCGGGCCGGGCCGGCGAGCTGTCCCGGTCCTTCGCCGAGCTGCTGGAGCGGCCCGGTGCCGGCGGGCTGTCGGTGCGCGAGTGCGCGGCACGGCTGGGGGTGTCGGTGGGCCACCTGGACGAGGTGGTCAAGCGCGCCACCGGGCGCACTCCCGGGCAACTGCTGCGGAGGGCGCGGGTGCTGGAGGCCAAGCGGCTGCTGGCGGGCACCGAGCTGACCGTCGGACAGGTCGCCCGGCAGGCGGGTTTCGCCGACCCGGCGTACTTCTGCCGGTTCTTCCGCCGCGAGACCGGTCTGACCCCGGGGTCCTTCCGCGACCGGACGCGCGCGGCGGAGCGGGGCGGGCGGAGCGTGCCGAATCACCACGATCCCTGAAACGAGTCCATCGCCCCTCTCCCGGACCCCGCATAGGTTCGGACCTGCTCGCGAAAGGTCCGTACCTTACCTCCGACATCCGGGAGAAGACCGTGGCAGACGAGAGCACCCCCCACTCCGCCCCACCCGGGCCCCGGGAGCCGGGCCGCACCCCCATCAGCCGCAAGGGACTGCTGAAGGGCGCGCTGCTGGCCGCCCCCGTGCCCCTGCTGCTGGGCGGCGCACCGGCCCTGGCCCGCTCGCTCCGGTCCCCCGCCGGGGAAGGCGGACGGCTCGCACCGACCCCGTACTGCGACGACGGGGACGACCCGACTCCCCCGCAGATGGAGGGCCCGTACTTCAAGCCGCACTCGCCGCGCCGCACCTCGCTGGTCGAGCCGGGGACGCGGGGCACGCCCCTGACCGTCACCGGACACGTCTTCGGGCTCTCGTGCCGGCCCCTCGCCGGCGTGCTGCTGGACTTCTGGCAGGCCGACGACGACGGCGCCTACGACAACGCCGGCCACCGGTTCCGCGGCCACCAGTACACCGACGGGCGGGGGGCCTTCGAGCTCACCACGATCGTCCCCGGGCTGTATCCGGGCCGCACCCGGCACATCCACGTCAAGGCGCAGGCCCCCGGCAGGCCCGTGCTCACCACCCAGCTCTACTTCCCCGGTGAGCCGCGCAACTCCACGGACGCGATCTTCGACCCGGCGCTGCTGATGACCGTGCGGACGGTCGGCCCGGGGAAGGAGGCGACGTTCGACTTCGTCCTCGACGCGGAGGGGGCCCCGCCGCCCACCACCCCGCCCCCGGGACCCGGCGGCACCTGGCGTGCGGGCACCGACTACCGGCCGGGCGACCGGGTGGAGCACGGCGGCGCCTCCTACGGGTGCCTCCAGGGCCACCGCTCCCAGGCGGGCTGGGAGCCGCCGAACGCCCCGGCCCTGTGGCGGAGGCTGTGAGAGCCCGGCGGGGGGCGCGGCCGCGGGGCGGCGCCCCCCGCCGGGCTCCCGGGGCCGGACGGGACGGGGAACGGCTCCGGGACGGCGGGGGCCGGGGCGTCAGTCCGCCGCGACGGCCCCGGCCCCCGGACCGCGGTGCGCGCCCAGGCACTCCAGCAGGCCGGCCCGGTGCAGGTCGGCGACGGGCGCCATCAGGTCGGGGTGGCGCAGGAGGGGGGCGGCCTCCCGGTCGAGCCCGTCGGGGGCCGTCAGCCGGCGGAAGTCGACCGGCAGCCCCCGGGCGTGCTCGCCGCGCAGGGCCGCGGCCACCGCCTCGTCCGCCAGCGCGGGCGAGGTCAGCAGGCAGGCCGCCCAACTGGCCAGCACCTCGTCCACCCAGGTGCGCCAGCCGCCGCCCGTCTCGCCCGGCTCGCGGGGCACCGGGATCCACGGCATGCCGGCGGGCGTCCCCGCCCCGTCGCCGCCCGCGCGCTCCGGGGCGGCGCCCGCACCGGGGGGTTCCGGCGGGGCCGCGCCGGAGATCCGGTCCAGCCGCAGGGCGCCGCCCGGTCCGGCCATCACCACCAGCGCGGCGTCCAGCGGCGTCGGATAGCGCAGCCAGGCCGCGACGGTGACCGCCTGCCGGGCCTGCGCCTCGGCCAGGGAGGCGCTGAGCACCCCGCCGGCGGTGGGGTAGGACCGGACCAGCCACCGGGTGGTGGCGGCTATGACGGAGGAGAGATCGGCAGACATGCTGGCCCCGCGATCGGAGGGAGCGGATTGCGGTCTTCGATGGTAACGACGGCGGTCGCCCCCTCGGTCCGCCGGAACCAGCAGCTCCGGGGCCCCGCCGGCCGTGGATCGCCGGGGGCGGTGACGGGGCCGGCGGGTGCGGGCCCGGTGGTGGTCCATCCTCACAGACGGCCCCCGTCCGGTGGGAGGACGAGCCGGCCGGCGGGCCCGTCCTCCCGCCCAACCCCCGCCCGGCGCAGCGGCCGTGGGGCACGGGTGTCCTTGCTCACACCCCCCGCCGCCGGGCCCCGGCGCCCCCGCACCGCGCCCCGCGGGAGGGCGCCGGCACCCGCCGCGGCCGGAAGGCGCCGCGGCCCCGGGCGGCCGGAAGCCGCCTCTCGCCACCCCGCGCCGCACCGGGCTACGGTGACCCGTGGCACGGCACGGCCGGCGGGCGCGGTCGGGCACCGAGGGAGCACGGCGGGAGGGGAACTGCCGGTGGGCTGCACCACCACGGACGGCACCACGGTCATACCGGCCGTACCGGGCACACCGGGACCCGGCGGGCGCCGGCCCCGCGGGGCGGCCGGATGACGCCCCCGCACTCGGGCCTGCCCGCCCCCGACGCCGCCGTGATGCACTGCTCCCAGTGCGGGTGGGCGGTCCAGGAGGGGCCGCGGGGCGGTTACGTGTGCACCCAGTGCTTCCACACGGTCGAGCCGGCGCCGGACCCGCCCCGGCACCCGCCCCGGCCCGGCCCCGGCGCCCCGGAGGAGGCCGGCTCCGGCGGCTGAGTCCGGCCGCGGATCACCGTGACCGGGGCGTGCCCGGGACGGCCGCGGCGCGCAGGACCGGGTGCAGGCCGCGGTGCGGTACGGGCCGCGCGCCGCGGGCGCGCTCCGCCGCCGCCGCGGAGGGCGTGCCCTCCATCCCGCTCATCTCCCCCGCCCCGCCCGCGCCGTCCGCGCCGGAGAGGCCCGCGTCCACCACCCCGGCCCCGGACGGCGGCACGCGGCCGCCTTCCGGCGGGAGCGGCAGCGTGCTGCCGTGGTGCAGCAGCCACCGGCGGTAGACGGGGCTGGCCCAGGCCGCCTCCGCGTAGGCCTCCAGGAGGTCGGCGTAGAGCCCGTCGACCTCCGCGGCCGCCCGCCCGTCGGAGCGGCACAGCAGTGACAGGCGCACCGCCAGCGGGTCCCCGCGCAGCGGGCGGATGACCATCCCCTGGCGCTGCTGCGATATGGGCTGGCACACGCTGACCGCCTCGCCGTCGGCGATCAGCGCCGCGGCGGTGGTGTTGTCGGGCACGTGGACCATGCGCGGTTCTATCCCGGCGGCCTTCAGCGCCCGGCGCGTGGCCACCCACTCGTCGTCCGCCGTCAGGTCGACGAGCCACTGGTCGGCGGCGAGGTCCGCCATGTCGACCACCGGTTCGGCGGCCCGGGGGTGGCACTCGGGCAGGGCGACGAACTGCGGTTCGCGGTCGACGAGCACGTGCTGCTCGACGTCCGCCGGCAGGCGCAGCCAGAACCCCTCCGGCTCGTGGACGAAGGCCGCGTCCAGCCGCCCGTCCGCCACCGTCTGGAGCAGCGCGTCGGCCGAGACGTCGATGTGGAGGGTGGTGTCGGTGCCGGGGAAGCGGGTGCGGAGCCTGCGCATCCACCCGGCGACGGCCCGGCTGGCGGTGCTGCCGATCCGCAGCCGCGCCTCCCCCGCGAGGGCCGCCGCGCTCCTGGCCTCCCTCACCAGGGACGCCATGTCCGCGACGATCGGACGGGCGCGGCGGAGCACGGCCCGCCCCAGGGCCGTCGGACGACTGCCGGTGCGCTCCCGGGTGAACAGCCGTCCCCCGATGGCGTTCTCGATCCGGCGGAGCTGCGTGGTCAGGGAGGGCTGGCTCATGCCGAGGCTCAGCGCCGCCTTGCGGACGCTGCCCGTGTCGGCGATGGCGCACAGCACGCGCAGATGCCTCACGTCGAGCTCCACACCTGGAGGATAACGATGCCCCAACTGGCCGCACCAGTCCGGCGAACAACACCGGAACCGCTTGCCCGGAACTCCCCCGGCGCCCCGTGCGGAACGCGTCGGTGCCGCACGCGCCGGCGCCGCGCGGGAGTACGGGGGGTGATCGGCCGGAGACATGGGGGTGATGCCCTGGTGCTATCACCAGCTGACATCATCCCGGCGGCACCGAAGTCCAACAGAATTCTGGGCGTTCGGGGTTCCTCCGCCGGACCCGGCCCCCCTCGGCACGACCCCCCGGGTTCGCGGGCGAACACGAGAAGAGGAGAAGGAGACCCCCCACATGAAGTCCTCCAGACTGGCCCTCTCGCTCACCTTCGGTCTTGGCATGACCATGAGCATCGCGGCCGTTCCCGCCGCGGCCGCCCCCGCCCCCGCCGACCGGCTCCCCGCCTCCGTCGCCGCCTACGCCGGCTCCGCCGAGGACAAGGCCAACACCAGGGCCTTCTTCGAGGCCGTGATGGAGTCCGCGCTCTCCAAGCAGGACACCGCCGGCGCGCAGGCCGTCACGGTCGTCTACGACGCCAGCCGGGCCCCCTCCTTCGCCACCCAGATAGCCCGCAGCGCCCAGATCTGGAACTCCTCCGTCACCAACGTGCGGCTGGTCTCGGGCAGCAACGCCGACTTCCGCTACTACGAGGGCAACGACGCGCGCGGCTCCTACGCCAGCACCGACGGCCGCGGCAACGGCTACATCTTCCTGGACTACCGGCAGAACCAGGTCTACAACTCCACCCGCGTCACCTCGCACGAGACCGGTCACGTGCTCGGTCTGCCGGACCACTACTCCGGTCCGTGCAGCGAGCTGATGTCCGGCGGCGGCCCGGGCCCGTCGTGCACCAACGCCCACCCCAACGCGGCCGAGCGCAGCCGGGTCAACCAGATCTGGGCCTCCGGCCTGAGCGCCTTCCAGAAGGAGGCGGCGGCCAAGGCCCGCTGACCGGCCGCCGCCCGGCACCGACCACCGCGGTTCCTCCGCCGGTCCGGCACCGTCCCCCACCGGTGCCGGGCCGGCGGCCCCACACCCCCGGCGCCGGACAGGAGGATCGAGCCCCTGTCCGGCGCCGGACGTCACCGCGGCGCGGCGCCCCGCACGTCCCGCGGCGGGGCGCCGTCCCCGCGGGGCGTCAGGGCCTGAGGACCAGGCGGACCGGGTTGTCCCGCCCGCGCAGCAGCCGGTCCACCGCCTCGCGCGCCTCCGCCAGCGGCAGGACCCCGCCGACCGACCGCGAGAACTCCAGCCGGTGCCCCCGCACCAGGGCCACGAGCTGCTCCACGTGCTCGTCCGACGAGCCGTAGTGCCCCAGCACCTGCTGCTGGAAGTAGCTGAAGGCGGTGCCGTCGCTGATGGTCAGCGGCCGGTCGGTGAGCCCGACCAGAACCAGCCGGCCGCCCCGGCCCAGGCACCCCACCGCCTGCTCCCGCACCTCCGGGACCCCCGCGAAGTCGAACGCGGCGGCCAGTCCCCCGCCGGCCGCCTCCCTCACCCGGGCGGCCAGCTCGGGATCGTCCGGGGAGAACACCGCGTCGGCTCCGAAGGCCAGGGCCCGCTCGCGCGCCCCGGGAGCCGGATCGACCGCGACGACGGGCACGGCGCCGACGAGGCGCAGCAGCTGCACGGCGTGCGCGCCCAGACCGCCCGCGCCCCACACGCCGGCCGGCCGCGCGGGCTCGACGCGGGCGGTGGCGGTGATGGCGGCCCACGGGGTGGAGACCGCGTCCGGGATGATCGCGGCCTGCTCGAAGGGCAGGTCGTCCGGGATCTCCACCAGGGTCGACTCCGTCGCCACCGCGTACTCCGCCCAGCCGCCGTCGTAGTCCACGCCGCGGGTCCACACCGCCCCGTCGCGCTCCTCCCCCGCCTGGAGGAGGACGCGCCGGCCGCGCTGCCAGCGGGTCACGCCCCCGCCCGGCTCGGCGACGACGCCCGCGGTCTCGTGGCCGAGGGTGACGGTGCCGCCGCGGAGGTGGCGCGGGGTGAGCGTTCCGTCGATCAGGTGCACGTCCGACAGGCACACCCCCGCGGCCTCCACCTTGACCAGCACCTCGCCCGGTCCGGGGCGCGGAGTGGGCACCTCCTCCACCGAGAAGATGCGGTTCCTCACGTCGAGTCGTCCGGCCAGCACGGTGATCACCCGGCTTCCGCGTCGGTGCCTGCGTTCCTGCCCGCCCCGCCGGAGTACCCCGGGACGGACGGGGGACGCCCGGGGGACGCGCCCGGAAAGGCACGGCGGCGGGGAGGCCGGGCGCGGCGCGGACCGGGGGCCGGGGGCGCCGTGCGCCGGCTCAGGCTCCGGGGGCTCCCGCCCGGCCCCGCGGCGGCACCTCCTCGGCGGCGGGCGGCCCCGGAGGGGTCCCGTCCCCGAAGGGGCGCCCGCCCAGCTCCTCGCGGTGGTGCGGGGCCGACCACCCGGAGGCGTCCGGGCCCAGCGGAACGACCTGCGTGGGGTTGATGTCGGTGTGGACCCGGTAGTAGTGCCGCTTGATGTGGTCGAAGTCGACGGTGTCGCCGAAGCCGGGGGTCTGGAACAGGTCTCGGGCGTAGGCCCACAGCACCGGGTCCTCGGCGAGCTTGTTGCGGTTGCACTTGAAGTGCCCGTGGTAGACGGCGTCGAAGCGCACCAGCGTGGTGAACAGCCGCACGTCGGCCTCGGTGATGGTGTCCCCGACCAGGTAGCGCCGTGTGGACAGGCGTTCCGACAGCCGGTCCCAGCAGGCGAACAGGTTCCGGTAGGCCCGCTCGTAGGCCCGCTGGCTCTTGGCGAAACCGGCCAGGTAGACGCCGTTGTTGAGGTTCCGGTGGACGTCCTCGGCCACCTCGTCGATCTCGTCGCGCAGCGGCTCCGGGTACAGGTCCGGCGCGCCCTCGCGGTGCAGCGCGGTCCACTCGGTGGCGAGGTCCAGGGTGATCTGCGCGTAGTCGTTGGTGACGAGCCTGCCGCTGGGGACGTCGACGAGTGCCGGAACGCTGATCCCGCCGTCGTGGCCGGGGTCGCGGGCGGCGTAGGCCTCGCCGAGGAAGGCGATGCCCAGCACCGGGTCCCTGCCGTCCGGATCGAGGGTGAAGCGCCAGCTCCGCTCGTCCTGGAGGGGGTCCACGACGGCCAGGGAGATCGCGTCCTCCAGCCCCAGGAGCCGCCGCACGACCAGCGCGCGGCTCGCCCAGGGGCAGGCCCGGCTGACCACCAGCCGGTACCGCCCCGCCTCGGCCGGCCAGCCGTCCCGGCCGTCCGCGGTGATGCGGTCGGTGAAGCGGCTCGGGGCCCGCTCGTACTCGGCAGTGGTGCTGCCGGGGTTGCCGACGGTGGTCATGCGGCCGTCTCCCTCCGGTCCGGGGTGCGGGACGGGACGCCTACCCGCTCCGCCCCCCGGCATCCCGGCGGGTCCGGCGCCCCGGCCGGCCCGGCGGCAGGCCCGGCCCTCGGCTCCGGCGCTCAGTCCCGGGGCGCCCCGGCTCGGGCGGGCACCTGCCCGCTACCCGTGCGCGGCGCGCCCCGGTAGGTGCCGAAGCACCAGCGGTTGCCCTCGGGGTCGCGGACGAGGAAGTCGCGGGAGCCGTGGTCGGTGTCGTACGGCTCCCGGAGCACCTCCGCCCCGGCGGCGCGGGCCCGCGCGAAGAGCGCGTCGGGGTCGGCGGTGACGGCGTAGGCGCCGAAGCCCCCCGGTTCCAGCGCCCACGGGTCCTCCCCGCCGCCGCGCACCGAGCCGAGCATGACCGCTCCGCCCTCGGGCCAGGAGAGCTCCGCGTGGTGGACGGTGTCCGCCTCGGCGCCCTGCCCGGTGACGACGAGCGCCTCCCGGAAGCCGAACGCCTCGGTCAGGAAGCGGATGAGCGCCAGGGCGTCGCGGGCCCGCAGCGTCGGCCACACCTGGGGCTCGGGAGTGCGTGCCGTGCCGTCCATGCCTGTCGTCCTCCTCGGTGGGAACCCGGCTCACCGGCGGCCGCCGGCGAGCCCCTGCGCCTCCCACCCTCCCCCTCCGGACTCCCGGCCGGCTTGGACGTTTCGGAACTCCCGGCCGTACTCCTGCTCCAGCCAGCGGCTCGGCGCGCACCCGGCCAGCGCGCGGAACTCCCGGGCCAGGTGGGCCTGGTCGAAGTACCCGCACTCCACCGCCAGCCCGGCCAGTCCCAACCCGGCCGGGCCCCGGCCGGGGCCTCCCGGCCGCAGGACGCGGGCCGCCAGCAGGCGGCGCGCCCGGTCGAAGCGCACCACCCGGGCGGCCTCCTTGGGGGTCAGGCCGATCTCGGCGCGGAACCGGGCCGTGAGGTGGCGGGTGCTCCAGCCGGCCTCCCCGGCCAGCTCCGGGACCGCGACCGCGCCCTTGGAGGCCAGCAGCAGGTGCCAGGCGCCGGCCAGCCGGTCGAGGGCGCACGCGGGCCCGGTGCGCTCCGGGACGAGCAGCCGCGACAGCACCTGGTCGAGGACGGCGAAGCGGTCGGACCAGGAGGGGGCCTCCCGCAGCCGGTCGTGGAGTTCGGCCGCGGCCCGGCCCAGCACGGCGTCGGCGGGCACGTCCAGGTGCGCCAGCTCGCCGGCCGGGGTGCCCAGGAGGGCGCGCGCCCCCAGCGGGCCCAGCGCGACCTGGACGCCGGCCTGCCTGCCGTCCCGGACGATCAGCGCGGGTGCCGTGTGGAGGCCGCCGAGCAGGGTGTCGTAGCTGCCGGGCGGCTGCCCGGGGTCGGGGTGGCCCGCCAGGGTGAGCCGGTCCTCCAGGGTGAGGATCAGCGTCAGGTGCGGGGAGGGCAGCCCGCGGTGCAGGCCCGGTGGCAGGCCGGTCTGGCGGTAGCCGGTGTAGTGGGCGACGTACGGCCGCAGCGCGGGGGCCGGGCGGCCGCGCACGAACTCGTCGGCGGGTGCGGCGGCGGCGCCGGCGCCCGGCCGCGGGGCGCGGGCGGCCGCCGGATCCGTTCCGGGAGGGGGGCCCACACCTCCGAGTATCGGCCCCCCGGCGGACGGGCGCGCGGGCCGGCGCCGGTCAGTCGAGGCCCAGGGCCGCCAGCTGCTCGGCGAAGGGGGTGACGGCGCCGCCGTCCTCCGCGGAGCGCGGCCGCGCGGCGACCAGGTCCGCCAGCTCCTCGCCCGCCCGCCGGATCCGCCCGGACAGCTCGCCGGCCTGCCCGTCCCCGCCGCCCCAGTCCTCGGAGGCCGCGTAGACGCCGGTGGGCACCACCAGGGCCCGCAGGTAGGCGAAGAGGGGGCGCATGGCGTGGTCGAGGACGAGGGAGTGGCGGGCGGTGCCGCCGGTGGCGGCGACGAGGACGGGCTTCCCGCGCAGCGCGTCCTTGTCCACCACGTCGAAGAACGACTTGAACAGCCCGCTGTAGGAGGCGGTGAAGACCGGGGTGACGGCTATCAGGCCGTCCGCCCCGGTGACCGCCTCGACGGCCTCGCGCAGGGCCGGTCCGGGGAAGCCGGTGACCAGGTTGTTGGCGATGTCGCCGGCCAGGTCGCGCAGTTCGACCACCCGCACCCGGACCTCGCGCCCGTCCGCCGCGAGCCGTGCCCTGGCCGCCTCGGCCAGGCGGTCGGCCAGCAGGCGCGTGGCGGAGGGGCGTCCGAGGCCGGCCGAGACGGCGGCGAGCCGGATGGGTTCCATCGTTCTCTCCCGAGGGGTCGTGCGGTTCGGTTCGCGGTGCGGCGGCGGAGGCCGTCAGGCCGGGGTGCCGGACGAGCCGCCGGCGGGCGTCTTCGCGGCGGTCCCGGCGGCCTCCGCGTCGCGGCGGGCCACCATCGCGGCGTGGGTCGGGGCGTCCGGCACGCCGGCCGGCCGGCGTGCGGCGAACTCCTTGCGCAGCACGGGCACGACCTCCTCGCCGAGCATGTCGATCTGCTCCAGGACGGTCTTGAGGGGCAGGCCGGCGTGGTCCACCAGGAAGAGCTGGCGCTGGTAGTCGCCGGCGTACTCGCGGAAGGTGAGTGTCCGCTCGATGACCTGCTGGGGGCTGCCCACCGTGAGCGGGGTCTGCTCGGTGAACTCCTCCAGCGACGGCCCGTGCCCGTAGACGGGGGCGTTGTCGAAGTACGGCCTGAACTCGCGGACCGCGTCCTGGGAGGTGCGGCGCATGAACACCTGGCCGCCGAGTCCGACGATCGCCTGCTCGGGGGTGCCGTGCCCGTAGTGGGCGAAGCGCTCCCGGTACAGCTCGACCATGCGCTGGGTGTGCTCCTTGGGCCAGAAGATGTTGTTGTGGAAGAAGCCGTCGCCGTAGTAGGCGGCCTGCTCCGCGATCTCCGGGCTGCGGATGGAGCCGTGCCAGACGAACGGCGGGACGCCGTCGAGCGGCCGGGGGGTGGAGGTGAAGCCCTGCAGGGGCGTGCGGAAGCGGCCCTGCCAGTCCACCACGTCCTCCCGCCACAGCTTGTGCAGCAGCGCGTAGTTCTCGATGGCCAGCGGGATGCCCTGGCGGATGTCCTGCCCGAACCACGGGTAGACCGGTCCGGTGTTGCCCCGGCCCATCATCACGTCCACGCGCCCGCCGGCCAGGTGCTGGAGCATCGCGAAGTCCTCCGCGATCTTCACCGGGTCGTTGGTGGTGATGAGCGTGGTGGCGGTGGACAGGATCAGCCGCTCGGTGCGGGCGGCGATCCAGCCCAGCATGGTGGTGGGCGAGGACGGCACGAAGGGCGGGTTGTGGTGCTCGCCGGTGGCGAAGACGTCGAGGCCGACCTCCTCCGCCTTGAGGGCGATGGCGACCATCGCCTCGATGCGCTCGTGTTCGGTGGGCGTACGGCCCGTGGTGGGGTCCGTGGTGACGTCTCCCACGGAGAAGATCCCGAACTGCACTGCGCTCACATCCCAGATTATTGATTGTTCAATTACTTCGCCGAACGCCCGACTCCGCTCCCCTATTCCCACCTTCCCCCCTCCCGCCGCGCACCGCGCACGGGGCGCCGGGACGCGGACCGCACGGACCCGCGGGCCGCGGGACGCATGGGCGGGCCGGTCCGGGGAACCGCGTCCCCCGGACCGGCCCGCGAAGGGGCACACCGCACACGGAGGCAGGGGGCGACGCACATGTTCGGACGCCACCGCAAGAAGGAACGGACCGAGCGGGGCGAGCGGGGCGAGCGGCTGAAGCGGGTCGCCCGGGAGCACGTCCGCCATCTGTCCGCGGAGACCGCCGCCGGACGGACCGACCCCGCCGGGAACGGACGGTCCCGGCGTACGGCACCGCCCGGGAAGGACACCTCCGGCCCGGAGGGCGGCACCGGCGGCGCGGGAGGCTGAACCGGCCCGGAGGCCCCGGGCGGCCGCGGAGCACGCCCGGCCCGGCCCCGTCACGCCGGGCCGGGCACCCCCGCGGGCCGACCGCCGCTCACTCCAGGACCTTCAGCCCCACCACCCCGGCCACGATCAGCACCAGGCAGACGACACGGCCCGCCGACACCGGGTCGCCGAGGGCGGCCATGCCGTACAGCGCCGTGCCGACGGCTCCGATGCCCACCCACACCGCGTACCCGGTGCCGATGGGGATGCCGCGCAGGGCGTAGGCGAGGCCGCCCATGCTCAGGGCGAGGGCGGCGAGGAAGAGCAGGCTGGGCCTGAGTCGGCTCAGCCCCTGCGAGGCGGAGAGCGCCGCGGCCCACACCGCCTCCAGCACTCCGGACAGGACCAGTACGACCCAGGACACGGCACGACCTCCTGCGGATGGCGGCACTCCACCGCCTGCGACTGCACAGAAACCCGCGTCGTCTTGGCCTGCCGGGTACGACGCGCTCGTCCGGGGCGCGGGGCGCCACCGACAACGTAGCACCGGCACGGACCGGACGCGGCGCCGCGGTCCCCCACCGTCCCCGCCTTCCGGGAGCGCGGGCCGGATCCCCGCCCCGCCCTGCGCACCGGGTCCGCTCCGCGGCCGCCGGACCGGCCGGTCCCGACCGGTCCTCCCCCCTCCCGCGCCCCCGGCACCCCATGCCGGGGCCGTACCGGGGCATCCGTGCGTCCATGCGCTTCTACGCCGATCTGCACGTCCACTCCCGCCACAGCAGGGCCTGCAGCCGCGACAGCGACCTGGCGCACCTGGCCCACTGGGCGCGGCGCAAGGGGATCACCGTGCTGGGCACCGGAGACTTCACCCACCCCGAGTGGTCGCGCGTCCTGCGCGAGTCGCTGGTGCCCGCCGAGCCCGGTCTGTTCCGGCTCCGCGACGACCTGGACCGCGCGGTGCTGGAGGGGCTCCCGCCCTCCTGCCGCGGCCCCCTGCGCTTCCTGCTCCAGGTGGAGGTGTCCACCCAGTACCGGCGCGGCGGCCGGGGCCGCAGGATCCACCACCTGTGCTACGCGCCCGGCTTCGCGGAGGCCGAACGCCTCACCGGCGCCCTGGCCCCCCACGGCGACCTCGCCTCCAACGGGCGGCCCGCGCTGGCGATGGACGCCCGCGACCTGCTGGAGGCCGTGCTGGCCTCCGGGGAGGGCTCCTACCTGGTCCCGGCGCACGCCTGGACGCCCTGGTTCGGCATCCTCGGCTCGAAGTCCGGTTTCGACAGCGTGGACGAGTGCTTCGGGGACCTGGCCGGACACGTCTTCGCGCTGGAGACGGGCCTGTCCTCCGTCCCGGAGATGAACTGGCGGGTGTCGTCGCTGGACCGCCTCCGGCTGGTCAGCCACTCCGACGCGCACTCCCCGCCCGCCCTGGGCCGCAACGCCACCGTCTTCGCCACCGGCCTCGACTACTTCGCGCTCCGCCGCGCCCTGGAGACGGGCGAGGGGTACGCGGGCACCGTCGACCTCTACCCGGAGGCGGGCAAGTACCACCTCGACGGGCACCGCGGCTGCGGCGTGCGGACGGAGCCCGCCCGGACCCGGGCGCACGGCGGGCGGTGCCCGGTGTGCGGCAGGCGGCTGACGATCGGCGTGCTGCACCGGGCCGACGCGCTGGCCGACCGCCCGGACGGGCGGCGACCGCCCACCGCGGGCGGGGCCTGGAAGATCGTCCCGCTGCCGGAGATCGCCGGCGAGATCCTGGGCGTCGGGCCGAAGAGCAAGTCCGTGGGGCGCTGCACCGACTCCCTGACCGGTGCGCTGGGGCCCGAGCTGCCCCTGCTGCTGGAGGTGCCCGTGGAGAGGATCCGCGAGGCCGGGGAGCCGGAGGTCGCCGAGGCGGTCGAGCGGCTGCGCGCCCACCGGGTGCGGCGCGACCCGGGCTACGACGGGACGTTCGGCAGGATCTCGGTGCTCGGCCCGGACGG
>NZ_JBHUFU010000003.1:0-214859 GCF_042681365.1 Streptomyces desertarenae | reverse complement strand
GGGAGCCCGGCCCGGACGGGGAGCCCGGCCCGGACGGGGAGCCCGGCCCGGACGGGGAGCCCGGCCCGGACGGGGAGCCCGGCCCGGACGGGGAGTGACCGCCGGGCCCCGAAGCCCCGGAGCGCATGGCGCCGTGTCCGGCGGGTACCCCGGCGGACACGGACGTCCAGCACGCGGGAGGTGCCGCATGCTCCCCGAGACAGCCCGCATCCCCACCGGCCCGGGGGCCGATCTCGCCGGCGACCTGGAGGTTCCCGAGGGGGCCCGCGGCCTGGTGGCGTTCGCCCACGGCAGCGGCAGTTCCCGGCGCAGCCCGCGCAACCGGGCGGTGGCCGGCGTCCTGCGGGACGCGGGCCTGGGCACCCTGCTGTTCGACCTGCTCACCGAGGCCGAGGAGCGGACGGACGCCGCCACCGCCGGGCACCGCTTCGACATCCCCCTGCTCGCGCGGCGTCTGGTGGCGGCCGTCGACTGGCTCACCGCGCAGCGGGCCGCCGCCGGGCTGCCGGTCGGCCTCTTCGGGGCCAGCACCGGAGCCGCCGCCGCGCTGGCGGCCGCCGCGGACCGGCCCGGGACGGTGCGGGCCGTGGTCTCCCGCGGCGGCCGGCCGGACCTGGCGGGCGACGCGCTGGACCGGGTCGGCGCGCCCGTCCTGCTGATCGTCGGCGGCGAGGACCGGGAGGTGCTGCGGCTGAACGAGCAGGCGGCCGCCCGGCTGGTCGCCCCGTGCACGGTGCACGTGGTGCCCGGCGCCACCCATCTGTTCGAGGAACCCGGCGCGCTCGACCAGGTCGCCGCGGCGGCGCGCGACTGGTTCGTCCGCATGGCCCGGCGGACGGACGCCGCGTGACGCCTGCCGGCGGGCGGCGGGACCGGAGGGAGGAGACCATGCGCTTCCACGACCGCAGGCAGGCGGGCCGGATGCTCGCCGAGCCGCTGCGTGAGCTCCACCGGGCCGGGGAGCTGGAGGACCCGCTGGTCCTGGCGCTGCCCCGGGGCGGGGTGCCGGTGGGTGACGAGATCGCCCGCGTGCTGCACGCGCCGCTGGACGTGCTGGTGGCCCGCAAGGTCGGCGCCCCGTCCAACCCGGAGCTGGGGGTCGGCGCCGTCGCGGGCGAGGGGCCCGTCCTCTTCGACCGGCGCTCCCTCGCCCTGCTCGGCCTGACGCCCGAGGGACTCGCCCCGCAGGTCGAGCGGGAGCGGGCGGAGCTGCGCCGCCGAGAGGAGCTGTACCGCAACGGCCGGCCGGCTCCCGCCGTCGGAGGGCGGACGGTCCTCGTCGTCGACGACGGGCTGGCCACCGGGGTCACCGCGCGCGCCGCGCTGCGCGCCGCGCGCGCCGGGGGGCCGGCCCGCCTGGTGCTCGCCGTCCCCGTCTCCTCGCCGCAGGCCGCGGCCGCGCTGGAGGCGGAGGCGGACCGGCTGGTGTGCCTGTCCCGGCCGCCGGACTTCCGGGGCGTGGGGCAGTGGTACGAGGACTTCACCCAGGTGGGGGACGAGGAGGTCGTCGCCGTGCTGCGGGCCTCGGCCGCCGCCTGAGGGCCGCGGGACGCGCGGAGCCGGGTCCGGCGGGGGCTGCGCTCAGGCCACGCGGAGCCGGTCGGGGACCGCGGCGCCGGGGGCGCCCGGCGCCGGCGGCGGCCGGTGCCGCCCCGGCGTGACGGAGCCCAGGACGACGGACCGGCGCGCGCCCGTGCAGGACGGCACGGTGCCGGGCAGCCCGAGGACGGTCAGGAAGCCCAGCAGCGCGAAGGCGTAGGCCTCCTTGGCGTCCGACGGCAGGCCGAGTTCGTCGGAGGTGCGCACCGGCACGCCCCCCAGGGCCCGGCCGAGCGCGGCCATCAGGGCGGGGTTGCGGGTTCCGCCGCCCGAGGCGACCACCTCCGTGCCGCCCGCACCGCGCACCGCGTCGGCGACCGTGCGCGCCGTCAGTTCGGTGAGCGTGGCCAGGACGTCCTCGGCGGGCAGGTGGCCGAAGCCGTCCAGCGCGGTCCGCAGGTAGGCGGCGTTGAACAGCTCCCGGCCGGTGGTCCGGGGCGGGGGCAGGGTGTAGTAGGGCTCGGCCAGCAGCCGTTCCAGCAGCGGCGCGTGGACGGTTCCGGCGGCGGCCAGCGCACCGTCGGCGTCGCGGTCCGCGCGGCCGCCGGTCAGCTCCCGCACGGCGGTGTCGAGCAGGACGTTGGCGGGGCCGGTGTCGTACGCCAGCGGCCCGCGTCCCCCGGCCGCCACCGTGATGTTGGCGATGCCCCCCAGGTTCAGGGCGACGGGCACCCCCGGCCGGCCGCGCAGCCACATCACGTCCAGGGCGCTCACCAGCGGCGCCCCCTGCCCTCCGGCCGCGACGTCGCGCGGCCGCAGGTCGGAGACGACGGTGCAGCCGGTGCGCTCGGCGATCCAGGCGGGCTGCCCGAGCTGGAGGGTGCCCAGGACGCGGCCGCCCTCGGTCCAGTGGTAGAGGGTCTGGCCGTGGGAGACGACCAGCTCGGCCCGGCCGCCGCACAGGTCGTGGTCGGCCCGCCCGGCCGCCGCGGCGAGGGCCTGGCCGAGCAGGGTGTCGAGCCGGCAGACGTCGGCCATGGTGGTGGCCGCGGGCGGCAGCGCGGCGAGCAGCTCGCGGCGCAGGTCCCCGGGGAAGGGGTGGTCCAGGGAGCCGAGCGGGGTGAGGACGACGGTGCCGTCCTCGATCGCCAGGTCGGCGGCCGCCGCGTCGATCGCGTCGCAGGAGGTGCCCGACATCAGTCCGATCACCCTCACGTCCGTGTCCTCTCCTCGTCGTTCCGCGGTCCGTCCGGCGGTCAGTCGCGCAGCGCGCGGCGGTGGTCGTCGCCGCGCAGGGTGAGCAGCGCCGGCAGTCCCACGGCACAGACCGCCGCCACGTACCAGGCGGGGATGTCGGCGTCGCCGGTCCGCTTGATCAGCTCGGTGATGACGAGGCCGGCCGAACCGGAGAAGACGGCGTTGGAGAGCGAGTAGGCCAGGCCGAGGCCGGTGTAGCGGACCGTGGTGGGGAACATCTCCGCGAGCATCGCGGGCCCCGGGCCGGCCAGCAGCCCCACCGCCGCGCCCGCGGCGAACACGGCCGCCGACCTGGCGGCGGTGGAGGAGCCCGGGTCCTGGAGGAGGTTCAGCAGGGGGAAGGCGAGCACGATCAGCAGCACCGTGCCGGCACCCATCACCGCCCGGCGTCCGATCCGGTCGCTGAGCGCCCCGGCGGGCAGGATGGCCAGCGCGAAGCCCGCGTTGGCCACCACCGTGGCGACCAGCGCCTCCCGGAAGGAGGCGCCCAGCGTGGTCTGGAGGTAGGAGGGCATGACGACCAGGAAGGTGTAGCCGGCGGCCGACCAGCCCATCAGCCGCCCCACCCCCGCGGCGACGGCCCGGAGGGTCTCGGCGGCGGACGGCCGCGCGACGGCGGCGGACGCGGCCGCCGGCCCGGTCCGCGGCCCGCCGGGCCCCCGGCCCGCCGACCGGCGGAAGGACGGGGTCTCCTCCAGCCCCAGCCGCAGCCACAGGGCCACCGCCCCCAGGGGGACCGCCAGCAGGAACGGCAGCCGCCAGCCCCAGTCGTGCAGGGCCTCCTCGCTCAGCACCGTGGCCAGCAGCGCGGCCAGTCCGGCGCCCGCGAGCAGGCCCAGGGCCACCGTGAACGACTGCCACGCCCCGTACAGTCCGCGCCGGCCGGGCGGCGCGAACTCCGTCATCACCGAGACCGCGCCGCCGAACTCGCCGCCCGCCGACAGGCCCTGCACGACGCGGACGAGCGTCAGCAGCCAGGGCGCGGCCGCGCCGACGGCGGCGTGGGTGGGCAGCAGGCCGATGGCCGCGGTGGCGGCGGACATCAGCAGGACCACCAGGATCAGCGTGGGGCGGCGGCCGATGCGGTCGCCCACCCGCCCGAAGAGGGCGGCGCCGACCGGGCGGAAGAAGAAGGCCAGGGCGAAGGAGGCGTAGGTCTTCACCAGGGCCTCCAGATCGCTCGCGCCCTCGGGCGTGAAGAACTGCGCCGCGATGATCGTGGCGAAGTAGCCGTAGACCCCGAACTCGTACCACTCGATGAAGTTGCCGACCGATCCCGCCACCAGCGCCCGCCGCGACGCGCGCGGCGTGCCGCCTTCCCCGGTACGGACCTCCGCGGTCGCCGTCATGCTCCGCCCTCCCGGTCGTGCGGGGCCCCTCGCGGGCTCCCTGCGCGGTCAGGCCCAGTCATGCCCCGCCGGAGGCGCGGGAATGTCCGGACTCCGGACTCTTTTGTTGAGGGCACGTCACTTCTGGGGACGGTCCGCCCCGGCCGGGCCTCGGCCGGGCGGGTGGTTGCGGTGCGCCGGTCGGAGCCGGGGCGCCGCGTCGCGGGGCCGGGCGGACCGGGGCCCGCCCCATCCTTGCGGCTGACCCGACCAGCAGGCGAACCGGCCGAAGGGAAACGTTCCATGAGCGTGTGCGAGGTGTGCGGCAACGACTACGAGATGGCGTTCGAGGTGCGGGCGGCGGGTGCCGTCCACATCTTCGACAGCCTGGAGTGCGCGGCCCAGCGCATGGCCCCCATCTGCGAGAACTGCGAGTGCCGCATCCTGGGGCACGGCTTGCAGTCGGCGGACGGGCGCTTCTTCTGCTGCGCCCACTGCGCGCGCGTGCAGGGGCACGCCGAACTGGTCGACCACGCCTGAGGGCTTCCGCGCGCCGACGCCTCCCGCCCCGGAACCGCCCGGGAGGCGGCGGCGCGTGCCCGGACGCGTCCCCGGTGTGAGACGGTGGACAGCGCCCCGGGCCGCGCCGGGCACCGCGGACCGCACCGAGGACGGGCGGGCCGGAGCGGGGCCGGCCGGGGCCGGACAGGGACCGTACGGGTCCGAGGTCGTCGCAGCGGAGGGTGGAAGGCCGTGACGGGGGGTCGCCGGACATGAGGCTCACAGTGCTGGGCGGCGGGGGGTTCCGGGTGCCGCTGGTGCACCGGGCGCTGCTGGAGGACGCGGGCGACCCCGCGGGCCGCTGCACCGAACTCGTCCTGTACGACACCGACCGCGCCCGGCTGGACGCCATCGGCGCCGTCCTGGCCCACCAGCGCCGCCACCGCACCGGCCCGGCCCCCGCCCTGCGGGTCACCACCGACCTCGACGACGCGCTGCGCGGCGCCGACTTCGTCTTCTCCGCGATCCGGGTCGGCGGCCTGGCGGGCCGGGTCCGCGACGAGCGCGTCCCGCTCGCCGAGGGGGTGCTGGGACAGGAGACGGTGGGTGCGGGCGGCGTGCTCTACGGCCTGCGCACACTGCCGGTGGCCGTACGGATCGCCGAGCGCGTCGCGGAGACGGCTCCCGGGGCCTGGCTGATCAACTTCACCAATCCCGCGGGCATGGTGACCGAGGCGATGGACCGGGTGCTGAGCGAACGGGGCCTGCCCGGCCGGGTGATCGGCATCTGCGACTCCCCCGTCGGCCTCTGCCGCCGCGCCGCGCGCGCCCTGGGCGCCGACCCGGACCGCGCCGGCTACGACTACGTCGGCCTGAACCACCTGGGCTGGCTGCGCCGGCTGACGGTGGACGGCACCGACCGGCTGCCCGGCCTGCTGGCCGACAGCGCCGCCCTGGCCTCCTTCGAGGAGGGCCGGCTGTTCGGCGCCGACTGGCTGCGCACCCTGGGCGCCCTGCCCAACGAGTACCTGCACTACTACTACTTCACCCGGGAGGCCGTCGCCTCCGCCGCCTCCGCGCAGGCCACCCGCGGCGAGTTCCTCCTGGAGCAGCAGTCGCGCTTCTACGCGGCGGCCCGGCCCGACGACCCGGAGCAGGCGCACCGGGAGTGGGAGCGCACCCGCCTGGAGCGCGAGGAGACCTACATGGCCGACAGCCGCGAGGCCTCGGGCGGCTGGGAGCGCGACAGCTGCGACCTGGACGGCGGCGGCTACGACCGGGTCGCGCTCGCCCTGATGCGGGCCGTCGCGCGCGGCGAGCGCACCACGCTGATCCTGAACGTCCCCGGCCGCGGCGCCGTGCCGGGGCTGGACGGCGACGCGGTGGTCGAGGTGCCGTGCCTGGTCGACGCCTCGGGGGTGCGTCCGCTGGCCACCGGCCCCGTCGCCCCGGACCAGCTGGGGCTGATGCTCGCCCTCAAGGCCGTGGAGCGGGCGGCGATCGAGGCGGCCCGCAGCGGCTCCCGCCGCGCCGCGCTGCGGGCCCTGGCGCTGCACCCGCTGGTGGACTCGGTGCGGGTGGCCGAGCGGATCCTGGCGGCGGCGGGCCTGCCGTGAGGTTCGCCCGAACGGACCGGCCCCGGCGGGGATGCCCGGGGCCTGGGCGGGTACGCCGTTCTGGGTCCTGTGACACACCGAACCGTCGGGAGTGAGATCCGGTGAGCGAATACGAGCGGTCCCGCACCATGCCCGCCGCACCCGAGCTGGTCTTCGACGAGGTGTCCGACCCGGACACCCTGAACCGCTGGCTCCCCGTGGACCTCCACGCCCACGTGGAGGACCTGCCCGCCGTGACCGTGCACGAGGACCGCACCGGGCACGACGTGAGGGCCCTGTTCCGTGCCCGGCCCGACCAGCTGCGCGCGGAGTGGGGCACCCGGGACGAGGGCTCGTACGCGGGCTGGCTCCAGGTCTCGGGCATCGGCAGCGGCGCCAGCGAGGTGATCGTGCACCTGTCCTTCTTCAACGAGGAGCACGCGCCTGCCCGGGACGCCGTCCACGCCTCGCTCGACCAGAGCCTGGAGCGGCTGGCCGAGCAGGTGCGGATGCGCGTGGACCGCGCCGGCTGACGGCGGCGAGACGCCCCGCCCGGGGCCGTCGTCAGCCTTTTGGGGGCGCCTCCCGGGCGGGGCACCGGGTAGACCTCATCCCATGCCCCCTTCCGAACAGGACCTGTACACCGCCCAGGCCCGCTCCCTGCACGGCACCGGCCGGGTGGACGTCTCCGGGAGGGCCGGCCTGCCGGTCGGCGCCCCCGGCGAGCTCGGCGGCAGCGGCCACGGGTACGACCCCGAGCAGTTGTACGCGGCCGCGCTGGCCACCTGCCTGCACCAGGCCGTCGTCATCGCCGCTGGCGAGACCGGCGTCGACCCCGCGGGCAGCGAGGTGACCGCCCGGGTGCGGCTGAGCACCGGCGGCGGCCAGCACTACGCCTTCACCGCCACCGCCGACGTCGCCCTGCCCTCGGCGGACGACGCCCAGCGGGAGCGCGTCATCGCCCAGGCACTGCGCATCTGCCCCATCAGCGACCAGTTGGACCCGCCGCCCACCTGACCCGGCCGGCCCGCGCGGAGAGATCGGGCGGGGCCGGGCGGACGTCCCGGCCGCGGGCCGGCGGCCTCATCCCTCCGGGGAGAGGACCCGGACGAAGACCGGGATGCCGTTGGGGTCCAGCCGCAGGATCGGCACCGTCTTGTCGTGCGCGTTGCCGTCGCTCTCGAACGACAGGGAGCCGCTGGCCCCCCTCACCCGTTCGCTGTCCTGCATGAGGTGGAACATCCTGCCGACGGCCTCGCTGGTCACCCCGGTCTCCCCGATGTCGGCCATCTGCACGCCGCGCGCGGCCGTGAGCACCGCGTCGTGGGACATCATCGCCTGGCCGTCGGCGTGCGAGTCGTCGCCGAACCACTGCTCCAGCTGCCCGTCCTCGCGGAAGGCCGCCTGCAGCCCCTCGGGGGCGCCCTCGGGCTCGTCCTTCCACATCTCCGGATGGGCCAGCCCGGTGTAGTACACCCTGATGCCGCTGGCCGTGGCCTTCCTGACCTGCTGGGCGGTGAGGTTGGTGGTGTCGTCGCCGGTCATCACGGTGAAGTCCCACTCCGGGCAGACCCGGTCGGACAGCGCCTCCAGGAAGTGGGTGAGGTGCTGCCCGCGCCCGGCGAAGTAGACGACCTCGGGGCGGTGGAAGCACAGCTGGTTGGAGAGGAAGTGCAGCTCGCTCTTCCAGTTGCCGGGCACCGAGGAGTCGAAGGTCTTGCGTTCGGCGACCAGCCGGTGCCTCCCACCCTCGCGGAACGCGTCGGTGAAGGCGTCGCCCAGGGTGCGGGCGTACAGGTTCCGCTCCGCGACGTCCTGGACGACCATCGCCGTGCCGAAGCCCTCCTGGTGCAGGTACTCGGCCGCCACCTTCGCCTCGTCGACGTTGGTCGGGGCGACACGCACGTAGCCCCTCAGCTTCCCGCCGTCCTCGTCCTCGTTGACGTCCGTGGCGGTCATCGTGCTGGCGACCATGGCCAGGCCGTGGGCGGACAGCTCGCGCAGGGCCTCCCGGTTGCGGTCCGTGCTCGGGCCCAGGCCCGCCACCGCCACCAGCCGCTCACCGTCGTCGCCCTTGCGCGCGACCAGTTCGCCGACGGTGTGCCGCCAGTGCTCGGAGTCGCTGCCGGTGTTGGCGATCAGCAGCCTGATCTTCGGGGTGGACCGCTCGTTGTACCGCTGCTGCGCCAGATAGGCCCCCTGGAGTTCGTGCCGCACCGACTCCTCGGAGTTGCTGTCGTCCTCCTGCACGGTGAAGGAGGTCATGTACGCCACGCTGACGTAGTCGTCCCCCTCCTCCACGACCGCCTCGTTGGCCTCCCGGATCCGCTTCGTCACGGGGGCGAGGTGGTCGGCGAAGACGTAGGAGCCGTCGGTCACGCCGACGCACTCCTCGTCCGCCCCCCTCTTGACCACCCCGTCCGCGCAGCGCGCCTGCCGTTCGACCCACCAGTCGAGGAAGACCAGCGTCGCGCCGGCCAGGACGGCCAGCACCACGGCCGCGGTCACGGAGCGCTTGACGGTCAGCAGGGAGATCCTGCGCCCGGCCACCGCCCTCACTCCCCGTCGGTGCCGGCCGGCCGGTGGCGCCAGCGCCGGTACCGTTCGGCCTCGTCGTACAGGGCCACGATGTCACTCCCCCTCAGTTCGGACAGCCGGTCGTACCGGGCCGCGATCACGCTGTTCAGCCGCAGCCCCGGATCCCCCAGCGGATCGCTCCACAGCCAGCGCGCGCACACCAGGCCCCGGATCACCGAGGTGTCGGTGATGGCGTGCGCGGGTTCCTCGGGCGCCAGGTCGCCCAGCAGTTCCACCGGCGGCCGGTCGGAGGGCAGCCGGTTGGGCGCGGAGGTGACCGCGTTGACCAACCGGATCCAGTGGACGGCCGCCATCTCGCGGAAGTGGCCGGTCAGCCGGTCGACCACCTCGTCGACGTGGTGCGCCGCCAGCCGGTGGTACAGCGCCTCCGCGGATTGCTCCTCCGCCTCGAAGTGCTCGGCCAGCAGCTCGTGGACGGTGTCCCACTCGTCCGGGTCGGCGGCCAGCCGCCACAGCAGCAGCCTGCGCAGCCACGGGTGCAGGTGCGGCTGCCCGCGGGCGTCGGGGTCGAGCAGCCAGCGCGAGCGCACCTCGTTGAAGAGCGGTTCGCCGGCACCGCCCGGGGCCACCGAGTTGAGGACCCGGCTGCCCATGGCCAGGTCCCGGGCCGCCGCGCAGCGCACCAGCGCCTCGCGCTGCGTCGCCGAGAAGTCCTCCAGCAGGTGGTCCAGGGCCGCGTCGACCAGGCTCGTCCCGGGGGTGCTGCGCATCTGCCGGCCGGGCAGGGAGCGCAGCCACAGGTCGAGCTCCCGGCCGCCGCGGCTGCGGGCGTTGGCCAGGTCCAGGACCTCCATCACCTGCCCCACGGCCACCGGCAGGCCCCGGGTCAGCCGGTGGACGAAGGGCGCCAGCCCGGAGTGGCGGGGCGAGGCCAGCTCGACGCCGGTGCGCACCTCGTCCAGGGTGAGGTCGCGCAACCGCAGCGGATACCACCAGGAGTCGTCGCTGTCATGGGCCGGGCGGCGCTCGCGCCAGTCCCGGAGCGAGGCCCGGTCGGGGCTGCGCAGCCGCCAGGGCCACTGGTCCCCGGAGGAGGGGCCCCAGTTGTCCAGCCAGCGGTTGGAGCTGCCCACCACGGTCAGCGGGTCGCAGACGGCGCCGGCCAGGGCCGCGTCGCGCCGCGCCCCGGTCAGCAGCTCCAGGAACAGCCGCCCCTGGTCGGTGTGGCAGTTGTCGAGCAGCAGCAGGTACGAGCCGGGGGCGAACCGGCGGGCGGTGTCGTGGCGGAGGTCGTCGAGGAAGGCCGCGAAGAGGACCCGGTCCAGGATCCGCTTCTCCTGCCCGGTGCCGCTGTGCCGCCACATGTTGAGTTCCAGCAGCGCGTCCCAGGGGTCCCGGGAGGGCACCAGCGGGTGGGCGGCGAACCACTGCGGGGCGCCGGCGAAGCGCCGTCCGGGCAGCAGCCTGCGCCCGCCTCCGCGGGCGGCGTCCCGCAGCAGCGCGGCCACCACCGCCGGGGCGCCGTTGGGCGCGCCCAGAGCGCTGCCGGCGACCTCCAGGAAGGCGCCGAGGTAGTCGCCGTACCGGTCCTCGGCCTGCTGCCGGAACTGGTCCAGCTGCTGCTGGATGGCGCGCCGCCCCTCCGAGCGGGTGGTCATCCGCAGTTCGCGGTCCGAGGCGAGCAGTCCGAGGGTGAGCCGGGGGAAGTGGGAGGCCCGGTACTGCGGCAGCCTGCGCTCGAACTGGCGGGCGATCAGGGCGAGGGCGTAGCGGGGCAGCAGGGCCTGGTCGGCGGCGAAGTTGAGGTAGGCGAACGGGTGGTCCACGCCGAAGCGCTCCATGGCGCCGTTGTGCGCCTCGCTGGCACCGCTGCCCCGCGGGCCGACCAGCATCGTCACCGGCCGCTCGGTGCCGTGCGGCTGCTCCAGGCACTCGGCGACGAGGGCCATGATCCCGCTGCGCCCGCGCATGCCCATCCCCGCTGCGGACTGCTCCACCCGAACGGCCCTCCCCCGTGACGAACCAACCGTCCAACCGCCGGCAGGAATAGAGAGGATGCCACGTTCGGTTGCCGGGCGACAGCGCCCTGCGACGTTTTCCGGCGGGGTCCGCGGCGGGGCGTACGACGGGGCGCGGGCCCGCCGGGGCGCGCGGGGCGGGGGCGCCCCGGAGCGTGGAGTGCCGTCACTCCTCCCAGGTGTAGAAGCCCTGTCCGGTCTTGCGGCCCAGCTCCCCGCGGGCGACCTTCTCCCTCAGCAGCCGCGGGGGCGCGAAGCGCTCGCCCAGGGTGCCGTGGAGGTACTCGGCGATGGCCAGGCGCACGTCGAGGCCGACCAGGTCGGTCAACCGCAGCGGGCCCATGGGGTGCCGGTAGCCCAGGCTCATGGCGGTGTCGATGGCCTCGGGCTCGGCGACGCCCTCCTCCACCATCCGGATCGCCTCCAGGCCGAGCGCCACGCCCAGCCGGCTGCTGGCGAAGCCGGGCGAGTCCCGCACGACGACGTCCTGCTTGCCCAGGGCGCGGACCCACTCCAGCGCGGCCCGCACGGTGCCCTTTGCGGTCTGCTCGGCGACGACCAGCTCCACCAGGGCGGAGGCGGGGACGGGATTGAAGAAGTGCAGGCCCAGGAAGCGCTCGGGGCGGGTCAGCGCGCCCGCGAGCTCGGTGACCGACAGGGAGCTGGTGTTGGTGGCCAGCACCGCCCCCTCGCCCACGGCCTTCTCGGCGGCGGCCAGCATCCGGACCTTGAGGGCGGCGTCCTCGGGGACGGCCTCGACGACCAGGTCGGCGGCGGCCGGGAGGCCGTCCACGGAGGCGGTGACGGTGACGCGCTCCAGCACCCGCTCGGCCTCCTCGCCGAGCTTCCCGCGCTCGGCGGCCCGGCGCAGTCCGGCCGCGACGCGCTCCCGGGCCGCCCCCGCGGCCTCCTCACCGCTCTCCACGACGACCACGGTCGAGCCCGCCGCCGCGAAGGACTGGGCGATGCCCGCGCCCATCCGCCCGCCGCCCAGCACTCCGACCGTCCCCGGTGCCGCTGCCATGTCCTCTCCTGCCTCCTCGTGCCCGCCCGCGTCCGGTGGGTGCCCGCACGGCCGGTGCGCCCGTTCTGTGCCGCCGGCCGCGGCCGGCGGGCGCCCCACCCCTTGACAGCCGACCGGGGCGTTGGGTTACCTGACGTCGCGGCAACGCTAACCGAATGGTCGGTCGGGCTCAAGGGCGGTCCGGGCCCGCGGACGGCGCCCCGCGGCGGCACCGGTGGGCCGGACGCGCCGGCCCGGGGCGCGGTGCGGAACGGCCCGCGGCGGAAAGGGGTGGAGACGCATGACACGGCTCACCGGCACCGGTACGGCGGTGTCGGCCCCGGGCCCCGCCCAGCGGATGTTCGCCGCCGACCGCGCCTCCCGGGACCTGGGCATGGAGCTGCTCCGGGCCGACGACGGCGCGGCCGCGGTGCGGATGACGGTGACGGCGGCGATGGTCAACGGACACGGCGTCGCGCACGGCGGCTACCTGTTCCTCCTGGCGGACACCGCGTTCGCCTGCGCCTGCAACAGCCGCGGCCCGGTGACCGTGGCGGCCGGCGCGGACGTCGTCTTCACCACACCGGTGTACGAGGGCGACGTGCTGCTGGCCGTCGCCGAGGAACGCACCCGGTTCGGCCGCAGCGGCGTCTACGACGTGACCGTCCTGCGGGACGGGCAGGTGGTCGTGGAGTTCCGCGGACGCAGCCGCTCCGTGGGCGACCGCGGCCTCCCGGGCCGGAAGGAGACACCATGACCAGCGATCCGACGATCCCCCCGGTCCAGGCGCCGGCCCCGGCCCCCCGCCCGGCCCGTGCCGTGCGCCCGGGGCCGGCCCCGGCCCGGGAGTCCCTGGACGCGGCCGAGCGCATGGGCCGCGCGGAGCTGGAGGCGCTCCAGCTGGAGCGCCTGCGCCGCACCCTGCGGCGCGCCTACGACAACGTGGCGCACTACCGGCGCGCCTTCGACGAGGCGGGCGTCGTCCCCGAGGACTGCCGCTCCCTGGCGGACCTGGCCCGGTTCCCGTTCACCACCAAGGCCGACCTGCGCGAGAACTACCCCTTCGGGATGTTCGCCGTTCCGATGTCCGAGGTGCGGCGCCTGCACGCCTCCAGCGGCACCACCGGGCGCCCCACCGTCGTCGGCTACACCGAGGACGACCTGTCGGTCTGGGCCGGCCTGATGGCCCGCTCCATCCGGGCGGCGGGCGGCCGCCCCGGCCACAAGGTGCACGTCTCCTACGGGTACGGGCTCTTCACCGGCGGGCTGGGCGCGCACTACGGCGCCGAGCGGGCGGGCTGCACCGTCATCCCGGCGTCCGGCGGCATGACGGCCCGGCAGGTGCAGCTGATCCAGGACTTCCGGCCCGAGGTCATCATGGTCACGCCCTCCTACATGCTCACCCTCCTCGACGAGTTCGAGCGCCAGGGCGTCGACCCGCGCACCTCGTCGCTGGAGCTCGGCGTCTTCGGCGCCGAGCCGTGGACGGAGGAGATGCGCCGCGAGATCGAGGAGCGCGCCGGGCTGCACGCGGTGGACATCTACGGCCTGTCGGAGGTGATGGGCCCCGGCGTCGCGCAGGAGTGCGTGGAGGCCAAGGACGGCCTGCACATCTGGGAGGACCACTTCTACCCGGAGGTCGTCGACCCGATCACCGGCGAGGTGCTCCCCGACGGGGAGGAGGGCGAGCTGGTGTTCACCTCGCTGACCAAGCAGGCCCTGCCGGTCGTCCGCTACCGCACCCGCGACCTGACCCGGCTGCTGCCCGGCACCGCGCGCCCGGCCTTCCGCCGGATGGAGAAGGTCACCGGGCGCTGCGACGACATGATCATCCTGCGCGGCGTCAACGTCTTCCCCACCCAGGTGGAGGAGATCCTCCTGCGCGTCCCCGGTGTGGCACCGCACTTCCAGATACGTCTCGCCCGCCGCGGCCGGATGGACCACATGACGGTCCGCGTCGAGGCCCGCCCCGGCACCGGACCCGAACAGCGCGAGGCCGCGGCCGCCGCGATCGCCCGGGGCGTCAAGGACGGCGTGGGCGTCACCGTCGACGTCGACGTCGTCGACCCGGAGACTCTGGAGCGGTCGGTGGGCAAGATCCGCCGCGTCGTCGACGAACGCGGCAGGTGATCCCGGCCGGGGAGGGGGTACCCGTCCCCGGACCCGACAGGGGGGCTTGGGGGGCCTGACGATCGGACCGCGACACCGTGCAGACGTTCCTTCCGCTTCCCGACTTCGCCGGAACGGCCCGGACGCTCGACTGGCGGCGGCTGGGCAAGCAGCGGGTGGAGGCGCTCCAGGTGCTGCGCGCCCTGACCGTGCCCGGCTACGGCTGGGCCCGGCATCCGGCGGTGCGCATGTGGGCGGGATACGAGGAGGCCCTGGTCCGCTACGGCATGGAGGTCTGCCGCCACTGGCGCCTGGCCGGCCGCACCGACACCTGCGAGGCCACCATGCTCGCCGACCTGCGGCACGCGACCGGCATCTCCGCCCCCCGCACCCAGGAGGAGCTGGCACGGGCCGGCGAGCTGCCCCCCTGGCTCGGGGAGCCGTCCTTCCACCTCAGCCACCGCTCCGCGCTGGTGCGCAAGGACCCGGACCACTACGCTCCGCTCTTCCCGGACGTGCCGGACGACCTGCCCTACGTGTGGCCCGCCTCGGACCGCGAGGTCCCCGGCCAAGACGCCGGCGGCTCCGGCGCCGGCCCTCCCGCGGGCGGCAGGTGAAGGGCGGCCCCGCCGGGCGGCTCCGCACCCGGCGGGGCGGGTCCCGAAGGCCGTCCGGCCCCTCAGGGCGCGACGATCAGGGCCTGCGGCGCCGCCGCCTTCAGCCGGGTGGTGAGCCAGGAGAGCTGGCGGCCGGTCTCGGCCTGCGAGGTGTGCGCCAGCTCCAGCAGCTCGCGGTCGCGCACCCCCTGGGCCGCCTGCGCGACGGCGGTCCAGGTCGTCTGCACCAAGGTGGCGAGGACGTGCAGGTCCTGCAGGTCGCGCAGGAGACCGACCGGCCCCTTGCGGACCTCGCCCAGCCCGTCGGCGTACAGCCGCTCGGGTTCCTCGACGTCGTCGCCGTGCCGCTGCTCGCCGTACCGGCGGACGACGGGCTCCAGGCGCCGCACGTGCTCCTCGCTCATCTTCGCCAGGGTGTCGCAGACGTGGTACACGTCGGCCTCCGCCGCGTGCCCCTCCCCCACCGTGCGCAGGGCCTCGGCGAGGGTCCGCTCGCTGTGGTGGAGCAGTCCGACGTAGGTGGCCAGGTGCGGCATCAGGACCTCCCGGGGGCGGCGGCCTCGGCGATGTGCCCGTCACCGGCGGGGGCCTGGGCCGGGTCGTTGGGGTAGCCGGGGGTGTCGGCGGCCACCTCGGCGGAGGTGGCCGCGCCCGGACCGCCCCGGGTCGGCGGGACGGAGGGGTCGACCGGCCGCGAGGCCGCGGTGGTGGGCGCGGGCGCGGGCCCCCCGCCGTCGGCGACCCTGACCACCCGGCAGGCGGCGGTCTTGAAGTACGGCTGTTTGGAGACCGGGTCCCAGACGGTCATGGTCAGCTCGTTCGCCTGCCGCGAGAAGTCCTCGGGCACCGCCTCGTCCGGATCCCCGGGGCCGTAGTGGAAGGGGGCGAACACCGCGCCCTCCGCCACCTGCCCGACGCGGGCGCGCGCCTCCATCGCCCCGCGCGGCGACTCCACCCGCACCCGGTCGCCCTCGGTGACGCCCAGACGGCGCGCGTCGGGGACGGACAGCTCCACCCATACGTCGGGCGCGGCGTCGTTCAGCTCCCGCGAGCGGCCGGTCTTGGTGCGGGTGTGGAAGTGGTAGACGGTGCGCCCGGTGGTGAACAGCAGCGGGTACTCCTCGCTCGCCTCCTCGTGGGGCGGCACGTAGGGCGCGCCCTTGAGGAAGGCCCGTCCCGCCGGGTCCTTCGCCCGGTACTCGGTGGGGGTGACGGTGCCCCCGGTGAGCAGGTCGTGGCCGTAGGTCTCGCACAGCTCGGGATCGGTGTTGAACACACCGTCGCCGTAGAGCCGGTCGACGCCCTCGGGGTGCTCGTCGGTACAGGGCCAGGGGATGCCGGTGGGGCCGCGCAGCTTGTCGTAGGAGAGTCCGGAGTAGTCGCACGGGCGGCCGCGGCTGCACTCGCGCCAGGCGTCGAAGGCCTCCTCGGGGGTGCGCCACTTGACCAGCGGCGCGCCGTCCTTGTCGCGGAAGTCCATGGCGTCGGCGTACATCAGGAAGATGTCCAGGTCGCTCCTGGCCTCGCCGGGCGGCTCGACGGCCTTCTCCGACAGGTGCACGGTGCGGTTGACGTTGGTGAAGCAGCCGGTCTTCTCGCCCCAGCCGGCCGCCGGCAGCACCACGTCGGCCAGGCGGGCGGTCTCGGTGAGGAAGAGGTCCTGGACGACGACGAAGCACTGTCCGCCGCCGAGGATCCTCCGGACGCGGGCCGACTCGGGCATGGAGACGGCCGGGTTGGTGGCGGAGATCCACAGCAGTCCGACCGAGCCCTGCTCGGCGTAGCGGAAGATCTGCAGGGCGTGGGTGGGCGGGGCCCAGTGCGGGATGGTCATCTCGTCGACGTTCCACAGCCGCGCCAGTTCGCGGACGTGGGCGGGATTGCTCCAGTTGCGGAAGCCGGGCAGGTCGCCGTCGGCGCCGCACTCGCGGGTGTTCTGCGCGGTGGGCTGGCCGTTCATCTGCAGGACGCCGGCGCCCGGACGGCCGATCATGCCGCGCAGCAGGTGCAGGTTGTGCACGGCCACGGCGGCGGCGGTGGCCTGGTGGGACTGGTAGAAGCCCTGCAGGACGGTGGAGAGCACGCGGTCGCTCTCCCCGAAGATCCGCGCCGCACGCCGCACGTCCTCGGCGTCCACCTCGCAGATCCGGGCGGTCTCCTCCGGGGTGTAGGGCTCCACGGTCGCGCGCAGGTCCTCCACTCCGAGGGTGTGCCGCTCCACCCAGTCGGTGTCCACGCGGCCGCTTTCGAACAGTTCCCTGGTGAGGCCGTTCATCAGGGCCACGTTGGTGCCGACCCGGGGGGCCAGGTGGACGCCGCCGGTCCGCTCGGCCTCCGCCGCGGCCTCGGTCCGGCGCGGGTCGACGCACACCACCTTCGGCGGGTCGTCGGCACGGGTGCGGTCCAGGACGCGGGCCCACAGCACCGTCTGGGTCTCGGGCATGTTGTGGCCGAAGAGGAAGAGCGCGTCGCAGTGCTCGATGTCGGTGTAGGAGCCGGGCTGCCCGTCGGTGCCGAAGGACTCCTTGAAGGCGGCGGCGCTGGTGGCGGTGCACAACCGGGTGTTGCCGTCCATGTGCGGGGTGCCCAGCCCGGCCTTACCGATCACCGCCAGGGTGTAGTACTCCTCCAGGAAGAGCTGCCCCGAGGTGTAGAAGCCGTGGGACAGGGGGCCCTTCTCCTCCAGCAGGCGCCGGGAGACCTCGGCGATCCGGCCCATCGCGGTGGCCCAGTCCGTCTCCACCAGCCGGCCGTTCTCGCGCACCAGGGGGCGGGTGAGCCGGTCGGCGCTGTTCGCCCAGGGCCAGCTTCCGTACAGGCCCTTGGGGCCCAGCCGGCCGTGGTTGACCACGTCGGTCGCCACCCCGCGCACTCCCACCATCCGGCCGTCCCTGACGGCGATCTCGCAGCCGCAGCCGTTGCTGCACAGCACGCAGGCGGAACGCACCCACCGGTCCACGTCCTCCTCCGCCACCCCCTCCTGGAGGTGCCGGTCGACGCGGGCGGGCCACACCGTCCCCCGGGGGTGCGGGGTGCGGGGGCCCCAGATGTCGGCGATCCGGTCCATTCCGTCCTCTTCCTGCCGTGGTCGGTGCCGGGCCCGGGCCGCCTCCGCGCGCCCCGTGCCCTCCGCGGCAACGGGGCGCCCGGGGCCGGGCGGGTCCGGGCGCAGTGCTTCACGCAGTACCCCGCCGAAGCGGCGGAATGCGCGCCCGTCCTCCTCCGGCCCCGTACGGGGGTGCCCCCGGCCGCCGCGCCCGTGCCGGAGCGGTCCCGTCCGGCCGGTGCCGGTCAGGGAGGTGGCGGACGCTTCCTGCCGTGGGGCGCCTCCGTGAAGGTCTCGTCCGCACCCAGCGCCTCGGCCCCGGGGGCCGAACGGGAGGGGTCGGCCGGGTTGTGGGCGTGCCGGCCCCGGGACGGCGGCGGGGTGCTGTCGCCCGCGGCGCCCGCGCCGCGCGGCGGCAGCCGCAGGGCGAGCAGGGCGACGTCGTCGCCGCGCGGGTCGATGCGCTCCAGCAGTTCGTCGCAGAAGTCCTCCAGGTCGCGGCGGGCCAGGGCGGCGGCGTGCCGGCCCAGCAGCTCCATGCCGGTGTCGATCGGCCGGTCGCGGCTCTCCACCAGGCCGTCGGTGTAGAACAGCACCGTCGACTCCGGCGGCAGCCCCTCGTGGGCGTCGGGCCAGTGCATGCCCAGGTGGAGGGTGGAGCTCATGCCGAGCAGGGGGCCGTGGCCGTCGTCCAGCCACCGGACGCCGCCGTCCCGGGTGACCAGCAGCGGCGGCGGGTGCCCGGCGTTGACCCAGTGCAGCCGCCACGGGCCGCCCTCGTCCCCCTCGATGCGGGCGAAGACGACGGTGGCCATGGGCGCGTCGCTGGTGTTGGTCATCGCCTCGTCCAGCCGCCGCATGATCAGGCTGGGGGGCTCCTGGCGGTCCCAGGCCAGGGCGCGCAGCATGTTGCGGACCTCGGCCATGTGGGCCGCCGCCTGCAGGTCGTGGCCGACCACGTCCCCGATGACCATGGTGGTGGTCCCGTCGGCCAGCAGGAAGGCGTCGTACCAGTCGCCGCCGATCTCGGCGGCCACCTGTGCGGGCCGGTAGCGGGCCGCCATCCGCAGGTGGTCGGTCTGCGGCAGCGGGGTCAGCAGCTGGCGCTGCATGGTCTCGGCGACGTGCCGCTGCTGGTCGAAGAGCCGGGCGTTGTCCATCGCCAGTCCGGCCCGGCGGCCGATGTCGGCGAGCACCGCCGCCTCGTCCTCGGTGTACGGCCGGGCCCGCCCGGTGCGCGCGGCCGTCAGCATTCCGAAGACCTGCTGCCGGCTGCGCAGCGGGACCGCCACGGCGCTGTGGCCGCCGAGCCGCTCGAACAGCTCCCGGTGGGCGGCGGCGAGCGGCGAGCCGGGCGTCCGCGCGATGTCGTCGGCGGTCAACCGGACGGGACCGGCGCCGCGCAGCACCCGCGCGGGGGCCGAGGCGGTCTCCCGCGGCAGCGGCGGCAGCGGGCCCTCCAGCTCCGCCGCCTCCGGGTGGTCCCGGCTGTGGACGGCGGCGCGGCGCCCCTCGCCCGCCGGGTCGGTGCACACGTCCACCGCGGTCCAGTCGGCCAGTTCCGGCACCAGCAGGCGGCCCGTCTCGCGCAGCATCCGGGAGACGTCCAGATCGGAGATGAGGACGGAGGAGACCTCCGTCACCAGCGTCAGCCGCCTGGTCAGGGTCTCCAGCACCGCCAGGTGGGCCTCCGTCTGCCTCTCGGCGGCCCGGCGCACGCTGAAGTCGTGGAAGGTGAAGACCAGGCCGGGCGGCTCCCCCGGCAGCCGCAGCCTGGAGGCGGACCAGATGATCGGAACGGTGGTGCCGTCGCCGCGCAGCAGGTACTCGTCACCGCCCTCGCGGGGGCGTCCGTCGGCCAGCGTCCGCAGTGTCCGGCACCGCTCCCGGGGGTAGGGGCCGCCCTCGGCGGTGCGGTGCAGCAGGTCGTGCAGATCGCGGCCGAGCATTCCGCCGGCCCGGCGCGCCGTGATCTGCTCGGCCCGGGGATTGACGGCGATGAGCCTGCCCGCGGCGTCCGTGGCGAACACGCCGGAGCCCACGTCCTCGAAGAGCGCGCGCAGGACGCCGGGCTCCCGTGCCCGGTCGGGTGCGCTCGTCTCCCCGGCGTCCCCGGTGGTCCCGTCTGCCACACCGCCTCCTCGCCGGCCCCTCCGTGCCGGGCTGCCCGGCGCCCTCGCCGCGGCTCCTCGGGACCGCCGGTTACCCCCTACCCGAATTAAGGGATGTTCAGCACATACCGCCCGGAGACGTGGCCGCCCGTCCGATGTCGTGGCCCGGACGGGTGGCACGGCGCGCCGGGGGCATGGCAGGGGCGGCTTCCGGGGATCCGGTGGGGCGGGTGTGACGAAGGAGGCAGGAGTGCAGGCTGGTCGGACGGTGTCGGCGCTCCCCGCGCGGGAAGGGCCGTAGTGTGCCTGATGTTCCCGGACCCGTGATCGAGTTCGTCAAGCGGCGCAGGGAGCCCGCGGTCGTGCAGGCCCTGCGCTCCACGGCCGCGGCGACCATCGCCTATGCGACCGCCCTGTGGCTGACGGACGCCCGTGCCCCGCTGCTGGCCCCGCTGACCGCCCTGCTGGTGGTCCAGGTGACCCTGTACGCCACGCTCACCAGCGGCATCACCAGGGTCAACGCCGTGGTGGCGGGGGTGACCATCGCGGTCGGCTTCAGCGCCCTGGTGGGTCTGAGCTGGTGGAGCCTGGGCCTGCTCATCCTGACCTCGCTGGCCGTGGGCCACCTGGTGCGGGCGGGCGACTTCATCCCCGAGGTGGCGATCAGCGCCATGCTGGTGCTGGGGGTCTCCCACGCCACCGACCTGGCGCTGAGCCGGGTGCTGGAGACCCTCATCGGCGCCATCGTCGGGCTCCTGTTCAACTTCCTGTTCGTGCCGCCGGTGTGGGTCCAGCCTGCCGAGGAGGCGCTGGTGGACCTGGCCGGGCGGATGCGCCGGCTGCTGCTGCACATGGGCGAGTCGCCGGGCGTCCACACACCCGTGCAGCGCGCCGCGGCCCGGCTCCACGAGGCGCGCCGGCTGGACAACGACATCGTCCAGGTCGACGCCGCCCTCGTCCAGGCCGAGGAGAGCCTGCGGCTCAATCCGCGGGTGAAGGAGGCGCTGCTGTCGCGGGTGGTGCTGCGCACCGGCCTGGACACGCTGGAGATCTGCACCTCGGTGATGCGGTCGATGTCGCGGACCCTGACCGACCTGGCCCGGCACCGCGAGGACGAGCCGCTGTTCCCGGCGGACGTCGCCGCCGAACTGGAGGAGCTGTTCGAGCACATCGCCGAGTCGGTGCGCAGCTTCGCCGTCCTGGTCACCAGTCCCCTGAGCGCCAGCTCGGAGGAGGCGGAGGACCGGCTGACCAAGGAGCTGGAGGCCGGCCGCGCCAGCCGCGAGCGGGTCGCCCGGCTGATGCTCGCCCGCGTGCGGGAGCACCCCCGCCAGTGGCACCTGCTGGGAGCGCTGCTGGCCGAGAGCGACCGGATGCTGGACGAGCTGGACGTGGAGAAGCGCTCGACTCGTCTGGCGGAGGAGCTGGACCGCTACACCCGCGAGGAGCGGGACCGGCACCCCAGGCTGTACGAGTTCAAGCGCCGCTTCCGGCTGCCCCGCTCCCGGCGCCGGCGGCGGCGCCGGAAGCGGACGGAGGCCTGAACCGCCGGTTCCGGGCGGTGCCGAAGGCTTCGGGACGCGGTTGTCAGTGACCGGTGGTTTGCTGGGGAGTGGGCCGGCCCGCACCGCGGCCGGCCGGTCGGAGAGCGCGTGCGCCGTCCGCCCCGCGAGCCGGTGCGGACGAGCACGGTCCAGGACACAGGGGGCCCTGATGGGTGACGTCACCACGACGGACGGCGCGGCGGGCACGGTGACGCGCGGGCCCGCGGCGGACGAGTCACAGCTGGAGCGGCACCGGTCGGAGCTGACGGGCTACTGCTACCGCATGCTCGGTTCCGCGTTCGAGGCGGAGGACGCCGTGCAGGAGGCGATGGTGCGGGCCTGGCGCGGTCTCTCCCGGTTCGAGGGGCGGTCCTCGCTGCGGTCCTGGCTGTACCGCATCGCCACCAACGTGTGCCTGGACATGCTCGGCCGCAGCGCCCGGCGCGCCCGCCCCGTGGATCTGTCCTCACCGGGCCGGCCGGAGCTGCGCCCCGGGTCGGCACTGCCGGAGGCCACCTGGATCGAGCCGATGCCCGACGCACGGATCCTCCCGGACGGCGGCGACCCGGCCGAGGCGGCCGTGACGCGCGAGTCGGTGCGGCTGGCGTTCGTCGCGGCGCTCCAGCACCTGCCGCCCCGGCAGCGCGCGGTGCTGATCCTGCGCGAGGTGCTCGGCTGGCGGGCGAGCGAGGTGGCCGAGCTGCTGGACACCACGGTCGCGTCGGTCAACAGCGCGCTCCAGCGCGCGCGGGCGACTCTCGCCTCCGGCGAGGTCTCCGCCGCCGGGAACCCGGACGCGGGGACGCTGGACGGGGCCCGGCGCGACCTCCTGGAACGCTACGTGCGCGCCTTCGAGGCGTACGACCTGGACGACCTCACCTCCGTGCTCCACGACGACGCCACCTTGTCGATGCCGCCCTACGGGCTGTGGCTGCGCGGCCACGCCGACATACGGGCGTGGCTGACCGGGCACGGCAGCGGCTGCCGCGGTTCGCGCCTGGTCCCGGTGGCGGCGAACGGCCGCCAGGGGTTCGGCCAGTACCGCCCGGCGCCGGACGGCGGCTTCGCCCCCTGGGCGCTGCAGGTGGTGGAGGTGTCAGGCGGGCGGATCACCGCACTCGACTCCTTCCTGGACACCGCCCGGCTGTTCCCGCTCTTCGGCCTGCCCGCGCGCCTCGGCGCCCGCTGAGCCGGCCGGCTCCGGCCCCGCGTCCGCCCCCGGCAGCGGGGGGCGGCCCCCGGCGGGGGGTGCCGCCGGGCTCCCGGGCCGAAGGCGCGCGGTCCGTCGTGAGCGGCCGGGACGTCCTCCTGTCCACCGGCCCTCGGCAGGGCGGACCGGCGGGCGGAACCCGTCGGCCGCCGCCCCGTCGCCACCCGCCCGCGGATCGGCGCGCACGGCGGCCGGCGGTCACGCCTCCCCGCCCTTCCCCGCGCCGGCCGCCCGCGGGGCGGCCGATGAGTTCGGCGCCCCGGTGCCGTCCACCCTTGTGCGGGCGGTTCCGCGCACCGTCCGGCACGGAGCGGTCCCGGGACCGCGGCCCCGCGGCCCCGCGGCCCGGAAACGATCGAGGAGGAGCGAATGTCCAGGAAGATCTTCGTCAACCTGCCGGTGAAGGACCTGAAGCGGTCGACCCGCTTCTTCACCGCGCTCGGGTTGGCCTTCGACCCCCGGTTCACCGACGACAACGCCACGTGCCTGGTCATCGACGACGGCATCTACGCCATGCTGCTGACCGAGCCGTTCTTCGGCTCCTTCACCCCCAAGGAGGTCGTCGACGCCACCGGCGGCACCGAGACCATCCTGGCCCTGGGCGTGGACAGCCGGGAGGAGGTCGACGACCTGGCCGACAGGGCCCTGGCCTCCGGCGGCTCCCCCGCCAACGAGCCGATGGAGGAGGAGGCCATGTACGCGCGCAGCTTCCAGGACCCGGACGGGCACCTGTGGGAGGTGGTCCACATGGATCCCGCGGCGCTGCGCGAGCAGGAGGCCGCACCCGCCTGACCGGCGGGCGGTACGGCCGGGGCCGCGTCCCGCCTGCTCCGTCCGGGTGATGTGCCCGCGGTGGGCGCGTCACCCGCGGACCGCGCCCGTTTCGCCCTCCGCCGCGCGGGCACCCCGGCGAAACGCGCCCGGCCCGGCGCGCCGGCCCCGAGCCGGCCGGTGCCCCGGCCGCGGGCGGTGCCCCCGTGCGGGCGGGCGACAGCGGCCGAGCGAGGAGGAGGAGCCATGGGCGGTTCCGCGCATGTGGACCTGACGGGCAAACGCGCCCTGGTGACGGGAGGGGCCCGCGGACTGGGCGCCTCCATCACCCGGCGCCTGGCACGGGCCGGGGCGGCCGTGCGGGTGGTGGACGTCCGGCGCGAGGAGGGCGAGAAGTTCTGCGCCCGGGTGAGCGAGGAGGAGGGTGCGGACGTCCGCCTGCTGGAGGCGGACGTCCGCGACGCGGAGGCGGTCGCGGCCGCGTTCCGCCGGCTGGACGAGGCGTCCTGGCCGCTGGACGTCCTGGTCAACAACGCCGCCGTGGACGTCTCCAAGCCCATCGAGCACCTGACCGCCGAGGAGGTCACCCGGGTGGTGTCCACCAACCTCCTGGGGCCGATGTACCTGTGCCTGGAGACCTACCGGCGCATGGTCGCCCGCGGCGGCGGCCACATCGTCAACATCCTGTCCACCGCGTCCAACCGCACCTGGACCGAGGCCGGCCCCTACTCGGCGGGCAAGTCCGGGCTGCGCGCCTTCACCCACACCCTCTTCAAGGAGGCCCAGCGCGACTGTCTCGGCATCGGGGTGACCGGGGTGATCGCCGGCGGCATGGAGACCCCGTTCGTCACCGAGCGCTTCCCCGACGCCGACACCTCCAAGCTGCAGAGCCCGGACATCGTGGCGGACGCGGTCCTGTGCGCGCTGTCGGTCCCCGGGGGCAGTGTGATGCCCGAGGTGGTCGTCGTCCCGCGCACCGAGACCTCGTGGCCGTGAGGACGGCGGCACCCGGAGGAGGCACGCCGCACCGGGGACGCCCGGTGCGGCGCGCCGCCGCGCATCCGCCGCCGGGAGCCGGGGCGGGTCGGCTCAGGCCGGGGTGATCGGCACCTGGAGTTCGGTCACCCACTTCGCGGTGTCCTCGGGACACTCCAGATACAGCTCGCGCGCGTAGCCGGTCGGCCGGTGGCCGCTGGTGTCGATCCAGCGGGCGAGGACCTGCTCGGTGGCGACGCTGTCGTCCATGGGACCGCGGTGGACGGCGGTGGCGGCCCGATCGATGGCGGGCAGGTCCACGACCGCGAAGTCCGGGCCCTCCCCCGGCTCGGCCGAGACCGCGACGCCGGCGTGGACGACGACCGCGCCGCCTCCCTCCGGCGCGTCCTCGTACCAGGCGATCCCCGGGCCCGTCGGCATCACCCCGGCGCGGTCCAGCCGGCGGAACAGCTCGCCGTACAGGGGCTGGATCACCGGCCCGATGTCCTCCGGTCCGTAGCTGCCGGCGGTGCCGGTCAGTTCGGCCACCCGCACCGGCGGAATGCTCTTGACCACGACGTCCTCGGTGGGCATGCGTCCCTCGCTCTCGATCGTCCGGAGTCTCGCCTCGACCCGGGCCAGCCGCGCGGTGGCGTCGGCCACAGCGGCCTCCAGTTCCGCCCGCCGCAGCCGGAGCATCCCGCGCAGCTCCTCGGTGCTCACCCGCTCGTCGAGGATCGTCCTCACCTGATCGAGGGTGAAACCGAGGTCCTTCAGCGCGACGACGCGGTTGAGGCGGGCCAGTTGGACCGCCTCGTAGAAGCGGTAGCCGGTGGCCGGGTCGACCCGTGCGGGGCGCAGCAGACCGATCGCGTCGTAGTGCCGCAGCATGCGGACGGACACGCGGCCGTGCCGGGCGAAGTCTCCGATGGTGAACATGACGCCTCCCACTGCAGCGCCTCACACGGTGTCAGGGTCAAGCGCCGCCCCTTCACCCGGGGGCACGGCCGGTTCCGACCGACCGCGCGGCCCTCATGACCGGCCGGCGACGCGGTCGTCGGCGCGGGCCGCGGTGCGGGCGACGGCGTCGGTGATCAGCGGCCAGAGCGGCTCGGGCAGGTCGTGCCCCATGCCGGGGACGACCAGCAGCTCGGCGCCGGGGATCGCGGCCGCCGTCGCCTCGCCGCCGCTGCGGTCGACGAGCGGGTCGTCCGCGCCGTGCACCACCAGCGCCGGGACCGCGACGGAGCGCAGGTGCGGCGTGCGGTCGGGCGAGGCCAGGAGTGCGGCGTACTGGCGGGCGACCCCCTCGGGGCGGTGGGCGCGGTCGTACGCGGCCGCGGCGCGCTCGCGCACCTCCCCGGGCGGGGTCGGGTGGGCGGGGGAGCCGAGGACGGCGGCGGAGCGGACGGCCCGCGCCGCGGCCTCCTCCCGGCTGCGGGCCGGCGGCGCCGCCAGGAGGGCGAGCGCCTCGGGAGTGGCCCTGCCGACCGAGCGGTCCCCGGTGGTGGACATGATCGAGCACAGCGAGCGCACCCGGTCCGGACGGTCGATCACGAGCTGCTGGGCGATCATGCCGCCCAGGGAGGCGCCGACGACGTGTGCGGCGCCGACGCCCAGCGCGTCGAGCAGCCCGGCGGCGTCCCGCGCCATGTCGGCCAGCCGGTAGGGGACGGTGGAGGTGTCGCCGGCCAGAACGGCCCCGATGTCCGGGGGCGGGGCCCCGTCGAAGGCGGTGGACAACCCGCTGTCGCGGTTGTCGTAGCGGATGACGTGGAAGCCCCGGTCGGCCAGGGCCCGGCAGAACTCCGGCCGCCAGGCGGTCATCTGCATGCCCAGCCCCATGATCAGCAGGAGGGCGGGGCGGCCGGGCTCGCCGAAGGTGTCGTACTCCAGCTCGATCCCGTGGGTCAGGGCGCGGGGCATCGGGCTCCTCCTCGGAAGACGGCTCGGCCGGGACGGCCGGGCGACCGCCTCCTACCGGCCGGTCGGTACGATAACCGGCCCGCACCCCGATGGGAACGGGCGGGGCGCACCGGTCCGCCCGCCGTCCGCGGCCCCGGGATCAGCCGCGCTCCCGCCGTTCCGCGCCGAAGGAGACGGAGACCTCCTCGAACCCCAGGGAGCGCAGCAGGTTCTCCAGCATGTCCTCGGTGTTCCGTTCGGCGCGCGCCGCCAGACCGCTCTCCTCCGCGGCCTCCGCGATCCGCTCCGCGGCGACCCGGTGCACCTCCCGCTCGTCACCGGGGTTGTCGGAGAAGGCGTCACCGAGTCGGTCGAGGAGGCCGCGCTCCTTGGTGACCGCGTAGGAGCGCTCGACGTCCAGCGCGGGCTCCTCCAGGCGGGCGCGCGGCAGCCGGACCGCCGCCCGCGTGCGGTCCTCGGCGACGGTGACGGCGTCCTCGCCGAGACCGCCGAGGTCCACGTACGCGCCCACGTCGCCCGTCCCGACGAACAGGGTCCGGCTGCCGCGCACGGCGTCCGGGAGGAACTTCGCGTCCTTCTCCAGGTCGACGACGACCTGGAAGGTACCGGACGCGCCCTCGTAGCGGCTCATGTCCCGCAGGGACTTCAGCACCGCCGGGCCGGTGCGGTCCTCGGTGCGGGTGGCGAACGGGTTCTCCAGGTCCGGCAGCAGCCGCAGTTGCCCGGCCAGCAGCACCCCCGCCGGCAGGAGCACCAGCAACAGGAGCAGGACGAGCCGTCCGGGAGTGGCGAGAGACCTTTCGGACCGGGCCATCGGGGCACCTCCGTCGGCTGCTGCGGGAGTCTCCGCACGCCCTCGTTCCCCGAAATCCCCTCCCTGAACGGGAACCGGGCCGCCGCCGGACGCGCGCCCCGGCCGGGGTGCCGGCGGGGACCCGGGCCGGGCGGGGAGGGATCCGGTCCGGCCGGACGTCTGGAGGCCGTCCCGCAAACGATCTCCACGTCGTCTCGGGCGAGGTCGGTCGTCGTGCGGGGCCGCCGGCCCATCCGGCGAGGGCCGGGGTGTGCATCCGGGCGATGCCGGGCACGGCGTGGTGGACGCCGTCGCCTTCGAGGCGGCAGTCGCGGAGGGTCTTCCAGGTCCTCATGCGGGCGAAGACGTGCTCGACGCGGGCGCGGACCTGCTTGCGGGGCCGGTTGTGTTCCTCCTCCCTGTCCGGGAGTCCGGCCCGGCCCTTCGTCCTTCGGTGCGGGAGGAGCAGTCCGGCGCCCCGGTGACCGCCGTCGGCGGTCGCTGCGGGGCCGGAGCGCGAGCATCGGCCCGAGGTGGTCGATGATGCGGCCCGCCGCCGACTTCGGCATCCCGAACGACAGGGCGGGCTGACCCGCCGTCAGGTCCGTGCGCCGGTATGCCGCGGCCAGTGGGGCCCGGGCCTCCAGCGGCAGGCTCCACGGCCGGCCCTTGCGGACCGCGTCCGCACCCCCGCGCCGCAGAACTGTCACCAGCTTCCCGAAGGCACGCGGGCTCAGCCCGGTGAACGGGGCTGTCCAGGACGGCTCCAACGCCGTGATCACACCAGCCACGGGAATCGTCCCACCGCGTGCGCTCCGGGCTGCCGGCTGCGTCGCCCCCCTGCACGATCCTGTCCCCGGGCGGGGAGCGGACCCATAGCATCGTCTGCCATGGCTACAGTGATCCTGACCGTCGGACTGGCGTTCATCGGCTACCTGGCGACCTATCTGAACGGACTGCGCCTTGCACAGCGACAGGCCCGACTCACGCGCGTCAACCAGCAGTTGAGCGACTTCTACGGGCCGCTGTTCGCCCTCATGGAAGCCAACAGCCGAACCTACGACACCTTCTCGGAGAAGTACGCTCGCCCCGACGGCCGCGATCCCTTCCGCCATGACACACCACCCACCGAGCAGGAACTCGCGGAGTGGCGCACCTGGGCCACAACCGTCTTCATCCCCAACATCAGGGCCATGCGGGACGTAGTGGTCACCAAGGCCGACCTCCTCATCGAGGAGGAGATGCCCCCGGCCCTCCTCCAGCTCTGCGCCCATGTCTCGGGCTACGAGATCACTGCTGCCCGATGGGCCCAGGGCAACTACGAGGAGCACCTGTCACTCATCTCCTTCCCCGGCCGGGAGCTCAGGGAGTACATCCGCGACAGGTTCACACAGCTCAAGAGCGAGCAGGCGCGTCTGCTGGGACACAGCCGAACTGCCCGCGGAAACCGACGAACGAGTCCCGTCGGGTGACGGGGCGGACTGCGCCGGTATTTACGGGACAGCCTTAGGCACCCGGCCCGGCAAGAGACCTCGCCGCCCCGCCGTTCCCCCTTCCGCATACCGGTGCGGCGCGTCCGTGAATATATTCCGCCGGCAACCGGTCGATTCACCGGTGGATACCGGAGATTGAAAGGGGAGGACGCGCGGGACGGAACGGCCCGGCCGGGGCGCGCCCTGCCCGTGGTTTCCCAACTGCCTCATCCCGTCGTGTGGTTGGCGCGAAAAGACGACCCGGGAACGGCAACCGATCCAAGGCCCGGCGGAATCCGGCGGATCGCCGGGACGGCGCGCACCAGGCGCCGTCCGGCGGCGCCGGGGTGCCCTGGGCGGGCCGCCCCGGCAGCTCGCCGGAGGCGTTCGGGAATTCCTCCCTGCCACCCGGAACCCGGTGCGGGACATTTACCGCACGCGGCGATCCGGAATGCGAATCGCTTGGCGACGGCACCGAGGAGGCGTTTCGGCCGTGTTCCCGGAGAGCTGCGCGGAACCTTGCCCGGCGGTGCGCGGCTCCCTAGGTTGGGAGCGATCCCACCTCCTTTTTTGCGAATCTGCGGAAAACCGGGCCGCGAAGGCGCCGCCCGGTTGCGGGGCGCCGCCCCGCCCCTTCCCCGCAGGTGCGCTCCGGCCACCCGGACCGTCCGTCCGCGAACACGCGCACCGCTCCGGCCGCGACCCGGCCGAACGCGCCCCACCGCGGACGGGTCCGCTCCCGGCCTCCGACGGGACCGCCGGCCCCGGGGCCGCGCCCCGTCCGGCCCCGCGGAGACGTCCGGGGACCCGGGAAGCCCGGATGGCACCGACCGCACATCCCGTCCCGTGGACCGACGGAGCCGGAACCGTTCCTCCCCGCGTCCACGACGATCGATTGGAGAACCATGTCCGGAATCCTTCTGGCCGGCGGAGCGGCCGCGGCGCTGTTCGCCTCGGCCCTCTCCGGCATCGCGCTCGGCACGGAACCGACCTCCACGGTCCCCGACGAGAAGATCCAGGTCAGCGTGAACACCGTCAACGGTTCGGGGTGCCCGGCGGGGACGGCGGCCGTGGCCGTCTCCTCCGACAACACGGCCTTCACCGTGACCTACAGCGACTACCTCGCCGTGGCCGGCGTGGGCGCCCAGCCCACCGACTTCCGCAAGAACTGCCAGCTCAACCTCACCGTGCGCGTGCCGCACGGCTTCACCTACGCGATCGCCGGCGTGGACTACCGCGGGTACGCGTACCTGGAGAGGGGCGCCACGGCCACCCAGAAGGCCCAGTACTACTTCCAGGGCTCGCCCGACACCACCGCCTCGTCGCACCAGATCTCCGGCCCGTACGACAGCAACTGGCAGACCGCGGACCGGACCGAGATCGGCGAGCTGGTCTGGGCGCCCTGCGGCGTGGAGCGCAACGTCAACGTCAACACCGAGCTGCGGGTCGACGGCGGCGAGTCCGCCGACAGGACCACCAGCTTCATCGCGATGGACTCCACCGACGGCGCCGTCAACACCGTCTACCGGATCGCCTGGAAGAGGTGCGAGGCCTGATCCGCACCACCGGCACGGACCGCGCGTGGCCCGCGTTCCCCCCTTCGAGGCGGAGGACGCGACGGCCGGGCCCGGTGCCCGGTCACCGGTTCCGGGCACACCGGCCGGTGCCCCGCCGGGCCGCGGGTCCGGGCGGGGGCCCCGGAGCGCGCGCCCCGGGACCCCCGCCCTCCCCCGGCCCGTTCCCGCGTGCCCGCGGACGGTGCGCGCCGGGGGCGCGGCACCACGCGCGTCGGTCAGTCCCCTCCGGCGGACGCACCGTGCCCTCCGGCCCGGTGTGCCCCACAGACGCTTGATTGGAGAACCATGTCCGGAGCACTTGCAGTGGGTGGTGCGATCGCGGCGCTGGTCGCCTCGACGTTCTCCCCGAACATCGTCGTCTCCACCCCCACCTTCGAGGACGCGCCGACCGACAGGATGGTGATCGACGTCGTCACGGTCAACGGGTCGGGCTGCCCGCTGGGGACGGCGGCCGTGGCCGTCTCCCCCGACAACACGGCCTTCACCGTGACCTACAGCCACTACCTCGCCCAGGTGGGCGTGGGGTCGAAACCGACCGACTTCCGGAAGAACTGCCAGCTCAACCTGGCCGTCCGGGTTCCACAGGGCTTCACCTACGCGATCGCCGGCGTGAACTACCGGGGGTACGCGTTCCTCGCCGAGGGCGCCACCGCCACCCAGAAGGCCCACTACTACTTCCAGGGCCAGGCGGAGACGAACGAGGGCGTCCACCAGTTCACCGGACCGTTCGACGACAACTGGCAGGCGAGCGACGTGACCGAGATCGGCGCCCTGGTCTGGGCGCCCTGCGGCGAGATCCGGAACTTCAACATCAACACCGAGCTGCGGGTCGGCGGCGGCACCTCCGACACCTCCCGGACCACCAGCTTCATCGCGATGGACTCCACCGACGGCTCGGTCAACACCACCTACCAGCTCGCCTGGAAGGAGTGCGACGCCGACGACGAGGGGTGACGCTCCCGCTCCCGAGGCCGCGCCGACGCGGCACGGCACGGTACGCGCTCCACGGCGCGTACCGTGCCCGGTGCGCCGCGCACGGCCGGCGCGGCGCACCGGACCCCACCGCGCCGTCTCGGGGCTCCTCCTCCCGTTCGCGCGCCCCCCGCATCCGGTATCCGCCGGTATCGAACGGACGACGACGGGTACCGGTGGTCTCGTGGGAGGGCCTTCGGGCCCGTTCCGGACACGTGCGCCCGGCCGGCACGGGCCGCGACCGCGAACCGCCGGCGGGGGCGAGGAGACGACGACGTGGAGAGCGGAGTGACTGTGACCGATCACCCGGGCGAGGCGGCGACAGCCGAATGGAACGCGGCGGCCGGCCCGCGCCCGACGGGCGACCCCGGCGGCATGCGCGAGCACCTCGGCGTGGACGAGGGCCCCGCACCCCAGGATCTGCCCCCGAACCTGACCCAGGCCATCCTGGAGGCCACCAAGCAGGTCGCCTCCCTGCTGAAGGCCGCCGGCCACCCCTTCGCGCTGGCCGGCAGCGTCGCCGTGTACGCGCACGGCGGGCCCGGGAACCTCCAGCACGACGCCGACTTCTGCATCCTCCCCGAGGACGCCGACGCGGTGGCCGACACCCTCCGCGACGCCGGGCTCGAGGTCTACACCCCGCCGGAGGACTGGCTGCTCAAGGCCCGGTGCCTGGGGCAGGACATCGACCTGATCTTCGAGCTGGCGCGGCAGCCGGTCTCCCGCGAGCTGCTGGAGCGGGCCGAGATGCTGCCGGTGGAGTCGGTCCGCATGCCCGTCCTGGCCGTGACCGACCTGATCGCCTCCCTGCTGAACGCCTTCACCGAGCACCACTGCGACTTCGGTGCCGTCCTGCCGATCGCGCGGGCCCTGCGGGAGAAGGTGGACTGGTCCCGGGTGCGCCGCGAGTGCGGTGCGGCCCCCATGCCCGACGCCTTTCTCTACCTGCTGGAGCGCCTGCAGGTCATCGAACCGGAGGAGGAGCCCCATGACGGACCGTGACGTTCGGCGGACCGGCGGGCCGCAGGCACCGGGGGCGGGCCCGGGAGGCGGCGCGGAGCGCCCGTCCGGGTCCGCCGCCCCGGAGCAGGCCGAGAACATCGAGTACCGCATCGCCCACCTCCAGGAGCGGCTCGTCCGCGAGGAGATCGCCGAGCTGGGCATGCGCGTGGAGACCCGCGGCGGCACCGTGGTCGTCAGCGGCACCGCGCCCACCACCGAGTGCCGCGACACCATCGTGCGCATCGCGGAGGAAGAGCTGGCAGGCGTGCCGGTACGGACCGACATCGTCGTGGCCGACGCCACGGCCCCCGACCGTCCGGAGGAACTCGCATGATCCGCATCGCAGCCGTCGGTGACATCCACATGGGCCCGGACAGCAGGGGCGTCCTGCGCCCGGCCTTCGAGACCCTGCCCGACTGCGCCGACCTCCTGCTGCTCGCCGGGGACCTGACGCGCCACGGGACGCCCGAGGAGGCGCGGGTGGTCGCTGACGAGGTCGCCGGCCTGGGCGTGCCGGTGGTCGCCGTGCTGGGCAACCACGACCACCACGACGAGCGGCCCGAGGAGGTCGCCGCCCTGCTGCGGGACGCGGGCGTGGCCGTCCTGGAGGGCGAGGCGGCGGTCTTCGAGGTCGGCGGCACGTCCGTCGGCGTGGCGGGGACCAAGGGCTTCGGAGGAGGGTTCGCCGGGCGCAGCGGCGGGGAGTTCGGCGAACCGGTGATGAAGGAGTTCATCCGCTACAGCCGCCGCTGCGCGGACGGCCTGCGGGCCTCCCTGGAGGAACTGGGCCGGCAGGGGTGCGCCGTGCGCGTCGCCCTGACGCACTTCTCCCCCGTGCCCGACACCCTCGCCGGGGAGCCGCTGGAGATCTACCCCTTCCTGGGCAGCTACCTGCTGGCCGAGGCGGTGGACGAGGCGGGTGCCGACCTGGCCGTCCACGGGCACGCCCACGCCGGCACCGAGCACGGCATGACCAGCGGCGGGGTGCGGGTGCGCAACGTCGCCCAGCCGGTCATCCGCCGCGCCTTCGCGGTCTACCACCTCCGGGCCGGCGAGGCCGGGACGGAGGAGCAGGGCAGCGGCGCCGACGCGCTGGTCGAGGCGTCCCGCTGAGACTTCGGGCCCGCCGCCGGGCCCAAGGAGGGAACCGGCCATGTCCGACACCCCCGAGCCGGCCGGCGCCGGCACGGACGACACCGCTTTCGACCGGCTCGGGCGCGTCGCCGCCGAGGTCTTCGGCTGGCACGAGCTGCGCCCGGGCCAGGCCGAGGCCATGCGGCAGGTGCTGCGCGGCAGGGACACCCTGGTGGTGATGCCCACCGGTGCGGGGAAGTCCGCCGTCTACCAGGTGCCCGCGGTACTGCTGTCCGGCCCCACCGTGGTGGTCTCGCCCCTCCTCGCGCTCCAGCGCGACCAGGTCGAGGGGCTGTCGGGGAGCGACGCGCCCGATGCGGTCGCGGTCAACTCCGACCAGGCCGCCGGTGAGACCGCCGAGGCGTGGCGCGCCGTCCGCGAGGGGGACGCCGAGTACCTCCTGCTCTCCCCCGAGCAGCTCGCCAAGGACGAGGTGCTGGAGCGCCTGGCGCGCACCCGGCCCTCGCTCTTCGTCGTCGACGAGGCCCAGTGCGTCTCCTCCTGGGGCCACGACTTCCGCCCCGACTACCTGCGTCTGGGCCACGCGGTGGAGCGGCTGGGCCGGCCCACCGTCCTCGCCCTGACCGCCACGGCGGCCCCTCCCGTGCGGGAGGAGATCGTCGAGCGCCTGGGCATGGAGGACCCGGCCCGGATCGTCGCCGGCTTCGACCGGCCCGGCCTCCGGCTGGAGGTGCGCCGGTTCCGGGACGACGAGGAGAAGCGCCGGGCCGTGGTGGAACGGGCCGCCCGGGAGCCGAAGCCCGGCATCGTCTACACGGCCACCCGCAGGGAGACGGAGGAGTACGCGGCGCGGCTGGCGGAGCTCGGCCTGTCGGCCGTCCCCTACCACGCGGGGCTGCGCGCGGCCGAGCGCTCCCGGGCCCACGACGCCTTCCTCGACGGCGAGTCGGACGTGGTGGTCGCCACCTCCGCCTTCGGCATGGGCATCGACAAGCCCGACGTGCGGTTCGTGCTGCACGCCTCCGTACCCGGCTCCCCCGACGCCTACTACCAGGAGATCGGCCGGGCGGGCCGGGACGGCGCCCCGGCACTGGCCGTACTGCACTACCGGCCCGAGGACCTGGGGCTGCGCAGGTTCTTCTCCGGGGGGCGTCCCGACCCCCGGGTGCTGGCCGACGTCGCCGCGCGGATCCGGCGCCACGGCGCCCCGCTGTCCACCGCCCGGCTGCGCGAGCTGACCGGGCTGTCGGCCAACCGTCTCACCGCCACCGTCAACCTCCTGGAGGAGGCGGGCGCGGTGGACACCACGGACGACGGCGAACTGGTGCCCGCCGGCGACCTCCGCCCGCACGAGGCCGCCGACCGCGCGGTCGAGGTGGCCGAGGCGCGGCGCAGGATGGAGCGGTCCCGGCTGGAGATGATGCGCGGCTACGCCGAGGCCACCGGATGCCGGCGCCGCTTCCTGCTCGGCTACTTCGGCGAGGAGTACGAGCCGCCGTGCGGCAACTGCGACACCTGCCTGGCCGAACGGGCCCGCGAGGAGGAGGGGCGGGAGGAGTTCGGGCACCTCGCGCAGGAGCGCGGCGACCGCGACGAGGCCCCGCGGCCGGACGCGGGCCGGTTCCGCAGCGGGGCGCGGGTGCTCCACCGGGAATGGGGCGAGGGGCTGGTGATGAGCGAGGAGGAGGACCGGATCACCGTGCTGTTCGACACGGTCGGGTACCGCACCCTGTCCCTGGAGACCGTGGTCGGGCAGGGGCTGCTCACGCTCGCCGAGGGGGCCGGGGACTGAACCCTCCGGGCCGCGGCCGGCCCGGTCCCGCCCTCCCTCAGGAGCCGGCGGTCTCCAGCGAGAACAGCGCGCCCTGCGGGTCGCGGACGACCGCCAGCCGGCCCGCGGGGGTGTCGGCGGGCGGTGACACCACCTCGGCGCCCAGCTCCGCCGACCGGACCGCCGAGGCGTCCACGTCCTCCACCGCGAAGTGGAGGTGCCAGTGGGGCCGCACCCGCGGATCGGGGGCGTCCTCCACCGCGCCGCTGCTCAGTCCCGCCACGGTGTGCCCGTCGATGCGCAGCACCACCCGCTCGTGCTCGTAGCGGATGTCGTAGCGCTCCGGGTCGCCCTTGTCCCAGCCGAACACCTCGCCGTAGAAGAGGGCGGCGGCGAAGGCGTCGTGGGTGCGCAGCTCCAGCCAGGAGGGGGCGTTGAGGCGGCTCCCCGCCCGCCACTCCGGGTCGACGCCGCCCTCCCAGATGCCGAAGAGCGCCCCGGCCGGATCGGCGGCCCAGGCCACCCGGCCCGCGCCGAAGCCGACCGGGCCCACCGCGACGGTGGCACCGCGCTCCCGCACCCGGCCGGCCGCGCTGTCGACGCTGTCGGAGGCGAAGTAGGGGGTCCAGGACGACAGGACGCGCAGGCTGTCCCTGGCCTCGCCCAGCCCGGCCACCGGGACCCCGTCGGCGAGCGCGACCACGTAGTGGCCGAGCTTCTGCGAGCCGGGCCGGTACCGCCAGCCCAGGAGCTCCCCGTAGAAGTGCTGCGCGGCTCCCAGGTCGGGGGCCAGCAGGGTGGCCCAGCAGGGTGCGCCCTGGGGCGCGCGCACGGTCTCCGTCACGGCCGATCACCACACTGTGTCTCGTCGTGTCTCGCTCGAGCCGCCGGCTCGTGGCGGGCTGGTCGCTTCCGAAAGGGGTGGACGGCGGTCGCGCTGCGGTCCGGCGGCCGCCCCCCGGGACACCGATGCTGCCCGCCGGCGCCGCCGCGGGGAAACCGGGGGCCACCAACCGGAGCAACCGGGCGGCCGGTCCCGGCGCCCGTGCCGCCCGCCGCCCGGCTCAGGGGGTCCGCCAGGAGTCGCTCTCCAGGTGGGATCCGGCCTGCGGTCCCATCCGCAGCATCCCGCCGTCCACCGACCACGAGGCGCCGGTGACGTAGGAGGCGTCCTCCCCGGCCAGGAAGGCGATCACGGCGGCCACCTCCCGGGCGTCGCCCGGCCGTCCCGCGGGGATGCCGGGCCGCTTCTCGGCGCGGACGTCGGTGTCCTCCTGGCCGGTCATCGGTGTGGCGATCTCCCCCGGTGCCACCGCGTTGACGGTGATGCCGTCGGCGGCCAGCTCCAGCGCCATGACCTGGGTGAGCAGGCCGAGTCCGCCCTTGGCCGCGCAGTAGGGCGCGGCGCCGACCCTGGGCTGGTGCTCGTGGACGCTGGTGACGTTGACGATCCTGCCCCCCTCCCCCTGCCGGATCATGCGGCGCGCGGCGCGCTGACCGCACAGGAAGGGCCCGACGAGGTCGACGTCGAGGACCTGCCGGACGGTGTCGAGGTCGAGGTCGAGGAAGGGGGTGGCGGTGCCGGTCCCGGCGTTGTTGACCAGCACGTCGATCCTGCCCAGTTCGTCGGCGAGCCGGTCGATCGCGTCGGCGGCGCCGGGGAGTTCGGTGAGGTCCATCCGGGCGACGGCGGCCCGGCGGCCGTGGGAGCGCACCTCCTCGGCCGTGCGGTGCGCGCCCCGCTCGTCCTCGTGCCAGGTGATGCCGACGTCCATCCCCTGTTCGGCCAGGCGTACGGCGGTGGCACGGCCGATCCCCGAGTCCGCTCCCGTGATCACGGCGACACGGGTGGTGGGTGCGCTCTGCGCGTTCATCAGGCCTCCTCGTGGGCGGTCGGGCCGGGATCCGGTACCCGGGTACCGCGCCGTGAAACGGGAGGTCGCCGGGCGGACGGGTGATCTGCGACCACCATTCGGCCTAACCGCGGTGACCTCGCGGCCGGGCCCGCCGTTGGACACGGCACCGGCCGCCGACGGCTGAGCGGCCGGACGAATGTCCGCAACCAAGGAGTGACTTTTCATGTCGCGTTTCGCCAAGGCCGCCGCCGTGACGGTCGTCGCCGGTGTCGCACTGGCCGGGACCGCCGGCTCCGCCGCCGCCGACGCGGGGGCTCAGGGCTCCGCCATCGGCTCCCCCGGTGTCGTCTCCGGCAACGTCGTCCAGGTGCCGGTCCACGTCCCGGTGAACGTGTGCGGCAACACCATCGGCGTGGTCGGGCTGCTGAACCCCGCCTTCGGCAACACCTGCATCAACGACGGTGGCCAGAAGAAGGGCTACGACAAGAAGGAGCAGGACAACAAGGAGCACGGCAAGAAGGACCACGGCAAGAAGGAGCAGGACAAGAAGGACCACGGCAAGAAGCAGAACAAGGACCACGGCAAGAAGGACCACGGCAAGGGCGGCCAGGGCAAGCACAAGGGCAGCCGCTGACGCCGTCGTGCGTGTCCGGTTCCGGCGGCCCGAGCAGCCGGAACCGATGCGGACCTCCGGGGGGAGGGCCCCAAGAGGGCCCTCCCCCCGGAGGTCCTTGCGCGTTCTCCCGCCCCGGGGCGGGGGTTCCTCAGGCCGTGGAGCGGACGGGGCAGCGCGCGGTGCTGCCCCGGGGCACGCACCGGGCGGTGGGGGACCACCGCTCGGCGACCGGTTCCCCGTCCACCAGCTCCAGCACCGACTCGGCGACCAGCACGCCGTACCGGTGCACGTCCACGCTCATGGTGGTGAGCGGCGGAGAGGCCAGCCGGCACAGCGTGGAGTCGTCCCAGGCGATCAGGCTGAGCCGGTCCGGCACGGCCACGCCCAGCTCCCGTGCCGCGCCCAGTCCGGCCACCGCCATCACGTCGTTGTCGTAGAGGATCGCGGTGGGCGGCTGCGGGCCGCGCAGCAACTCCCGGGTGAGCCCGGCGCCCGCCTCGCCGGAGTAGTCGCCCTCGACGACCACCGGTTCGATGCCGGCCTCGCGGCACCCCTCGACCAGCGCCTCGGTGCGGGCCCGGGTGTGCAGCAGGTCGGCGGGCCCGCTGATCCGGGCGATGCGCCGGTGGCCGAGGTCGAGCAGGTGGGCCAGGGCCTCGCGCACCGGCCCGGCGTCGTCGGTGCGGACGGCGGGCATGGCCCGGCTCCCCGGGCCGCCGGTTCCGCCCGGCTCCCCGAGGTCGTCCCCCGCGCCCACCAGGACGGCGGGCAGCCCCAGCTCCCGCAGGACGGGGAGGCGCCGGTCGGCGACGGTGCGGTTGACCACCACGACCGCCTCGACCAGCTCCCGCTCCGCCCACCGCCGGTAGGCGGCGACCTCCGCCTCCTGGTCGGCCACGACGTGCAGCAGGACGGACAGCCCGCGCTCGGCCAGGCGCTCCTCGATGCCGGCGATGAACTCCATGAAGAACGGTTCGATGCCCAGCAGTCGCGCGGGGCGCGCGAGCACCAGCCCGACGGCTCCCGAGAAACCGCTGCCCGCGTCCACCGCGTTCGTCCCCCCGCCACCGGATGCGTCCACTCAGTACCGCACCACCCGGGCGCTCAGGGAGTTGGCGGAGCGCAGCACCAGCGGGTCCGTCAGCGCGGCGGGGTCGACCTCGGCGGCCGTGCGCACCGTGAAGGAGCGCGTCTCGCCGGCCAGCAGCGGTACCAGCATCTCGTCCACCACCGCGTCGGGGGCGACCCGGTCGGCCAGGACCGCCACGTCGCGGGCGAAGGAGGAGGCGGTCACGTCCACCCGGTAGCCGCCCTCGACCGCGACGGCCTCGGCCTTCAGCGCCGCGGGGTCGTAGGCCAGGTCGCGGTCCTCGGCGAAGAGGTGGACGGCGCGTACGTCCTGCGCTGTCGCCACCAGCACCTCCTCCTGGGCGTTCTCCGGGCTGACCAGTGACGGATCCAGCTCGATGCCGGCGACCGAGCGGGCCGGCACGTCGAGGGAAAGCTTAACGGTCCGCAGCACCGCCCCGGAGAAGGTCTGCCGCTCCAGGTGCAGTTCGCCCGTCCAGGGCCCGTCGTGGTCGTTGACCGCGACCAGGACGGGCCGGCCGTCGCGGGGCTGGACGGTCAGCAGCCGCGGCGCGTAGGCGTGGCGCAGTCCGTACCACAGCGGCTTGGGGCGCTCGTCGCCGTCGACCGCCGCCCAGGAGGTCACCGGCCAGCAGTCGTTGAGCTGCCAGACGACCGAGCCGGCCGTCCGCGGCCACCAGGAGCGGAAGTGCTCGATGCCGAAGGCGACCGCGCGGGCCTGGTTGAGCTGGGTGGCCCAGTGCCAGTCCTCGAACGACCTCGGGGCGGGCAGGTGGGGCGCCATGCCCCGGTCGAGCTTGTCGTTGCCCTCCTCGGCCTTCTGGTGGAGCAGGAAGGCGGGCGAGGTGGGGGTGAGCGGCTCGTCGTGGATCCACCGCGTCAGGGTCGCCCAGGTCGGGGGGCCCTGGAAGCCGAACTCGGAGCAGAACCGCGGGACGTGGTCGCGGTAGTGGGTGTAGTCGACCCGGTTCCACACCTCCCACTCGTGCCGGGTGCCGTGGTCCTGGTCGTTGGGGTGGGTGCCGTCGACCGGCATGCCGGGGTTGTAGGGGCTGTTGGCGGAGTAGAAGCGGGTCGGGTCCAGTTCGGCCACGACGGACGGCAGCAGCTCGGTGTAGTAGCGCAGGCCCCAGGTGCGGCCCTGGAGCTGCTCGGGCCAGCCCCAGTCGCGAAAGCCCCACATGTTCTCGTTGGCGCCGTTCCACAGGGCCAGGGAGGGGTGCGGGGTGAGGCGGGCGACGTTCTCGCGGGCCTCGGCCTCGACCTCGCTCCACAGCGGCTCCTCCTCGGGGTAGGAGGCGCAGGCGAAGGGGAAGTCCTGCCAGACCAGGACGCCGCGCTCGTCGCAGACGTCGTAGAAGTCCTCGGTCTCGTAGATGCCGCCGCCCCACACCCGCAGCAGGTTCATGTGGGCGCCGACGGCCTGGTCGACGCGGCGTTCGAGGCGCTCGCGCGTGATGCGGGTGAGGAAGTGGTCGTCGGGGATCCAGTTGGCGCCCTTGACGAAGATCGGCTTGCCGTTGACGACGACCGTGAAGGGGGTGCCGATCTCGTCGGGGGTGGTGTCCACGGTGACGGTGCGGAAGCCGATGCGGCGCTCGTAGGTGTCCAACGGCTCGCCGTCCCCGGGTGCCTCCAGGGTGACGGCGAGGTCGTACAGGGGCTGCTCCCCGTGCCCGGCGGGCCACCACAGCCGGGCACCGGGGACGGTGACGGCGACCTGCGCGGAGGTCTGCCCCGCCGGGACGGTGACGCGCCCGGTGCGGCCGGCCACGACGGCGGTCAGCACCAGGTCGGCGTCCCCGGCCGGGCCGGAGCGCTCGACGTCGACGTGGACCTCGGCGCGGCCGGTGCCGTCGGCGTCCACCGTCACCAGCGGGCGCACCCGGGCCAGGCGGGCGGTGTGCCAGCGCTCCAGGCGCACCGGCTTCCAGATGCCGGCCGTCTGGAGGTCCGGCCCCCAGTCCCAGCCGAAGCTGCAGGCCATCTTGCGCACCATGTTGAAAGGGTGCGGGTAGACGTGGTCGCGGCGGCCGAGGCGGCGTTCGACCTCCTCGGCGTACTCCAGGGCGGAGCGGAAGGAGACGGCGAGCCGGTGCTCGCGGGCGCCGCCGGCCAGGGCGGCGCGGACGTCGAAGCGGTAGCTGCGGTGCATGTTGGCGGTGCTGCCCAGCACCGCCCCGTCCAGTTCGACGGTGGCCACGGTGTCCAGGCCCTCGAAGACCAGGTCCACGCGCTCGCCGGGGCCGGCGGGTTCCGCCTCGAAGGCCAGGTCGTAGCGCCAGTCGGTGCGGTGGGCCCAGACCAGCTCCTCCTCGGCGCGGTCCAGGTAGGGGTCGGGGATCAGTCCGGCCGCCAGCAGGTCCAGGTGGGCGCTGCCGGGGACGGACGCCGGGACCGTCCGGCCCGCGACGCCCTCCGGCACCGGTCCGGCGGTCGCCGACAACTGCCAGCCGTCGTGCAGGGTTTGGCGGATCATCGGCGCTCACTCCTAGGTCGGTCGCTCCGCCGGGGGCACGGCGGGTCGGGGCGGGTCGTTTCTGGGGCCGTGGGAGGAAGGGGCCGGTCGCCGGTGGATTTCTCCCTCGCGAGCCGAGTATCGTCGCCCGAGATTCTTACGCCACCGAATTAAGTAAGTCAACGGCGCATGCGGCCAGGACGGAGAGACCACCGTGGCACCATCTTCCGTTTCGCTCCCTCCCGAGGTGACGTACCTGCGGGCCGGCGGGGTCGGCCTCGTGCTCGACCTGACCGGCGGCACCCTCCCGCGGGTGCTGCACTGGGGCTGCGACCTCGGCGACCTCGACCCCGGACGGCTGCGGGACCTCCGGCTCGCCCGGCGGCCGCAGCCCATCGGCTTCTCGGTGGACGCCCCCGTGGAGGTGGCCGTCCTCCCCGAGCAGTCGGCAGGCTGGCTGGGCACCCCCGGCCTGGTGGGCAACCGCGGCGGACGGGACTTCTCCACGGCCTTCGCCGTCCGCGAGGCGCACCTGGCGGTACCGCAGGAACCCGCCCCCGGCGGCGGGGCGGGCGGCCGCCTCACCGTCCTCGCCCACGATGCCGGCGCCGAGCTGGAACTGGAGCTGGTGATCGAGCTGACCGCCTCCGGACTGGTGCGCCAGCGCGCCGCGGTCACCAACCGCGGTTCCTCCCCCTTCGCGCTCGACGCGGTGAACCTCACCCTGCCGGTGCCCGCCGCCGCCACCGAGCTGCTGGACTTCACCGGGCACCACCTGCGGGAGCGCAGCCCGCAGCGCACGGCCTTCACCCAGGGGCTGCGGATGCGCGAGAACCGCACCGGCCGCACCGGCTACGACAGCGCCTACCTGCTCGCCGCCGGCACCCCCGGCTTCGGCAACCGCTCCGGGGAGGTCTGGGCCGTGCACACCGCCTGGTCCGGCAACCACCGCACCTTCGCCGAACGCACCTTCCACTCCGTCTCCCTGCTGGGCTCCGGCGAGCTGCTGCTCTCCGGCGAGGTGGAGCTGGCGCCGGGCGAGTCCTACACCTCGCCCTGGCAGTACGGCTCCCACGGCACCGGCCTGGACGAGGTCTCCGCGCGCTTCCACCGCTGGATGCGCTCCCGTCCGCACCACCCCTCCACGCCCCGCCCGGTCACCCTCAACACCTGGGAGGCCGTCTACTTCGACCACGACCTGGAGCGGCTGCGCCGGCTGGCGGACGCCGCCGCGACGGTGGGCGCCGAGCGCTTCGTCCTGGACGACGGCTGGTTCGGCTCGCGCCGCGACGACCGCCGGGGCCTGGGCGACTGGTACGTCTCCCCGGAGGTGTGGCCCGACGGCCTGGGCCCGCTGATCGACCACGTGACGGGCCTGGGGATGCAGTTCGGCATCTGGGTCGAGCCGGAGATGATCAACGAGGACTCCGACCTCGCCCGCGCCCACCCCGACTGGATCATGGCCACCGGCGGCCGGCTGCCCGGCGCGGCCCGCTCCCAGCAGGTGCTCGACCTGGCACGTCCCGAGGCCTTCGCCCACATCCTCGAACGCCTGGACGAGCTGCTGAGCACCCACCCGATCTCCTACCTGAAGTGGGACCACAACCGGGACCTGGTGGAGGCCGGGCACCGGCCCACCGGCCGCGCGGGCGTGCACGGCCAGACGCTGGCGGTCTACCGGCTGCTGGACGAACTGCGCCGCCGCCACCCCGGGGTGGAGATCGAGTCCTGCTCCTCCGGCGGCGGGCGGGTCGACCTGGAGATCCTCCAGCGCACCGACCGGGTGTGGGTCTCGGACTGCATCGACGCCCTGGAGCGGCAGCAGATCCAGCGCTGGACGGGCGTGCTGATTCCGCCGGAGCTGATGGGCACCCACGTGGGCTCCGGGACGGCCCACACCACCGGACGCCGCCACCCGCTCGACTTCCGGGCCGGCACGGCGCTGTTCGGCCACTTCGGCATCGAGTGGGACCTGACGGCCGCGAGCCCGGAGGAGCTGGCGCGGCTGGGCGAGTGGGTCGCCCTCCACAAGGAGCTGCGCGGGCTGCTCCACACCGGCACGTCCGTCCGCGCCGACCACCCGGACCCGGCCTACCACCTGCACGGCGTGGTCGCCGAGGACGGTTCGGAGGCGGTGTACGCGCTGGTGGCCACGGCCTCCTCCGAGCTGTACCCGCCCGGGCCGGTCAGGCTGCCCGGACTCGACCCCGACGCCGTCTACCACGTGCGGCCGCAGCCGCCCGGTGACCTGCCGGACGGCAACGCCCACCACTGGGGCGCCCTCCTGCCGTGGTGGACGCAGGAGGGGGTCCGGCTGCCGGGCCGGGTGCTGGACGGCGCCGGGCTCCAGGCACCGGTGCTCTACCCCGAGCGGCTGGTGCTGCTGCGCGCGACGCGGGTGTGAGGCACGGGTCCGGGGGGCGGCCGGCCGCCCCCCGGGCCGGGCCGCCGCCGGGCCGTCAGCGACGGCGCAGCCGGATCACCCGGGCGGCGGGCGCGGGCACCGGGCAGGTCAGCCGCAGCGTCCCGCGCCGGGCGTCCCACTCCAGCGGCCAGTCGGCCGCGCCGGTGCCCCGCGGCGGGGGGAAGACCGTCTCGGGCGCGGCGTCCGCACCGCGCAGGGGTGCGACGGGCAGCTCCAGCGCCGCCGGGGCACCGGGCCTGCGCCACACCGTCAGCAGGACGTCCCCGCCCGCTCCGCCGTCCGGCGGGGGCACCCGCAGCCCCGTCGCCACCCACGGCCCGGGCGGCCCGGCCAGACCGAGCGGCCACAGGGGCAGGGCGCGGGCGATCTCCGGCAGCAGGGCCCGGTGGACGGCCACCGCCTCCCGGACCAGGCCGAGCCGTCCGGCGTCCATCCGGTCCAGCCGGCCGGCCAGGTACAGCCGCCCCAGGATGCCGCCGGCGAGCGTGAACACCGCTTCCCCGTCCGTCATCTCCGGCTGCGCGTAGGCCCAGTTGCCGGCCTGCTCGGGCAGGACGGACGCGGGGGCCGCGGCCGCGATCGGCGGGTAGAGCAACGGGTTCTGCTGGTCGGAGGTGGACTGCAGGTGCAGCCGTGAGAGCAGCGCGTAGTCCATGCGCATGGCGCCCGAGGCGCAGTTCTCCACCAGCAGTCCCGGATGGCGCTCCAGCAGCGCGTCGAGCCACGCCAGATGGGCGCGGTTGTGCTCCAGCAGGCCCTCCCCCGGGGCCGCGCCGCCGGTGTCGGTCCCGGCACCGGGCATGATGTTGTGGTCGAGCTTGAGGTAGCCGGTGCCGAAGTCGCCGACCAGGCGGTCGACGACGGAGTCCAGGTGGGCCGTGGCCGCCGGGTGCCGCAGGTCCAGGTGGAAGCGGCCGTGCTCGACCACGCGCTCGCCGCGGCGGCGGAAGAACGCCTCCTCGGGCAGGCGCCGGGCGAGCGGTGAGCGCACTCCGACGACCTCCGGCTCCAGCCAGAGGCCCGGCACCATGCCGTGCGCCCGGATCCGGTCGGTGACCTCGGCCAGCCCGCCGGGGAAGCGGGTGGCCGACGGCCGCCACTCCCCCACGCTGTCCCACCAGTGGCCGTCCTCGTCGTACCAGCCGGCGTCGATGCAGAAGTACTCCGCCCCGGCCCCGGCCGCCGCGTCGACCAGGGGCAGCAGCCGTTCGGTGGTGGGGTCCCCCATGAGGGTGTTCATGTAGTCGTTGAAGACCACCGGCAGCGGCGGTGTGCCTCCCGGCGCCCGGCCGCGCAGCAGGGCGCGGCGCTGCCGGGTCAGGGCGGCGAGGGCGCCGTCCGGGCCGCCGCCGTCCGCGCCGCCGCCCGCCGCCACGGCCAGGGAGACCGGCACGGTGGTGAAGCCGCGTCCGGCCGTCACGGCCGTGCTCCACTGGTGCTCGGCGTCGGTCGGGCCCAGCAGCGCCACGTAGGCGCCGGCCATGGTCTCGCCCGCCTCCCAGTGCCAGGCCCCGTTGTGCTCGATCTGCCAGGCCAGCGCCCAGGAGCCGTCCCGGGCGACGACCGCCCCGGTGGGCAGGTGCTCGCCGGTCGACCACGAGCTGCGGGAGGTCAGGGCGAAGCGGCTGCGGGAGGCGTGGTGGTGGGCCGCCGGGTCCGTCTGCGGCAGCCCGGCCTCGCGCAGCGGGACGCGGTGCCAGCGGGACTCGGCCACCCAGTCGCAGTCGCCGTACAGCAGGTCGAACTCCTCCAGGGGGAGCCCGGAGTCGGCGAGGAAGGCACCGGTGACGGCCGAGGTGACGGCCTGGATCCGCACCTCCCCCTCGCCCGCCAGGGCCAGTTCGGTCCAGGTGCGCACGGCCGGCACCCCCTCGACGGCCCGGAAGACGCTGGTGGCGGTCAGCCCGGTGACGGGATCCGCCTGCTCCACCCGCAGTTCGCCGACCCGCCCGGCGGGCGTCTCGGCGCGGGACTCGGTGTGGCCCGTGTGGCGCAGCCGGCGGCCGACGACGGTGTCGGCGTACCGGTGGCTGCCGGGGAAGCGGCCGTGGCCGAGCGCCAGCACCTCCACCAGCGGCACGCCGGGCGCATCGCCGGGTGGTGCGGCCGGTGCGTGCGCCGGGCGCAGGGAGAGCAGGGCGACCGGCTCGTCCCCGCCCAACGCCAGGGTCAGCCGCGCTCCGCCACCCGACCAGGACAGCAGGGATCGGGACATGGGATGCCTCCTCGTGCCGGGGTGACCGGCCTGCGGTTCCCGGGTCCCGGCCCTCGGGACTCCGGCCCGCGGGCGGTCCCGTGGTCCGGTGGCGCGCCGCCGGCCCACGGGACCGCCCGCCGGGGCCCCTCCCGGACGGACCGGGCCCGGGCCCCGTGGTCGGACGGCCCGCGGTCAGGCGGCCGCGCCCTCGGCGTCCGGCTGCTTCCCGGGACCGCCGCCGGCGTGCAGCCAGCACTTGGCGTAGTGGTCGTAGCCCACCTCGAAGTCCTCCGGCAGCCGGGAGCAGGCGTCCGTCGCCGAGGGGCAGCGGTCCCGGAAGGTGCACCCCGGATCGCCGCCGGCGAGGCCGGAGGCGCCCGCCGGCTCGACGCGCGGCTCCCGGGCGAGCCGACCGCGGTCCCCGGCGTCGGGGTTGGGCGCCGCGGCGGCCAGGAGCCTGGTGTAGGGGTGCTGGGGGTTGAGGATGACCTCGTCCGCCGGGCCCCGCTCGACCACGCGCCCCCGGTACATCACCAGGATGTCGTCGGAGAAGTGCCGTGCGGTGGCGAGGTCGTGGGTGATGTACAGGACGGCGAGGTCGTCCTCGCGCTGGAGGCGGGCGAGGAGGTTGAGCACGCCCAGCCGGATGGAGACGTCCAGCATGGAGACCGGCTCGTCGGCGATGACGACCTGGGCGCCCGGCGCCAGGGCCCGCGCGATCGCCACGCGCTGGCGCTGGCCGCCGGAGAGCTCGTGGGGGCGGCGCCGGGCGATGTCGGCGGCGGGGGTGAGGTTGACGCGCTCCAACAGCTGCTCGACCGCGCGCCTGACCTCCTGCCGGCCCCTGGCCCGGCCGTGCAGCAGCAGCGGGCGGGCCAGGTGGTGCTCGACGGTGTGGAACGGGTTGAGCGAGGCGAAGGGGTCCTGGAAGACCATCTGCACGTGGTCGCGGTAGGCGCGGTCGGCGACCTGCCGACCGTCGGGGCCGGTGGCGGTGATCCGCCCCGCGGTGGGCTTCTCCAGACGGGCGATCATCTTCGCGACCGTGGACTTCCCCGAGCCCGACTCGCCGACCAGCGCGACGGTCCGGCCGGGCGTCAGGGTGAAGGAAACGTTGTCAACGGCGCGGAACCTGGAGTGCCGCAGTCCGGAGCGGATGGAGAAGTCCTTGACCAGGTCGCGTACGTCGAGGGTCGTCATCGCGTACCCGCCTCCTTCACGGTGTCGTCGGTGCGCTCGCGGGCGCTGGACTCCCCGGTGCGGACGAACGCGCCCCGTTCCCCGGTGAGGCTGGGGAAGGAGTCGAGCAGAGTGCGGGTGTAGGGGTGCCGCGGCCGCCGGTGGATCTCCTCGGCGGTGGCGTACTCGACCACCTCGCCGTCGCGCATGACGGCGATCCGGTCGCTCAGCTCCAGCAGCAGGGGCAGGTCGTGGGTGATGAAGACGACCGCGAAGCCCAGCTCGTCGCGGAAGCGCAGGATCTCCTTGAGGATGCCGCGCTGGACGACCACGTCGAGCGCCGTGGTGGGCTCGTCCATGATCATCACCTGGGGGTCGAGCAGCAGCGCCATGGCGATCATGACGCGCTGCCGCATGCCGCCGGAGAGCTCGTGGGGGAAGGAGTCCAGCCGCCGGGGGTCGACGCCGACCAGGCGGAGGACCTCCTCGCACCGCGCGCGGCGCTCCCGGGCGGACATCCCGGGGCGGTGGGTGGTGAGCACGTCCTCCAGCTGCGCCCCGACCGAGATCACCGGGTTGAGGGCGTTCATCGCGCCCTGGAAGACCATCGACAGCTTCGACCAGCGGAAGGCGCGCAGTTCCTCCTTCTCCAGGGCCAGCAGGTCGATGTCCTTCCCGTCGCGGTCGTGGAAGACGACCGACCCGGAGGTCACCTCGGCCGGGGGCCGGTGCAGCCGGTTGATCGCGTACGCCAGGGTGGTCTTGCCGCAGCCGGACTCGCCGGCGAGGCCGAGGATCTCGCCGCGGCCGAGGGTGAGCGAGACGTCCTTGACGGCGTGGGTGGGCTTCTCGCCCTGGTAGACCACGTTGAGGTTCTCTACCGTCAGGACGGCGTCGCGGCCGGAGGCGTCGCGCCCGGGGGCCGCCGCCGGACGCGGTGCGCGGCCGCGGTCGCCACCGGAGCGGCGGGTGCGCCGGGTGGCCGCCGGGGCGGTGCGCAGCTTGGGGTTGATGATCTCGTCGATGCTGAAGTTGATCAGGGAGAGACCGCAGCCGAAGAGTGCGATGACCAGGCCGGGCGGGCCGAACCACCACCACGCCTCGTACTGGAGGGCGAAGCCGTTCTGGGCGTAGAAGAGCATCTTGCCCAGCGTGGAGGAGTTGGAGGCGCCCAGGCCCAGGAACGACAGGCCCGCCTCGCTGAGGATCGCCAGGATGACGGCGAACACGAACTGCGAGGCCATCAGCGGCAGGAGGTTGGGCAGGATCTCAACCGAAACGATTCGCCAGGGCTTCTCGCCCGCCACCTTCGCCGCGGCCACGTAGTCGCGGTTGCGCAGGGAGAGGGTCTGGGCGCGCAGCACCCGGGCGGAGGCCGCCCAGCCGGTGATCGCCAGCACCACCGCGATGGTCCACCAGCCGCGCTGCTCGACGGGGACGAAGCCGGCGATGACGATGACCAGAGGCAGGCCGGGGATGACCAGCATGACGTTGGACAGCAGGGAGAAGCCCTCGTCCACCGCCCCGCCGACGTAGCCGCCGATGACGCCGAACACCGCGGACAGCACGGTGGCCAGGATGCCCACCAGCAGGCCGATCTGGAGCGAGCCGCGGGTGGAGTGGGCCAGCTGGGCGAGCACGTCCTGGCCGGTCTGGGTGGTGCCCAGCCAGAACTCGCCGCTGGGCGGGGTCATGCCGATGTCGCGGACGGTGGCGGGATCGCCCACCAGCAGCGGCCCCAGGACGCCGAAGAGGGCGAGGGAGACGACGAGGCCGAGGCCGATGCCGAGCTTGGGCGACCAGCGCGGCATCAGGGAGCGCCAGCCGCTGCTCCCGGCGCGCCGGGGGACGGGTCCGGTACCGGTGGTCCCGGCGGGGGTGTCCGGGGGCGCGCTGTCGACGGCCTCGGCGGGCGGGTTGATGTTCGTCACGGTGTCGGTTCCTCGCTCTCAGTGGCCGGCGCGGGTGCGGGGGTCGATGAGGCCGTACAGCAGGTCGACCACCAGGTTGGCGCCCAGCACGGCCACCGTGATGACCAGGAAGATCCCCTGCATCAGGGCGTAGTCGTTGTTCTCCACGGCCTGCAGGAGCCTGGACCCGATGCCCGGGTAGGAGAAGACCTGCTCGGTGACGACCGACCCGGAGACCACGAAGCCGAGGGAGATGGCGAATCCGGCGACCGACGGCAGGACCGCGTTGCGCGCGGCGTAGCGGGTCATGATGCGCCGCTCGCGCAGGCCCTTGGCCCGGGCGGTGAGGACGTAGTCCTCCGAGACCGTCGAGACCATCATGTTCCGCATCCCCAGCAGCCAGCCGCCGACCGAGGAGACCACGATCGTCAGGGCGGGGAGGGTGCCGTGGTAGACGGCGGAGGAGATGAACTCGCCGTTCCAGCCCGGGGTCAGGATCACGTCGTAGCCGCCGCTGATCGGGAACCAGGCCAGGCCCGAGGCGAGGATCGCGACCAGGATCAGCGCCAGCCAGAAGTAGGGCACCGCCGCCAGGACGGTGGTGGCGGGGATCAGCGAGTCCAGCCAGGAGCCGCGCTTCCAGCCGACGAGGGCGCCGAGCCCGACGCCGAGCAGGAACGACAGCAGGGTGGCGATCCCCACCAGCACGATCGTCCAGGGCAGCGCGTCGCCGATGACGGTCGAGACCTCGGCGGGGAAGACGCTGACCGAGATGCCCAGGTCCCCCCTGGCCATGTTGGCCAGGTACGAGAGGTACTGGCTGATCAGGGGATCACCGGTGTTGGTCCCCAGGAGCAACTCGTAGGACCTGCGGACCGAGGGGTCGGCCACTCCGCCGCGCTGTTGCAGCTTCGCCATGAGGGTGTCCACCGGATTGCCCGGCATCATCCTCGGGATGAAGAAGTTCAAGGTCAGCGCCGCCCAGAGGGCGACGAGGTAGAACCCGAACTTCCGGGCGTAGTACCTCACCGATTCCCGCCTATCACTGTGTGCTCTCCTCACAACCGTTCACTGCCGCGCCGCGGCGGCCGCGGCAGTGGCCGCCGCGGCCGCCGCGGGCGCGGTCACTTGCCTGCCGGCTTCAGGGCCTTGTAGATCTGCGCCTGGTCGGGCCGGCTCCAGACGGCCGGAACGGCGTAGAGGTTGTACTCCGTCGGCCAGCCGCTGAACTTCTCGTCGTGGTACTCGCTGGTGGTGCCGGCGGTGAGGACGGGGATGTACGGCATGTCCTCCTCCAGGGCGGTCTGGATGGTGTCGTAGTGCGCCTGGCGCCGGTCGGCCGCCTCGGGGGAGGTCTTCTTGAGCTCCCGGAGCGCCTTGTCCACCTCGGGGTTGCTGTAGCGGGCGAAGTTCGGGTTGGCCGCCTCGCCGACCTTGGCGGTGGTCTCGGTGCTGAAGAAGTAGCTGTAGGTGTAGTAGGGGTCGGGGGTGGGCCCCGGGTACAGCGCGTCGATCACCAGCTGGTAGTCGCCCTGGCCGCGGGCCTCGGACCACTCGTTCCAGGAGGACTGCTGGGCGGTCAGCTTGATGCCGGCCTTCTTCAGCTGCTCGGCCATGGTGTCGACGGCGGTGATGTAGTCGGTCCAGCCGGAGACGACCCGGACCGTCAGCGCGAGCTTCTGGCCGCCCTTGGCGTAGACGCCGTCCGAGCCCTTGCGCCAGCCGGCGTCCTCCAGGATCCGCGCGGCCCTGGAGGCGTTGGGCTCCATCGGGGCCAGGCTCTCCTTGAGCTTGCCGGAGATGATCTCCTTGCCGCTCTCCACCGGCACGAATCCGGGCGAGATCTGGCTGCCGGTGTCCTGGAAGGCCAGGGAGTTGACCTGGGTGCGGTCCAGGGCGTAGTAGATCGCCTTGCGCACCGCCGGGTCCGTCTGCGGGCCCTTGCAGCCCAGGTCGGCGTTGGAGCAGGTGATCAGGACCGTCTGGTTCAGCGGGACCGTGACGGCCTTGTATCCCGGGTAGTTCTTCTCGACGTTCCTCATGTCCGGGACGGGGCCGGTCTGCCAGTCGATCTTCTTGGCCTTCAGGGCGTCGGCACCGGCCTGGTTGCCCGACAGCGCGATGTAGCGGACCTGCTTGAGGGCGGGCTCGCCGTCCCAGTAGCCGGGGTTGGCCTTGAGGGTGAAGGCCTGCCCCTTGAAGTCGGCCAGCGTGTACGGCCCGGTGCCGACGGGCTTGGTGACGGTGTCCTTGGCGGGCTCCTCGATGTCCTTCCAGATGTGCTCCGGGACGATGAAGACCTTGCCGAGGATCTGCGGCCCCTCCATGTAGGAGGGCTCGTCGAAGGTGATCTTGACGTGGGTGTCGTCGACGGCCTCGGCCTTGCCCTGGTAGCCGGTGCTGTTCATCTCCTTGTGCCGGGAGATCATGTCCAGCGTGAAGACGACGTCGTCGGCGGTGAACGCCTCGCCGTCCGACCACTTGACGCCGTCCCGGAGGGTGATCGACAGCTCGGTGCCGTCGGCGTTCCAGGAGTACTCGGTGCCCAGCAGCGGCTTGGCGGGCTCGTCGCGGACCTGGTTGAAGTAGAACAGCGACTCGAAGATGGTGCCCGGCCCCTCGTTGAGGGTCGGCGAGAACGGGTTGAAGTTGGCCTGGTAGTCGCCCGCCTGGCCGGTGAAGACCACGAGGGTCTCGTCCCTGCCTCCGCCGCTTCCGCCCGACTGCGAACAGGCCGTGGCCAGCAGGGCGAGCGCGGCCATCCCGGCTGCCGCGACGCGCGTACGGCGGCGTCTTGCTTGCTGGAACATAGTGGAAGGATCCTCTCGTCCTGAGGGGCGCGTCGGTGCGCCGTCCGACCCTCTCGCCGGCGGGCGGGGCCGCTCATGTGGGGCGATTGTTAAGTCGCCGAAGAAAGAAAGTCAATACTTGTGCGCCGCCCCCTCGCTCCGGACGCGGACACGGGGTCCCGGTGCGGGCGGGCCCCCTCCTCCCGGCCGGTCTCCCGTACGGGGCCGGCGGGACGTGGGGGGAGGATACGGCGGGAGCGGTCCGGCGAGGGCCGTTTCCGGCCGGATGCCGGGCCGGGCGGGAGGCACGGCGGGGAGCCGCAGGGACCGGAGGAGGAAGGCCGAGGGGGCGAGGAAGCGGCCGGAGCCCCCGTCGACCGTGCTTGCCGGGGTTCGGCAGGGAAATAAACTAACGGTCCGGACAGGCGCGCGCAGACCGCGGGCGACGGCGTGAACGCCCCACGAGGGCGGGCGGAGGAGCAGTGAGCGGACCAGCACGGGCGACGGCCCACGCGAGCAGCAGGGCGGCCGTCCTCGACGTGATCCGCGCGGCGGGCACCATCAGCCGGGTCGGCCTCATCAACGCGACCGGCTTCACAGGGGCGACGATCTCGACCGTCGTGCGCCGCCTCATCGACGACGGGCTGGTGGTGGAGACCGGGCGGGCGGAGTCCACCGGCGGCAAGCGCCGCGTGCTGCTCCAGCTCAACCAGTCGTCCCGGTACGCGGTCGGAGTCCACCTCGACCACGCCGGCCTCACCTACGTCCTGACCAACCTCGGGGGCTCGGTCGTCGCCCGGATGACCCGGGCGGGCGCGGGCGCCGAGGACCCCTCCGCCGTCGTCGGGCGCATGGCGGCCGAGGTCGACGCGCTCATCGACGGCGTCGGCGTCGGGCGCGAGCGGGTGCTCGGACTCGGCCTGGTCTCCCCCGGCCCCCTCTCCCCCGCCAGCGGGATGCGGCTGACCCCGCCGATGATGCGGCGCTGGGAGGACTTCCCGCTCGACCGGGCCCTGGAGGAGGCCACCGGCCTGCCGGTGGTGTCCGACAACGACGCCACGGCGGCGGCCCTGGGCGAGCACTGGTCCGGCGGCGTCGGCGGTGCCTCCACCTTCGCCGCCCTGTACATGGGCACCGGCATCGGCGCGGGCCTGCTGGTCGACGGGATGACCTACCGGGGCGCCAGCGGGAACGCCGGCGAGATCGGCCACAGCTGCCTGGCCGTGGACGGCCCCGAGTGCTGGTGCGGGGCGCGCGGCTGCGTGGAGGCGCTGGCCGGTCCCGCCGCGGTGGTCGCCGCGGCCCGCGCCGACGAGGTGCTGGCCCGTGCCGCCGGGCTGGACGGGCCCTCCGGGCGCCGGCGGTCCTCGGTGACCGCGGACTTCGCCGCCGTCACCCGGGCCGCCCGGCGCGGCGAGCCCGGGGCGCGCGCCCTCCTGGAGCGCTCGGCGCGCTATCTGGCGGTGGCCGCCCGCACCCTCGCCAACGTCATGGACCTCGAACTGCTGGTGCTCACCGGTCCGGGGCTGGCGATCGCGGGGTCGGTGTACCTGCCGGTGGTGCAGGAGGAACTGGACCGGGCCTTCTTCTCCCGTGCGACGCACTCCGTCGACGTCCGCCTCTCCCGCTCCGCCGCCACCGCTCCCGCGATCGGCGCGGCCGCCATGGTGCTGCAGTCCGAACTGGTGCCGCTGCGCCAGGGGCCGCGGCTGCCGGAGAACCTGGCGGACTCCGAACCCGTCCCCGTGCGGCGCGCCGGCGCCTGAGCCCGCGCGCGGGTCCGGCCCGGGCTCGGCCCGGGCCGGACGTCCGCGCCTCACACGGCGGTGACCCTCATCCGCTCACCGCCGTCCGCCCGCTCCCGGCGGCCGGTCAGGGAGCCCAGCGCCCAGGCGCCCGGGCCCAGCGCGGCGACGAGGAGGAAGGCCCAGCAGAACATCGCCGCCGCCTCCCCGCCGTTCTGGATCGGGAAGAGCGCCTCGGGCTGGTGCTTGACGAAGTAGGCGTACGCCATCGAGCCGGAGCAGACCACCGCGGCGACCCGGGTGCCGGCTCCCAGCATCACCAGGCCCCCGCCGACGAGCTGGATGGCCGCGGCCCACCAGGCGGGCCACTGGCCCACCGCGGGGACGTGCCCGCCGTGGGGCCCGCCGAGCACGTCGAACAGGGTCGCCGCGCCGTGGCAGGCGAACAGCAGGCCCACCACCATCCGGTAGAGCCCGAGCACGTGGTCCCGGTACCTGTCGAGTAATTCCATGGGTCGTCCTCTCTGGGGGGGTTGGACCGCCGCTCACCGGCTCCTCGTCGGCGCCGCGACGGCCATGTCGTAGGCGAGCTGCGGCACGAACCGGCCTGCCGGTCCCGCGCAGCCGTCCGCCTCGCCGGGAAGCTTGATCCACAAGAAGGCGTCGATCCGGGCGTCACCGGTCCGGTCGGTGCTCGGGGTCCCGACCGCCCGCCCCGACGGGTCGCACCACTGCCCGCCGGCGGGCCCGTTGCCGTTGCGGCTGGTGTCGATCACCGCGTTCAGCTCCGGCGCACCGACCGCGGCCAGGACCGCCTTGGCGTAGACGACCTCGTCGGCGGTGCGGCGGTAGTTGGAGACGTTGGTGGAGATCCCGTCGGCGTACTCGGCGATCTTGGCGGCCCGCAGCCGGGCGGCCATCTCGGCCGGGGAGTGCCAGTTGGAGTGTGCCGCGTCGAAGTAGACCTTCGCCCGGGAGGAGGCGGCCTTCAGCGCCCTGCCCGCGTAGGCCACCGACTCGCGGGTCAGGGCCTGCTGGTCGGCGCTCTGGCAGTCGGACATCAGCGCCAGGACGTCCGGCTCCACGACGACGGCGGCCGGGCGGCCCTCCAGCCCGGCGGCCAGCTCGTCGATCCACTGCCGGTAGGCCGAGTGGTTCGGGGCGCCGCCGCCGCTGGCGCCGCCGCAGTCGCGGTCGGGCATGTTGTAGACCACCAGGACGGGGGTCTTGCCCGCTTCGGCGGCGGCCGTGACCAGCGAGTCCACCTCGGCGCGGACCGTACCGGTGTTGGTCGCGGTGAACCACTGCCCCTGCGGGACGCTCGCGATCCGGTCCCGGATCACGGGCGTGCGCGGGTCCCCCGGATTGGCCGCCACCCAGCGGGCCGCCTGGGTGGCGGGGTTGACGTAGTAGGGGGAGTCGGCCGCCTGCGCGGTACCGCCCGGCACCAGGAGCGCCGTGGCGGCCGCGGCCAGGGTGGCGGCCGGCGCGAGCGCGCGGCCTGCCCGGGGGAGGGTCGTGCGGAGCATGCGTACTCCTCGGTGGGGGACGGGGGCCCGCCCGCGTCGGCGGTGCGGTACGGCTCCCGGCCGCGCGGTCCGGTCCACCGCCCGCACGGCCTGGATTGAGATGTCCATGCCATACGGGAAGGGGCCGAGGGCGGGGCACCGGACCGGCGGCGCGGGGCCACAGTGGACGCCGACCGTCGGCCGCCGACCGCCGATCCGGAGTCTGTGATCTGGAACACGGGATGGGAGCGCTCCCAATGAGAGTAGTCACACCGCCTGCCCCGTCAAGGGAAACTGCACAGTAGGCAGCGGGAGAACGCCTCTGAACTGGCGCACCCCGGATGCCATCCCTCCGGAAGCCGCCCGGATCGCCCGCCTGACTGTGGGAGCGCTTCCATATGCGGGTCCCGAAGCCGGTCGTTCGCCGCCCGGGCCGTCCCGCGCGGCCGGGCGGGACGGCCCCGCGGGCGGGCGGGACGGCCCCGCGGGCGGGCGGGACGGCCCCGCGGGCGGGCGCGGGCGAAAGGCGCCGGAGCCGGGATTGGCGGGGGCCCGGGGGGAGAGGTGTCCACCTGCGTACCGCCCTTCCCCGGATCCTCCCCGCCGCCCCACTTGTGGGAGGTGGCGGCCCCGGGCAGGGTGGCCGTTGCCCCTGACCGCCGTCGGTTCTCCCGGACGGGACTGCCGCCGATGTGAACGTGAACCTGGAGTGGGTTTCGTGGAAGCGATCGACCCGGCCTACGGAACGGCGACACTGCTGCTGATGGCGGCGGGCGCCGTGGCCCTGCTGCTGTTCCTCATCATGAAGGTGAAGCTGCACGCCTTCGTGTCACTGGTCCTGGTGAGCGTGGTGACCGCGCTCGCGGTCGGCTTCCCGCTGGCCGACATCCCCGACGTGCTGATGTTCGGCTTCGCCGACACCCTCGGGTCGGTGGCCCTCCTGGTCGCCTTCGGCGTGATGCTCGGCCGGCTGCTGGAGATCACCGGCGGGGCCCAGGTGCTGGCCGACACCCTGATCAACCGGTTCGGGGAGCACCGGGCGCCCCTGGCGCTCGGTGTGGCCGCGCTCATCTTCGGCTTCCCCATCTTCTTCGACGCCGGCCTGGTGGTGTTCCTGCCCATCATCCTGACCGTGGCCCGACGCTTCGGCGGCTCGCTGCTGCTGTACGCGCTGCCCGCGGCGGGCGCCTTCGCCGCCATGCACGCCATCGTCCCGCCCCACCCCGGCCCGGTCGCCGCCGCCGAGGTGCTCGGCGGGGAGATCGGCACCACCCTGCTGGTGGGCCTCCCCATCGCGGTGGCGGCGTGGTACGTCGGTGTCCTGCTGGTCTCCCGGTTCCTGGGGGCCCGCGTCATGGTGTCGCTGCCCGACGCCGTCTTCGGTGAGGTCCGCGACGGCCACGGCCGCGGCGAGGGGGACCGTGCGGACGGCACGGGTGCGCGGGAGCTGGGCGAGCGGCCGCCCTCCTTCGGCACCGTCCTGGGCCTGCTGCTGGTCCCCCTGGTCCTGATCTCCTTCGACACCGTCCTGAACACGCTCGTCACCGCCGGGGTCGTCGACGAGGGCGAGGACTGGGCGGAGTTCCTGGCCCTGCTGGGCTTCACCCCGGTGGCCCTGCTGATCACCGTCCTCGCCGCGATCCTGGTGCTGGGACGGCCGCGGGCCTCGATGGAGCGGGTCGGCAAGATCATCGACGGCGCCCTCGGCCCGATCTGCTCCATCATCCTGATCACCGGTGCGGGCGGCATGTTCGGCGGCGTGCTGGAGCTCTCCGGGATCGGGGCCGCCCTCAGCGACTCCCTGTCCGGCCTGGGCATCTCCCTCATCGTCCAGGCCTTCTTGATCGCCGCCCTGCTGCGCGTCGCCCAGGGCTCGGCCACCGTCGCCCTGACCACCGCCTCCGGGCTGATCGCGGGGGCGGCCGGCGAAGCCGGCCTGGGCGCCTTCGAACTGGCCCTGCTGGTGGTGGCCGTCGCGGCCGGCGCCACCGTGCTCTCGCACGTGAACGACTCCGGCTTCTGGCTGGTGAGCCGCTTCTTCGGGATGGACGTCAGGACCACCCTGCGGACGTGGACGGTGATGGAGACCACCCTGGGCCTGACGGCCTTCCTGATCGCGCTCGGCCTGTGGACGGTGGTCTGAGCGGTCCCGGCGGCGCCGCGGCCGGGGCCGGGCCGCGGCGGTTCGCGGCAGGCTCCGGGGGTACCCGGTGCGGCACGGCACGCGCCGACCGGACCGGCACGCGACCGCCGACGCCATGCGTGCGCGCCCCGGTCGGGGTTGAATGGCCCCCAGTAGCGTCGCACTCCCGGAGCGAGGCAGCCGAGTGAACCCGACCACGCACCACCACGCCGCCGATCCCGGCTTCCCGCGCAGCGGGGCGGCCGCATTCGTGCTGGACGGGCGCGGGGTCGTGCTGCAGTGCACGGCCTCGGTGCTGGACCTGGTCGGCTTCCCCGCCCGGGAGGTCCAAGGGCGCCGGATGGCCGACCTGGTCACCGGCCCCGGGCCGTGGGACAGAGCGGACGGGGACGACCTCCCCCGGGAGCCCGTGGAGGTGCGCACGACCGTACGGCACCGGGACGGCCTGCCGGTGGAGGTGTCCGCCGAGGTGCTCCCCCTGCCGCCGGGCGGCGAGGCGCGCCTCCTGGTCTGCGCCGTCCCCGCCGCGGCGGGGCGGCGCTGGTCGGAGGACCAGGCGCTGATCCGCGCGCTGGTCACCCAGAGCCGCATCGGCCTGCTCGTCGTCGACACCGACCTGCTGGTCACCCGCACCAACCTCGATCCCGGCCTCTTCGGCCTGTCCGCCGAGGGACTCGCCGCCCGGAGCCCCCGGGGCGCCCGTTTCTCCGAGATCCTCGTCCCGGAGGACGCCGCGGCGATCGAGGAGCGGCTGGGGCGGGTGCTGGAGACCGGCGAGCCGCTGATCGACTGGGAGCACTCGGCGCGCCGGCTGAGCGCCCCGGGGCAGGAGCGGATCCTGTCCTCCTCGGCGTTCCGGCTGGAGGACCCGCAAGGACGCGTCGTCGGTGCCGCGACGGTCTTCACCGAGATCACCGAGCAGTACACCGCCCGGCGCCGGCTGGCCCTCCTCCACGCGGCCGCCGGGCGCCTGGGCCAGACCCTGGACGCCACCCGCAACGCCGAGGAGCTGACCGGGATCCTCGTCCCCGACCTCGCGGACCTGGCCTGCGTGGACCTGGTCGAGACGGTCCTCCACGGCCAGGAGCCCGGCTCCTTCGGCTCCGGGACGGTGCTGCGCCGGATCGCGGTCGCCTCGGCCGGCGGGCCCTGGCCGGAGGGGACCCACCAGCGCGGCGAGGCGCTGCGCGTCCGGGAGATGGAGAGCGAGGCGCTGCGCGACGGGCAGGCGGTGCTGGTGCCCGATCTGGAGAGCCTGCAGGACCGGCTGGACCCCGACCCGGAGCGGTCCCGCCTGCTGTTCCCCGGGGCGGCCGCCTCCGCGCTGATCGTCCCGCTGCACGCCCGGGGCCGTGTCCTGGGCGTGCTGGGCCTGTGGCGGGAGGACGGCCGCGTCCCCTTCACCCCCAACGACGTGCCCCTGGCGGAGGAGATCGCCTCCCGTGCCGCGCTGAGCGTGGAGAACGCCCGGCGCTACACCTCGGAGCTGCGCACCGTGGAGACCCTCCAGCGCAGCCTGCTGCCCCCGGCGGGCGCGGAGCTCAGCGCGGCGGAGACCGCCGGCACCTACGTGCCGGCGGGCACCGCCGCGGGGGTGGGCGGGAGCTGGTACGACGTCATCCAGCTTTCCTCCACCCGGGTCGCCTTCGTCATCGGCGACGTGGCCGGGCACGGGCTGAGCGCGACGGCCACCATGGGCAGGCTGCGCACCGCCGTGCAGACCCTCGCCGACCTGGACCTCCCCCCGGAGGAGCTGCTCACCCACCTGGACGACCTGGTCATCCGGCTGGCCTACACCGAGCAGTCCTCCGACGGCGGTTCCGGCGTGGTCGGGGCCACCTGCCTGTACTGCGTCTACGACCCGATCACCGGGCGGTGCGTGATGGCCAGCGCCGGCCACCCGCCGCCGGTGCTGACCAGCCCCGAAGGGCACACCCGCTGCGTGGACCTCAGGCCCGGACCGGCCCTGGGCGAGGGCGGCATGCCCTTCGAGCCCGTCGAGCTGCACCTCGGTCCGGGGAGCGTGCTGGGCTTCTACACCAACGAGCTGCTGGCCCACTCCGGGGGCGGCGGGGACGTGCAGGACCAACTCAGGCTGTTGCGGGACGGCATGGACGCCGCCGTGGCGGCCGGCGGCTCCCCCGCCGACATCGGGCGCGCGACCGTCGACCACGTGCTGTCCGAGGCGCCGGCCGACGACGTGGCGCTGCTGGTGGCCCGGGTCAAGGCCCTGCCGGAGGGCGCCACCGTGGCGTGGCGGTTCACCGCGGACCCCACCGTCGTCGGGCAGGCCCGCGAGCTGGTCACCGCCCAACTGGCCCGGTGGGGCCTGGAGGAGATGGCCTTCACCACCGAACTGATCGTCAGCGAGCTGGTCACCAACGCCATCCGCTACGCCGGACCGCCCATCGGGCTGCGGCTCATCCGGGACAAGACGCTGATCTGCGAGGTCTCCGACCCCAGCCAGACCCAGCCCCACCTGCGCCGCGCCCGGCTCACCGACGAGGGCGGGCGCGGCCTGTTCCTCATCGCCCAGCTCGCCCGCCGCTGGGGCAGCCGCTACACCCCGTCGGGCAAGACCATCTGGACCGAGCAGGTGGTGGGGGCGCCGCCGGAGATCCCGCTGAACATCTTCTGAGCCGTGCCGGGCCGCGCGGGCGCCGGGCGCGGGGCTTCCGGGCGTGCGCCGCCGCAGCGTCCTGACACCGCTTCATACCCCCTTCTCAGCTGCCCTTTCGCGGCCCGCGGCGGTCACCGGCGGCCCGTCACCGCGGAGATGGCATGTGCCGGTACCGCCGCCGCGGGTGTCGGCCGCCCGCAACCGGCTATGCGCAAGGAGAGCCGTCCGCACGGCACGGCCGCTCCGCCGGTACCGTCCGGCCCGCCACCGACGTACGGGAGCCCCCGTGGTCCACAGCCCACCGGAGACCGCCACCGACCGTCCGCACCGCCCCGGCCGCGCCGCGCCCGGCGCGGCCACCGCGCGCCGCGGCGGGCTGCCGGGCCCCCGGGCGGCCGAACGCGACCTGTGCTTCCTGCTGCTGGTCACCTGTGCCGTGCCGCTCGCCGGCTCGCTGCTCGACTTCGCCCGGCTCTCCGGTGCGCCGGTGCACGGCTGGTCCGCCGCCGTCCTGCCGTGGCTGCGGCTGCTGTGCTCGCTGGCCGCCGGCGTGCGGCTGGTCGCTCTCGTGCGGGCCCGTCCGTCCCGGTGGGATGCGGCCCGCCGGCGCGCGGCCCTCGCCTTGGCGGCCGCCGCCGTCGCGGGCCGCGCCGCCGCCCTGGTCGGGCCGGACGGGCCGGACGGGCCGGGGGGGACGGTGTGGGGCGTGGCGGGGAGTCTGGCCACCACCGCCTCGCTGGCGTGGCTCTGCGGGGAGCTGGCCGTCGCGCACGGCGCGGGGTGGCGGGGCCTGGGCGTCGGCCCGCGCGGAGCGCGCACCGCCGCCGGGCGGCTGGTGGCGGTGGCCGTGTTCGGAGCCGTGGTCGTCCTCGCCTCCACCACCGTCACCTGGATGGCCCGCCTCCAGGCGGGGCTGCCGGAGACCGTGCCCTGGCTGCCCGTCCTGGACCGGGCGCAGAGTGCGGCGCTGGGCTGGCGGGGCCCTGCGGACATGGTGGCCAACGTGCTGTTCACGGGGGTCGCGGAGGAGATGGTGCTGGTCGGTGCCGTGGTGGTGCTGGGCCGGGCCGCCCGGCGGCCGCTGTGGGTCCTGTGCGCGCTCAGCCTGCTGCTGCGGGTGGCCGCGCACCTGTACCTGGGGGCGCCCGGTGTGGCCCTGGTCCTGCTGGGGTCCTGTGCCCTCCTGCTGTACCTGCGCACCGGCAGGCTCACCCCCCTGGTCGCCGGGCACGTCGTCTACGACCTGGCGGCGTCCCTGGTCCCCTCCCCCGCCGTGCTGGGCTCCCTCGTCCTGGCCGCCCTGTTCTGCTCCGGGGCGGCGTTCGCGCTGTGGCTGGCACGGTTCGCGCCGGCCACCGCGCCGGAGGGCAGCCGGGTGCGCGGCGGCGCGCGGCGGGCGTGAGGCCGGCCCGGCGCGCCCGCGGGTCCGGGAGGTTTGGGCCGCCGCGGCGCGGTCACCCTCTCCGACCGGTGGCTTCCGACCGCTCCGTTCCCCGATCCGGGTGCCCCTGACGGGCAGTCCGGACCGGGGAGCGGAGCGGTGCGGCGCGAGCGGAGCCGCGGACACACGGGCGGTGCCGTTGCCACGCGCGCCTCTCCCGCGTAAGACAGAAGACAGCAAACACCTCACTACCATCACACACCCAGGCAGGAGCCGGTAAACAACCGCAACCGGAACATATCGCCCATACCGCTTGCGGCGGGGCGGGCGCCGGAGGGCGGAAGGCGCGCGGAGGGCGGAAGGCGCGCGGGCGGGCCGGCCGCACCGGCGGGGCGAGAGGACACGAGCCATGGCAGTGCAGACGGACGAGCTCAAACCGAAGGACAAGCGCAGAAGGACCGTGGGGGCCGTGGCGGTCGCCTGGATGACCACCACCGACCACAAGAAGATCGGCACCCTCTACTTCGTCACCTCGTTCGCCTTCTTCACGCTCGCCGGACTGCTGGCGCTGGTGATCCGGGCCGAGCTGGCGCGCCCCGGCCTCCAACTCGTCAGCAACTACCAGTACAACCAGGCCTTCACGATGCACGGCCTGATCATGCTGCTGATCTACGCGACCCCGCTGTTCGCCGGCTTCGCCAACGCGATCATGCCGCTGCAGATCGGGGCGCCCGACGTGGCGTTCCCCCGGCTGAACGCGCTCTCGTACTGGCTGTACCTCTTCGGCTCGCTGATCGCGGTGGGCGGCTTCCTCACCGCCGACGGAGGACCCGACTTCGGCTGGACGATGTACACGCCGCTCTCCGACGACACGCGGACACCGCAGATCGGCGCCGATCTGGTGATCATGGGCCTGGCGCTCTCGGGCTTCGGCACCATCCTGGGCGCGGTCAACTTCATCACCACGATCATCTGCATGCGCGCCCCGGGCATGACGATGTTCCGCATGCCGATCTTCACCTGGAACGTCCTGCTGACCAGCGTGCTGGTCCTGCTGGCCTTCCCTCCCCTGGCCGCCGCGCTGCTGGCCCTGGAGTCGGACCGCATCCTCAACTCGCACATCTTCGACGCGTCCAACGGCGGCGCGCTGCTGTGGCAGCACCTGTTCTGGTTCTTCGGCCACCCCGAGGTGTACATCATCGCGCTGCCGTTCTTCGGCATCATCACCGAGATCATCCCGGTCTTCAGCCGCAAGCCGATCTTCGGCTACATCGGCCTGATCGGCGCGACGATCGCGATCACCGGCCTCTCGCTCACCGTCTGGGCCCACCACATGTTCGCCACCGGTGCGGTGCTGCTGCCCTTCTTCTCCTTCCTGTCCTTCCTGATCGCGATCCCCACCGGGGTGAAGTTCTTCAACTGGATCGGCACGATGTGGAAGGGCTCGCTCTCCTTCGAGACGCCGATGCTCTGGGCGATCGGCTTCCTGGTCACCTTCCTCTTCGGCGGCCTGACCGGCGTCATCCTGGCCTCGCCGCCGATGGACTGGCACGTCACCGACACCTACTTCGTCGTCGCCCACTTCCACTACGTGGTCTTCGGCACCGTGGTCTTCGCGATGTTCGCCGGCTTCCACTTCTGGTGGCCGAAGTTCACCGGCAGGATGCTCGACGAGCGCCTCGGCAAGATCACCTTCTGGACGCTGTTCGTCGGCTTCCACACCACCTTCCTGGTCCAGCACTGGCTGGGCGCCGAGGGCATGCCGCGCCGGTACTCCGACTACCTGGCGGCCGACGGCTTCACCGCGCTCCACACCGTCTCCACCATCGGCTCGTTCCTGCTCGGCATGTCGATCCTGCCGTTCTGGTACAACGTCTGGTGGTCGGCGAAGTACGCGCCGAAGATCGAGGTCGACGACCCGTGGGGCTACGGCCGCTCGCTGGAGTGGGCGACCTCCTGCCCGCCGCCGCGGCACAACTTCGTCACCCTCCCCCGCATCCGCTCCGAGGCCCCGGCCTTCGACCTCCACCATCCGGACGTCGCCGCCATCGACCAGGCGGAGAACGTGGGCCGCAGGGACATCACCGACGTCACCCCGGAGCGGAAGGGCGACATGGGGTGATTCCCCGGCACGCGGACCGATGATCACGAACCATCCGCAAGCGGTGTAATAGCCCTGCCGCCGGGAACACGGCCTGACGTGCACGGACGTGGGCGCACCCCGCCGACCACGGCCCCGACCTTCGGGAGGACGACATGGCCACGCACGGCAAGAACAAGACCGGCGCCGCCCGGGACGACGAGCTCAAGCAGGAGATGGAGGGCGAGCTCCGCGCGGGCCGGTCGCTCCGCATGGAGGAGGACCACGAGCTCCAGCCCTCGGCCGAGGACCAGCCCGACGTGGACCGCGCGCCGAACACCGTCCTGACCGGCGGCACCCCTCCGGGCATGGACCAGGAGGACGTGGAGCTGCGCAGCGAGCTGGCCCGGCACCTGGGCAAGGAGCTCTACCCGGCCGACCGCGACGCCGTCCTGGACAAACTGCGCGAGAACAACGCCCCCGACCGGCTGATGGGCCTGGCCGGGCGGCTTCCGGCCGGCCAGGAGTTCCAGAACGTCCAGGACATCGCCCGGGCCCTCGGCCTGGGCACGGAGGACGTCACCCACCGCACCTGAGACGGGCGGCGGCCGTCGGAGCGACGCCCCGTCCCCACCCGGGCGACGTCCGCCCGGAGCCGGAGGCTCCGGGCGGACGCCCGTCTCCGGGCCGCCCCGGGGGGTACCGCCGGCCGGACGACCCGACACCCACGAGGAGACGGAGGAGAAAGGACCGCATGAGCGACCACGGACAGCAGGACCCGACCCAGGCCCACCCGCGCCCGGACTTCCCCCAGCAGGACCAGCCGCACCCGGGCCTGACCGAGCGCATGGACCCGGAGCCCGACCACGGCGAGTCGTCCTACCGGGGCAGCGGCCGCCTGACCGACCGCAGGACCGTCATCACCGGGGGCGACTCCGGCATCGGACGCGCCGTGGCCCTCGCCTTCGCCCGCGAGGGGGCCGACGTGCTGTTCACCTACCTCGCGGAGGAGGAGAAGGACGCACGCGAGACGGCGCGGCTGGTGGAGGAGGCGGGGCGCAGGGCCGTCCCCGTGCTGTGCGACATCCGCGAGGAGTCCGAGTGCCGCCGCCTGGTCGACCGGGCGGTGGCGGAGTTCGGCCGCGTCGACGTCCTGGTGAACAACGCGGCCTTCCAGATGGCGCAGTCCGAGGGCATCGAGGGCATCAGCACCGAGCAGTTCGACCGGACGATGCGCACCAACCTCTACGGCATGTTCTGGCTGTGCAAGATGGCCCTGCCGCACATCCCCGCGGGCGGAAGCATCATCAACACCACGTCGGTGCAGGGCTACCAGCCCAGTCCCCACCTGCTGGACTACGCCACCACCAAGGGCGCCATCACCGCCTTCACCCACGGGCTCGCCCAGAACCTGGCGGAGCGGGGCATCCGGGTCAACGCCGTGGCCCCGGGCCCGGTGTGGACGCCGCTGATCCCCTCGACGATGCCCGACACCTCCGAGTTCGGCAAGCAGTCCCCGCTGGGCCGGCCGGCCCAGCCCGCCGAGATGGCCCCCGCCTACGTCTTCCTGGCCTCCCAGGAGGCCAGTTACATCACCGGCGAGATCGTCAACGCCACCGGTGGGACCCCCCTGCCGTAGCCGGGCCCCGGCTCCTGCGCCGGGGCGGGCCGGCGGAAGCACCCGCATGGCCCTCATCCGCCCGGGTAGGCGGGAGTTGACGGAACGAAACAGTACGAAGCAGGCGCGACGGCGAGAGAAGAGGTACCGCATGTCCAAGGTCGAGGAGTCGATCGAGGTCCACGTCCCGGTGCGCACCGCGTACGACCAGTGGACCCAGTTCGAGTCCTTCCCCGAGTTCATGGAGGGCGTCGAGCGGGTCGAGCAGAAGACGGACACGCTGACCCACTGGGTGACGAAGGTCGGCGGCGCCGAGCGGGCGTTCGACGCCCGCATCACCGAGCAGATCCCGGACGAGCGCGTGGCCTGGACGACGGTCGAGGGCGAGGTCAGGCAGGCCGGTGTGGTCACCTTCCACCGCATCGACGACGACCGGACCAAGGTGATGCTCCAGATGGACCACGACCCCGAGGGCCTCGCCGACACCGTCGGCGACAAGCTCGGCGTGGTCCGCCACCGCGTCAAGGGCGACCTGAAGCGGTTCAAGGAGTTCATCGAGGAGCGCGGCGCGGAGACGGGCGCCTGGCGCGGCCGGGTCTGACCCTCCCGCACCTCCGGGGACGCGGGGCTCCCCCTTCCCCGGCCCTGCGGCGCAGCGGCCCGCGGACACGCAAGGACGTGTCCGCGGGCCGCCGCCGTGCGGGCCGCCCGCCGGTGCGCGCCGGCCGGCCCCGCGGTCAGCCCCGCCCGCCGTCGCCCGCGGCGGTGGACGCGCCCGGCGCCTCCGGCGTCAGCCGCCGCACCAGCGGCGTCGCGGCGGCCCCCAGCAGCGTGGCCGTGGTGATCGAACCGAGGGTGATGCCCCAGCCCACGGGCCCCAGCGGGGTGCAGCCGAAGAAGCCGCTCACCCCGGGCGTCTGGATGACGGCGACCAGCACCACGGCCGACCCCACCCCGGCCAGCAGGACGTTGCGGTCCGGTCCGCCGGTCAGGAGCGTCTGGGCGAGCTGGGTGCCGACCACCGACGCCAGCGCGACCGTGCCGGCCCGCCGCCGCCGTCCGGTGAGCCGGGCCGCGCCCCAGGCCAGTCCCGCGCCGAGCGTGGTGGTGGCGCCGCGCAGCAGCACCTCCTGGCTCAGGCCGGCTCCCAGGGAGCGGTCGGGTCCCTCGCTCAGCAGCCGTTCGCCGGCCTCCTCCGCCGCCGGTTCGCGCACCGCGACGGCCAGCGCCGGCGCGAGGTCGGTGAGGAGGTTGACGAGCATGATCTGCCGGGCGTTGAGGGGGGAGCTGCCGGTCAGCGCGGCGGCCAGCACGCTGAAGGCGACCTCGCCGAGGTTGCCGCCGACGAGGATGGCCAGCGCGCCGCGGACCGAGCCCCACATCGCGCGGCCCTCCAGCAGCGCGGCGATGATCGTCTCCAGCCGGTCGTCGCCGACCACCAGGTCGGCCGCGGCGGTGGCGGCGGGCGTACCGCGGCGGCCCAGGGCGATGCCGACGTCGGCCAGCCGGATGGCGGGGGCGTCGTTGGCGCCGTCGCCGGTCATCGCCACCACCCGGCCGATGCGCTGGTAGGCCTGGACGATGCGGACCTTGTGGTGGGGGCTGCACCGGGCGATGACGTCCAGGGTGGGCAGGAGCTCGTCGAGCGCCTCGTCGTCCAGCGCGTCGATCTCGGCGCCGGTGCACACCTTCTGGTCGGGGTCCTCGCTGACGGTGGCGGCGATGGCGTCGGCGGTGGCGGGGTGGTCGCCGGTGAGCATGACCGTCTGCACCCCGGCCGCGCGCAGCCGCGCGGTGGCCGGCGCGGCGCCGGAGCGCACCGGGTCGGCGAGGGTGACGAAGCCGAGGAAGGTCAGGCCGCCCACGGCCTCGTCGGTGAGGTCCTCGCCCCGGTCCAGCGGCCGCTCGGCCACGGCCAGGACGCGCCGCCCGGCACCGGCCAGCTCCTCGGCGGTGCCGGTCAGGCGGCGCCGGGCCGCGGCGTCGAGCCGGGGCTCGCCCTTGCCCGTGCGCCGCCGGGCACAGCGCTCCAGCACGTTCTCGGGTGCGCCCTTGACGCTGAGCAGCATGCCGCGCGCGGTGCGTCCGGCGGTCGCGTGGTAGGCGCGGGACGGCTCGAACGGCAGCGCGTCGGTGCGCCGCCACTGCGGTGCGCCCTGCCGTACGGCCACCTTCGCGCGCCGCGCCCCGGCCGCCACCGCGCGGTCGGTCTGGTGCTCCATGGGCTCGGACGGGCGGGCCGGCGGGGTGGCGCGCAGCGCGGCGCCCAGCACCTGCTTGCAGGGGGTGTCGAGCCGGTCGGCGGGCAGCTCGTGCTCGCCGTCGCTGACGGTGGCGAGCTGGAGGTCGCCCTCGGTGAGGGTGCCGGTCTTGTCGAAGCACAGCACGTCGGCGCGGCCGAGCGCCTCGATCGTCCGCGGGTTGCGGACCAGCGCGCCGTGGTCGGCCAGCCGCCGGGCGGCGGCCAGCTGGGCGGCGTTGACCAGCAGCGGCAGCCCCTCGGGGACGGAGGCGACGGCCAGGTTCACGGCGGAGGCGAGGGTGTCGGTCAGGGGACGGCCGTGCAGCATCCCCGCCCCGGCGACCGCCGCCGCCGAACCGAGCGCCAGCGGGAGGCTGGTCCGGGTCAGGGCGGTCAGCCGGGACTCCACCCCGGTCGTGGGCGCCTTCTGGCGGGCGGTGGCCAGGCTGCGCCCGACCTCGGTCGCCGGTCCGGTGGCCACCACCACGGCCACCGCGGTGCCCGCCGAGACGGTGGTGCCCTCGTAGAGCATGGAGCGGCGGTCGGCGAGCTGGGCGGCGACCACCGGCGCCGGGTCCTTGGCCACCGGCAGGGACTCCCCCGTCAGGGAGGACTCGTCCACCTCCAGCCCCTCGGCCCGCAGCAGCCGGCAGTCGGCGGGAACCACCTCCTGCGAGCGCAGCACCACGACGTCCCCGGCGGCCAGGTCGCCGGCGGCCACCAGCCGCTCGGCACCGCCCCGGCGCACCCGCGCGCCGACCGCGGAACGGGCGAACAGCTCCTCCAGCGCCCGGTCGGTCCGCACCCGCTGCACCGCGCCCACCAGCGCGGAGACGCCGGTGATCCCGGCCACCAGCGCGGCGTCGGTCCGCGAGCCCACGGACGCCGACAGGGCCGCACCCGCGGCGAGCACCGGGGTGAGGGGGTTGGCCAGCTCCTCGACGAACGCCGCGGGCAGGCCGATGCGCGCCGGCTGCCCGGCGGCGGCCTCCCCTCCGGTCCGCCGTCCGGCCTCCTCGCGGCTCAGCCCCTCCTCGGAGGTGCCCAGCCGCTCCAGGACGCGGTCGGCGGGCATCAGGTGCCAGGGCGTGGTCTCCACCGGCGGGGTGACGGGACGGGACAGCAGCTGACGGGCCCGCCAGGTGCCCAGGCAGAACGCGGCGGCCCCGGCGGCGGTGCCCGCGGCGGCCCCCCGCGCGGTCGCCCGGCCGCCGTGGGCCTGGAGGGCCGCGACGGCGCCGACGCCGCTGCCGCCCGCGGCCAGGAAGCGGCTCTCGTGGTCGACCCGGGCGGCCACGCCCACCGCGTCCACGACCAGTCCGGCCGACTCCAGGTCGGTGCCCACCAGGACGTGCGCACCCCAGGCCGCCGGCTCGTCCTCCCGGTACACACCGATGCCGCAGTCGGCGGCGGCCAGCGCACGCCGGTCGCCCGAGACCAGCAGCACCACCGCGCCGTCCGCCTGCAGGCCCCGCAGGGAGGCGGCGAGGCGGTCCCCGCCGGGGACGACGGCGTCGGCGAAACCGAACAGCGGCTCGGGGCGGCCGGTCGCCAGCACCACCCGCACCCCCGCACGCCGGGCCGCGGCCGCCACCGCGTCCGCGCCGGGCGCCTTCTGCCGGGCCAGGCCCGCCAGGGCCGCCAGCCGCCCGCCGCGGGCCAGGCCCAGCACGCGCTCGGCGCCCTGCCCCCGCAGCCGGTGTGCGGCCCGGACCCCCCTGGGTCCGGTCAGCTCCAGCTCCTCCAGCGGTCCCAGCACCCAGCCGTCCCCGTCGCGGCGCACCCCGCCCGCACCCCCGAAGTCCCGGGAGCCCCCGGCCCCCTCCGGGGAGAGGAGGGCGAAGAGCCGCTCGGCGGTCTCCCGCGGGTCGGCGCCCCGCAGCGGCACCAGCTCGACCGGTTCCAGCCGGCTGCCGCTGAGCGCGTCCTCGTCCAGCAGGACGGTGTCGGTCTGGCCCAGCCGGCGCAGCGCGCCCCGGTCCATGACGGTGGCCCCGCGCAGGGCCAGGGCCCGGCCGAGGGTGGTGGCGAAGCCCTCCCGGCCCGCGTCGGGGGCCTTGGGCACCGCCGAGAGCGCCACCGCCAGGCCGCGCCGCGGTCCGGCGAAGGGTGCCGCGGCCGCGCCGGCCAGCACCCCCAGGGCCATCGAGCGCTCGGCGTAGCGGTCGGCCGCGTCCCCGGGGGCGGGGACGGGGCGCTCCACCGCGACCGGGCCGGCCCCGGCGTACTCCGGGCCGCGCGCCAGGTGCGGTTCGGCCGCCTCCCACGCCCGGCGGTGGGCGTCCGCCTCCCGCCACTGGGCCAGGCGCTGGACGACGTCCAGGGCCAGTCCCCCGCCCCGGGTCGCCACGCCCTGGGCCAGCGCGCTGGCCACCGGCAGCAGCGACTCGGCCTGCTCGGGGTCGTGCAGCCCCCGGGAGACCAGCGCGCGCAGCCGCGGGTGCCGGGCGACGGCCCCGGTGAGGGCGGCCACCTCGGGCGGCAGCGGGGTCCAGGGGGCGATCCGGTTGAGGGTGGACAGCGCCAGCCCCGCCGCGTCCGCCGCCAGGGCCGAGACCGACTGGCCGGTGCGCGGGCCCTCGCACGGGTGGTGGGGCTCATGGCACCACTCCCCGTGCTCGTCCTCCTCGCACGGGACGGGCCCGGCGCCGCTCTCGGCGCGCTCGACCAGCGCGACCAGCTCCCGCTCGGGCGGCGGTGGCGACGCCAGCGCCACCACCACCCGTCCCGCCGGGGCGTTCACCCGCGCCCACAGCACCCCCGGGTGCGCCTCCAGCGTGCGCTCCACGCGCCGGGCGATCCGTTCGCCCTCCGGGGTGTGGACCCCGTGGACGACGATGTGGCAGCGGCCCGGCCGGGACCACACGTCCCGGCGGGGCAGCCCCACCAGACTCCCGGCCACCCCGCCCGCGACGTCCGCGGCCTCCCGCAGCCCGGCCGCCACCCCCTGCGGGAGCAGCCCGGACACGGGCGTCACCAGAGTGTTCAGACCCGGCAGCAGTGACATCGGCACGCCCTTCCCGTTCCGGACCGGCCGGGCGGTCCGGAACCGCAGCGGAACTCCCTCACGGACCGGCACGCTCCCGGGTTCACCCTCCGGCGCGGTTCACACCTGCGCCCCGCCCCCGATCGCGGCGCGCGGGCGGGAAGTCGGCCGCCCCGCCACGTGTCGCCGCGCGACGAGGGGGAACCCCGGGGTGTCGAGAGTGACGGACCCCAGACGAGCAGCGCGGCCCGGCCGGGACGGCCGGACCGGCGGGAGGACATCTATGACCAGCGGGTACCTGGGTCCCGACGACTACGGCCGGGATCCCCTCGGAGAGTTCCTCGCGCGCTTCCTGGGCGCGGCCCCGTCCGGCGGACAGCGTCCCGGGCCCCGGTACTTCGACTTCGTCCGGCTGATGAGCGAGCCCGCCCGGCAGCTCGTCACCGACGCGGCGTCGTACGCGGCCCAGCACGGCAGCACCGACCTCAACACCGAGCATCTGCTGCGCGCGGCCCTCACCACCGACCCGACCCGGTCCATGGTCTCCCGCGCCGGGGGCGACCCCGACACCATCGTCGAGGAGATCGACCGGCACGCCGGGGACGGCCCGCCGCGCAAGTCGATCGCCGTCAGCCCCGCGGTGAAGCGGGCGCTGATGGACGCCCACAACGTCGCCCGCTCCTCGGGCGCCTCCTACATCGGGCCGGAGCACGTCCTGGTGGCGCTGGCCGCCAACCGGGACTCCGCGGCGGGCCAGATCCTCAACGCCGCCCACTTCGACGCGCGCTCCTCCGGCCTGCCGGAGGGCTACCAGTCCGGTGCCCCGGGACCGGGCGAGCGCCCGCCCGCCCCGAGCGGACACGGCGGCGGCGGTGGCGGGGGCAGCGCCACCCCCAACCTGGACAGGTTCGGACGCGACCTGACCGAGCTCGCCCGCGAGGGCAGCGTCGACCCGGTCATCGGCCGCGACGAGCAGATCGAGCAGACCATCGAGATCCTGGCCCGGCGGGGCAAGAACAACCCGGTGCTGATCGGCGAGGCGGGCGTGGGCAAGACCGCCATCGTGGAGGGCCTGGCGCAGCGCATCGCCGACGGCGACGTGCCCGACAACCTGCTGGGCCGCCGCGTCGTCCAGCTCGACATCGGCACCCTGGTCGCCGGCACCCGCTACCGGGGCGACTTCGAGGAGCGGCTCAGCGGTCTGGTCGACGAGATCCGCCGGCACAGCGACGAGCTGATCGTCTTCATCGACGAGCTGCACACCGTGGTGGGTGCCGGCGGCGGTGGCGAGAGCGGCTCGATGGACGCCAGCAACATGCTCAAGCCGGCCCTGGCCCGCGGCGAGCTGCACGTCATCGGCGCCACCACGCTGGAGGAGCACCGCCGGCACATCGAGAAGGACGCCGCCCTGGCCCGCCGCTTCCAGCCCGTCCTGGTGCCGGAGCCGTCCACGGCCGACGCCGTGGAGATCCTGCGCGGCCTGCAGGACCGCTACGAGGCCCACCACCAGGTCCGCTACAGCGACGAGGCGCTGCTGGCCGCCGTCGAGCTGTCCGACCGCTACCTCACCGACCGCTTCCTGCCCGACAAGGCGATCGACCTCATGGACCAGGCGGGCGCGCGGGTGATGCTGCGCTCGGCCACCCGCGGCACCGACGTGCGGGCGCTGGAGCGCGAGGCCGAGCAGCTGCGCCGGGACAAGGACCAGGCCGTGGCCGACGAGGACTACGAGCGGGCCAGGGAGTTGCGCGACCGGCTGGCCGAGGTGGAGCGGCGGATCGGCGAGGGCGACGGGCGGCAACCGGTCGGCGACCGCATCGCCGAGGTCGGCGTCGAGGACATCGCCGACATCGTCTCCCGGCAGACGGGCATCCCCGTCAGCAGCCTGACCCAGGAGGAGAAGAGCCGTCTGCTGGGCCTGGCGGAGCACCTGCACCGGCGGGTCGTCGGCCAGGACGATGCGGTCTCCGTCGTCGCCGACGCCGTGCTGCGCTCGCGGGCCGGGCTGTCCAGTCCCGACCGGCCGATCGGCAGCTTCCTCTTCCTCGGCCCCACCGGCGTCGGCAAGACGGAGCTGGCCCGCGCGCTGGCCGAGGCGCTGTTCGGCACCGACGACCGCATGGTCCGCCTGGACATGAGCGAGTACCAGGAGCGGCACACCGTCAGCCGGCTGGTCGGCGCTCCCCCCGGCTACGTCGGCCACGAGGAGGCCGGGCAGCTGACGGAGGCGGTGCGCCGCCACCCGTACTCGCTGCTGCTGCTGGATGAGGTGGAGAAGGCGCACCCGGACCTGTTCAACATCCTGCTGCAGGTCCTGGACGACGGGCGGCTGACCGACTCCCAGGGCCGCACGGTGGACTTCACCAACACCGTCATCGTGATGACCAGCAACCTCGGCTCGGAGGCCATCACCGGGCGCGGCGGCGCCCTGGGCTTCGCCTCCGCCGCAGCGGGCGCCGAGGCGGACGAGGACGCGCGCCGCGAGCGGGTGCTGCGGCCGCTGCGGGAGCACTTCCGGCCGGAGTTCCTCAACCGCATCGACGAGATCGTGGTCTTCCGCCGGCTCTCCGACGAGCAACTGCGCCGGATCACCGACATGCTGCTGGACGAGACGCGGCGGCGGGTGCACGCCCAGGACGTGGAGATCGAGTTCACCCCGCAGGCCGTCGACTGGCTGGCCCGGCACGGGTACCAGCCCGAGTACGGCGCCCGGCCGCTGCGCCGCACCATCCAGCGGGAGGTGGACAACCCGCTCTCCCGGATGCTGCTGGGCGGACAGCTGGCGCCGCACACCCGGCTGCGGGTGGACGTGGGCGAGGGCGGGCTGTCCTTCCACCGCGCCCCGGCCGCGTCCGCCCCGGCCCCGTGACCCGGACCGGTGCCGTCCGCCCGTGACCCGGCCGGACGGCACCGAGCCTCAGCGGCCGCCGGCGCCCGGGAAGGCGCCGGCGGCCGCTTCGGTGATCCCCCGGCCCCACGCGCCCGGCGGGGCGGGCGTCAGTGGCCCTTGCCGCGGCCGGTGAGGGCGTCGCGGACGCGGTCCACCATGCCCGCTCCCCGGTCCATGATCTTGTTCGCCGGGGGGGTGTCGGGCGCGGACGGGTGGGGGCGCGTCGGGGCCGTCTTCTTGGCCTTGCGCACCTTCTCCCCCAGATCGTTCAGCTGCTCCTCGGTCGCGGCCTGGCGCAGCCGCGGGAAGAGGTTGCGCTCCTCGTCGTTGATGTGGGAGCGGATCTCCAGCATCAGCTCGGCGACGAGCCGGTCGAACTCGGGGTCGTCCGCGTCGCGGCCCTCCATCTTCTTCATGGTCCGCTCGGCCGCGGAGTGGTCCTCGAGCTCCTTGTCGGCGACCTCGTCGCCGTCGGGCAGGAACTCCCGCACCGCCGGGTACAGGTACTGCTCCTCCGCGACGGCGTGCCGCACCAGCTCGATGACGGCCTGGTCCGCGAACTCCTTGCGCCGCCGGTCGCCCGGGGGCAGCGCCTCGATCCTGCCGAAGAGCTCCTCGACCTCCCGGTGGTCCGTGCTCAGTTCGTCGATGACGTCGCCGCCGTGTCCCATGATCGGTGCCTTTCCGTCGTCCAGCGCATCGGCAGCTGCCTGCCGTGTCGCACGTCTTCCCGGAGCCGGCGCGGTTAACGCCGTCCGGCCGAGTGGCCGAAGGGCCGCCCGGCGGGTGAGGACCGCCGTGCGGGCACACCGGCGCGGGGCCCGGCTCGGTGTGCCGGGCCCCGCGGGGCCTTGCCGGGGCGGCCGTCCGCCGGTTCCCCCGGCTCCGAACGGCCCGTCCGGCTACTTCTGCGTGAGCATGCCCTCCCTCAGCCGCGCCAGCGCCCTGCTCAGCAGCCGTGAGACGTGCATCTGCGAGATGCCCAGTTCGGCGCCGATCTCCGACTGGGTCATGTCCCCGCCGAAGCGCATCTGCAGGATGCGGCGGTCGCGCTCGTCGAGCCGGTCCATCAGGGGCTTGAGGGCGTGGAGGTTCTCCACCTTCTCCAGGGCCGGGTCGACGTCGCCGAGCTGGTCGGCCAGCGAGGTGTCCTTGCCCTCGTCGCCCACCGGCAGGTCGAGGGAGCCGGCCACGTAGCCGTTGCTGGCCACCTGGCCCTCGACGACCTCCTCCACGGTGACGTCGAGGAACTCCGCCAGCTCCTCGGTGGTGGCGGAGCGCCCCAGCCTGCGGCCCAGCTCCTCGTTGGCGCGGGCCAGTTCGATGCGCAGTTCCTGGAGGCGGCGCGGGACGCGCACGGCCCAGCTGGTGTCGCGGAAGAAGCGCTTGATCTCCCCCACGATGTACGGGACGGTGAACGAGGTGAACTCCACCTCCCGGTCGAGGTCGAACCGGTCGATGGCCTTGATCAGGCCGATGGTCCCGACCTGCACGATGTCGTCCATCGGCTCGGCGCGGTGGCGGAAGCGGGAGGCGACGTAGTTCACCAGGGTCAGGTTGAGCTCGATGAGGGTGTTGCGCGCGTACTGGTACTCGTGCGTCCCCTCCTCCAGTGCTCTCAGCCGCTCGAAGAAGAGCTTCGACAGCTGCCGGGCGTCGCGGGGCGCCACCTTGCCCGCGTCCTCGATCCTGGGCAGGTCGGGAAGATCGGGAACGACCGTCTCCTGCTCCTGGTCCGGCAAGACGTCACCGCTCGTCAGCTGAACCTCCGGGCTCAGGCTACGCATCATGCCCTCCTCTTGTGACCTGTCACATGCAGCACGGCGCGTACCCGCCCCCGGACGGCCCACACGCCCATCCGGGTGAGGTTCCGTCTGCGTACACACACGACCTGACAGTCACCCGGGGTAAAAAGGAGCATATCGGATGCGCCTTCACACCCCACTCCGGGCGGGCGGGACGTTCACACCGCCCAGGCGTCCAGCCGGAGGGCCGCCCGCACCTCAGGCGGGCCCCGGACCAGCGGCGGAGCGGGCCCGAAGGCCCCGGCGCGACCCCGGCGCGGCCACCCGGACGCACCAGGTGCCCGCCGCGTCCGGATGGACGCGGCGGGCACCCGCGGGTTCCGTCGGCCGGATACCCGCCGCACTCCGGCGGGCGGCGGCCTCCCTCAGCGCCTGGCGTGGCGGCCCCGCCCCCGGGCGGGAGCCGGGGACCGGACCGCGCCGTCCGCCACCGCCGCGGCGGCCCCGGCCCCGGCCCCGGCGGTGGGCGCCACACCGGGGACCGTCCGGCCGGCGGCCTCCGCCGCGCGGGACTGGCGGCGGGCGCGCAGGTACTCGACGACGATCGGCAGCACCGACAGCAGCACGATGCCGACCAGGATGAAGTCGATGTTGTCGCGGACGAACTGCACCTGGCCCAGGGCCGCGCCCAGGAGCGTCACGCCCGCGCCCCACAGCACGCCGCCGATGACGTTGAAGACCAGGAAGCTGCGGTAGTCCATCCGGCTGACACCGGCGATGATCGGCGTGAAGGTGCGCACGATCGGCACGAAGCGGGCCAGCACCAGGGACTTGGGGCCGTGCTTCTCGAAGAACTCGTGGGCCTTCTCCACGTTCTCCTGCTTGAAGAAGCGGGAGTCGGGCCGCCGGAAGAGGGCCGGGCCGACCTTCCGGCCGAACATGTAGCCGACCTGGTCGCCGAGGATCGCCGAGACCACGACCAGGAGGCACACCAGCCACAGCGGGTAGTGCAGGTACTGGTCGGTGGCGACCAGCAGCCCGGTGGTGAACAGCAGCGAGTCACCGGGCAGGAAGAAGCCGATGAGCAGCCCTGACTCGGCGAAGACGATGCAGAGGATGCCGATCAGACCGAAGGTCTGGATGAGGTAGTCCGGGTCCAGCCAGCTCGGACCGAGCGCGAGGTTCGTCACTTAAGACATGCTCCTGAGACGGGGACATGCGCCTGAGGCGAGGCCACAGGCTCATGTGTCGCCCGGGCGTCACGGTGCCGGTTGGCACTCACGGCTACAACCTACAACGCGATCGGTGACGCTCCGGTTCCGGCGCCGGGCGCCCTTCCGGGCCCGCCTGCCCGCTCATCCCGTCCGCCCTTCCCTCCTCTTCCGGCATCGGGGAGCGTCGTAGGGAGGAGGGAAAGGGACGGACACGGCGGCACCGCCCGCGGAGTGCCGCGGGCGGTGCCGCCGTGCATCACGGGATGCCCGCACCCGGACGCGGGACTCAGGGGAGGTACCTCTCCACGGCCGCGGCCCCGTGCTCCTCCAGTTGCTTCCTGGCCCGCTCGACGCGCTCCGGCGTGGGCTCGCGACCGGAGAGCCTGACCAGGTCCTCGGGATCCACCGGCTGGTCCCCGCCGGTGCGCAGCTGCGGCCGGTGCCGCGCGGAGGACTCCTCCTTGTCGTGTTCACCCTTCACAGCGAACCTCCTCTGCTCGGTCCGATCCCGGCGATCGGGGTCATCTGGTGCGTACCCGCGCATCTGCGGCTGATGCCCTCGCACCGCGCGGCCCGCCCCGCCCCGCGCCGCCGGCTCGGCTCACGCCGGGCGCGCCGCCCCCGCGGCGCGCCCGGCGCTCCTGAGCCGCTCCCGGCCCGCCCTGGCCAGAGTGCCCGCGCCGACCGCGTACGTCAGGCAGAGCACGGCCGCCGCCTGCGGGCGGGGCAGCGCCGACTCCAGCGCGCTCAGCGCCGCGCGGTGGGCGGTGCCCACCGCCAGCAGCCCGCACACACCGGCGGCGCCCAGGAGCGCGCCGCCCGCGCCCGTCCGCCGCGCCGCGGCGCGGAGCCCGTCGCCCGCTCCCCGCAGCCGGTCGCGGAGCAGTTCGGACGCCTCGTGGGCCACCTGCTCGACCGCCTCCGCGATCTGCTCCCCCGACCTGCCGCTCGCCATCGTCCTCCTCGCCTCCCCGGGCGTCCGCCCGGTGCCGCACGTCCGTCCTTCCCGGGCCCGCCTGGCCGGCGGTGGCTTCCCCCTACCCGCCGCGGCCCGGAGGATGCCCGCGCCGGAGGGCACGGGCGGAGGTGCGGGCCGGGACGGCGCGGCGGCGCCCCGGCGGAGGGGACCGCCGGGGCGCCGCCGTGCCGTCGCGCGCCGCGGGACGTCAGCCGTCCCGGGGCCCGTCGGCCGTGCCGGGCCTCTCCTCCGGAGGGAGCTTGCGGGTGTCGCGCGGTTCGACGTAGGGCTCCTCGTCCTCCGGGTGGCCGGCCCGGATGGCCCGTCCGCGCTGCATCTCGGCGTCCAGCTCCAGCCCCAGCAGGATCACGATGTTGGAGATCCACAGCCAGATCAGGAAGATGATCACGCCCGCCAGACTGCCGTACGTCTTGTTGTAGTTGGCGAAGTTGGCGACGTAGAGGGCGAAGCCGAGCGAGGCGGCGATCCACAGCAGGACGGCGACCAGGCTGCCGGGGCTGACCCAGCGGAAGCCGCCGTGCCGGACGTTGGGCGCGGCCCAGTACAGCAGCGCGATCATCAGGCTGACCAGGACGACCAGCGCCGGCCACTTGGCGATGCTCCACACGGTCAGGAAGGTGCTGCCCAGGCCGATGAGGTCGCCCGCCCGCTCCGCCAGGCCGCCGGTGAAGACGACCGCGATCGAGCTCAGCGCCAGGATCACCAGCAGGGCGAGCGTGACGCCCACCCGCACGGGCAGTTTCTTCCAGGCGGGGCGTCCCTCGCCGATGTCGTAGACCGCGTTGGCGGCGCGCATGAAGGCCGCGACGTAGCCGGAGGCCGACCACACCGCCAGGGCGACACCGATGATCAGCGCCAGTCCCGCGCCGCCCTGGTTGTTCTGCAGCTGGGTCAGCATGGTCTCGAGGATGTCCCGCGCGGCGCCGGGGGCCAGGCTCCCGACGTTGTCGATCAGGGGCTGGATGGCGGACCTGCCGATCACGCCCAGGACCGACACCAGCGCCAGCAGCGCGGGGAAGATGGACAGGACTCCGTAGTAGGTGAGGGCCGCCGCCCAGTCGGTGAGGTTGTCGTCCCGGAACTCGGCGACCGTGCGCTTGAGCACGCCCGTCCAGGACCGCTTGGGCAGGTCCGCCGGCTTCCGGGGCGTCTCCCCGGTCTCCGCCGCCCGTTCCCCCCGCTGCTCTTCGAACCTGTGCTTCGCCATGTGCCACCTCGTTCGGAGCCCGGACGGCCGCCCCCGTGCGTGCGGGGGCGGCCGTCCGGGAGGTTCCCGCCGCCGTGCGGGCGACCGCCCGGCGGCGGCCGGTGCGTCAGTGCGCCGTGCCGGAGTCCCGGTGGCGGGCCTCCTCGGCCACGCCCCGGCCGGACTGCTGCGCCTGCTCCTTCACCTGCCCCGCCTGGCCGCGCGCCTCCTCGGCGGTGGTGCGGGCGGCTCCGGTGGCGGTCTCCTTGACGTGCTGGGCCGCCTCCTGCGCCGAGTGCGTCGCCTCTTCCTTCAGCCGCCCGGCCGACTCGGCGGCCGCCTCCTTGACGGGACCGGCCAGGCCGCCGGCCTTCTCCGACAGCCGGCCCACGGCCTCCTCCTCGGTGTGCGAACCGCGCACCATGGAGGCGGCCAGCAGTCCGGCGCCGAAGGCCACGACTCCGGCGGCCAGGGGGTTGCCCTGGGTGCGCCGCGCGGCGTGCTGGGGGGCGGACTTCACCGCGTCCCCCGCGTGGCCCGCGCCGTGGCGCGCCCGGTCGGCGGTGTGTCCCGCGGTGTCGCGCACCGACTGCGCCGTGTGCCGTGCCCCGTCCGAGGTGGTTCCCATGACTCGCTCCCGCACTACCGTCATCCTGCTGCGCATCCGCTCCCCGCGGCGGCGCACCGCGTGGCGGGGGTTGGCGTGGTCGGCAAGCCTGTTGACGTCGTCGGACAGTTCCTGCCGGGTGGTGTCGATCCGAGCCCTCAGCTCGTCGGGTGACGCGCCCATGCGGCATCCTCCTTGAGTGTCTGGACGGTGCGCTCCGGCTTCGGGTGGACCTGCTTCATCCGCGAGCGCCCCATCGAGTACAGGACGAGGGCGGCCACCGCCCACAGGGCGGTGACGATGAGCGCGGCCCATCCCCAGTCCATGACGTTGGCCAGTGCGAAGACCAGGGCCAGCGAGGCGAACAGGGCCGTCATGTAGCCGGCGAACCCGGCACCGCCGTACATGCCGGCGGCCTTGCCCGCCTTGGTCGCCTCCTCGCGGACCTCGGCCTTGGCCAGTTCGATCTCCTGGCGGAGGAGCTTCTGGGCGTCCGCCGTGACGGCGGAGAGCAGTTCGCCGATCGACCTGTCGCCGTCGTCCGTCCGCTGGACCGTCCCGTCGGCCGGCCGCTGCGTGGTGTGCGCCATGTCAGCCCACCTCCGGGCGCCGCGGGGTGTCCGTGCCCGGGTAGGGGCCGGGGGCGGTGCCGCCGCCGTAGGTGCCCGTCCCGGGGACGGTGCCCGTGCCGGGCCCGGTGTCGCCGTAGGGGGGCTCGCCGTAGCCCGGCATGTGCCGGACCTCGCCGCCGCCGGTGGCGACCGGCAGGTCCGGGGACGGTGTCCGCTCCTCGTAGTGCTGCCCGCCGTGACCGTCGGCGCCGTGGTGGACGGCCTTGCCGGCCTTGGCCACGCGCCCCAGGGCGAAACCGGCCAGTGCCGCACCCGCCAGGAAGGCGCCGGGGCGGCGGCGTGCGAACGACTCCACTCCCTCGAGCAGACCGCCCGCGCCCCGCTCCTCCAGCAGGTCGGCGGCGCGGCGGCCGCCGTCGGCGGCCTGGGAGACCAGGTTGCGCACCGGGGAGTCGGGCCGGGTGCTGTCAGCCATGCCTGCCAGGTCGTCGGCCCACTGCCGTATGGTGTCGGCCGTCTTCCTGGTCTGCGTGTCCGCCTCCTCGGAGGCGCGCTCCTTCAGGCGCCCGGCCATGCTGACGACCTGCTCGCGGGCGTCGCCGGTCACGTGGCGCGCCTGTTCCCTGGCGCTGCCGGCCACGGTGCCGGCCGCCTCCTTGGCCCGCTCGGCCGTGGCACGGGTCTCCTGCTTCGCGGCCTGGCCCGCCTGCCCGGCGGGGCCGTGGCCTGTGTTCGGAGCTTCACTCACCGATGCCTCCAGTTGGTCTTACGGAACTTGCCTTGTGCGGCCTTTGCGGTTATTGGGTCACAAGGAGCGAAGTACCCGACCTTACGTCCGACATTCATACGCCATGTCAGCAGATGCCCTTTTCCTGGCATCCGGCGTCGCGGAGGCCGCTCCGGAACGGCCCGGGGCCCGCGCGGACGACGTCCCGCGCGGGCCCCGGCGGACGGAGGACCAGCGCTCAGCGACGGCGCCGCTCGTCCTCGGAGGCGCCGGCCTCCTCCTCCTCGATGCGCTCCTTGCGGACCTGCCCGCGGACGGTCTCCTGCTCCGTGTGCTCGTCGGTGGTCAGCCGCACCCGCTCCACGGGGTGGACCTCGGTGTCGATCACCGGGCGCTCCTCGTGGAGGGTCACCTCGTACTCGCCCTCGGTGATCTCCGGGCCGCTCATGGCGTCCTCGACGTTCCCCTCGGTGATGGGCTCGCGTTCGACGCGGACCTCCTCGTGCCGCACGGGAACGGTCTTCTGGACCTCCTCGGTGACGACGTACTTGCGCAGCCGCGCCTTCCCCGTCTCGCGGCGCTCGACGCCGACGCGCATCTCCTCCTCGGAGCGGGTCATCGCGTCGTCGCGCCGCCGGGCCTTCCCGCCCGCGGCGCCGGCCGCGCCGGCAGTGCCCGCGGTGCCGGTGCCCCGGCCGCGGGGGCCCCAGTCGATGCCGTAGTACTGGTACAGCTTGCGCTCCTCCTGCTCGGAGAGGTGGCCGCCCTCCTCCACGTCGACGCGCGGGGCTCCCTTGACCTCGTCCTTGGAGTAGGGCACCTCCAGGTGGTCCTCCACCATGGCCGCGTCGTGGATCGGCACGAAGGTCTCACTGGTGCCGAAGAGCCCTGTCCGGACGCTGGCCCACTCGGGCTCGCCCGTGGCATCGTCGAGGAAGACGTGTCCGGCCTCCCCGATCTTCCTGCCCTCCGCGTCGTAGACCTGGTGGTCCAGTACGGCTGGGATCTGCTCCCTGGTGATCATGAGACCTCCTCGCTGCGTTTCCTCTCGAACCACCGGGCGGGTAGCCACCCCGCAACGGAGGAAAACCTGCACGAGGGACAAATGGGAACAAGGACAAGAGCCTCCTCGACCTGCGGCGACGGGCCGGAACACCGGGTGGGGAGCCGTGCGGGGCGGGAGCGGCGGGGCCCTCCGGCGGTCGGCCGCCGCGCTGGCGGGCCGCGACGGGCCGGTGGACCGGCTGTGCCTGCCCGCTTCGGCTCCGGCGCCTGCTTCGCGGCCCACCTGGGCCGCCCCGAGCACGGCCGGCGGCTGCCGGCCCCGCGCAACGGCCCCGGCCTGCTGCCGGAGGACGACGACACCGACCACCAGCGGCTGATCGGCACCTTCCCCGGGCCCACTCCCACACCCCGCCGGTGGACACCGCGCAGGACCCGACGGCCGGCCGGGGCCCGGCCCGGGGCCGGACGGGTGATCCGGTGCCCGGACCGGGCGCCCCGGCAGGGCGTCCGGTCCGGGCCCCCTCAGTGGCGGGTCAGCTCGATGACCGTCTTGACGTCGTCGGGTCCCGACTCGAACGCCTCGGGGAAGGACTCCAGCGGCACCCGACGGGTGATCACGGCGTCGAGCCAGCCGCGGTCCGCCTCGGCGAGCGCCTCGGCGGCGGCCGCGTAGTGCCGCAGGTTGGCGTTGACCGTGCCCACCACCACGGAGTTGTCCAGCACCAGTTCGCGGTTGATGTAGCCGGCGTCCACGTCCAGCGTGCGCCCGGTGGGGGAGAGCCCGGTCAGGCACAGCACCCCGTAGGGGCCCATCCCCGCCATCACCCCGAAGACGACCGGCGCCGCGCCCGTCGCCTCGATCACCACGTCCGGGCGCACCCGCTCCATCACCCGCTCGACGTCGCCGCTGTGGTACTCGGCGCCCAACCCCCGTACCAGCCCGGGCTTGCGGCCGCTCTCGACCCGGTCCAGGACGTGCACCTCCAGCCCGCGCTGCCGCCCCAGGAGCGCGGCCAGCAGCCCGATCGGTCCGGCCCCGGTGACCAGCACCGAGTGGGGCGCGAACCACGAGCGGGACCCGACCAGCTCCACCTGCTCCCACGCCTTGGCCACCACGGTGGCGGGCTCCAGGAGCACTCCGACGTGCTCCAGGCCCGGATCGAGCCGTACGGCGTAGTCGGCCTCGACCGTCCAGGCGGTCGAGGCGTAGCCGTCCAGCCCCTTGATGCCGCGTTCGGTGAAGCGGCCGTTGCGGCACATGTCGAACCGGCCGTGGGCGCAGGCCCCGCACGGCACGGGGTCGGGGCGGCGGACGACGCCGACCACCAGGTCCCCGGGGACCCAGCCGCTGCCGGGCGGCGCCTGCCGCACCCGGCCCAGGGACTCGTGGCCGATGACCAGGCGCTCCCGTCCGGGCGGCGGGGCGCCGTGGCCGGCGGACAGGATCTCCCGGTCGGTGCCGCACACCCCGACGGCCAGCCCCTCCACCAGCAGTTCGCCCTCTCCCGGCACGGGGTCGGGGAGGGTGTCGAGCCGCAGGGAGTCCTTCCGGTCCGGGGCCACGGTCAGCGCTTCCACATCCACTCCGTCACGAGGTCGTACCGGCAGGGTCCGCGCGCCTGCGGGCGCTCCTCGCGGATACCCCGGCGGCGGCCCGGCACGCCCGGCGCGCGGCGCGCGGGGCGGCCCCGGCGTACCGCCCCGCGCGCCGCGGGGACGGCGGTGTGTCCGGACCGTCCCCGCCGCCGCCCCGGCCGCGCCACACTGGAGGCATGTGCCGCAGCATCAAGACGCTCCGCCCGCCCATGGCCCCCGAGGTGACCGACGAGGACGTACGGGCCGCCGCCCTGCAGTACGTCCGCAAGGTGTCGGGCTTCCGCTCCCCCTCCGCCCGCAACCGCGACGCGTTCGAGCAGGCGGTCGAGGCCGTGGCCGAGGCGACCCGCCGGCTGCTCGACGGGCTGGAGGTGCGCGGGGCGGGACCCGGGGACGCGGGGCGCCGCCCCGCGCCGGAGGCCGGCCCCCGCCCCTGACCCGCGCTACCGGGTCCCGCGGGGGTGCAGGCGAGTGAGCGCGGCCGGCAGCTCCCCGGTGTGCACCACGCCCAGCCCGCGGGTGGCGCGGGTGAGGGCGACGTAGAGGTCGTTGGTCCCGCGCGGCGAGGCGTCCGCGATCTCCCCGGGCTCGGCGACCAGCACGGAGTCGAACTCCAGTCCCCGCACCCGGTCGGGGTCCAGGACCGTCACCGTGCTCTCCAGCCGCGCCGGCTCACCGGTCTCCGTGCCCGGGACGGCCTCCGCCACCGCCCGTCCCAGCTCCTCCAGCCGCGCGGCGGGCACGATCACCCCGACGCGGCCGCCGCCCACCGCCGCGGCCTCCTCGGCCGCCAGGGCGGCCAGCTCGCCGGCCAGCCCCCCTTCCGGCACGCGCAGGCGCCAGGGCCGCACGCCCGTGGAGCGCACCGGCCTGGGCACCTCGGAGGCGGCGCCCAGGCCGGCCGCCACCTCGGCGATCTCGGCGGGGGTGCGGTAGTTGACGTTCAGCCGCTCCAGCCGCCACCGGTCCCCCACGTGCGGTGCGAGCGCCTCGTGCCAGGAGTCCGCGCCCCCGACGGCACCGGTCTGGGCGACGTCCCCGACCACGGTCATCGACCGGCTCGGGCAGCGCCGCATCAGCAGCCGCCAGTCCATGGCGGACAGCTCCTGGGCCTCGTCCACGACGACGTGCCCGAAGGTCCAGGTGCGGTCGGCCGCCGCGCGCTCGGCCGGGGTGCGGGCGTCGCGCTCCCCGTGGCGCTCGGCCAGCGCCTCGGCGTCCAGCAGGTCGTTGGCGGTCAGGATCTCGGCCTCCTCTCCGGCCTCCAGGTCGGTGGAGCGCGAGCCGTGGGCGACGTCCAGCGCCTCCTGGGCGAGGACGACGCGCTCGCGGCGCTCGGCCTCGGCCGCGGCGCGGGCCGCCCGGTCGTCCTCCCCCAGCAGCTCGGCGGCCTCGTCCAGCAGCGGTACGTCGGCCGGGGTCCAGGGGCTCTCCGGGACGCGCAGCAGCAGGGCCCGCTGGGCGGCGGTGAGGCCGGGGGCGGCGGACGCCAGCCGCTCCGGCGAGGAGTACAGGTCCGCCAGCAGGCGCTGCGGGGTGAGCGCGGGCCACAGCTTGCCGACCGCCGCGCGGACGTCGGGGTCCGCGCCCAGCTCCCGTCGGATGTCCTCGATCCCCTCCCGGCCGAGGAGGGACTCCGGGGTGTCGTCCGGGTCGGCGGCGCCGTCCTCCCCCGCGTCCCACCACTCCCCCTCGGGCAGTTCGACCGGGACGAGGGCGTCCCGGGTGATCCGCTCGGCGACCCGCCGGGCGAGGGCGTCCAGGACGAGCGAGACGAACAGCGGCCGGGCCCGGTTGTGCGGCAGCCCGGTGGCCCGGGCGCGGTCCCGCGCCCGCCGGCACTCCTCGCGGCCGAGCCGGACGGTCCCGCCGTCGTACGGCACCTCCAGGCCCTCGTCGGGGACCTCCTGGCGGTCGCGCACGGCGGCGGCCACCACCTCCGCCATCTCCGCCCGCCCCTTGATCCCGGCCACCTCGCGCGGTTCCGCGCCGTCCGCGGTGACGCCCGGGTACAGCTCTCCGACGGTGGCCGGCAGCACGCTGGTCTCGCCGAGGGAGGGCAGCACCTCGCCCACGTAGCGCAGGAAGAGCGGGTTCGGACCGACGACCAGCACCACGCTCCGCTCCAGCCGCCGCCGGTGGGTGTACAGCAGGTAGGCGGCGCGGTGCAGGGCGACGGCCGTCTTGCCGGTGCCGGGTCCGCCCTGGACGACCAGCACTCCGGTGTGGGGAGCGCGGATGACGCGGTCCTGCTCGGCCTGGATGGTCTCCACGATGGCGCCCATCCGGCCGGTGCGGTCGGCCTCCAGCACGGCCGACAGGACGGAGCCGCCGGCCTCTCCGCCGGGGGCGGGCCGAAGGGTCTCTCCGCCGGGGCCGGCGTCCGGGGCGGGGGCGAGCAGTTCGTCCTGGACGCCGGTGACCGTGCGGCCCCTGGTCCGGATATGCCGGCGCCGGCGCACCCCCTGCGGGGAGAATCCGGTGGCGACGTAGAAGGGGCGGGCGGCGGGGCCCGCCAGTCGATGAGCAGCGGGTCGCGGTCCATGTCCTCGTCGGGGATGCCGAGCCGCCCCACGTAGCGGTGCTCACCGTCGAGCATGTCGATCCGGCCGAAGCACAGACCGTTCTCCGCGGAGTCCAGGCGGCCGATCCTCTCCCGGCAGCGGACGACGGCCACGTCCCGTTCCAGGAGGGCCTGGTGGCCCGCCCGGGGCTGCGAGAGGAGTTCCTTCAGCCGCTCGCCCTCCCGGGCGCGGAGTTCGTCGAGCCGGTGGTGGAGACGGTTCACATAATGCTGTTCGCCGTCGATCTCCTGCCTTGACAAAAACTCCTCCATTCGCTATGATTTATTTATCGGAATTTCTTGTCCGGTGAAATCTCGAATAAATGAACATAGCGAATGGAAAAGGTTTTCCTCAAGCCCTTCCCGCAGCCCGGGAGGGGCTTTCGTGTGCCCGGCACCCGGCAACGCGGCCGGGCGCGTCACCGCCCCGCGGAGCCGTCGATCCGCTCGCGCAGGATGTCGGCGTGGCCCGCGTGCCGGGCGGTCTCCTCGATCATGTGGACCAGGATCCAGCGCATCGTCGGAGGCGGGGTCTCGCGCAGCGACCGGGCCCCGGGCACATCCAGACGCCCGCAGGCCGCGACGATCCCGTTCGACCGCCTGACGGCGCGCCGGTACGCGGCGAGGGCCTCACCGACCGTCGCGCCCGGCTCCGGCGGCTCGTCGTCGGGGAGGAGCTCCCCCTCGCCGGCGTAGGCCCAGACGAACCAGTTGTGCTCCACCGCCGCCAGATGCCGCACCAGGCCCAGCAGGCTGGTGCCGGAGGGCACTCCGGGGGTGCGGGCCGCCTCCTCGGGGACCCCGGCCGCCTTGGCGGCGACGGCGTCGCGCAGGTAGTCGAGGAAGGTCAGCAGGGTCGCCCGCTCGTCGGCGTCGACCTCCGGCGGTCGCACGTCCCCGCGCGCCGCGCCCCGCTCCCCCGCCGCGCCCTCCGCGTCCGTCACGGACCCGACCCTACGGGCGGGCGTCCGCCGGGGGAAGGGGCCGCCGGCCGGGCCACCGCCGCCGGGAACGGCCCCCGGCCTCAGGACAGGAGCGCGCGCAGCGAGGCGGCCACGGCGGCCGTGAAGGCGTCCCCGGTCACGGCGTCCACCCGGTCCAGCGAGAGGTAGGGGTTGAGGTCCTCCAGCTCCACCAGCAGCAGCTCGCCCCCGGCCGTGCGGCAGGCGTCCACGCGCTGGATGCCGTGGTCGATCGTGTTCCACTCCACGAAGCGCCGCGCGAAGGCGAGGTCGGCCGCCGTGGGCTCGTACGGCACCAGCTCCCAGCGGCGGTCGGGGTCGGGGGCGTACAGGGCGTACCGGAAGTCGCGGTCGACGAAGTAGAACGACACCTCGTACCGGAAGTCGACCTTCGGCTGCACCAGCAGACCCGCGTCCGGGCCGAGGGCGAGCTCGCCCAGCCGCCGGGCGGGGACGGTCTCCATGCCGATGGAGTCGGCGCCCAGCTCGGGCTTGACGACGTACTCGGCCGCCTCCGGCAGCCGGTCCAGGTGCTCGCGGCGGTCGACCGTCGGGATGACCGGCTCGCCCGCCGCGGTCAGGTCGACCAGGTAGCGCTTGCCCGCCATGTCGCCCCGGCCCGTCAACTGGTTGAAGACCCTGGCGCCGCGCTCCAGGGCGCGGGCGCGGAAGGCCTCCCACGCCTCGCGGTGGTGCAGGACCGGCCCGCTGTTGCGGACGACGACCGCGTCGAAGCCGTCCATGAGCGCCGCGGCGTCGGCGGGGTGGCAGAGCGCCACGCGGAACTCCTCGCGCAGCCGCGCCGACAGGTGCACGTCCTCGTCGCCGTAACGGCGCCCCCGGGCACGGTAGCCCAGGTCGGTGACGTAGAGGAGTGCGTGCCGGCGGTCCATGGTCCTCGCCCCCCGTGGTGTGCGTACCCGCACGCTACACCGCCCGGGCGCACCCGGTCCGGCCGCCGGCGGCTACGCCCGGTCTCCCCCGGAGAGAGCAGAAGAAATGTGTTAAATCACCCTTGTGCCGCTTTCGACCCCGCAAGCGCTCTGTGAAGCTTGAGGCACGCACGGTGACCACCTCATCGCCACACAGGGAGTACCCATGGTGCTGTCGATCTCCGGTGTCCTGCTGTTCGGAGTGATCGTCTTCCTGTTCTTCCGCAAGGACAACCTCAAGCTCTCCCACGCCATCGTGTGCGCGCTGTTCGGCTTCTACCTGGCGGGATCGGCCATCGCCCCGGGCATCGAGGCGGGCGGCGCCACCCTCGCCGACTTCATCGGGAACCTCTCCCTCTGAGGCGGACCCGCCCGTCCCCTCGCGGCCGGAAGGCCCGGGGGCCCAGAAATCCCAGGACTTCGAGCCCGATGGGCTCCGGACGGCAGGAGACCGGCGTGGCCCCGCGGCCCTCCCCCTTTCCCCACGCACTCGTCCCACCGCACGCGCCCCGCCCCGGTTCCCGCCGCGTGCCCCCGGCCGGCTCCTCCCCGGACCGCCGCCGGGAGGCGCTGCGGGCGGCGGGCCTCACCGCCGTGCTGCGCACGCCGGCCGCCCTCGCGGCCCTGCTCGCCCGCGGCGCCGGCCGCCTCGCCTCCGCGGCGCGGCGGTGGTGGCGGCACACCCCCCGGGAGCGCCGCGGGCCGGTGCTGCTCACGACGGCCGCCTGCCTGCTCGCCCTCTGGCTCACCCCCTACGGGCCGCTGCTCGGGGCCGTCGCGCTGGCGGGCACCGCGGCCTGGCAGGGGCGCGGCCGGGACGGGGAGGGGGACGGCGGCGGGCCCGGCGAGGCCGAGCGCGCCCGGCTGCAGACCCTCTACGAGGCGCTGGTCCCCCACCTGGCCCTCGCCGGCGACCCCCACCCCCGGCCGCTGTACTCCCACGACGGCGACTGGCGGCGGGCGTTCACCGGCTTCGCGTTCACCGAGGAGGGCCGGCTGGCCCGGCTGCGGCTGCGCTACCCGCCGCACTTCGGCGACGGGGAGCCGGAGTGCCGCGCCCGGCTGGAGCGGCTGCTGCGGGCCAGGGCCGGCCGGGGCCGCGAGTACCGCTTCCACTGGGACGAGGAGGCGGGCGAACTGGAGCTGACCGCGCTGGCGCCGCTGCCCTCCGGCATCCGCGTGCAGCGCTTCGTCACCGCCCCGAGCGAGACCGTGCTGGGGTTCACCGACCTCCACGCCGTCCGGCGCACCGTGCCCGTGGTCGCCGAGGGCGGCGAGCGGCGGGACCTGCCCCCGGTGGTGTGGCGCACCGGTCCGCGCTCCACCGAGCCGCACCTGCTGGCGCTGGGTCAGGCGGGCTCGGGGACGACGACGCTGCTGCGGTCGGTCGCCCTCCAGGCCCTGCGGAACGGCGAGGTGCTGGTCGTGGACGGCGGGGGCGGCGGCGAGTACGCCTTCCTGGCCGGCCGCGGCCGGGTGGTGGCGGTGGAGGCCACGGCGGCCGGCGCGCTGTCGTCGCTGGAGTGGGTGGTGCGGGAGACCGAGCGCAGGCTGCTGGCCGCCAACCGCTCCCGGCAGACCGGCCGGGACGTGCCCGAGGACGTCTGCCGCCCGCTGTGGGTGCTGGTGGACCGGCCGTCGGTGCTCAGCCACCTGGCGCGCTCCGAGGGGCAGCGCGATCCGCAGGACCTGCTCCAGGTGCCCCTGCGGTACGGGCGCGCGGTGCGGATCAGCGTGGCGCTGGCCGACCAGTTCGAGGGTGCCGCGGCCCTGACCGAGACCGTGCGGGCGTACACCCGCGCACGGGTGGTGCTCGGCGACGTCACCCCCGGCCAGGTGCGGGCGGTGCTCGGCGAGGCGCCCTCCACCACCGCACCGCCCGAGGTGCCGCCGGGGCGCGGCTACGTCCGGCTGGGCTCCGGCCCGGTCCTCCGCCTCCAGGTGCCCGCCGCGCCCGACCCGTACGACGCGGAGGCCTCCGAGTCGCAGCGGCTGGCCGTCATGGAGCTGCTGCCGGAGCCGGCGGCGGCAGGCCGGCGGGCGGGCCCCTGACGGTCCGGCCCGCGGCCCGGCTCCCGTGCGGCGGGGCGGTGGACCGGCCCGCCGCACGGGAGCGGGGCGGCTCAGGCGACGAAGGAGCGCGGCGTGTCCTCTTCCGCGCCCCGCCCGCCGGCCACCTGCCGGGCGGCGGCGGCCAGCCGGGCGGCGGCCTCCCCCGCGACCGGGCCGGAGACGGTGAACGGCAGCCGCACGTAGCCCTCGAAGGCACCGTCCACACCGAAGCGGGTGCCCGCCGGAACCCGTACGCCCAGCCGCTCCCCCGCCTCCGCGATCCGCGACCCCGACAGGCCCCCGGTGCGCACCCACAGCGTGAGGCCGCCGCGCGGGACGGTGAACTCCCACTCGGGCAGGTGCAGCCGGACGGCCTCGACCAGCGCGTCGCGGTTCTCCCGGGCCCGCTCCCGGCGCACGGCCAGGGCCCGGTCCCAGCCGGACGGCCGCCCCCCGCCGTCCCCGTCGGCCCCGGCCAGCAGCCAGGCGACGGCGAGCTGCTCCAGCACGGGGCTGCCGAGGTCCGCGGAGACGCGGGCGGCGACCAGGCTGCGGATGGTCTCCGGCGCGGCGCGGACCCAGCCGATGCGCAGTCCCGCCCAGATCGCCTTGCTGGCCGAGCCGAGAGTGACGACGGTGGAGCCGCCGGGGTCGAACGCCGCCACCGGGCGGGGCGCCGGCTCGCCGGGCAGCGGGTCGAGGTCGAGGCCGGACATCGTCTCGTCCGCCACCAGCACGGTGCCCGCGGCGCGGGCCGCGGTGACCATCTCGCGGCGCTGCCCGTCGTCGGCCAGGGCGCCGGTGGGGTTGTGGTAGTCGGCGATGACGTAGGCCATCCGGGGCGCGGCGTCGCGCAGCACCCGGCGCCAGGCCGGCAGGTCCCAGCCGGACAGCCCCTCCCCCATCGCGACGGGCACCAGCCGGACGCCGGCCTCCCGCAGCAGCTGCAGCACGTTGGCGTACGAGGGGTGCTCGACGGCGACGCGCTCGCCGCGCGGCGCGAACAGGGCGCGGATGGCGGCCACCGCGCCCATGGCCCCGGTGGTGACCATGATCTGCTCGGGCATCGTCGGGACGCCGCGGGCGGTGTAGCGGTCGGCGATGGCCCGGCGCAGCACGGGCAGGCCGGCCGGGTAGTCGCCGTGGGTGTGGGCGTAGGGCGGCAGGTCGGCCAGGGCCCCCTGGAAGGCGCGGGTCAGCCAGGGCTCGGGGGCCGGCAGGGCGGCGCACCCCAGGTCGATCACGGAGCCGGCGGCCTCGGGCGGCAGCGGGTCGAGTCCGCCCGAGGGCAGGGGGTTCCCGGCGGGCAGCGCCGTCCAGCTCCCGGCGCCGCGCCGGGAGGCGAGGAATCCGTCGGCGCGCAGCGCCTCGTAGGCGGCGGCGACGGTGGTGCGGCTGACGGCCAGGGCGGCGGCCAGTTCCCGTTCGGCGGGCAGCCGGGTGGCCACGGGGATCCGGCCCTCCAGGACCAGCAGCCGCACGCCGTCGGCCAGGGCCCGGTAGGCGGGCACCCGCCGGGCACCGGCTCCGGCGCGGCCGCCCGCCGGTTCGGCGGCACGCTGGGGTGCCAGAAGGCGGGCGAGCTGCGGAGCCCCCACCGCGGAAGTCCACTCGGCCATCTCTACCAGTCCACCTTCCGGAAATTGGCCATGGATACGGGTCACCAGCGTGCCACAGAGTGACACGCATCGGTCCACTGCACCAGAAAGGAAGGATCGGTGCCCTCTTCCAGAAACCCCTCCGGGCCCTCCCCCGCCTCCCCCTCGGAACCCGCCGCCCCCGCGCCCTCCCGGGCGTCCGCGGGGGACGCGGGCCCCCCGGGGCGCCTGGCCCGCCGCCTCCTGCGGCTCTACGGAGGGCTGGTGCTCTACGGGGTGAGCCTGGCGGCGATGGTGCGCGCCGGACTCGGACTCGGCCCGTGGGACGTCTTCCACCAGGGCGTGGCGGGGCACTCCGGACTGTCGATCGGCACCGTGCTGATCATCACCGGCGCGGCGGTGCTGCTGCTGTGGATACCGCTGCGGGAGCGGCCCGGGCTGGGCACCGTCTCCAACGTCCTGGTGATCGGCCTGGTCATGGACGGCGCCCTGGCGGTGCTGCCGGAACCGGACGCGCTCGCGGTGCGGATCCCGCTGCTGGTGGCGTCGGTGGTGCTGAACGGGGCGGCGACCGGGCTGTACATCACCGCGCGCTTCGGCGCGGGGCCGCGCGACGGCCTGATGACCGGGCTGCACCGGGTCACCGGGTGGTCGGTGCGGCTGGTGCGGACGGGCATCGAGCTGACCGTCCTGGCCGCCGGCTTCCTGCTGGGCGGCTCGGTGGGGGCGGGCACGGTGCTCTACGCCCTGGCGATCGGCCCGGCCTCCCAGTTCTTCCTGCGGGTCCTCGCGCCGCCCGCCCCCGCCGGAGCCGGCGGGACGGCGGACGGTACGGCGGACCGCCCCGCGGGGCGCCGGCGGCGGCGCGCCATACTGCGCCCATGACGGCTCCCGCTCCCTCCTCCCGGCGTCCGGCCCACCCCTTCTTCGACCACCCCGCCCCGCTGGCCTTCGCCCACCGGGGCGGCGCCGCGGCGGGCCTGGAGAACACCCGCGCCGCCTTCGCCCGGGCGGTGGAGCTGGGCTACCGCTACATCGAGACCGACGTGCACGCCACGGCGGACGGCCGTCTGGTGGCCTTCCACGACGCCACGCTGGACCGGGTGACGGACGGCAGCGGCCCGATCGCCTCCCTGCCGTGGGCGGAGGTGCGGCGGGTGCGGGTGGCCGGCCGCGAACCGGTCCCGCTCTTCGCCGAGCTGCTGCGCGCCTTCCCCGGTGTCCGCTGGAACGTCGACGTCAAGTCGGACGCCGCGCTGGCGCCGCTGCTGGCGGTCCTGGACGCGGCGGACGCCTGGGACCGGGTGTGCGTGGGGGCCTTCAGCGAGTCCCGGGTGGCCCGGGCCCGCGCGCTGGCCGGTCCGCGCCTGGCCACCTCGCTGGGCACGCGCGGGGTGCTGGGCCTGCGGCTGCGCTCGTACCGGCTGCCGGGTCCGGCCGCGCGCGGGGCGCTGTGCGCGCAGGTCCCCGTGCGGCACGGCGGGGTGCGGGTGGTGGACCGCGCGTTCGTGCGCCACGCCCACGCCAGGGGGCTCCAGGTGCACGTGTGGACGGTCAACGAGCCGGAGCGGATGCGGGCGCTGCTGGATCTGGGTGTTGATGGCATCATGACCGACCACATCGAGACACTGCGCACGGTGCTGGCCGAGCGGGGAGCCTGGGCCTGATGACGGGCCCGCGGCGGCGGTGACCGCCGGGGCGGGAGCCGTCCCCACCCCGTCCGCGCCCCGCCCGCGCACGGAACGCCGAGGGGGCGCGGGTGGACACCGGGACCGTGACGGGGGCGGGTGGCCCCGGGGAGCCGTCGGGCCCCCCGGGGGCGGCGGGCACCGGGGGGCCGGAGGCGGCCGGCGGCTCCGGCCCGGCCGCCGAACGGGAGGCGCGGCGCCGCGAGCAGCGCGGCTGGTACTTCTACGACTGGGCCAACTCCGTCTTCTCCACCAGCGTGCTCACCGTCTTCCTCGGCCCCTACCTGACCGGGGTCGCCGAGGCCGCGGCGGACGCCGCCGGCTACGTGCACCCGCTGGGCGTCCCGGTGCGGGCGGGCTCGTACTTCGCCTACGCCGTCTCCGCCTCGGTGCTGCTGTCGGTGCTGGTGATGCCGCTGGCCGGGGCGGTGGCCGACCGGTCGGGCCGCAAGAAGCCGATGCTGGGCGCCTTCGCCTACCTGGGGTCGGCGGCCACCGCGGGGATGTTCTTCCTCGACGGCGACCGTTACCTGCTGGGCGGCGCGCTGCTGGTGGTGGCCAACGTCTGCTTCGCCACGGCCGCGGTGGTCTACAACTCCTTCCTGCCGCAGATCGCCGCGCCCGAGGAGCGGGACGCGGTCTCCTCCCGCGGCTGGGCCTTCGGGTACGCGGCCGGCGCGCTGGTGCTGGTGGCCAACCTGGCGCTGTTCCTGGGGCACGAGTCCCTGGGGGTCGCCGAGGGCACGGCGGTGCGGATCTGCCTGGCCTCCGCCGGGCTGTGGTGGGCCGTGTTCACGGTCGTCCCGCTGCGGCGGCTGCGGGACCGCCCGCCGGCCGTCCGCGGGAGGCCGGCGGACGGCTCGGCGCCACCGGGCGCTCCGGCCGCGGGGATGTCCCTGCGGGGCGGCTGGCGGCAGCTGGCGCAGACGCTGCGGGACATGCGGCGGTACCCGCTCACCCTGCTGTTCCTGCTGGCCTACCTCCTCTACAACGACGGCGTCCAGACGGTGATCACCCAGGCGTCGGTGTTCGGTTCGGAGGAGCTGGGCATGGACCAGACCACGCTGATCGGCGCGATCCTGCTGGTGCAGGTGCTGGCGGTGGCGGGGGCGCTGCTGATGGGCCGGCTGGCCGCCCGGTACGGCGCCAAGCGCACCATCCTGGGGTCGCTGGTGGCCTGGACGGTGACGGTGGGCGCCGGGTACGCGCTGCCCGCCGGGGCGCCGGTGTGGTTCTTCGCGCTGGCCGCGGCGATCGGGATGGTGCTGGGCGGCACCCAGGCGCTGTCGCGGTCGCTGTTCGCCCAGTTGGTGCCGGCCGGCAAGGAGGCGGAGTACTTCTCGCTGTACGAGGTGAGCGACCGGGGGACGAGCTGGCTGGGGCCGCTGGTCTTCGGCCTGACGTACCAGCTCACCGGCAGCTACCGGGACGCGATCATCTCGCTGGTGGTCTTCTTCGCCCTGGGGTTCGTCCTGCTGCTGCGGGTGCCCGTGGAGCGTGCCGTGGCCGCCGTGCGCGCCCCCGTGTCGGGGCGGATTTAGGACGTTGGGCGAAGGGCGGGTAGTGTACGCCTGCAACTCGTCGGATGGACCGTTACTGCATGCCAATGATAGGCGAACGTTACGTCACTTCCCCTTCCGGATGTGACAAAGCGGGTGACTGCGGGTACCGGATATCCGACGACGCGGCGGCACGACGGGCGACGCATCTCCCAGATCGGGAATCTTCACCGCCGACCGGACGTTGACCGGATGACGACGACAGCGACACCTGTCCTGTGGGCGACAAGCCCGGGAGGCACGATTCATGAGTGAGCGAGCTCTTCGCGGCACGCGACTCGTGGTGACCAGCTACGAGACCGACCGCGGCATCGACCTGGCCCCGCGCCAGGCCGTGGAGTACGCATGCCGGAACGGCCATCGTTTCGAGATGCCGTTCTCGGTTGAGGCCGAGATTCCGCCAGAGTGGGAGTGCAAGGTCTGCGGCGCCCAGGCACTCCTGGTCGACGGCGAGGGCCCCGAGGAGAAGAAGGGCAAGCCCGCGCGCACGCACTGGGACATGCTCATGGAGCGGCGCACCCGCGAGGAGCTGGAGGAGGTGCTGGCCGAGAGGCTGGCGGTCCTGCGCTCCGGCACGATGAACATCGCCGTGCACCCGCGGGACAGCAAGCGGAAGTCCGCCTGACGCTCCGGGGGCGGCTCCGCGTCCCGTGCGCACCAGGCGCGCACGGACAGCAGTAGCGGCACGGGTGAGGGCCCGGCCACCGTTCGGTGGCCGGGCCCTCACCCGTGCCCTGGGTCCCGCCCGGGGCCGGAGGCGTCCCCGCGTCCGCAGGCCGCCCGCCGCGCGGGCCGGGCCGCCGTCCCCGGCGGCGTCACGTCCCGGCTCCGGTGTCCCCTCCGCCGTCCGGGGCGTCGTCGCGCACGACCTCGCCCTGGACGACCCGGCCGCCGGGGCGGCGGATGCGGACCTGCTCCTCGGCCTCCCGGGCCTGCCGCAGCGCGTCGCCGAGCGAGCCGGGGGCGGCGAGGTGCGCGCGGCGGGCGAGCCGGCGCTCGAAGCCCCGGCGCAGCAGGGCGGCCGTCGGCGGGAAGAGGCAGAGCAGCCCGGCCGCGTCGGAGACCAGGCCGGGCACCATCAGCAGCAGGCCGCCGAGCATCGCCAGGCCGTGGCCGCCCCGCCCGGACTCCGCCCGGGCGGCCGCCCGCGCCTCCGCCTCCGGGCCGGCGCCCGGCTGGAGGCCCTCGACGGTCTCCACCAGGCCGCGCCAGGCGCGCAGTCCGGCCCGCTTGACCGCCGCGGCGCCCAGCACGACGCCGGCCGCGAGCACGGCGAGCACGACCAGCCCGTCGGTGGCCTCCGCGAGCAGGGTCAGCAGCCAGATCTCCAGGACCGCGAAGGCGGCCACGCCCAGCGGCAGCATCCGGGGGGCGCGGCGGCGCGGCGGCCGGGGGCGGCCGCCCCCGGCGGGCCGCGGCCCGCCTCCGGGCTCCTGGGGCGGTGGCTGGTACGGGTACGGTGCGCCGGTCGTCATGTCATCCAGTGTGCCCGCGCCCGAGCACCTGGTTGACACGGGACTGCACGCCCCAGGCCGTGACCCTCCACAGCGCCTCGACGAGGATGTCGCGGCTCATCTTGCTGTCGCCGCGCTCTCGTTCGACGAAGGTGATGGGCACCTCCACCACGTGGTAGCCGGCGCGCACGGCGCGGTGGGCAAGGTCGACCTGGAAGCAGTAGCCCTGGGAGGCCACGTCGTCCATGCCCAGGCCCTGCAGGGTCTCCCTGCGGAAGGCCCGGTAGCCGCCGGTGATGTCCCGCAGCGGCATGCCCAGCAGCATCCGGGAGTAGGTGCTGCCGCCGCGCGAGATGAACTCCCGGGACTTGGGCCAGTTGACCACGCGCCCGCCGGGCACCCAGCGCGAGCCGAGCACCAGGTCCGCGCCCTTGAGGGCGGTCAGCAGCCGCGGCAGCTCCTCGGGCTGGTGGGAGCCGTCGGCGTCCATCTCGACCAGGACGTCGTAGCCGTTGTCGATGCCCCAGCGGAAGCCGGCCAGGTAGGCGGCGCCGAGCCCCTCCTTGCCCTCCCGGTGGAGCACGTGGACGTGGTCGTCCTCGTAGGCGATCTCGTCGGCGACCTTCCCCGTTCCGTCGGGGCTGTTGTCGTCGGCCACCAGGACGTGGGCCTCGGGGACGGTCGCGCGCACTCTGGAGACGACCGGCCGGATGTTGTCGACCTCGTTGTAGGTCGGGATGATCACCAGGATCCTGCCGAGCGGACCCTTCCGGCGCTGTCGCGCGTCGTTCACTGCTGCTGCCTCTTCTCGTCCGTCCTGTTCCCCCCGTGCGCCCGCCTCCGTCGGCCGAGCACGTGTGCCACGGCGCAGGACAGGACGCCCACGATAGCGAGAGCCCACTCCGGAGCCGAGCCGATCCGGTCGGCGAGCGTGATCTCGTCGCGCAGCGGGAGGTCGGCGGTGAGCACGTCCTGGGTGAACTCCTCGGTGCGCTGCCCGACCGTGCCGTCGGGGGCGACGACGGCGCTGATGCCGCTGGTGGCCGCGGTGACGACGGCCCGGCCGTGCTCGACGGCCCGCAGCCGGGACATCACCAGCTGCTGCTCGGGCTGGCCGGAGCGGCCGTAGGTGGCGTTGTTGGTCTGGATCACCAGGGCGCGGGCCCCGTCGTTGACGGTGTCGCGCACGATCCCGTCGTAGGCGACCTCGAAGCAGATGACGTCGCCGAGCCGGGCGGGACCGACGTCCAGGACCCCGGTGCCCTCGCCGGGCCAGAAGTCGCGGGGGACGCGCTGGAGGCGGGTGACGACCTTGCTGAGCTGCTCGCGGTAGGGCACGTACTCGCCGAAGGGCACCGGGTGCTGCTTGGTGTAGGAGGCGCCGGGACCGGTCTCGGGGTCCCAGACGATGCCCTGGTTCTCCACGTACCCCTCGTGTTCGCGGTGGTCGACGAGGGCGCCGACGAGGAGGGGGACGCCGACGGCCTTCGCGGCCCGGTCGATGGCCGCGTACGCCTGCGGGTACCGGTAGGGGTCGAGGTCGGAGGCGTTCTCCGGCCAGATGACCAGGTCGGGCCGGGCCGTCCGGCCCGCCGCCACGTCCTCGGCCAGGTCCACGGTGGCCTCGACGTGGTTCTCCAGGATCAGCATGGGGCGGCCGAGGAAGTCCATGCCGGGCTGCTGGACGTTGCCCTGGACCACGGCGATGCGGACGGTGTCGGCGGCCTCCGTCGGGACCGGCACGGCGTACCCGGACACGGCGGTGGCGGCGGCGAGCGCCCCGGCCGCCGCGGCCGGGAGGACGGCGCGCGCCCCCCGGGGAGCACTTCCGGCGCCGCCCGCATCCGGCTCCGCGCCGCCCGCTCCCGCGCCGCGGCGGACCCGGCGGAGACCGGGCAGGGCCGCGAGGGCGGCGGCGAGCAGGCCCCCGGTCAGCGCGACGGCGAAGGTGACCAGGGGCGCGCCGCCCAGGGCGGCCAGCGGCAGGAAGGGCGAGTCGGTGACGGCGAAGGCCAGCCGCCCCCAGGGGAAGCCCCCGAAGGGCAGCCGGTCGCGCGCCCACTCCTCGGCGACCCACAGGCAGGCGCCCCACAGCGGCCACAGCGGCAGCCGCGAGGAGAGGGCCAGACCGGCGCCCAGCGGGACGAAGAACAGCGACTCGACCAGGGCCAGGCCGAACACCGCGTCCCAGCCGATGACGTCCAGCCACTTCAGCAGGACGAGGAAGAACGGCAGTCCCGCCGCGAAGCCCAGCCAGGCGCCCTGCCGCACGGTGCGCCCCCGGGCCAGCAGGGCGAGCGCGGCGACGGCGAGCGGCGCCAGCGGCCACACGTCGTACGGCGGGAAGGCCGCGGCCAGGGCGGCACCGGCGGCGGCGGCCGCCGCCGTGCGCCAAGCCCCGCGGCGGGCCGCCCGCGCCCGGCGCACCGGGCGGCGGGGGGGCGCGGGCGCGGGGGCGTCCGCACGGCCCGCCCCGCCCCGGGGCGCGCCGGGTGCGGTGGCGGGTGCGGTGGCGCCGGCGGGGTCCGCCGTGCCGTCCGGCGGCTCGCCCGGCCGGCCGGCGACCGGGCCTCCGGTCTCGGCTTGGGCTGTGGTCTCGGGGCCCGATGGCACGGTCGCGGCCTTCCTTGCAGATCGTGCGGTGACGAGCCCGACCGTACAACGCCGGGCGTTCCCGTGGTGCGGGGAGTCCGCACCGGGCGGCCGCCCGCGCACGCGCCGGGCTCCCCGGGGGCGGGGCGGGGCGGTCGCGCCGGGCCGGGCGCGGGGCGGGTGGCCGGTCCTCGGCGGACCGTCGCGGGATCGGGGCCCGGTGCCCTTCGGGCCGGCCTGGGATCCGCCGGCTGCGGATCGGCCCAGAGCCGTTGTCTACTGAGCGTCCGGGCCCCTCCCGGGTCTCACCTGCCGACCAGCCGGGATCCCTCCGTCCCCGTGCCGCGGGCGCTGGACCTGGCTCCCGGCCGTACGCCGGTGCGACGCACCGCCCATGACCCAGCTCGTTCGACGGCTGCGCGCGGGAGGATCCCCGGTCGGACGTCCTGTGGTGGACCCGGCCGAACCTACCGGCCCGCGACCTCCGCCTGTCAACACCTCCGTGACCTGCGGCTTCCTGGGAAAGCCGCAGGTCACAGCGGCGTACGCGCACGGCGGCCGCCGGCTGACGGGCACGTCGTTCGGCCGTATCCCCCGCCCTCCGTCACCCGTTCGGACGCTCGTGGACGGTCCGTCCGGCGACCACCGTCCGCAGGCAGACGGGCAGTTCGCGGCCCGGGGAGAGGTCGGGCAGCCCCGGCGTGCCCGAGCGCGGGTCGGTGGACCAGGCGGCGACCCGGTCGTCGGGGACCTGCACCACCAGGTCCCCGGTGCGCCAGACCGCGTAGTCGGCCGGGGCGCCGGGGACGAGGACGCCGGCGTCGTCGCGCCCGACGGCCCGCCAGCCGCCGCGGGTGTGGGCGGTGAAGGCGGCGCGCACCGAGATCCGGTGCTCGGGGGTGCGGTGGAAGGCGGCGGCCCGCAGGGTGCCCCACGGGTCGAGGGGGGTGACGGGGCTGTCCGAGCCGAGGGCGAGGGGCACCCCGGCACGCAGCAGGGCGGCGTACGGGTTGAGGGTGCGGGCGCGCTCGCGGCCCAGGCGCTGGGCGTACATGCCCTCCTCGCCGCCCCAGGCCGCGTCGAAGGCGGGCTGCACGGAGGCGGTCAGGGCGTACCGGGCGAAGGCGGCGATGGTCTCCCCGGTCAGCATCTCGGCGTGCTCGATGCGGTGCCGGGCGGCGCGCACCCGGTCGGTGCCGACCTTCTCGGCGGCGGCCCGCACCCCGTCGGCGACGGCCGTCAGGGCGGCGTCGCCGATGGCGTGGAAGCCGGCCTGGACGCCCGCCTCGGTGCAGGCGGCCACGTGGGCGGCGACGGCGTCGGCGTCCAGGTGGGCGGTGCCGCGGTGGTCCGCGTCGGCGTAGGGCTCGTGGAGGTGGGCGGTGTGGGAGCCCAGGGAGCCGTCGGCGAAGAGGTCGCCCGCGGCGCCGACGGCGCCCAGCTCCCGCACCCGCCCGGCCTGGCGGGCGGAGGTGACGTGCTCGGCCCAGTAGCCGAAGACCCGGGGGCCGGGTTCGGCGGCGGCCAGCTCCAGCAGGCCGGTCAGGTCGTCCTCGCTGGAGATGTCCGGGCCCGCGCACTCGTGGAGAGTGCCGATGCCGCGGGAGGCGGCGTGACGCAGGGCGGCGCGCTGGGCCTCGGCGCGCTGGGCGGGGGTGATCGAGGCGTGGGCGACGGCCCGCACCGCGTGGTGGGCGTCGCCGGTCAGCGGGGCGTCGGGGGCGTAGCCCGGCAGGCCGGCGACGCCGGGGACGAGGTCGAGCAGGGCGGTGGTGACCAGCGCGGAGTGGACGTCGACGCGGGTGAGGTACAGCGGCCGTCCCCCGGCGGCCCCGTCGAGCTCGGCGCGGGTCGGCGGGCGCCTGCCGGACCAGGCGGAGGCGTCCCAGCCGTGCCCGAGCAGGATCCGGTCGGCGGGGCGGGCCTCGGCGTGGGCCCGGACGCGGTCGAGGACCTCCTCCGGCGAGCGGGCGCCGGACAGGTCCAGGCCGGTCAGGGCCAGGCCGGTGGCGGTGGTGTGCACGTGGGCGTCGGTGAAGGCGGGGGTGACGAGGGCGCCGTCGAGGTGGACCACCTCGTCGACGCCGTCGGCGAAGGAGTCCGCGGCGCCTTCCGAGCCGAGCCACGCGACGCTGTCTCCTTCGACGACCATCGCGGTGGCGAAGGGGTCGGCGGGGCTGTGGATCGTTCCGCCGCGCAGCAGGACGGTGCGGGGGCGGTCGAGGGGGGCCGTGCTGTCGCTCATGACCGCAAGTCTCCCCCGCCGCGGCCCCGGTCGGCCGTCCGGGGCGCCCGAAGGGCCCCGGGTGGCCGCGGCGCGCCGCCTACACCCGCGGCGGCCTGGCCTCGTAGGGGGTGGACAGCACCACGGTGGTGCGGGTGGAGACGCCGGCCAGCGAGCGGATGCGCGCCAGCAGGTGCTCCAGTTCGATGGGGGTGGCGACCCGGACCTTGAGGATGTAGTTCTCGTCGCCCGCGACGCTGTGGCACGCCTCGATCTCCGGCACCTCGGCGAGGCGGTCGGCGATGTCGTCCGGCGCGCTGGGGTCGAACGGCTTCACCGAAATGAAGGCGGTCATCGGCAGTCCGACGGCCTCGGCGTCGACGACGGCCGTGTAGCCGCGGATGACCCCGCGCTGCTCCAGTCTGCGGACGCGCTGGTGCACCGCCGAGGTGGACAGGCCGGTGGCCTTGCCCAGGTCGGTGTAGCTCATCCGCCCGTCCTTGACGAGCAACTCCACGATGCGACGATCCAGCTCCTCCACACAGGCAACCTACTGCGCCGGGCGCACCGCGGCACACCGGACGGGCGAACACGGACCGTGGGGCGCGTTCATGTGACGAACGCCACAGTCGTGCTTCAACGTCCAGGGGGGCGGCGAGATTACGAACCGGACACGACGGGAAATGCTTGCTGTGGCCGGGGCTCCCCGAGCACGGAGCCCGGCGGCCCGTCCAAGGGGGATTGCATGCGCACTGTGAAGCCGTTCCACACCGGCCACCCGGGCACCGAGGCCCACGAGGAGGGCGCCGAGCCGGACGACGTCTACGAGACCTACGAGATCTTCCGGGTGGTCTGCCCGGACTGCGCACGGCCGATCGCGCTGCTGGCCGACGAGGAGCGGCTGCCCGAGCACGCGATGTGCCCGACGCCGTGGAAGCCCTTCGGCCTGACGGTGTGCCAGGGTTCGGGGCGCTCGGTGGAGGACGCCGCGCCCGAGGGCTCGGCGGACGAAGCCCAGGAGCAGGACGCCGCGACGCTGCTGACCCTGCCCGAGGGGCTGGACTGGCGGATGCAGCCGTTCTCCCACGCGGGCGGCCCGGGCGCGCACCCGATGCGCGTCCCCCACGGGCGGCACCCCCGGCACTGAGGGCGGCCCTCCGGCGCCTCCGGTCCGCTTCCGCGGCCGCCCCCGTGCGCCCTGTGCGCCCTCCCGCGCTCCGGGTCCTCCGCGCCCCGCGGCGGCGCACGGCCGCACGGCCCACCACCGGGTACGGCCCTCGGGAGCCCGCCGAAACGGCGGTCACCGTCCGTTGACGCGCGCCTGCCGCGCCCCCGCCAGGGGGCGGGGGTCCGCCGCGGTGCGCCCCGCGCGTCCGGCGCGGGGGCTCCCGCGCCGGTTCCGGGCCCGCAGCCTGCGGCCGCGCAGGGCCATCTCCAGTTCGAAGCGGGCGCGGGGGTCCCTCAGCGCCGGCCCGAACAGCTTCTCTGTCTGCCGGAGCCGGTAGCGCACCGTCTGCGGGTGGACCTGGAGCGTCCTGGCCGCCTCCGGCGCTCCCCCGCCCTCCAGCCAGGCCAGCAGGGTCGCCTCGATGCGCTCGCTCTGACGCGGGGTCAGCTCCTCCAGCGGCCGGAGCCACCGGTCCGACAGCGCGCGGGCGAGGGAGTCGTCCTGGAGCAGCAGGAGCGTCGACAGGTGGTCGTCCACGAAGACCGGGCCGGTGTCGCCGTCCCGGCGGCCGGGGGCGAGCGCCGACAGCCGCCGCGCCCAGCGCAGCGAGGACGGGGCCTCCCCGGGCGGCACGGGGTGGCCGACCGCGGCCCGGCGGCCACGCAGCGCGCTCTCCAGCGCGGCGCGGGTGGCGACGCCCCTGTCGGGCACGATCAGGCAGGGTTCGCCGTCGGCGGTGCCGGCCAGGGCGTCCCCCGGCAGCGCGGCCGGCGGGAGCGCCTCGGCCGGCGCGGCGAGCACCACGGCGCGGACCGCCCCGGGCAGGGGCCAGCGGGCAGGGCGGGCCAGCTCCGCCAAGTCCTCCTCGGAGCCGCGGGGATCGCCGGTGAGGGCGGCGAGCAGGTGGCGTCGCGCCCGGTCGATCGGCACGGGGGCGGCCGGGGGTTCCCCGCGGGAGCCGGCGCCCCGGTCCTCCCCGCCCTCTCCCCGGTCCGCCGGTTCCCCTCGGCCCGCCGGTTCCCTCCGGTGCCCCAGGACCGACAGAAGGGCCCGCTCCACCGCGTCCCTGACCTCTTCGCGGCCGGGACCGGCAAGGGCCTCGGCGAGACGGTCGCCGGTGCGCTGCAGCTCGGCGACCACCTGCTCGGCGATCGCGGGCACCTCCTCCGCCGGGACGCGGGTCCACTCGCCGCGGGGGCGCGGCCGGGCGCGGTCCGGAAGCTCGCACATCTCTACCTCGTTCCTGCCGGGGCGGTGACCCGTCCCACGTGGGGGTGGGACCGGTCCGGGGAGGGAGAGCCTTGCCGTTTCCCGGTCGCGGCAAGGATGTCGGGGGCCCTCCTGCGCCCTCCCGGACGGAGGGCGCCGCCGGCCCGGTCCGCGTGGGGGCGCGGACCGGACCGTTTGCTTCGGCGTCATTCTCGGCCGCCGGGGCGGCTGCGGCATGCTCGCGGAAATCTGTCACAGCACGACACATACCGCGGAGGTCCCGCGGAGGCCGCGGATCCGGCCGGGGGGTGCTCCGCCGCGCCGGCGGGGACGGCACCCGCCTGCGGGTGCCCGCAGATACGGAAGCCGCCCGGCCCCCCGCCGCGGACCGGTCGGGAGGCGGGCGGCTCCGCCCCGCCGCCCGGGGCGGCGGGGCGCCACCGGCGGCTCAGCGGCGCTCGGGGCCCGCGATGTGGCGGGCGATGACCATCCGCTGGATCTGGTTGGTGCCCTCGACTATCTGGAGCACCTTCGCCTCGCGCATCAGGCGCTCGACCGGGTAGTCGCGGGTGTAGCCGTACCCGCCCAGCAGCTGCACCGCGTCGGTGGTGACCTGCATCGCGGTGTCCGTGCAGAACAGCTTGGCCATCGCGGCCTGCCGGCCGAACGGCTGCCCCGCGTCGCGCAGCCGGGCCGCGGCCAGGTACAGGGCCCGTCCGGCCTCGATCCGGGTCGCCATGTCGGCGAGCATGAACCGCACGCCCTGGAAGTCGGAGACGGGGCGGCCGAACTGCTCGCGCCCGGCGGTGTGGGCCAGCGCCTCGTCCAGGGCGGCCTGGGCCACGCCGACCGCGCAGGCGGCGATGCCCAGCCGGCCGGAGTCGAGGGCGTCCAGGGCGATGGCGAAGCCCTGGCCCTCCTCGCCGATCCGGCGGCTGTCGGGGACGCGCACCCCGTCGAAGTGCACCTGGGCGGTCGGTGAGCCGTTCATGCCCATCTTCCGCTCGGGGACCGCGGCGCTCAGCCCCTCGGCGTCGCCGGGGACGAGGAAGACGGTGACGCCGCGGGGCCCCTCGGCCCCGGTGCGGGCCATGACGGTGTAGAAGTCGGCGATGCCGCCGTGGGTGATCCACGCCTTGGTGCCGTCGATGACCCACTCGTCCCCGTCGCGGACGGCGCGGGTGCGCAGCGAGGCGGCGTCGGAGCCGGAGGAGGGCTCGGAGAGGCAGTAGGCGCCCAGCAGCCCCCCGGTGAACATGGCCGGCAGGTGCTCGGCGCACTGCTCCTTGGTGCCGAAGCGGGCCGTGGCGTGGCAGGCGAGGGTGTGGACGCTGACGCCGAGGCCGACGGTGAGCCGGGCCGCGGCCAGTTCCTCCAGGACCTGGAGGTAGACCTCGTAGGGCTGGCCGCCGCCGCCGAACTCCTCGTCGTAGGGGAGCGACAGCAGCCCGGACTCCGACAGGAGGGTGAAGGTCTCGCGGGGGAAGCGCCCGGCCTCCTCCTCCTCGGCGGCGGCCGGCCGGATCTCGCGCTGGGCCAGCTCGCGCACCAGTGTGAGGAGATCGCGGGCCTCCTCGGTGGGCATCCGGCGTTCCACCGGCTGGGGGCCGTGGTCGGTCATCGCGGCGCTCTCCTCCCTGTCGGGCGCTGCGGCGGCGGACGCTCGGGGGTGTGGCGGCGCCGCCGGGATGTGATCGCCACAGCCGGTGAAGCCCTCCCGGATCACGGGATCGGCTGGTCGGCGGCCGTGGTGATGGGAGTATGCCCGATCGGGGGCGCGGCGTCACGGGGGGACGGCGACCGTCCGTGACCGGGCCCGGGCGCCGGTGGCCCCGGGTGTCGGTGGCCGCTGCCACACTCGCCCCATGCACGAGGAACGAGGGCCGGGCGACGGGGGCGGCGCCGGTCTCGGCCGGGCGGGGGACGGGCCGGCGCGGGGGGCGCGCTGGGCCCTGGCGGTGACGGCCGGGGGCACGGCCCTGCTGTGCCCGCTGGACGGGCGGGGGCGCCCGGACGGGCCGGTGGTGGCCGAGCCGGACGCGGCGGAGGCGGTCCGGACCCGTCCGGAGGTCGCCCGGTGGGTGTGGCGGTCCACCGCCGAGGTGTACCCGCGCCTGCTGGAGGCCGGGGTGCGGGTGGAGCGGTGCCACGACGTGGAGGCCGCCGAGGCGCTGCTGCTGGGGCACGAGGGCCGCTGGGGCGAGCCCCGGTCGCTGGCCGCGGCCTGGGCCCGGCTGCACCGGCTGCCCGTGCCGCCGGATCCGCCGCTGCCCGCGGCCGACCGGCAGCCCTCGCTGTTCGCGCCGGGTCCGGTGCCGCTGCCGCCGGGCGCGGATCCGCTGCGGGCGCTGCTGGAGGTGTACGCCGAACAGGTGCGGCGCACCGAGGCCGCCGAGCACCCCGGGCGGCTGCGGCTGCTGCTGGCGGCGGAGTCGGCGGGGACGCTGGTGGCGGTGGAGATGGGCCGGACGGGGCTGCCCTGGCGGGCCGACGTCCACCGCGGGCTGCTGCACGAGCTGCTGGGCGAGCGCTATCCGGGCGGGGAGCCCCGGCGGCTGGCGGAGCTGGCCGAGGAGGTCTCGCGGGCCTTCGGACCGGGGGTGCGGGTGCGGCCGGAGGTGCCCGCCGAGGTCGTCGGGGCGTTCGCGCGGGCCGGGATCCGGCTGGCCTCGGCCCGGGCGTGGGAGCTGCGGAAGGTCGACCACCCGGCCGTCGCGCCGCTGCTGCGCCACAAGACGCTGTACCGGCTCCACACCGCGCACGGCGAGTCCTGGCTGCGCACCTGGGTGCGCGACGGCCGCTTCCACCCCGAGTACGTGCCCGGCGGCACGGTCTCGGGGCGGTGGACGACCAACGGCGGGGGCGCGCTGCAGGTCCCGAAGGTGGTGCGGCGCGCGGTGGTGGCCGATCCGGGGTGGCGGCTGGTGGTCGCCGACGCCGACCAGATGGAGCCGAGGGTGCTGGCCGCGGTCTCCCGCGACCGGAGCCTGATGGAGGTGGCCGGCAGCGACCGCGACCTGTACTCGGTGCTGTCCCACCGGGTCTTCGGCGGTGACCGGGAGCGGGCCAAGCTGGCGCTGCTGGGCGCGGTCTACGGGCAGACCTCGGGCGACGGGCTGCGGCACCTCGCGGAGCTGCGGCGCCGCTTCCCGGCGGCGGTGGCGTACGTGGACGAGGCGGCGCGGGCCGGGGAGGAGGGCCGCCTGGTGCGCACCTGGCTGGGCCGCACCTGCCCGCCGGCGGGCGCGGACGGCGCGGGGGACGGGCCGGCGGCCCCGGACGGCGCGGGCGCGGCGGAGGGCCGGCCGGGCACGACGGCCGGCGCCCGCGCCCGCGGCCGGTTCACCCGCAACTTCGTGGTGCAGGGCAGCGGGGCGGACTGGATGCTGCTGGTGCTGGCGGCCCTGCGCCGCTCCCTGGCGGGAATGCGGGCGGAGCTGGTGTTCTTCCAGCACGACGAGGTGATCGTGCACTGCCCTGCGGAGGAGGCGGACGCGGTGGCCGGCGCGGTCCGCGCGGCGGGGGAGCTCGCGGGCCGCGCCGCCTTCGGGGAGACGCCGGTGCGCTTCCCGTTCACCACGGCCGTGGTGGAGTGCTACGCGGACGCCGCGTGAGACCGGGCGCTTCAGGCCCGTTCCGGGGCGAGGAAGGCCCGCAGCGCCGCGGCGAGCTGCCCGGGGTTCTCCTCGGCCATGTGGTGGCCGCTGTCGATCGTGCCGCAGGTGACGTCGTCCGCCCAGGCGCGCCAGATGCCGGGGATGTCCGGGTAGAGGTCGCCGAGGTCGTCGTGTTCGGACCACAGCACCAGCGTCGGGCAGGTGATGCGGCGCCCCGCGGCCCGGTCGGCCTCGTCGTTCCGTCGGTCCACCGTCAGCCCGGCCCGGTAGTCCTCCAGCATGGCGCGGACGGTGGCCGGGTCGTGCACGGCCCGCCGGTAGTCCTCCCACGCCTCGGCTCCCATCGCCTCCTTCGAGCCGCCGTACCAGGCGGCGGGGTCGGCGAGGATGGCGCGTTCGGGCTTGTCGGGGACGGCGAAGAAGAACCAGTGGTACCAGGCGCGGGCGAAGCGCTCGTCGCAGCGGGCCAGGTGCTCGGCGATGGGGATGCAGTCGCCCACCGCGAGGCGGGTCACGGCCCCGGGCGCGTCCAGCGCGAGCCGGTAGGCGACGCAGGAGCCGCGGTCGTGGCCGAAGACGGCGAAGCCCTCGTGTCCCAGCTGCCGCATCAGGGCCAGGCAGTCGCGGGCCATGGCGCGCTTGGAGTACGGCGTGTGGTCGTCGTCGGTGGGCGGTTTGGAGGACTGCCCGTAGCCGCGCAGGTCGGGGCAGACCACGGTGTGCGCGTCGGCGAGCAGGGGCGCGACGCGGTGCCAGGTGGCGTGGGTGCGGGGGTGGCCGTGGAGGAGCAGCACCGGCGGGCCGGAACCGCCGTGCCGCACCCGCAGGACCGCCTCCCCGGTGTCGACCCGTTCCAGCGCAAAGCCGTCGAACACGCCCGCTCCCTCCCGCCGCGCCGCTCCGTCCGGCACCGGCTACCCGCCGGGCCGCCGCCCACTCCCCGGGGCGGACGCGGGGGACGAGCGCGTCGGTGGCCTGCTCGGACCGGTACGGGCCCGGGGGCCGGCGGGCGGGTGCCCGCGGGGATCACGGCCGCCCAGCCGGGTACCCCGGCCTTCCGCGTTCGAGGAGGCATCACCATGAGCGACACCGCGAAGGACCCGGCGGTCGGCGGCACGGCGCAGGTCGGCGTCACCGGACTGGCCGTCATGGGCCGCAACCTCGCCCGCAACCTCGCCCGTCACGGCCACACCGTCGCCGTGCACAACCGCACCGCCGCCAGGACCCGGGCCCTGGTGGAGGGGTTCGGCCACGAGGGCGCCTTCGTGCCCGCGCGGACGGCGGAGGAGTTCGTCGCCGCGCTGGAGCGGCCGCGCCGCGTGCTGGTGATGGTCAGGGCGGGCGCGCCGACCGACGCCGTCCTCGACGGGCTCGCCCCGCTGCTGGACGAGGGCGACGTCGTCGTCGACGGCGGCAACGCCCACTTCGCCGACACCCGCCGCCGCGAGCGGCGGCTGCGCGAGCGCGGCGTCCACTTCGTCGGCGCGGGCGTCTCCGGCGGCGAGGAGGGCGCCCTGAACGGTCCCAGCATCATGCCCGGCGGTTCACCGGAGGCCTGGGCGGCGCTGCGTCCGCTGCTGGAGGACATCGCGGCGAAGGCCGCCGACGGCGCGCCCTGCACCGCGCACATCGGCCCCGACGGCGCCGGGCACTTCGTGAAGATGGTGCACAACGGCATCGAGTACGCCGACATGCAGCTCATCTCCGAGGCCCACGACCTGCTCCGGCACGTCGCCGGGTACGAGCCGGCCCGGATCGCCGAGGTCTTCCGCACCTGGGGCACCGGCCGCCTGGACTCCTACCTGATCCGGATCACGGCCGAGATCCTGGCCCACGCCGACCCCGTCACCGGGCGCCCCTTCGTCGACGTCGTCGCCGACGCCGCCGAGCAGAAGGGCACCGGCCGCTGGACCGTCCAGACCGCCCTGGACCTGGGCGTGCCGGTCTCCGGCATCGCCGAGGCCGTCCTCGCCCGCTCCCTGTCGGGCCACACCCGGCTGCGCGAGGCGTCCGCCGGGCTGCCCGGCCCGCACCGGCCGCCGCTGGCCGAGGAGGACGCCGCGTACTTCGCCGACCAGATCGAGCAGGCCCTGTACGCCTCCAAGCTCGTCTCCTACGACCAGGGCTGGCACATGATGCGGGCGGCGAGCGAGGAGTACGGCTGGGGCATCGACCCGGGGACGGTGGCCGCGGTCTGGCGCGGCGGGTGCATCATCCGGGCCGCCTTCCTGGACCGCGTGCGGGCCGCCTTCGCCGCCGACCCCGCGCTGCCCACCCTGCTGGCCGACGAGGGGTTCGCCGGAGAGGTCGGCGAGGCGCAGCCGGCGTGGCGTTCGGCGGTGGCCGAGGCCGTGCGCCACGGCGTGCCCGTGCCGGGCCTGTCCGCCGCGCTGGCCTCGTACGACGCGCTGCGCGCCGGACGGCTGCCCGCGGCGCTCGTCCAGGCCCAGCGCGACTACTTCGGCGCCCACACCTACCGGCGCACCGACCGGGCGGGCGTCTACCACACCCTGTGGGGCGGGGACCGCTCCGAGGTGCGCGCCGGTTCCTGACGGCGCGCGCCGGACCGCGGGCCGGCGCGACTCCCGGCCGTCTGCGCGCCCCTTCTCCGCCTCGTTCCCGGACCGGATACGGAAGCGTCCCTCCAGGTTGGTATGGACATGACCCGGAACCCCCTCTAGAGTCGGTCGGGCCAGACGCTGAGAGCGCTCTCAGAAGCCGGCGCTCCCAGCGTCTCCCCGCTGTCCCACCCCACCCCGGCCGCCCCCGGTCGGGCGACAGTGAAGGAGACCCACCGTCATGAGACGCAGATCCGGTGTGCGCGCGGGCCTGTCCGCACTTCTGGTGCTCGGCGCCCTGACCGCCTCGGGAACCGGCCTGACCACCGCGGCCGCGGCCCCCGCCCCCTCCTCCCCCGCCCCGGCCCAGGCCCTGGTGGACGCCATGGAACGCGACCTGGGACTGACCGAGAGCGACGCACGCGAGCGGCTGCGGCAGGAGGCGGAGGCCGCCCGGGTCGCGCCGCGGGCCGAGAAGGCCGCCGGCGCCGCCTTCGGCGGCTCCTGGTTCGACGCCCGCGCCGGGAAGCTGGTCGTCGGCGTGACCAGCCGGGAGAGGGCCGACGAGGTGCGCCGGGCCGGAGCCGCGGCCCGGATCGTCGAGCACAGCGCGGAGGAGCTGGACGCCGCCAAGGCCCGCATCGACGCCCGTGCCGGGAAGGAGGCCGCCCCGGCCGGGGTGAGCAGCTGGCACGTCGACCCCCGGTCCAACAGCGTGGTGGTCGAGCTCGTCGAGGGGGCCGGACGCGACGGCGCCGTGCGCGCCTTCCTCGACGACGCGCGCGAGGCCGGCCCGGTGACGGTCCGCGAGAGCGCCGGCGAGGCACCGCGCACCTTCGCCGCGGGTGTCGTCGGCGGCGACCCGTACTACACCGGCAACGCCCGCTGCTCCATAGGCTTCTCCGTCCACGGCGGCTTCGTCACCGCCGGGCACTGCGGCCGGGCCGGCGACTCGGTGCGCGGCTGGGACGGCTCCCAGATGGGGCAGTTCCGCGGCTCGTCCTTCCCCGGCAACGACTACGCCTTCGTGAGCACCGGACACGGCTGGTGGACGGTTCCGGTGGTGCTGGGCTGGGGGGCGACGCCCGACGTGCTGGTGCGCGGGTCGGCCGAGGCCCCGGTGGGCGCCTCGATCTGCCGCTCGGGCTCCACCACCCGGTGGCACTGCGGCCAGGTGCTGGCCAAGAACGAGACGGTCAACTACAGCCAGGGCGCCGTCCACCAGATGACCAAGACCAGCGTGTGCGCCGAACCCGGCGACTCGGGCGGCTCGTTCGTCAGCGGCGACCAGGCCCAGGGCGTGACGTCGGGCGGCTGGGGGAACTGCTCCGGCGGCGGCGAGACCTGGTTCCAGCCCGTCAACGAGATCCTGTCGGTGTACGGCCTGACGCTGCACACCGCCTGACCTCCCCTCGAACCGCGCACCGGGGGGTGCGCACGGCGGGGCCGCCCGGTCGCACCGGGCGGCCCCGCCGCCATGGGGGCCGCGGCGGCCGCGGCCCCTTCCGGGCCGCACGGGACGCCGGCGCCCCTCTCCTCTCCCCGCCGAACGGAAAGTGTGTTAGGTTGGTTTCCGTTGCAGTTTTGGTACCCATGAACTTTGTGCGCGCCTGGCGGTTGTGACCTTCAGGCGCCTTTGTTTTTCCGGCTCTTCCGGTGGGGTCTCATTCCGGCGACACGGAGGTCCGCACGGTGCGGACCTCCCGCTCTGCCCCCTTGTGAGGAGAAAAAATGGCCACCGGTACCGTGAAGTGGTTCAACGCGGAAAAGGGCTTCGGCTTCATCCAGCAGGACGGCGGCGGCGCCGACGTCTTCGCCCACTACTCGAACATCGCCACCCAGGGCTTCCGCGAGCTCCAGGAGGGCCAGAAGGTCACCTTCGACGTCACGCAGGGCCAGAAGGGCCCGCAGGCGGAGAACATCGTCCCGGCCTGACCGCCCAGACGCTGCCGACAGCACAGCACCACAGAGCCGGGGCCCGCACCAGGGGTGCGGGCCCCGGCTCTGCGCCATACCCGCCCCGACCGCGCCCGGACGGCACTCCGCCGCCGCGCGGGGACGGGCGCCCGTGCCGCGGTGCGGCACACGCGGTCCCGACGGTGACCGCCCGGTCCTCCCGCCGCACGGCGGGCCCCGGATCCCACCCCGGCTCGTTCCCGCGATGCCCCGCCCGGTTCCACCGCGGGGTCTTCCTCGGCACGCGCCGCCCCGAGGAAGGTTCTTCCCCATGACGTCCCCCGTCCGCTCCACCCGGTCCCCCCGCCGCCGTCCCGCCCGCACCGGCGCCCCCGCACGGAAGCCCGCGCAGGCCCCGGCCCGGGGCCGTGCCGCCGGCGCGCCGCGGCGGGAGCAGTCGGCCGTGCCCACCGGCACGCCCGGCCTGCCCCCGGTGGCCTCGTTCGCCGACCTGGACATGCCCGCCCCCCTGCTGGAGACCCTCCACCACCAGGGCGTCACCGTGCCGTTCCCGATCCAGGGGGCCACCCTGCCCGACTCCCTCACCGGCCGCGACGTCCTGGGCCGCGGGCAGACGGGCTCGGGCAAGACGCTCGCCTTCGGGCTGGCCGTCCTCGCCCGCACCAGCGGGCTGCGCGCCGAGCCGGGCCGCCCCCTGGCCCTGGTGCTCGTCCCCACCCGGGAGCTGGCCCAGCAGGTCACCGAGGCCCTGACCCCCTACGCGAGGGCCGTACGGCTGCGGCTGGCCACCGTCGTGGGCGGCCTGTCGATCGGCCGCCAGGCCGCCGCGCTCAGGGACGGCGCCGAGGTGGTCGTCGCCACCCCCGGGCGGCTGCGGGACCTGGTCGAGCGCGGCGACTGCCGGCTGGGCGAGGTGCGGACCACCGTGCTCGACGAGGCCGACCAGATGGCCGACATGGGCTTCCTCCCGCAGGTCACCGCCCTGCTGGACCAGGTGCGCCCCGACGGCCAGCGCATGCTGTTCTCCGCCACCTTGGACCGCGACGTGGACCGGCTGGTGCGGCGGTTCCTGACCGACCCGGTGGTCCACTCGGTGGATCCCCCCGCCGGTGCCGTCACCACGATGGAGCACCACATCCTGCGGGTGAGCGTCGACGACAAGAACGCCGTCACCACCCGCATCGCCGCCCGCGACGGGCGCGTGATCATGTTCGTGCACACCAAGCGGGCCGTCGACCGGCTGGTCAGGCGCCTGCTGGCCAGCGGCGTACGGGCCGGCGCGCTGCACGGGGGCAAGTCGCAGAACCAGCGCAACCGCACCCTGGAGCAGTTCAAGGACGGACAGGCCACGGTCCTGGTGGCCACCAACGTCGCCGCCCGCGGCATCCACGTCGACAGCCTCGACCTGGTCGTCAACGTGGACCCGCCCGCCGACCACAAGGACTACCTGCACCGCGGCGGGCGCACCGCGCGGGCCGGCGAGTCCGGCCGCGTCGTGACCCTGGTCGTGCCCGACCAGCGCCGCGAGGTCGACCGCATGATGGTCGCCGCGGGAATCTCGCCGCAGGTCACCCCGGTCCGCTCCACGGGCGGGGACCTCGTCCGCATCACCGGCGCCAAGGAGCCCTCCGGCGTCCCCGTCACCCTCCCCGCCGCGGAGCCCGAGCGGACCCGGCGCGAGGCGCCGTCCGGCGGCCGCGGACGGGCCCGCCGCCCCGCGCGCAGCCGCCGGGCGGGCGCCCCCGCCGCCGAGCGGAGCGGAGGCGGACGGGCCCGCCGCCTCTCCGGCGGCTCGCGCGGCACCTCCTGACGCCCGACGCCCCGGCCCCCCGGGGCCGCCGGCGCGCACCGTGCATGCCCCGCGGGACCGCCGGGTACTCCGGCGGTCCACACGCGAACGGAGGTGTTCCATGGGCGGGATCGACAACCCCATCGAACTGCAGAAGGCGCTGGGCGGCGTGGACTACCCCGCCGACCGCGACTCCCTGGTGGAGAACGCCAGGAGGAAAGGCGCGAAGGAAGAAGTGGTCAAGGAGCTCTCCTCGCTGAAGAAGGACCGCTTCGACGGCCCGGACGACGTCAGCAAGGCGGTCTTCGGCAACGGCTGACCCCTTCCGGCCGCGACATCCTCGGGGCGGGCCCGCGGCTGCGGGCGCGCCCCGAGGACATGTCGGCGAACGGCCGGGACGCACCGGCGCCCCGGCCGCCCGTCAACCTCCGCCGGTCACCGGCCGCCCTCGTCCTCGCGCTCGCCGGTGAGGTCCTCGCGGTCCACGCCGGCCTCGTTCATGGCGTCCTCCAGCTGCCGCCCGACGTTCCCCCGGTCCTCGTTGGCGGCCTCGGCCCGGCGCGCGGCCTCCTGCCCCTGCTCGTCGAAGACCACCTGGTCGGTCTTCCCGGTCTTGGGCCGGTTCTCCTCGGGCGTGGTCATGTCGGCCTCCTCGGCTCCGCGACCCGGGGCCGGTGCCTCCGGCCCCTCGGTCGCGATCGGTTGTGATCGTTGGTGACAGGAGGACGCCGTACCCGCTTACGGGTGACACATGCGGGCCGGTGCGGAAACCGGCACCCCGGAGGACCTGTCCGCCTCCTCCCGCGGAACGGGGCACGGGAGCCCCCGGTCCGGAGCGGCGGCCGGCCCGGGGCCCGCCCCACCCGTCCGCCCGGTGGGAACGTTCACCGCTACGGCCGAGCCTGCGCCCCGGCTGCGGGGGTAGGCCCCTCCCCGCACCGCGGCGAACAAGCGCCGACCCCCTCCCTCGGCGGCAGGAGAACACGTTGTCCCCCACCCTCCCCACCCCACCCCGACCGTCCCGGCGCGGCTTCCTCGGCATCACCGGCACCACGGCCGCCCTGGCCGCCTGCGCCGCGTCCCTTCCCGTCCTCGGCGCCCGCACGGCGGAGTACACCGGCCACCGGTTCCCGGCGGCCACCCACCCGCACCATCCGACCGCCCTCTACCCCGAAGGCTGCGACGACGCCACCGAACCCCTGAACGCCGGGGTGCGGTGCGGCGCCGACCGGGCGGAGGCCTGATGGCGGTCTTCGTCCCCCGCTCGGAGTGGGGTGCCCGCGCCCCCCGCAACCGGTCCGCCGACATCACGCCCGGCAACGGCGGCACCACCGTCCACCACGTGGGGGGCTCCCGCACCGCCCAGTCCGACCACGGCTCCTGCGCCGGGCAGGTGCGCGGCATCCAGAACCACCACATGGACGGCAACGGCTGGGCCGACATCGCCTACACCTACCTGGTCTGCGTCCACGGGTACGTCTTCGAGGGCCGCGGGCCCGGAGTGCGGACCGCGGCCAACGGCACCGACACCGGCAACCGGGACTGGTACGCGGTCTGCGCGCTCACCGGCGGCTCCCCCTCCGACTACGACCCCGTCACCGACCGGCTCCTGGACGCCCTGCGCTGGTCGATCGGCACCCTGCGCGACGTCGGCGGCGCGGGCCGCGGGATCAACCGGCACGCCGACCACCTGCCCACCTCCTGCCCGGGCGGGCTCTCCCCCTACGTCCTGGACGGCTCGCTGGAGCCCGCCGCGGGGCCACCGGCCTGGCCGGGCGTCTACTTCTCCCACCCCCCGGCCACCGAGCACCCCGGAGTGCGCGTGTGGCAGCTCCGGCTGCGCGACCGCGGCTGGTCCATCGGGGTGGACGGGCGCTACGACGCCCGGTCCAGGAGGGTGTGCGAGACCTTCCAGGCCCGGCACGGACTGGCCGTCGACGGCGTCGTCGGACCGCGCACCTGGGAGGCCGCCTTCGCCTGACGGCCCCGCGCCGTGCCGGGCGGGCCGACTGCGCCGGCCCGCCCGGCACGGGCTCAGTACAGGGAGGCGGGCCACTCCAGCGTCACCGCCAGGACCACACCCGCGTCGGCGGCGATCCCCACCAGCAGCCAGGGGCTGAACCACAGCGTCTTCAGCACCAGTCCGCCCGCCGCCGCCAGCACCGCCGCGGGCGCCCACCAGTCGAGGCCCGCCGCCAGCGCCACACCCGCCACGCCGTACAGCAGGGCCGTGATCGACGCCATGGCCACCGCGCCCGCCCGGGCGGTCTCCTGCGTCAGGTGGGCCGCGGCCAGCGCCCAGGAGTGGCCGGGGGCGAAGGGGGCCGGGTGGTCGGGGTCCTCCGGCGTCGCCCACACCCTCAGGTGCGCCAGGGCGTGGGCGAGCAGCAGGACGACCGCCAGAACCTCGATCATGTCGCGGCCCCCCGCCCGGCGCCTTTCCGCTCCGGTCGGAGCGGCAGGCGGACGCCGGCGCACCCCGGCAGGGCGGCCGTCACCGCTCCCCACCGCTCCCGCGTGCGGCGGGCATCACCAGCACCGGGCAGCGGGCGTGGTGGAGCAGCGAGTGCACCACCGGCCCCAGCCGCATCGCGAGCCTGCCCCGCCCCCGGTGGGCGGAGACGACCAGCACATCCGCCTCCTCGCTCGCCTCCACCAGCAGGTGGGCGGCGGCGCCGCTGACCACCTCGACCCGGACGGGCACCTGCGGGTACCTCTCGCGGAACGGCTCCAGGACCCACTCGGCCATCATCTCCTCGCTCCGCCCGATCCGGGCGATGTCCCGCCGGGGCGGACCGGTGGGCACCAGCGGCTCACCGGGCGGCGCCAGATGGTGGTAGACCCAGGCGTGCAGCGCCGTCAGCGCGGCGTCCCGGACCGCGGCCTCCTCGAACGCCGCCTCCGCCGCGGCCCGGTCGTCCTCGCCCTCCAGCCCCAGCAGGACGGTGCCGCGGGGAACGCGCTCGTGCTCCGGCGGCAGCTCACCGCGCACCACCAGCAGCGGACCCTCCACATGTGCGGCGGCCCGCAGGCTCACCGAGCCCAGCAGCAGCCCCCGGAAGCCGCCCAGCCCCCGGGACCCGACCACGGTCAGCGCCGCGCGGCGGCTCAGCTCCACCAGGACGTCGGCGGCGTCGCCGTCCACCGCCGAGGCCCGGACCTCCAGCCCGGGGGCCAGTCCGCGCGCCCGGCCGGCGGCCGCCTCCGCCAGCCGGCGGGCCTCGTCGCGGGAGCGGGTGTGCGCCACCGGGCCCTCCGCGGCGGTCCCGGCGCCGCCCTCCCAGCCGAGCCCTCCGTCCTCCGGGAGGGCGGACCAGGGCCGGCCGTGCACCACCTCCAGCGGCAGCCCGCGGCGCCGTGCCTGCGCCACCGCCTCCTCCAGGGCGATTCCGGAGCGCCGGGAACCGTCCACTCCGACGGCCACGTGCCCCCGGAGTCCGGCCTCGGTGCCGGAGTCGGCGTCCATCGTCCTCACCTCCCGTCCGGCCGTGTGACGGCGGGACGCGGGTGCGCGTCCCGCCCCCCTACCAGCCTGACCGGAGAACCGGCTTCCCGCCTGGTCTGCCGATCCCCGCCGGTCCGCCGCGCACCGCCGCGCCGGCCACCGCTCCACCGGAGCCGGGGCGTCAGCCGTGCGGGACCACCGCGACCGGCGCCGCGCAGTGGTGCATCACCGCGTGGGTGACCGGCCCGGTGTGGAAGCCCAGCGGCGAACGGCGGCTCCGGCGGCCGACGACCACCAGGCAGGCGTGCTCCGCCGCGTCCAGCAGGTGGTGCGAGACCCGCCCGACCACCGTTCGCGGCCTGACCGCCACCTCCGGGTACCGCTGCCGCCAGGGCCGCAGGGCCCTGTCCAGGGCCAGGGCCTTCTCCTCGGCCAGGTCGTCCAGCAGGTGCGGGCTCATCGCCACCGGGCCGATGCCGTACACCGGCGGCGGGTCCCAGCCGTGGAGGACCTCCAGCCCGGTCCCGCGCCGGGCGGCCGCCCCGAACGCGAACGCCGCGATCTCGTCGTGCGGCCGGCTCAGGTCCACCCCGACCACCACGTCCCCCTCCGGCTCGGCGGGCGCCTCCCCGTCCTCGGCACCCGCCCGCACCAGCACCACCGGGCACTCCACGTGGGCCACCGTCGACAGCGCCACGGAGCCGACCAGGAACCCCGCGAGCGTCCCGCGCCCCCTGGAGCCCAGCACCAGCACCTCGGCCCCGCCCGCGGCGTCCCGCAGCACCTCCGCCGGGCGCCCGGCCAGGCGCTCGACGTCCGCTTCCAGCCCCGGGTGCTCCCGGACGAGGCCGGCCGCCGCCTCGTCCGCGATCCGCTCCCACCCCTCCTGCGCCTCGGGCTCCACCGAGGGGAGCAGACGGGGGTGGGGCTCGCGCACCTGCACGATCCGCAGCGGCAGCCTCCGGCGCACCGCCTCCAGGGCCGCCCAGCGCGCGGCGGCCAGGCTCTCGCGCGAGCCGTCCAGGCCCACGGTGACGTTGCGGGTCATGGTCCTGCCACCTCCGGCACTCGTGCGGGGGCGGCGGTCCGCTCCCGTTCCGGCCGGTGCCGGGTACCCCGGTGGGCCCGGAGTCCCGCTTCTCCTCCCTCCCCGTCTTCGTGCGGCGCTTGGCACACTTTTCCTCTTCCTCCCGCCGTCTCGGCCAGTGCCCCGCGGCCCCTGCCGCCGCCCGTTCCCCGGCGTCCGGGTGAACCCGGCCCCGGGTCGGTGCGGCCGCACGCGCCGGACGGGGAACCACTCCACGCGGCGGTCCGCGACCGGACCGGAAGACCGGGATGCCCGGTGGCGCCGAAGCCCAGGAGGAGAACATGGCAACCACGGAGATGCCCGTCGTGAACGAGTGCGCGGTGGACACCTGCGCCTACAACAGGGAGCACGTCTGCCACGCGCTGGCCATCACCGTCGGCGATCCTCAGCACGCCCACTGCGACACGTTCTTCACCTCGCCGCGCAAGGGCGGCAGCTCGGCCGCGGCCGGGCACGTGGGCGCCTGCAAGATGTCCGACTGCCGCTACAACGCCGACTTCGAGTGCCACGCCACCGGCATCTCGGTGGGTGCCCGGCACGACACGGCCGACTGCCTGACCTACTCCCCGCGCTGAGTTCCGGCGGGGCCCCGGGCCGGCCCCGGGCGGCCTGCGGCCGCCCGGGACGGATCCCTCAGGGGCCCGGACGCGAGACGCCCTCGATGTCGTCCCGCGCGATGCCCAGCAGCTTCACCGCCAGGTCGTTCATGGCGCGGCCCGCGGCGAGCTCGTCGCCGATCTCCGGGATGTCCCGGTCGTGCGGGTTGCGCCGTGCGACGCCCTGCCCGGTGACCGCCGTGTCCCCGATGTCCAGCACGGCGTGCGCCTTGGTCGTCCCCCGGTCCTCGAAGAGGTGGAGGCGGACCTTCCAGTCCCGTGTGTGCGTCATGGTCTGCTCCTTGGGTGGTGCAAAGCCCGCGCGGTCCGGGATGCGGCGGGTGGACCGGCGCGGCTCGGACCGCCGAACGCCGCGGGTGCGCGCCGTCCTGCTCCGGGGCCCGGCTCGGCGGGGGCGCCGGCCGCCGCCTCCTCGGCGCCGGTGCGCGCCCGGTTCCCCGGTTCCACCGTAACCCCGGCCTCCCCCGGGCCGCAGCGGACGCCGCGGGGCGGCCCCGGACGGCTGCCTGGCCGCCGTCCGGGGCCCTTCGGTGCGGTCGCGGCCCGCCGGTTACGGGCCCACGGTGATCTGCGAGGCGGGGTCGGTCACGTCCGTGACGGTGTAGGCGGCGTTGAAGACGGAGCTGGTGGCGCTGGTCGGGCAGCCGAACCCGCCGACGACGTCGACGGGCACCGCCGCGTTGGTGAAGGTGAGCCTGGAGGGCGCCCCGTTGGTCCAGGTGCCCGCCACGGTGGCGGCGCCGTCGGGCGCCGCGGTCACCGTGCAGTTGGCCAGTCCGCTGGTCCTCACCACGAGGCCGCCCCGCGGCATGGCCAGGTTCGCGGTGGAGGGGCTGCCGTGCTGGACGGAGACGCCCCAGGAGCCGGAGGTGGTGACGGTGGCGGAGACGCCCGGCATGCTGGTCCGGCACGAGCTGTAGGTGGGCGCGTTGAGGGGCCCGCCGACCGGGCCGGCGGCGTTGCCGTTGTCCGGGGCGGCCGGGACCCGGTTGGCGTCGTCGGCGCCCGTCGGGGAGGTGGGCTGGGAGCTGGAGACCGTGCAGGTCACGGTCACGGCGCCGGCCTTGAAGGTGGCGTTGCCGGTCAGGTTGGCCGCGAAGTGGTGGCCGGCGGGGGTGACCGTGGTGGAGCCCGCGGCGGCCGGCCGGGCCGTCGCGCTCCCGGTCCCGGCCAGCACCAGGGCGGCCGCGGCGGTCAGTCCGGCGCCGGCCGCGACCGCCGTGCGGAGGGCGCGGCGGGGGGCGGTGGGGGCTGGTGGACGGTGCGTCACACTGTCTCCTTCGAGGGTCGGGGGGCGGGGTGGGGGGACGGCGGCGGTGCGTCCGGCTGCCAGCCGAAGAGCATCGCGCCGCCGATGACACCGGCGAGCGTCCCGATGAGGAAGCCGCCGAGGTTGGAGAGGACCAGGGCCGTCGCGGCGACCATGGCGGTGAGGATTCCGGCGAGCGAGCGGTACTGGGGCGCGAACCAGGCCGACAGGCCCATCACGACCAGGACGGCGCCCAGGAGGACGGACGCGGCTCCCGCCACCCCCTGGTGCAGCATCACCGTCAGCGGGGCCAGCGGGATGACGGCGATCTCCACGCCCGCGGCGGCGGTGACCAGTCCGCCCCAGAAGGGCCTGCTGCGGCGCCAGCGCCGCCACCTCAGAAGCATTCGCGCTTGCCTTTGGTGATCTTCATGTTCAGGCCGGGGAGCTTGAAGGTCCCGGCGTTGGTGGCCCAGGCGACCTGCCGCAGGCTGCCGATCTCGATGCTGTCGGCCTGCTGGGAGAAGGCGTCCTGCATGCCCTGGGCGCCGTCGGGGCCCTTGTCGAGCGTGGAGGCGTCCCGGCCGATCTCGATGTTCCGGAAGGACGCGTCGCCGGAGAGCTGGGTGGCGTCCACGAACAGGTCGGTGGCCTCGACCGGCCGTTCCTTGCCGGCCGTCAGGTTCAGCGAGATGTCGCCGAGGAGGGGCAGGGTGGTGACGACCGACTGGCACAGGCCGTGGAGGTCGGCCTCCCTGATGCCGGTCACGGCCACGGGGAGCAGCTCGTCGCGGGCGTTGACGTCCACGCTCCCGTACTGGGCGAAGCCGGTTCCGGTGAGCCGGTCGGCGGAGACCTTGAACTGCTGCCCGGAGACGGCGAACGACGCGGCGAGCGCGCCCTGGGCCAGGGCGACGGCCAGCGCCCCGGTGGCGGCGAAGCCGGGCACGGCCACGGCGGCGAACCGGCGCCATCTGACGCGGCCGGCGGCGGTTCTGTCCTGGACGTCCTTCATCACACACCCCTCCGGCGGCCCGCGGTGGCTCGCGGGCACGCCTTCTGCATCGGACTGCGACGGATCGGTGGCTCGTCGAACTGTGCTCGGTGGTGCGGCTCCACCCCGCGGCCGCGAGGCGCACACGGGGGTCCGTCCGGTATTAGTGAACATGTCAATACCGGCGAGTAGCATGACTGTAGGTGCGCCAGTGGTCACCGGCAAGAATCCTCGCAGGCCCTTTTCGGCCATTCGGGGCCTTCTCCCGCGCCCTGCGGGGCCGGCCGTCCCCCACGGGAAGCACCGCCGTGCGGCCGGCCGGCACGGCCGTCGCACTCCACCGGCTGCCCGCACGGCGGCACAGGCTCGGCCCCGTACCTGCGGGAGCACTTCCCCCGCGCTTCCGACGCGTCGGGAAGCCGGGTCGCGGCGCCGCCTGCGGCTGCGTCGACCGGAAGCGCCCGGCGGCTTCACGTCACCACCGGAAGGGGGACGGAACCGAACGCCCCGCAGTCCCGTGGGCCGGGAGCCGGGGCCGTCAGGCGCGGGCCGCGGAGCGCTCCGCCTCGATCCGCTCCAGGGTCTTGCCGGTGGTGTCGGGCAGGAACAGGCCGATCACCGCGCAGACGCCGAGCGAGACCGTGAGGAACGCGGCGACGGTGGTGATGCCGGTGGCCGCCAGGGCCGGCACGAAGAACGACCAGATGCCCAGGACCACGCGGGAGGTGCCGAAGGTGATGCCCTGTGCGGTGCCGCGCAGCATGGTCGGGAACAGCTCCTGGCTGTACGTCTTGTAGACGGCCTCGCCCGCCAGCGCCTGTCCGATGCCGAAGAGGACCACGTTGAGGACGATGACCGGGATGGTGAAGTCCGCGAACAGGAACACGCCGTAGGCCGCGACCTGCATCAGCGAACCGGAAATCCACATGGCCCTCCGGTGCCGGTGGCTGCGGTCGGCGAGTCGCATGTAGAACGCCACGGACCCGAGGATGACCAGCGCGAAGCTCGCGCAGGTCAACGCCACGCTCGCGGCCTGGTCACCCGCGCCCAGGGTGTTGATCATGTAGGGGGTGAAGGTGCCGTTGGTGCCGGCGGCCAGGTTCCAGAACAGGTAGATGCCGCCGGTCAGCAGCATGGCCTGCAGGTGCGGGCCGCGGAACAGGTCGCCGACCTTGGCCGCGGTGGCCTCGCCGCTCCGCGCGGCGGCCTTCCAGGTGGCCGACTCCACCATGCCGCGGCGCAGCAGGTAGGTGACGATCGAGACCGCGAAGAGGGACAGGAAGACGATCCGGATGCCGAGCATGCCGAGGTCGGCCAGCGCCCAGGCCAGCAGCAGCACGACCACCGGACCGAGGCTCCAGCTCACCTGGGTGAAGCCGAGGAGCCTTCCGCGCGCCTTGGCCGGGGAGAACTCGCCGACCAGGGCCAGGGAGGTGGGTACGTCCGCGCCGACGGCGAGGCCGACGACGAAGGTGCCGGCGAACAGCATCCCGGGCCCCGTCGCGAAGGCGATCACCAAGATGGCCGCCGCGTAGACCAGCAGGTCGTACTGGTAGATGCGCTTGCGTCCGAGCTTGTCACCGAGCCGTCCGCCGACGAAAGCCCCGATGGCCGCGCCGATGGCGTTGGGGCCTATGGCCGTCAGTGTGCCGATCATGCCGTCCGAGAGCCCCCACTCCGCCTGGAACAGGCTGAGTCCGGAACTGATCGCGACGATCGATCCGGCGTCCAGATAGGAGGCCATGCCGGCCAGGACGGTCCACTTCCACTGCTGCCGGGTGGCCCCGCCGTCCGCCCCGGCAGGAGTCGCGGGGGCCGGTTGCGATGCCTGCGCGGATGCCACGGGGAACCCTTCGGTCGTGTGTGGTACCGGCAGGCGGTTCCGGGCCACCTCCTCGTCGCAGCCGTGCGCGGCTCGCTGCGCGGTGAGGTGTGGACGCCTGACCCGTCCGGTGGATTGAAACGAATCAACCATCACCGTCCCCTCGGCGGCAGTCAAGACCCGTGCAGCCATCTCCTGCCGCCGTCGACGGGTTGACCGGGAGGGTTGCGGCTTGACGGCCTGCGGCACCCCGGCCGATTCGAGTGCGGAGTGAACGCGGCGAAGGCACCATGGAGATGCGAATGGAAACAGTTCACTCCCTGAGGGAACCTCTCCCCTCTTGTGCCCGGAGGGGTTGGTGTCCGAAGGCGAGGGCGTAACGGGACGGACCCCCTGGCCGTTGCGCGGGCGGCCTCGCCCGTCAGCACCCGCCGCAGGAGCCCCTCAGGTCCCGTATCGAGTCGCGCTCGACGTCCCCTCCACAGCTCACCGATCCGACACCGGCACGGCGGACTGTGGATCCCGAGCCCCGCCGGAGTCCTCGGCACCCACCGCCCGTCACGTACGAGTTCCCCGGTCTCCGGAGCCCCTGGCCTTCTCCCCCGGACTCCGCCACGGGGGCGCCGCACAGTCCGGCCGACACCGACCGCGCCCTTCCACAGGGGTGTCGAAAGGACGGAAGCTGCCACAGGACCGATCTGCCCTGCCCCTTCGCCGCCCCGGAAGGACAGCGCCATGGACGCCGAACCGACGAACTCCGAAGCCTGGACCGCCTACGGCGCGCACCACCTGGCACGTGGCACCGACACGCCCGACGTGGACCGCTTCACCTGGGGCTTCTGGCCGACCGGCCCCGGTGCCGAGGTCCTCGGGGACGTCTCCGGCCGCCGCGTGCTGGACCTCGGCTCCGGGACGGGCAGGTACGCCGCCCATTTGGCCCGTGAACACGGTGCCCTGGTCGACGCGGTCGACGCCTCCGCCACCCAGTACGAGCGTGCCCGCGCCCGGTACGGCCGACAACCCGGCCTGAACCTGATCCTGGCCGACGCCGTCGAGCATCTGCGCACCGCGGAGCCGTACGACGTGATCTACTCCATCCACGGCTTCGCCTACATCAACCCCCGGCGGCTCCTGCCTGCCGTCGCCGCCGCACTGCGTCCAGGCGGTCGCCTGGTCTTCTCCGTCCTGCACACCGACTCCGACGGACACGGCCCCTCGGCCACCGTCACCGCCCGGCCGGAGATCCTGCCCCTGGCCGGTGGCGGCCGGCTCACCGTGTGGATGTGGGTCCTCGCCCCCGAATCGTGGGAGAACCTGCTCGCCGAACACGGGCTCGCCGTCGACCGGGTCAACGCACTCGACGCCCCGGAGGGAGGCGACCCCGTCTCCTGCCGTCTCTTCCAGGCCGCCACCGGATGAGGGGGCAGCAGCCGTCACCAGCCGACGAGCCGGCGCCGCCCAGGACCTCGCCCGCGCCCTGCGCCGCCTGATCGCCGGCGACCCGGCCGGGGTGCTCGACGCCCCCTCCACCGTGGCGTTCGACCCGGCCGCGCCCATGCCCACCATCGACCTGTCCCGGCCCGGCGGCTCCCGCAACCGCGCCCTGGCCGAAGGCCTGCCGACCGGCTGCTCCACCCGCATCGTCTACCGCCAGGGGCCCGATCGACCGGCTGTGGCGCCGCTCGGATGGGCGGCGCCCAGCCGCAGGCCGACCAGAATCCCGAGGGGTTCCCACAGGGCACCGGGCCGTCCTCGACCAGGCGCAGGCAACGGGCATCCCACTGGCGGCAGCCGGAGACTTCAGTCGTGCCTTCACCGTGTCACCCCACCAGGAATGACGACCGCACAAACCTGTCTCCCCCCCTTTGCGGGCCGTGTTGCCTTGCCGGGTTACGGGAGACAGGCCGTACCGCGCCGGGATCGCCCTTCACGGGGCTGGCTCAGGGAGGCCCCATGCTGAGGGAGTCGCTCACCGCTCCGGCCGCTGGCGCCGGTGCCGCCACCGTCGCCGCGATGGCCGCCGGTGCCCGGCCGAGCACTCGGACAGCCGTGGTCCGGCTGTTCCGGAGAGCCGGTGAGGGAGCATCCCGGCGCTGCCGAGGAGATCCGCGCGCTGACCTCCGAGGCACTGTCCGCACTGCCGCAGCACGAGCGCCACTGGGGCCGGCGCAGCGTGGCGCGAGACCACGGCCGGGTCTTCGCCGTGCCGGGCGGCAACGTCATCGCCCGTCATGCGTCACCGCCCGTTCCCAGGTCCCCGAGGGCGTCGCCCGCCGGCCGATGACGACCGGCGGGCCCGGTGGGCCGCAGCCGCACGTCGAGCAGCGGGTCACGGCAACCGCGGGATTCGCCTACGGCACGATCGGGGCGGACCTCCACGTGGTCGGAGATGGGACGCTCGTCTACCTGCCGGCCAAGTGGCGTCCTCCCCCGGGGACCGACGCGGAGTGGTTGTCGGGGCTGCCGAGCCGGATGCTCAACGCCCGTTTCCCCATCCTCCCGTTCACCGGCCGGCAGATCGAACTGACCGCACTCCGGCAGTGGCGCGACAGCGGTCCGCGGGCGCGGCTCGCGCACCCGGGGCGGCTGCGGCATGTGGAGGTGCAGGTGGAGGCGCAGGTGGTGCCGCCCGCCACCGGCGACCCGCCGGGGCGTGCGGCGCCTTCGTCCTGTCGGGCCCGCCGGCGGACGGCCGCCCGCCGCCCGCACCGGGGAGCGGGCCACCGTTCGGCGCGCCCGGGCCCTCGCTCCGAACGAATCGTCGGCGCCGGCCGGGGCACCGGCCGGGGCGGCGGGAACCCGACCGCCGGGGCACGCGCCGGGCCGTGTCGGGGGCGCGGAACCGGGTACTGCGGGAAGGGCCACCGTACGGCCACCCCCACGAGGCAGGAGGGCCCATGTCCGACGAGCGGGAGAAGCGCGAGAAGCTGGTCGAGCTGATGCGGGACATGCCCATCGCGATGATGACCACCTACGGGTCGGAGGGGCCGCACAGCTTCCCCATGGCCCGCCAGGAGGTCGAGCCGAGCGCCGAGCTGTGGTTCATCACCGCCCGGGACACCCGCCACGTCCGCGACATCGGGGTGGACCCGCGGGTGTCGCTGACCTTCTCCTCCCGGGACTCCTGGGTGGCGATGACCGGACGCGCGGAGATCGTCGACGACCGGGCCAAACTCGGGGAGCTGTGGAACACCTTCGCCGAGGCGTGGCTGCCCGGCGGCCCCGACAACCCGGACGCGGTGCTCGTCAGGGTCGACGTGGAGAGCGCCGAATACTGGGACACCCCCGGCGGGAAGATCTCCTCGCTGCTCAGCTTCGTGAAGACGAAACTGACCGGCGACACCTTCGACGCGGAGCACGGCACCGTCCGGCCATAGCGCGCGGGGGCGCGTCCACGTGCCGGTTCCCGCCACACTCCACTCCGCTCCGTGCAGCGGCGTGTGCGTGGCGTGAACGCGGGTGCGGGGGGGGGGGAGCACGGGGGCACGCTCGGTGGTTCTCGGCGCTCCGTGGGCCCCCGTCGCGCTGCGCCCGCTGGGGCACGGCGGCCGGGGCCGCCCACGGCACGGTTACGGCCTCCTCGGAGACACTTCCCGCGCGCCTCCACGCGATTCCCGCACGCCCGTCCGCCCGGGACCTACTGCAGCCCGCCGATCAGGTTCCCCTCCCAGTACTCCGGCGGCAGCAGCCGACGGAGCCGCTCGTTGACACGGGTGAGGGCACCGCGGTCCTGCGCGGCAGCGGCTCTCATGCCCTCGGCGATGGCGGAGTCCGCCTGGGCCCGTGACGTCATGGCGTCCCGCAGGTCGACCAGCGAGTGGAACACCAGGTAAGGCCACTGGTCGGTTCGGCGCAGCAGATCGATCTCGAGATCGCGGGCTCGTACGGCGAGTCGCCGCACGGTCGTGGGATCGGTGTCGTCACCTGCCGTGTCCGAGCGGTGGCGAAGGCTCTGGAGTTCTCTCCGCTCGGCCGGGCCGGCCTCGATCCGCTCCACCAGCTCCTCACAGCGGCCGAGCGCCGCTGACAGCTCCCGCCGCAGGCCGGGGATCTCCATCGCCTCCTCGATGTCGTCGAGCACCGCCTGGAGATCGCGGATCCGGCGGTCGCTTGCCGTAGCCGCGGCCACGTCGACGGCTGCGGCGTCGATCTCCTTGCGCAGGTGCAGCAGAGCCTTCTGCCCGGTGAGTTCGCGCAGCATCGACCGGGCTCGTTCGCAGTCCGCGCTCTCCACCCGCCGCCGGACCGTGAGGAGGCGGCTCTCCAGGTCGTGGAAACGGTCCACGAGTAGGCCGTGGTCGGGAGGAAGCAGCTCGGAGCGGTTGACGACGGCTTCGAACTTCGCCTCGACCAGCGGAACGTCGACGGTGACGACGACCTCCCGGTTCGTGGCGCGGATGTCGAACGTCACCTCGACCTCGCTCTGGGACGGCAGGTCGATACGCACGTCCTGCGGGCGGATCTCCAGCATGCCGACACGGGTGTTGCGGTCGGCCTGCCTGCGCTCCCCCTCCAGCAGTGGAATGCGGATGACGGCGTTCTGCTCGGTGCGGCGCAACGGGATGGTCGTCCGGTAGGTCTTCGTCACCCTGGCGGGCAGGGGGGTGCCCTTGCGGATCATCGGTGCGAACGTGCCGTCGGCCATGCCGAAGCCGAGTGTGCCGGTCAGCACGGCGTCGGGCGGCAGGAAAGGGGTGGGGGTGATGGTCAGCGTTCGGGGACTCAGCCGCTGGGGGGTGCCGGAGGCGTCCGTCAACTCCAGGGTGAAGTGGGACTTGGCGCTCGCGTCGATGTCGACCTCGGCGCAGAAGGTGCCGTCCGGTGTGAGGGGAACGCGCGGGCCGTGGAAGGGCGGATGCCCTGCGGGATTGCTCAGCGCGACGGCGTACCGGGTCCAGTCCACGGTACTGCTGCTGACCAGCTTCCCGGAGACCGGGACACCGGAGGTCTGGACGGCACGGGGCTCGTAGTGCAGTTCCACCGTGAACTCGCCCGGCCCGGGCTTCGGCGGTCTCCTCGGCAGCCGCATCGTCGCGGCGAAGAGAGCGGCACCGCGGGCCACCACCGTTGTGGGGTCCTGGCTGTGGTCGACGGGGATGCCGAGGCCTGCCGCCGGGTCGGCCAGCAGCTCCCGCAGCCCGGGGGCGAGGGTGGGGCCGCCGACCAGCAGCAGCCGGTCGATGTGGTCGGGGCGCAGCGAGCTCTCGGCCAGCGCACGCCGGCAGAGCCCGATCGCACGGGTGTAGAAGGGCAGCGCAAGATCCTCCACGGCACCCCGGCGGAGCGTGTAGTCGAACGGCAGGATGCCGCCCCTGCCGTCCTCGAGGTCCACACCGATGTGGAAGGTGTCGCATCGGGACAGCTGGATCTTGGCCTCCTCCGCCTCCAGCTTGAGATTGGCGAAGTTCGCGCTCCACCGGGGGTTCCCCCGGACGAAGTCGCTCAGCCGGTGCTCCTGCCGGACCGCGGGTGCCAGCAACCCCTCGACGATGGCCCAGTCGATCAGCTTGCCGCCGAGATAGGGGTCTCCCGCGTGCTGGATCAGTTCGAGCTCCCCGTCCCTCTTGCTCACCACAGCCGCATCGAAGGTTCCGCCGCCCAGGTCGAAGACCATCCAGTGCTCGGAGTCTGCGGCGTCCTGCGCGCCGTACGCGATCGCGGCGGCTGTCGGTTCCTGCACCAGGGGGCACTGCTCGCCGAGGCCGGCGAGCGCGGCCGCGCTGCTGGTCGCCCTGGTCTGGTTCACGGTGAAGGAGGCGGGAACGGTGATGACGGCGGCCTCGGGTGGACGGCCGTACTCGTGGGCCGCGTCCTGGCACAGCGACTTGAGGACCTCGGCGGACAGCTGCTCGGGAGTGAGGGAGACCCCTGAGCGAGGAAAGTGCCGCGGAGTGCCGGACACCCCCATGCCCAGCTTGAACTCGGTGGCGATGTCCTCGTGGTCCTTCAGCGTCCGCGCACGCGCGCGGCGGCCGACGTGGACCACACCCTCCTTTGGAACCCACACGGCGGACGGGGTGCAGTCCCAGCCGTCGCTGTTCTTGATCACCCTCACACCGTCGTCCTCCGCCACCGCGATGACGCTTCTCGTGGTGCCGAGGTCGATTCCGAAGTCGATGGTTTCGCGCAACGCGGTCATCTCCTGTATCACTCGTCCCGCCGCCTCCGGCGGGATCACTCGGGTGTCGACCCGCTGTCCCCGGCCCGGGGAACCCTCCCGCCGCCGGGCAGCGGCTCAGATGAGGACGCCCCGACGCCAGTTCATGAGCCGGTTCAGGTGTCTGTCCCTCAGCCGGGGATCACGGCTGACGACTTCCTCGAGGCGGTCCGCCGCCTCCGCCAGCCTGCCGGGCTCCCTGGAGAGGGCGATGGCCTCCCGCACCCGCCTGTCGGCCTCCTCCCCGGACATGGGGGACCCGTCCCCGGGGCCTTCGGAGCGCGCTCCGGCCGAGGGCTCCAGCAGCTCCGCCCGTTTGGCCACCACGCGGGCCGTGGCGGGCCGCCCACCGGGATCGACGCGGAGCATGTCCGCAACCAGCCGGTCCAGATCCGGCCGCACGTCGTCGTTGAAGGCGCTGGGCGGGACGAGCGGCTCCTCGAAGCGCTGCCGGGAGAAGAGGTCGACCAGGTCGTCGCCGCCGTACGGGAAGTGGCCGGTGAGCAGGTGGTACGCGATGGTGCCCAGGGCCCAGACGTCCGAGGCGCAGGAGTGCCCGCTGCCGCCGCACAGCACCTCGGGCGGCATGAAGGCCGGGGTTCCCCTGGCGCTGGCCGTCAGTGTTCCGGGGTCGGTCTCCTTGGCCAGACCGAAGTCGCTGACCTTGACCCTCAGCCCGTCGTCGTCGTAGGTGACGAGCACATTGGCCAGCGACAGGTCGCGGTGCACGATGGGGTGCGGTCGCTCATGGGCGACCGCGAGCCCCTCGGCGGTCTGCCGTACCACCGTGACGACCTCGTTGACCGGCACGGCCCCGGAATGAGCGGCGGCGAGCCGCTCCAGGCTGCCGCCCGCCACGTATTCCATGGTGATGTAGCCGCGCATGCCCTCGGACGTCTGCACGGTGTTGGCGTCGAACACCCGGATGATGTTCGGATGCCCGAGGGTCGAGAGGATCCGGGCCTCGTCGAGCATCCTTGACGTGGTTTCGCGAGACGCGACGTGCTTGAAGAGTTTCAGCGCCTGCCACCCGAAGATCGGGTGGTTGACGCGGTACACCTCGGCGAAGGCGCCTTCCCCCAGTTTGCGGTCGACGACGAGCCCGCCGTTGACCCGCCGGCCCCGGCACAGCAGGGCCTGTGCTCCTCCGGTCATCCCCACTCCGCTCCGGAGCCCCGGGACCGGGGCCCGGGGTGGACGTACAGCCGGTACCCGACCTTCGGGACGGTCTCCAGGATCCGCGGATCGGCGGGATCGGGCTCGATACGGAGCCGTACCGCGCGTACCACACCCGCGAGGTCCGTCCTGTTGTACGACCTCCCCGGCGGCCATTCCTCCGGGGGCCTCCAGAGCGCGGCGATGAGCTCGGCGTGGTCACAGGCGACCGCCTCGGCATGCCTGCCGCCGCTGAGGGACACCATGTGGCGCAGGAGTTGGTGGCCCTTCGGCCGCAGCCCCTCGACGAGGGTCTCCCTGCCGCCCTCGACGCGGTACACACGGCATCCGACGCTGTCGTAGCGAATCCCCGGACGGGAACCCGCAGGCCCGGGCGGCGCCGGCTGGGTCGCATGCGCGTCGAGGTACGTCAGGCTCCAGTACAGCCGCGCCTCGTCGCCCACCATGTCGCCGAGGACGAGGAGGGTGTCGCGGTGCCTCAGCAGTTCCCTGCCGCGCACCGGTCGCACCTCGGTGTCCGGGGCACCACGCTGCAGCAGCGTGCCGTTCCTGGCGTGGTCGGTGACCCACCACTGTCCGTGCTCCCGGTCCAGAATGCAGTGCAACCGGCTGATCCAGCCCTGCGGGTCGGGATCCAGAACGATGTCCGGCTCGTACCCGGGCGCCGCGCGCCCGACCGTGTACAGCGCCTTCTCCAGGTCGTACATCCTCGCCTTTCCGGTCGGAGAGGTCACCCTCAGCCTCACCGGCGGTCGGTTGCTCACGTGCGGCCGTCCTCTCCCGGTGTCCCCGCCGCCGGTGTTCCGAGTCTGCGGGCCGGGCCGGACGATGCCGATGGAGGACTGTTGAGATCCGGTTGGAAACCGGAGCCGCCGGCCACGGGCTCCGGAGCGGGGATTCGATCGGGCACGTTCCTCCTCCTGCGCCCCGTGCCGAGAAAGGGGCACCGATACGGGTCCGCACGAGACGGTTCAGGCGGTGAGGCCACCGACCGCCACACCGATCAGCGCGCCGCAGACCGCGAACGGACCGAACTCCATGGACGTACGCAGACTCACCCGGCCCGCCCTCATCATGCCCAGCGCGTAAACGGCCGAGAGGGCGAAACCCGCGAAGGAACCGATGAGGAAGGTCCTCTCGCCGTACCAGCCCAGCGCGGTTCCGACGGTGGGCGCGAGCTTGACACAGCCCAGGCCCATGCCCGACGGGCTGACGAGGTGGAGCGTGTAGTACACGCCGCCGAGGGCCGTCCCGCCGAGCAGTGCCGAGGGCCACGATCCCGCCGTACCGGGAAACAGCGCCGCCACCCCGAGGAGAGCGGCGCACGCTCCGGCCAGGGGCAGGGTCAGCACGCTCGGCAGTCGCCCCACGGTGAAGTCGGTGAGGCACAGGACGACCGCGAACGGGGTGAGCGACAGCCAGACGCCCAGCTCCGGACGTGGCCCGGTGGTGTACGCGAGCAGAGCGCAGACGAGTGCCGTGTCGACGGCGAGGGCGGCGGTGCGGGGACCGTACCAGCCGCCGCGGCGCCCGGTGCCCGCACCGCCGGCCGGGCCGGGTGCGGAGGCGCAGTCCCCGCAGTACGCCGGCCCCGTCCAACCCGGCAGCAGGTGCCCGCCGGGGCAGGTGGCGCGCCAGTCCTGCCCGGGCCGTACCGACAACCGGTAGGCCATGCGCGGTACGAGCAGCACCCCGGCCGCGGCGCCGAACAGGCCGGCGAGGACGATCAGTCCCGTGTGCATGGCTCACAGCGTAGGGTGCGCGGCGGCACCTTCGTGGCGTACCGCCGGATTTTCACCGATCCCATGGCGCGCGGTGCGGTACTGCGGCCATCCTGGGCGGGATGGACGAATGCCTGGCGCGGCTGCGCGAGCTCGCGGGGCCCGAGCTGTACCGCGGCAACGCCTTCCGCACCGCCGGACTGCCCACCGGCGCCACACGCGGTGAGGTCCGGAGCAGGTACCGCGAGGCCAAGGTGCAGGGTGCCGTCGGTCCGGGGTGGGAGCGAGTGCTCGCGGCCTTCGAGGTCCTCCGGGACCCGCGGCACCGCATCGTCCACGAGATGTTCTGGTACTGGGGCTCCCCGTCCGGATCCTGCGGCTGCTCCCCGTCGTCCCCGCTGCACCAGGACCACGACGAGGCGGTACGGCTGCACTCCCGGTTGCTCGACGCCGAACTCGACGCGAGCGGGCGGGGAGAGGCGGCGGAGGGGCGGCCCGGAGGGGAGCGGGAGTGGGAGGAGGCGGCGGGCCTGTGGTCGGCGCTCGTGGAGCGCGAGGACTTCTGGTGCCACCTGCGCCGGCGGGCCGACGCTCTCGACGATCCCCGCCTTGAGCCCTCCTCCGTCGACGCGGTCCGGGAAGAGCTTCCGCGCGCACTGGTGATGCCGGTCGCCCGGCTCGCGGCGGGAGCGGAGGACGCGGACCACCTGGTGCGCTGCTGTCTCGCCTGGTCCGGCCTGGGCGAACACCTCCTGGACGACGTGTTCGACGAGGTGCTGGCGCTGTCGTACGACAGCGCCTCCGACGCACTCAGAGCGGCGGGGCAGCAGATCCGGAGCGGCTCTCCGGCCGCCGCCGCCGACCTCCTCACGGCGACCGCGGTGCCCGTCCTGCGCAGGCTGAAGCCCTTCGCGTCCCACGCGTCCCAGCGCCGCGCAGCCGAGGTGCTCGACCTGGGAGCCGACCGGCTCGGCGCCTGCGCCGTCCTCCTGGCGGGCGGACCGCCCCCCTCGGCAGGGGCGGCCCGGGTGCACCCCGAGGCGTGCACGACCCTCCTCGGCCTCGCGGAGGAGTTCGCAGTGAGCCCCGAGACGCGCTCGTCGGTCAGCGCGAGCCGCATCCTGCTGTACGGCGCGTCGGGAGCCGGAGACGCCGCTCGGCGGCCGGAGGGTCTCGGCGGTTCCGCGGCGCCTCCGCCGGAGGTGTTCTCGCCTCCACCGGAGGCGTTCTCGCACGGCTCGGGGTTTCTCAGGACCATGGTCGCGGGCTTTGCGGGGTTCATCGTCGCCCAAGGGGCGGCGGACGACCTCTCCGCCGCGATCGCGATCGGGGCGGCTTCTGCGGCCGTCTCCGCCTTCGGGCTGCGGCTGAGGTCCCGGGGCCGGACGTGAGGCGGAGCCGGTGCTGTCCGCTCCGACCTCGCCCGGCGCCGCCCCGGTCTGCCCGGGAGCGATCCGGCCGGGGAGGGCAGAGCGGCACGACGAGTGCGCCGGTCGTCCGGCGGGAGGCGGCCGGCCCCACGGATCGGCCGCCCGGGCACCGTCCGGCCGCGGACCGGTCCGCGCCCCCGATCCGGGCACCGGCTAGTCCGGCAGGTCGTGGGCGTACTCCACGTACAGGGGCGTCGCAACGGTCACCGTTGCGCCGCGTGCTTCGAGGAGGGTGGTGACTCGCGCGTAGCCTCGCATCCAGGCCGCACCGGCGGGCGGCAGGAAGTCGGCGCGCTCGATCACCTTGGAAACCACGAACGGGGGCGGCGCGGGCGCCGGGGGCAGCATCGGCTCCGGAGCTGCGTCGATCCGGTCCGCGGCGGGCGGCTGCCCGACGCCTGCCGTGCGCCGGACACCGGGAGCGGTGAAGGCGCTCCCGGCCACGTCCTTCAGCGTCAGGCCCGTACTGGGGAGGGGCGCGAGCAGATGCCGGTCGTTCCCGTGGAGCAGGAGACGGCAGGGGCCGGGGGCGTAACCGTCCGAGACGGGTGAGTCGAGGAAAAGGACCGTTCCGATTCCCGGGTCCCGACTGCCGACGCGGAAGAAGTGGAGCGGTGCCTCGAAGTAGACCCATCGGCCTGCCCGTGCGTCCGGATCCTGGTACCAGAGGGCGTGTTCCTCGATGTACCCGACCACGGCGTCGAGGTCCCGGACCGCGGCCGCGGCGGGGGCCGGCTCCCCGCCGAGATCGAATTCGATCCCTCCACCGCCCACGGGGGTGTTGGCGTCGAGCCTGAACCTGTTGAGACGGCGGCCTGTCCTGCCCCACCGCCGTCTCCCGGGTACGAACTGCTTCAGTTTGTTGTCTGACAGGTAGACGAGTTCCCGCACCGATCCCCCTGATGTCGCGGACACACCGGATCGTAGCCATCCCAGGGGCGGCAGGGGGCGGCAACGCCTTTCCGCGGCGCCGGGGGCGAAGACGGTTGCCGGGCTCCCCGGCGGCGCGGATCGCGCGGCCCACGCCGCCCTCGGCCGGCTCCTCCGCCCCTGTCCTCACGCTCCGGCCCGCCGCACCCGGCGCGACGCCCACCGGTCCCTCCCCGAGCCGGACCGCGACCGCGCCCGCTTCCCCGGCACCGACTCCAAGGGACACGGAACCGCGAGCCCTCCGGCAGCCCCTTGCCGGCCGTACGGCGAACGAGCCGGGCAGCCGCGCGGCACACCGGCGGCAGCAGCGGCGACCGCCCCGGTCCCCGGTGCGGACCGGTCGGCGGGCAGGACGGTGCGCACGCCGATCACACGGGCCGGGTGCGCGACCACGTCGGCGGTGGACGCCTGGCGCAGGTTCCGCACCACCGTGCCACAGCCCGTTCCGCGGCACGGCGGGCGACGGCCGCTTCCTCCGACGGATCTCCCGGGACCAGGACGGAGCGCTGCGTCTCCGGATGCCCCGACAGCGCCCGGAGACGCCGCACCCCGCCGCGCCCGGTGACCCGTCCGCCGAAATTTCCGACGCACCATCAGGTGACAATGAAAACGATAATCGATAACCTCTCTCGCGGCCGTGCTCATGCCACGCGAAGGGTGAACCGTGGGACATCTGCTGATGATCGAGAGCTGGGTCGGGTCGATGAGTCGGTTACTGCCCCGCGCGATCGGGGAGTCGGGGCACCGCTTCACCTTCCTCACCAGGAACCTGCACCACTACCTGCGTTCCGCGCGGCCGCCGGGGCCGCACCCCCTGCTCGCGGCGGAGAACGTACTCACCGTCGAGACCAACGACCTCCCCGCGCTGCTGGACCGTGCCGAGCGGCTGCACGGAGTGCTGCGCTTCGACGGTGTGGTCTCGTCCTGCGACTACTACCTCCCGGCGGCGGCCCGGGTCGCGGAGCGCCTGGGCCTGCCGGGGCCCGCACCGCGTTCCGTCGAGACCGCCTGCCGCAAGGACGCGACCCGGCAGGCGCTGGAGGAGGCCGGGGTGCCGGGGCCGCGCTACGCGGTGTGCCGGGACTGGCCCGAGGTGGCCCGGGCCGCCGCGGACATCGGTTTCCCCCTGGTGGTCAAGCCGACCGATCTGTGCGCCGGGATGTACGTGCGCCGGGTGGCCGACGAGAGGCAGCTCGCCGAGGCGTACAAGGCGATGGGCGATTTCCCGGTCAACGCGCGGGGCCAGCGGCGTGCTTCCGCCGTCCTGCTGGAGGAGCTGCTCACCGGTCCGGAAGTCAGTGTCGAGACGGTGTCCTACGACGGCACCTGCCACGTGGTGGGAGTGACCGACAAGAGCGTCGGCGGGGCCCCGGCCTTCATCGAGACGGGCCACATGTTCCCGGCCGCGCTGGATCCGGACGCCGTGCGGGAGGCCGCCAACACCGCGGTCGCCGCGCTCCGGGCCCTGGGCCTGGACCAGGTCGTCGCCCACACCGAGATCAAGCTGACGGCCGGCGGTCCGCGGATCGTCGAGGTCAACCCCCGCCCGGCCGGCAACCGGATCACCGAGCTGGTCCGGCACGTCACCGGTGTCGACCTGCCCGCCGCCGCCGTGGACATCGCACTGGGGCGCCACCCGGGCCTCACCCCCCGGGACACCGGCGTCCGCAGTGCCGCGATCGCCTTCCTGCTGCCGGACCGGGACGGTGAGCTCGCGGGCTTCGACGGGGCCGAGGCCGCGCAGTCCGCCCCCGAGGTCCGCGAACTGGACCTCGTCGCGCCCGGCCGGACCGTGCGGGCGGCCACCAGCAACAACGACTACCTGGGCCACGTCATGGTCACCTCCGCCGAGGCGGGCGCCGCCCGCGCCCGGGCGGAAACCGTCCTGGCCGGACTGCGCCCCCGCTGGACCGGGGCCGTGGAGGTGGGTGCGTGACGGCCGCCACCGTGCCCGCCGTCCGGTCGGTCGCGGAACTCCTCGGACGGGTGCGCGGCGGCGAGTTCGGGCCCGATCCGGCGGGTCAGCGCATCTCCCTGGCCTTCACCACCACCCAGGCCGTCCGCCACCGGGGCCGCGGCGGCGGATACCGCAACGAGGTGCTCAGTCTGCGGCTGGCCGCGGCGGTCGGCTCCTGCGCGGTGGAGCCCGGCACGCTGCCGCAGGGCGCGCTGGACGACTGTGTCGGCGCCGATGTCGCCCACCTGCTGGACCATCCGCTGCCTGCGGTGCGGATCGCCGCCCTGGACGCCTACCTCGCCCACGTCCTGCCGCACACCCCCGCCCACGGGGCCCGGCCCCTCCCCCTGCCGCCGGGCGACAGCCTGGGAAAGTCGCGCGCCCGCGCCCGGGCGGTCGTCGATCTGCTGCCGTCCGGCCCCGCCGTACGCCGGGTCCTGGTCGTCGGCGTCGTCAACTCCCTCCTGGAGCGGCTGCGTGAGCGCGGCACCGGTTACATCCCGTGCGACCTCAAGGGCGGCGCCACCGAGTGGGGGGAACCGGTCCGCACCGACGCACAGGCGGAGCTGGAGGGCTGCGACGCCCTGCTGGTCTCCGGCATGACCCTGGGCAACGGCACCTTCGAGCCGCTGCTGGAGCACGCCCGCACCACCGGCAAGCCGCTGGTCCTCTTCGCCCAGACCGGCAGCGCGGTGCTGCCGCGCTTCCTGGGTGCCGGGGTCACGGCGGTCTCCGCCGAGCCCTACCCCTTCTTCTGGCTCGACGGCGGCCCCGGGGTGCTCCACCACTACCGCCTGCCGAACGGACCGGGGGACAGGCCGGGGGACGCCACATGACCACGCTCACCGCCGAACAGGCCGCCGCGCCCGAGCTGCTGTCCCTCCTCGGCCGCACTCCCCTGGCCCGCATCGCCGTCCCCCTCCCCCGCCCCCACCCCGGCTTCTGGGCCAAGCTGGAGGCCCAGGGGGTGGGCGGGCTGAAGGCCCGCGCCGCGGTCGCCATGCTGCGCGGCGCCCGGGAGCGCGGGGAACTGCGGCCCGGTGCTCCCGTGGTGGAGTCCACCTCGGGCACGCTCGGTGTCGGACTCGCCTTCGCCGGGCAGGCCCTGGGCCATCCCGTGGTGCTCGTCGGCGACGCCGAGCTGGAGCCCGCGGTGCGCGGTCTGCTCCGGGCCCACGGGGTCCGGCTGGAACTGGTGGACCGTCCCGCACCGCGCGGCGGATGGCAGGCCGCCCGGATCGCCCGGCTGCGCGAACTGCTCGCCGAGCTGCCCGGCGCCTACTGGCCCGACCAGTACAACAACCCGGACAACACCGCCGGTTACGCCGCCATGGCCGCCGAGATCGGCGACGCCCTGGAGCACCTGGACGTCCTGGTGTGCAGCGTGGGCACCGGCGGGCACAGCGCGGGACTCACCGGCCCGCTGCGCCGCCGCTGGCCGGGACTGCACGTCATCGGGGTGGACTCGGTCGGCTCCACGATCTTCGGCCAGCCCGCGCGTCCGAGGCTGATGCGCGGGCTGGGCAGCAGCATCCACCCCCGCAACGTCCGGTACGAGATCTTCGACGAGGTGCACTGGGTCGGCCCGCACGAGGCTGTGGACGCCTGCCGCCGGCTGGCCCGCGGCTGCTTCGTCAGCGGCGGCTGGAGCACCGGCGCGGTCGCCCTGGTCGCCGCGTGGGCGGCCCGCACCCGGCCCGGCGCGGTGGTGGCCACCGTCTTCCCCGACGGGCCCCACCGCTACCTGGGCACGATCTACGACGACGACTACTGCCTGCGGAACGGCATCGGCACCGGCGGCCCGCCGTGCGACCGGCCCCTGGAGATCCCGCACCCGCAGTCCGTCGAAGCCACCGGGTGGACCCGCTGCCGCACCGTCGTCGACCCGCTCGCGACCGGAGCGGAGGGCCGGGCATGAAGCTCACCGTCCGCACCGTCTCCCTCGAACTGGACCGGCCGCTGCGCATCTCCCGGTCCGTGATGGCCCGCCGGGACGCCGTGTGGGCCTGCGTCGAGTCCGCGGGGGCCACCGGGTACGGCGAGGTGGTCGGCTCCGCGTACCTGGGCCTGACGGCCGGGCAGGCCGCCCGCGCCCTGCTCGGCCGTGCCGCCCCCGCGCTGGCCCGGCACTCCGGCCCCGCACCCGCCCTGGCCGCCCTGCGGGAGGGCGCCCTGCTCCCCGCGGAACTCCCGCCGGGCGTCACGGCCGCCGTCGACTCCGCCCTGCTGGACCTGCTGGGCAAGCACACCGGGCAGCCCGTCCACCGGCTGCTGCCCGGCCGGGACGCCCACGGCGCACCGCCGGCCGCGGCGACCGCCCGCACCATCGGCATCACCGATCCGGCCGACGCCGCCGCCCAGGCCCGCTCCCTGGCCGCCAGGGGGTTCCGCCTGCTGAAGATCAAGGCCGGTACGGCCGACCCGGCCGAGGACCTGGACCGGGTCGCGGCGGTACGCGACGCCGCCCCCGGCGCGCGCCTCCTGCTGGACCCCAACGGCGCCTGGACACCCGGGCGGGCCGAGGCGCTGCTGCCGCGCTTCGCCGCCCTGGGGGTGGAGGCGGTCGAGCAGCCCACCGCCCCCGGTGACGTGGAGGCGCTGGTCCGGCTGGCCGAGCACTCCCCCCTGCCGCTGATCGCCGACGAGGACGCGGTCGGCTACGACGACGCACTCCGCCTGGCCGGACGGGTCCAGGGGGTGAACGTCAAGCTCGCCAAATGCGGCGGTGTCCACCAGGCCCTGCGCATCATCGAGGCCCTCGGCGGCAGCGGCACCGACGTCATGCTCGGCTGCCTGACCGCCTCCTCACTCGGCATCGCGCCCGCGGTGCACCTGGCGGACCGCGCCCGCTGGGCCGACCTGGACGGCCACCTGCTGCTCGCCCGCGACCCGTGGCAGGGCATCGGCGGCCAGGACGGGACCGTCCGCACCACCGGGCTGCCCGGACTCGGCGTCGCACCGGCGCCGGCCGCCGTCCCCCCCGCGGCCGCACTCCCGCCGGGAGGGGGCTCCGCGTGAAGACCCTCCGCGCGGTGCGCGGCTTCCCCCCGGCCGTGCGCCTGCTCCTGGTCAACCAGTTCGGGGTGAACACCGGCTTCTACCTCCTCATCCCCTACCTCGCCCTCCATCTGGACGAGAACCTGGGAATGTCGGCCGCGGCGATCGGGATCGTGCTCGGGGTGCGCAACCTCAGCCAGCAGGGCCTGTTCATCATCGGCGGGTCGGCGGCCGACCGCCTCGGGGCCCGCGGCGTCATCATCTCCGGCTGCGCCCTGCGCACGGTCGGCTTCGGGTTCTTCGCGCTCGGCGACTCCCTCACCGTGCTGCTCGCCGCCTCCGTGCTCAGCGGGCTGGCGGGAGCGCTGTTCAACCCGGCCGTCCGCGCCTACATCTCCGTGGAGTCCGGGCAGCGCAGGGCCGAGGCGTTCGCCCTCTTCCAGCTCTTCGCCACCTGCGGTGCGCTCACCGGGCCGCTGCTGGGCAGCGTCCTGCTCCTGGTGGACTTCCGCACCTCGGCGCTGACCGCCGCCGCGGTCTTCGCGGTCCTCACCGTCGCCCAGGCCCTCGTCCTGCCCGCCCGCGAGGTGGAGGGCACCGGCCGGACCTCGGTCCTCGGCGACTGGCGGGAGGCGCTGGCCAACCGCCGCTTCCTGCTGTTCGCGCTCGCCATGACCGGCATGTTCACCCTGGAGACCCAGCTCTACCTCCTGCTGCCGGACGGCGCCCGGACCGCCACCGGCTGGGCGGGCGCGGCCGGCCTGGTCTTCCTCACCGGCACCGTCGCCGGCCTGGCCCTCCAACTGCGCATCACCGCCCGGCTCAAGGAGCGCGGCGACCGCGGACGCTGGATCGCCACCGGACTCGCCCTGATGGGCGCCGCGTTCCTCCTCCCGCTGCCGGTGACCGGCCGGGCGGACACCGGCCCGCCGGACACGGCGGCCGCGGCGGCACTGCGGATGCTGCCCGTCCTGGCCGGGGCGTTCCTGCTCTACCTCGGCGTGATGGTGGCCCAGCCCTTCGTCATGGAGCTGATCCCCGCCTTCGGGCGGGAATCGCTCACCGGCACCCACTTCGGCGTCTTCTACGTGGTCTCCGGGATCGCGGCCGCGGCCGGGAACACCGCCGTCGGCTGGGCCATGGACCTGGGGCGGCGGATGGAGCTGCCGTGGCTGCCGTGGCTGTGCTGCCTGGCCTTCGGTCTGTCCTCCGCCGCCGGGGTCGCCGTGCTGCGCCGCCGGGCCGTCCTGCCCGAGCCGGTGCCCCCCTCCCGTACCACCTCCGTCCGGAAGGCGGTCCCGTGACGGAAGACACGACCGTCGGCAACCTGCTCACCGACCGCCCCGAACTGTACGAGGCCCAGTTCCCCGACCCCGACCGCGTCGCCGCGCGCTGGACCGAGGACGTCCTGCTGCGCCACGGTGCCGGCCCCCGGGTCCTGGACGCGGGATGCGGCACCGGGCGGGACGCCGCCCACCTCCACCGGCTCGGCCGGCAGGTGACCGGCATCGACCTGGCCGAGACGATGCTGGCCCACGCCCGCCTCCACCACCCCGGCCCCGACTACCTCCGCGCCGACCTGCGCGACTTCGCCCTGGATCGCACGGTGGACGCGGTGGTCTGCCTGGACAGCGCGCTGCTGTACTGCCACACCAACACCGAACTCGCCGGTTTCCTCGCCGCCTGCCGCAGGCACCTGTCACCCGGCGGCCTGCTCGTCGCCGAGATGCGCAGCGGCGCCTTCTTCCTGGGCAGCACCGAACTGCTCGACGCCCCCCGCACCCGGTCGCTGACCTGGAACGGCACCGCGTACACCTCCGTCACCACCCTGTGGATCGACCGCGCGGCCCAGCTACTGCGACGGCGCCGGGTGTGGAGCGCCGACGACGGCTCCCCGCCCGTGGAGCAGCGCTCCGCCTGGCGGCTGCTGTTCCCCCAGGAGATACGCCACCTGCTGGACACCGCCGGGTTCGAGGTGCTGGAACTGCACGACGGACCCGGGCCGCGCACCGAACCGCCCTGGCGCCCCGGCGCCCCCGCCCCGGACGGCACGGCCGACGGCGACCGACTGCACCTGGTCGCCCGGCTGCGCGCCCGGCCACCGGAGCACCGGCCCGCAGCCTGAGCCCTTTCCCACCGCCACCCTCGACGCCGCCCCCCAGTACCGTCCCGGCACCAGCAGCAAGGAACGAACACGATGAGACACACCAGCACCCAGTACCCCGCCGGGCCCGCGCGGCGGACCGTCCTGGCGGCGTCGGGCGGTACCGCCGCCGCCCTGGCCCTCGCCGCCTGCGGCGCAGCGGGCGGCAGGGGGACGGACGGTGGCAGCGACGACGGCAAGCCCCGCCGCGGCGGGAAGCTGCGGGCCGCCTTCGCCGGCGGCGGGGCGAACGAGACCCTCGACCCGCACCTGACGAACCTGTTCGCCGACGCCGCCCGCGCCAAGGCCCTGTTCGACAAGCTCGCCGACTTCGGCTCCGACATGTCCGCCCGGCCCCGCCTCGCCGAGAGCTGGGAGCCGAACAAGACCCTGGACCGGTGGACCGTCGTCCTCCGCGAGGCCGCCTGGCACGACGGCAAGCCCGTCACCGCCGCCGACGTGCTCCACAGCTACCGGCGCATCGCCGACCCCGGGCGGGCCTTCCGGGCCAAGGCGTCCCTGGAGGCCATCGACCTGGACGCCAGCCGGGCCCGGGACGACCGGACCGTGGAGTTCCGTCTCAAGCGCCCCTACGCCGAGTTCCCCAACGTGCTCGCCGCCTTCGGCGCGTACATCGTGCAGGACGGCACCGAGACGTTCGGCAGGCCGATCGGCTGCGGCCCGTTCCGCCACGTCTCCTTCACCCCCGGCCGGTCCCTGCTCACCAGGCGGTTCGACGGCTACTGGGACGGCGCGCCCCATCTGGACGAGCTGGAGTTCACCGTCGCCGACGAGGAGTCCGCGCGGATCAACGCCCTGCTGGGCGGCCAGGTGGAGTACGCCCACGAGCTCAATCCCACCACCGCCCGCGCCCATGAGAAGAGCGGGCGGGTGCGGATCGTACGGCTGCGCAACAGCGCCATGCAGGGATTCGTGATGAAGACCGACCGCGCGCCCTTCGACGACCGGCGGGTGCGCGAGGCGTTCTTCCTCATCGCGGACCGCCGGGAGCTGGTCGACGGAGCGCTCTCGGGGGCCGGGGAGATAGGCAACGACCTGTTCGGCAAGGGCTACCGGTACTACGCCGCGGGCATCCCGCAGCGGAAGCGGGACCTGGAACGCGCCAGGAGCCTGCTGCGCGAGGCCGGGCACGGCGGCGGTCTCACCGTCACCCTGGACACCTCACCGGTCGCCACCGGCTTCGTCGAGGCCGCGGAGATCTTCAAGGAGCAGGCCGCCGAAGCGGGCGTCACCATCGAGGTCAAGGTCGGCAACGCCGACACCTACTGGAGCGACACTCTCGACTCCGGCGTCCTGGCCTGCACCCGCTCCGGGACCATGCCCATCGAGACGCACATCTCCCAGCGGCTGCTGACCGACTCCCCCACCAACGCCACCAAGTGGCGGCACGAGGACTTCGACGAGCTCTACCGGCAGGCCCAGGCCACCGCCGACGAGACCGAACGGACCGCGCTGTACGAGCGGATGCAGCGCCGGCTCCACGCCGAGGGCGGTTTCCTCGTCTGGGGATTCGCCGACTGGATCGTCGCCACGGCGTCGAACGTGCGCGGGGTCGCGAAGGACGCGCCCGCCAACACCTTGGACTGGGCCCGCTTCGACCGGGTGTGGATGGCGTGAGGGACCGTCCCTCCTGGCTGCTGCGGCGGCTGGTGCTCGGCGTGGCGCAGACCGCCGGTGTGGTGGTGCTGGTCTTCGCGCTCACCGAGGCGCTCCCCGGCGACGCGGCCGTCGCGCTCGCCGGGGACGCCCCGGACCCCGAACGCGTCGAGCGGATCCGCCGGGCCATGGGGCTCGACCAGTCGGCCGCCGAACGGTTCGCGGACTGGGCGACCGGGCTGGTCCGCGGGGACCTGGGCGTCTCGCTGGTGTCCGGCCGCCCGGTCACGGAGTACCTGGCGGCGGGCCTGGGGCCCACCGTGCTGCTCGCGGGTGTGACCGTGGTGCTGCTGGTCCCGGTCGCGGTGGGGCTGGGCGTCCTCGCGGCCGGCCGCGAGGGCGGCCCCGCCGACCGGGTGATCAGCATCGTCACACTCGGCGTGTACGCGGTGCCCGAGTTCGCCCTCGGTGTGCTGCTGACCGTGGTGTTCGCGCTGTGGCTGGGCTGGCTGCCGCCCACCGCCGTCGGCTACGGCTCCGACCTGCTCGGCCATCCGGCCGTCCTGGTGCTGCCGGTGCTGGTTCTGCTGGCCCGGCCGGTGTGCTCCGTCAGCCGGCTGGTGCGGGCCGGAATGATCGACGCGCTGGCCTCGCCCCACGTCGCCCAGGCCAGGCGCTACGGCGTCACCGGCCGCCGCATCCGCTGGGCGCACGCCCTGCCGGGCGCGGCGGCCCCGGCGGCGCAGCAGCTCGCCCGGACCGCCGACTGGCTGCTGGGCGGGGTGATCGTGGTGGAGTCCCTCTTCGTCGTCCCCGGACTGGGCACCGTCCTGATGGACGCGGTGGCGGCCCGCGACATCCCGGTCGTCCAGGGGCTGGCGGTCGTCTTCGGCACCGTCACGGTCGTACTGAACCTGGGGGCCGACCTGGTGACGCACCGCCTCGCACCGCGGTCGGAGGTGACGGCGTGAGCACGGGACGTCCGAAGCGGCTGCCCCCGGGGCAGGCGGTGCTCGGTGCGGCGCTGATCGCCGTGCCCCTGCTCCTCGCCGTCGCGGGCCCCTGGCTCGCCGGTGAACCGGGCCCCCGCGGGGTCTCCTTCACCACGGGCGGCGGTCACTGGCTCGGCACCGACTTCACCGGCCGGGACGTGTGGCGGCAGGTCCTGCTCGGCGGACGCTCGGTGGTGGTCACCGCCTCGGCGGCCACCGCGGCGGCCTATCTGATCGCCCTGCCGATCGGGTTGGCCGCGGCCCTCACCCACCGCGCCTGGCTGGAGGAGCTGCTGATGCGCCCCTGGGACGTGGTGCTGGCCGTTCCCTCGCTGCTGCTGATGCTGATGGCCGCTGCCCTGTTCACCCCTTCGGCCGCGGGGCTGGTACTGATCGTGGCCCTGGTGAACGTGCCCGACGCGGTCCGGATCGTGCGCGCCGGCGCCGCCGAGGCGGCGTCCCGGCCCGCGGTGGAGGCCATGCGGATGCAGGGGGAGGGCTGGTGGCGGATGGCCGCCGGCTACGTCGGCCGCTCGATGCTGCGGACCCTGGTCGCCGACGCCGGGGTGCGGCTGACGGGCGCGCTGTACCTGGTGGCCACCGCCGCCTTCCTGGGCGTGGGGGTCGCCCCCGACGCCGCCGACTGGGCGGTGATGGTGGACCACAACCGCACCGGACTGTTCGTCCAGCCGTGGGCCGTGGTGGTTCCGGCCGTGCTCATCGTCGCGCTGACCACCGGAACCAACCTGCTGTTCGACGCCTTGCTGGCGAGCAGGGCCCGGGGCGGATCCGGGGGAAAGGAGGCCCGCCGTGATGTCCCGGCCCGTGGCACGCGTTGAGGACCTGCGGGTGGAGGCCGGCGGCCGGGCCCTGGTGGACGGTGTCTCGTTCACCGTCCTGCCCGGCCGTTGCACCGCCCTGGTGGGCCCCTCCGGCAGCGGCAAGAGCACCACCGGTCTGGCCCTGCTCGGCGAGTACCCGGCCGGGGCGCGGGTGAGCGGCACGGTCGCCGTGGAGGGGCGGGCGGGCTACGTCCCGCAGAACCCCGCCGCCGCGCTCCACCCGGCCCGGCGGGCCGGGGCGCTGCTGACCGACATCGCCCGCCTGCAGGGCGGCAGCCGCGCGGAGCGGGCCGGGCGGATACGCGCCGCGCTGCGCGCGGCCCAGCTCACCGACCCGGACCAGGTCCTGCGCAGGTATCCGCACCAGCTCTCGGGCGGCCAGCAGCAGCGGGCCGTCCTCGCGCAGGCGCTGCTGTCGGGCGCACCGGTGGTCGTCGCGGACGAGCCCACCACCGGGCAGGACGCGCTGACCAGGCAGCGGGTGGTCGCCGAGCTGCGGGCGGTCCTCGACCGGGGGGTGGCGGTGGTACTGCTCAGCCACGACCTGGACGTGGTGCGCGAGATGGCCGACGACATCGTCGTCCTGCGGGACGGCCGGGCGCTGGAGGCGGGGCCCGCCGCGCAGGTCCTCTCCGCGCCCCGCCATCCGCTCACCGCGGAGCTGCTGTCCGCCGCCGTACCGGCACACGGGGGCGGAGCCTCGGAATCCCGCGGTCGGGACGGGGACGCCCCGCCCGTCCTGCGGGTGGAAGGCGTCACGGCCTGGCACGGGCATCGCCGCACGGGCACCGTCCTGCACGACGTCTCGCTGACGCTCGGCACCGGTCGGTGCCTGGCCGTGGTGGGCCGCTCCGGCTCGGGCAAGACGACCCTCGCCCGTTGCCTCGCAGGGCTGCACCGGCGCTGGTCGGGCCGGGTCCTGCTCGACGGCGAGCCGCTGCCCCGCAGCGTGCGCGACCGCGGCCGGGAGCAGCTGGCCGCCGTGCAGTACGTGTTCCAGGACGCCAGGGCCTCGTTCGACGAGCACCGGCCGGTACTGAACCAGGTGACCCGCACCGCCGTCCGGCTGCACGGCGCGCACCCGCAGGCGGCTCGCGCCGAAGCGCTCTCCACGCTGGCCGCCGTAGGACTGGACGCGGGCACCGCGGCCCGTCCGCCCGGCGGTCTGTCCGGCGGTGAGCTGCAGCGGGCCGCGCTCGCCCGCGCTCTGCTGGCGCGCCCCGCCGTCCTGCTGTGCGACGAGATCACCTCCGGCCTCGACCCCGTCAACCGGCGGGAGATCTGCACGCTGCTCGCGGATCTGGCGGCCGGTTCCGGGAAGGGTGCCGTCACGGGCGGGGGGACGTCTGTGGTGATGGTCACCCACGACCTGTCGGTGGCCTCGGCACTCGCCGACCGGATCGCCGTGGTCGACGAGGGGCGTGTGGTGGAGTCCGGCCGGACCCGGGAGGTGCTGTCGAATCCCGGCCACCCGTTCACCCGGCAGCTGCTGGAGGCGATGCCCCCGTTCGCCGGTGCTGCGCGTGGTCCCACGGCCTGATCCGGTCGGGGGGCGCGAACCGCGGGCACCGACCGGGTGTCAGCGGGGCAGCGGAATCTCGTAGTGGACGGTGGCGAAGCCAGGGCCGTGCTCGCCGGTGGTCCTGGCGTCGAAGACCTCCTTGGCCATGCTGTCCCAGAAGGGCTGGGCGCCGGGAATGTCGGCGTTGGTGTGCAGGTAGAGGCCGGCGTAGTCCGCCGCGGCGGCGAAGTCGGCCGCCATCTCCACCATGGCCCTGGCCAGCCCGTGGCGCCGGTGCTCGGGGCGGACGTAGACGCGGACCAGTTGGGCGGTGGAGCCGGACGGGTAGCGTTCGGCGATCCACCGCGGATGCGGTGGGTGCGCGGGGCCCCGGGAGAGGAGGCCGGTGGTGGCGACCACCTTCCCGTCCGGTGCGCCGCCGTGCACCGCGACGAGCAGCAGGTGCCGGGAGTCCGCCAGGTAGGTGCCGTGGATGTCGGTGACGTCCGCGTGCCATGCGGGCACGTACCCGTAACCGAACTCGCGGTAGAAGGTGTCCAGCATGACGCTGCGTGCGCCGTCGACGTCCCCCGGGGTGGCGGGGCGGACGAGGTAGGGGCCGATGGGGCGGGGAGAGGGGCGGCGGTTGTGCATGCGGGGTCCGTGGGGTCCTGGGGTGGGTGAGCGTGTCGTCGTCGATCAGGGGAGGGGGCCGGTCGAGGGTCAGTGGAGGGGCCCGCTGCCACGGCCGACGACGTGGAAGGCGGTCCCGCCTTCACCGGCGACGCGGGATGTCAGCCGGTGTTCGGCCCACTCGGCGCGCAGTTCCCCGTCGGTGGCCGTCCACCACTCGTGGTCGACGGTCGTCTCGGACACGCACCGGCCGTCGCGCAGGGTCCGATAGGTCATCCTCCAGGTGAGGCGTTCCTCGCCGGAGGGGTCGGCCTGCGCCCAGCCCTCGTAGTCCTGTTCGCCGGCGCGGAAGCCGCCCATCCTGGCCGGTGGCACCGTCTGGGGGGTGTGGGGCGGAAGGTTGTTGACCAGCAGCACTCCGCCCGGCTCCAGGCGCTCCGCGATTCTCGCCCACAGCCGCCGGCGCTGCCCGGGGGTCAGGTGGCCGAGGACGTTCATGGCCACCACGGCCCGCAGCCCGCCGGGGAGTTCGCAGCTCTGGGCGTCGGCGTCGACGACGGTGACGGTGGAGTGCAGGGACGGGTCGTCGGCCAGCCGGGCGAACAGGGCGGTACGCATGGCGGCAGAGGGCTCGACGGCCGACACGGGGACGCCGGGCAGGGCCGAGGTGATGACCCGCACACCACGCCCGGACCCGGCACCGAGGTCCACCACCGGCCCCGACAGTGCGGCAAGGGCCTTCAGCTCGGCGGTCAGAGCGGGGGACGTGCCGTGCCAGAAACCGGCGATCAGCGGATCGATGTACGGGGCGGACGCGGCGTAGGGATCGGGCACCGCCGACTCCTCTTCTTGGCAACGAAATTCAGGTTCATCGAGGGTAGGGTTTCGGGAGCCGGGACGGGAGGGGACACGCGGGGTTTCCGCGCGGAAGCCCCTCCGGGTGCGGGGCGGATGGCCGGGGCCGACCGGGGGACGCCTCGCGCCGCCGGGCTCGTCGGGCACCTTGCCCGGGGACGAGCCGTCCGGAAGGAGCGCGGAATCCGGTCCGGGACTCCGGAGGCGACGTCCGAGGTGGATCAGGGGAACGTCCCGGCGGTCCGGTCGGCGGGGACTCCGGTGGGCGGCGGAGGAAGAGGGCCGGGCCGGGCGGTGCCGTGGCTGCACCACCGCCCGGCCCGGAGCCTTCACGCCGCCGGCAGCGGCTGCCGGTGGTCGTGGTCGCAGGCGTCGTCGATGCCGTGGGCGTCCCACGCGGGGAACGGGTCGCGGAGTGGAGGCGCCTCGCCCTCGGCCGTCAGACACGCGGACAGGGCGGCCCGCAACTCGTCGGCGCGCAGGTCGGTGCCGATGAAGACCAGTTCCTGCTCCTGGCCGTCCCCCGCCCCGCGAACGCCGGAGGGCTCGAAGCGGGCGACGGAGCCCGCCTGGGACCACAGCCCGGTCACGTGCGGGCGGGACGCCAGGTGGAAGAAGCCCTTGGAGCGCAGGACCTGCCCGAACCTCCCGCTGTCGAGGTCCTCGGTCACGAACGACCACAGCCTCCCGGGGTGGAACGGCCGGCCGGAGCGGAAGACGGTGGAGGAGATGCCGTACTCCTCGGTCTCCGGCACGTGGTCGCCGTTGAGCTCCATCACCCACCCCGGCGCCTGCTGCGCCCTCTCCAGGTCGAACAGGCCGGTGCCCAGGACATCGCCCAGGGCGACCCGCCCGTGGGCGGCGGACACGATGCGGGCGGCCGGGTTGAGCCGGGTGAGTGCGGCCCGCAGCCGGTCGGCGGTTGCGGCGTCGACCAGGTCGAGCTTGTTGAGCACGATGACGTCGGCGAACTCGACCTGGTCGGTCAGCAGGTCGCTGACGGTGCGCTCGTCGTCCTCGTACGGGGCCAGGCCCCGCTCGGTGAGCCCGTCCCCGCCGGCGAGTTCGGGCAGGAAGTTCGCGGCGTCGACGACGGTGACCATGGTGTCGAGGCGGGCGAGGTCCGACAGGGTGGCGCCGTCGTCGCGGGGGAAGGAGAACGTGGCGGCGACCGGCATCGGTTCGGAGATGCCGCTGGACTCGATGAGCAGGTGGTCGAACCGTCCCTCGCGGGCGAGGCGGTCGACCTCCTCCAGCAGGTCGTCGCGCAGGGTGCAGCAGATGCACCCGTTGGTCATCTCCACCAGGCGCTCCTCGGTGCGCGACAGGGCCGCCTGCCCGCCGCGCACCAGGGCGGCGTCGATGTTGACCTCGCTCATGTCGTTGACGATGACCGCCACCCGCAGACCCTCGCGGTTGGCCAGGACGTGGTTGAGCAAGGTGGTCTTGCCCGCGCCGAGGAATCCGGACAGGACGGTCACCGGCAGCCGCTCGTGTGCCATGCCTTCTCAGTCCCCGGGGCGCAGCAGGCCGCGCTCGTACGCCCTGACCAGGTGCTGCGGCACCAGGTAGGACACTCCGTCCACGGTGATCGGCACGAGCCGCGGCGTGCGGGCCTTCCACTGGGCGCGGCGGTGGCGGGTGTTGCTGCGGGACGTCTTCCGCTTGGGTACGGCCATGGCGGTCCTCCTGTTCGGTGGGCGCTCCGAACACTACATGAAAACGGTATTCATCTTCAAATGCTCCTGTGGCCGCGTTGCTGCGCCCAGGCGGGGGCGGACACCCCGCCAGGGCACCATCACGCGGCGGACGAACCGGCGGTACTCGGCATCCGGGGACGGCCGAAGCGGCAGCCGGATCGGCCGATCCCGGCATCGGGCCCGGGCGGGTACGCGCCCGCCGGGGCGCAGTCGCAGCCGGAGGTGTGGACGGCGGCGGCCGGGGTGGGGCAGGTGGCGACCGGACCGGCGGGCATCGCGTCGAAGCCGGCTCGGGTGATCCCCCGGCCCGGCCAACGGCGTGGGCCCCTCCCCTGCGGGCGGGCCCACGCCGGCCCCGTGCCGACTCGGTATCGGTCGCATTGTCGGTCCGGTCTGCCAGCATCCCACCATGCCCCACGACACCCTGGTCGCCGAACCCTGCAAGGACGACTCGCTCGGCGGAGTGAGATCGGCCGCGCTCGAAGGCGTTCACCGGCTCGTCGATCTGACGGAGGCCTGGCGCGCAGCATCGTCTGGGCAGGTGCGCCGGCCGCCCTGGAGGCCCTGTGGCGGCTGCAGGCCCGGATCACACACGGGCTCGGATCACACACGGGCTCTGCGCAGGCGGCTCGGCACCGCCCTGGTGACGGCTGCCGGGAGGCAGGGCATCACGGCGGGGCAGCTCATCGAGCGCAGCGTGTCCGGCCACGGCCCGGCCTCGGACGGCTCGCTGGAACATGGGCTGGGTGAGCACCGGGCACGGGTGGCGATCGAGGACGCGACCGACGGTGCGGCTCACCTTCCCTTCGCCGGCCCCAAGGAGGACGTCGCCCCGTACGGTCCCAGCTGCGGCGCAGGACGGGTGTACGGAACCCGACGACACCCGCCGTGCACCGTCCCCTCGCACCGCAGGGGCGACGGCACGGTGTTCCTGCCGTTCGAGGACGACCGGCTCTCCCTGATCCTCAGCAAGGCCCTCCTGCCGGCCGCCGACACCACGGTCACCGACGAGCCCATCCTCCACCAGATCAAGCGAGGCACCTGATGAGACTCGCCGACCGGCTGATGCGCGCACTGACCGACCCGTCCTTCCAGGTCGAGGTCGAGAGAGCCGATCTGTCGCAGATCTCCGACGAGGAGCTCGGCAGCCTCCTCCCGGCGGCCTACCGTGTGGGCCGTTCAAGCACGCCTTCGATGATGACGGCCCGCTCCGCGATCCAGGACCTGGGCAGGGAACGGCAGCCGCGCTACACGCCCGACGCGTGCCGCCGGATGTTCGAGGCGCTCGTCGCACAGAGGGAGGCGCGCAACCGGGCGGACCTCACACTGGGGGCGGGCTCACTGCTGCGCTGCACCGGTCCGTGGCCCGATGTTTTCGGCCCGGCCCGCACACTGACCGAATTCCTCCTGGAGAAGGACGACATGAACCAGCCGTACGCGCTGCTCGCAGTGGCGGGGCTCGCGGGCGGCACGGTGCTGCGCGCGGTCGCGGAGCGCCTCTGCCGGAGCGAAGGTCCCATCGCACTGGACGAGACCGGCACCATCACCGGCCTCGCCCCGGCCGAACGGGCGTTGCTGTCCGAGATCGACCGGGCCCGTTCGCTCACCTCGCCGCCGCCCCTCGCGGACGCGTGGCAGAGGCTGGCCGGCGTCCCCGCCTACGCCGCGTTCGCCCGCCGCGCGCTGCAAGCGGCGGCCGACCGCGCCGACGCGATCCAGGCGGGCAAGATCCCCTACCGGGCGGACAAGGCGTTCACGGAGCGGGAGGTCGTCGCGCTCGGGCACGCCGCGCGGGTGGCGCTGCTGCGCGACGAGCCGTGGCTGCCGGCGTTGCTCGACCGGCTGCTGCCCGGCATCGCGGTCGCCCCGACGGCCGCCAAGACCCTGCCGTCGCAGGCACTCCTGTACGAGGTGGTCCGCGCCGGGCAGGACTTCCCGACTCCTGAGCTGGTGACCGCGGTACGTACCGTACGGACGGTCGTCCGGCACGCCGGAGTGCCCAGGCAGCTCGACAGGATGCTCAAGCGGGTCGAGGCGGCTCTGGCCGAGCGGACCGACGTGGCGCTGCGGCTGCCGACACTCGGATTCGGCGACGACGGCGTCCTGCGCAGGGAGGCGGGCGGTTACGCGGCCGTCGTCACGGTCGCCGAAACCGCCGGGCTGACCTGGGAGAAGGACGGCCGCCCGCTGCGCGGTGCCCCCGCACCCGTCCGCCGCGACCACGGCGACCTGGTCAAGGAGCTGCGCGACCTGGTCAAGCGGGTGGGCGTCCAGCTCGGCACCCTCGCGCGGGCGCTGGAAGGCGGCTTCACCGTCGACGCTGTCCATCCGTACGGATGGTGGCGCGCCGAGCTGGTCGGGCATCCGATCGCCCGGGCCGTCGTGCGCCGGCTGGTCTGGGAGATCGAGGTCGCTCCCGGCGAATGGCGGGCCGTCCTACCCGGGGCCGGGAACCTTCCCGACGCCCCCGACGATGCCTCAGTACGGCTCTGGCACCCGATCCGCTCCGAGCCCGGCACCGTACGGGCCTGGCGGGACCTGCTGACCGAACGACGGATCCGGCAGCCGTTCAAGCAGGCGTTCCGGGAGATCTATCTGCTCACCCCCGCAGAGGAGGAGACCCGTGTCTACTCCAACCGCTTTGCCGGGCACCTGGTGCACTACCGCAGGATGTTCGCGCTTTTCAGAGCCCGGGGGTGGGCGAGCGGCCTGCTCGGCCCCTGGGACGGCGGAGACGAGGACGAGGCCGTACGGACCCTGGCGGCGGGGCAGTGGCAGGCCCGCTTCGGCCACGCCCTGGCGGACTGGGAGGGCGACCACGAGCTGGCCGCGACCGATCGGGTGCGCTTCGCCCGCCGGGTGGAGGGCGCCTTTCGGGAGGTGCCGCTGGCCGAGGTGCCGCCGCTGGTGTTCAGCGAGGCGATGCGCGACGTCGACCTGTTCGTGGGCGTGACCTCGATCGCGGCCGACCCCGACTGGACCGACCGGGGCGAGGACCGCCATGCCGCGTACCGGCGGACGGCCGCGTTCGGCGAGCTGGCCGAGAGCGCCCGGGCACGCCGCGACGCCCTGGAACGGATCCTGCCACGCCTGAAGATCGCCGACAGGTGCTCGCTCGACGGCCGCTTCCTCGTCGTCCGCGGCGACCTGCGCACCTACAAGATCCACCTGGGCTCGGCCAACATCCTGATGGAACCCGACGACACCTACCTGTGCATCGTCCCCTCACCCCGCAGGAGCGGCGGCACGGTGTTCCTGCCGTTCGAGGACGACCGGCTCTCCCTGATCCTCAGCAAGGCCCTCCTGCTGGCCGCCGACACCACGATCACCGACGACACCATCCTCCACCAGATCAAGCGAGGCGCCTGATGGCCACCGTGAGGTTCCGGGACGAGACCGCGACGGGCAAGCCGGTCACCGAGTTCGAGGTCGCCGGACTGCCGGCACGCATGACCGTACGGGAGCTGATCAGGCTCCGGGTCCGCGAGGAGGTCGCCCGGCACAACGCTCGTCCGAGCGATCGCTTCAACGGCCTCGTCCGCCCCGACGGCGCCGAGGCGGATCTGAACGGCTACCGTTTCCGCGAGCCACGCCGCATCGACTGGGAGCGCCAAGCCGAGATCGCCGAGCGCGCCTTCCTCTCCAACGGGTTCTTCGTTCTCGCCGGGGACCACCAGGTCGAGGAGCTCGACGAAGTCGTGGACCTCACCGCAGATCCCGACCTGGCCTTCATCAAGCTTGTCGCCCTCGTCGGCGGCTGACGAAGCCCTGGCACCACTCCGGCGTAGCCGCGTCAGGACGCTCAACACCGTGAGGTGGTGGGCCACCGGGGCGCCGGCGGCACCACACGGGCGCCCTACTGGGGGCGCCGGGAGGCCCTCTCCGCCAGTCGGCAGGCTCACAGCCGCTCGCACGCGAAGATCCGCTCTCGTCGAGCAGGCCGTGGCCACCCTCAAGACCTGGCGGCTCCTGCGCAAGCCGCGCTGCTCCACCACCCGCATCGCCGGCCTCGCCCGGCCCTCCTCACCCTGCATCCGACTTGCTCAGACCGGCGTCGGAAGACGCTCAGAGCCACGAACCGTGAACCAAGCCGGCATGGTGGTCAGCTCATGGGACCGCTGTCGTCGGCGGTGTGCGGTGTCAGCGGATCACCGCAGACCCGGCAGCAGCGCGTGTCGCCCCTGTCTGGCTCGGGCGCGCAGAAGGCACACGTAAGCAGGGAGCACCCAGAGCAGCGGTAGCCCATACCTGTGCCGAGCATCGCATCCCGCGCAATGAGGATCTCGGCACCGCTGGACGCGAGTTCCTGCCCGGGTGGGTCGAGTTCGAGCGGTACGACGACGGACTCGCACCATCCGCATCTGGTGGTGGAGAGAACGGGCGCGGGCAGCGCGGGCCGCGGTCCGTACTCCAGCGGCTGTCCGGTGGCCTCGTCGAAGATGAAGATCAAGTCCCGACCCAGATTGCCCTCGGGGGTTTCGACGATCACATACACGAACTCCTCCCGCACCGGCGTCGCCCGCAGGAAGGTCAGGGCGGATGCGCGGTCCGGGCCTCGGTGCAGGTGGTAGGTGTACGGGCTTTCCTCGGGCTGTTCGGTACGGACGAACTCGACAGCCGCTTCCCCTCCGGCGGCTGCCACCTGCCCCGCCTGTCCGCTCCCGGCCCGGATCTCGGCGGCTCGCTCCCCGTCCCCCGCCCGTTCGAAGGCGAAGGCAGCGTCGGCGCGGGCCCGTGCAGTCATCGGATGGTTTCCGCCGTAGAGCCGGAGACAGTCGTGAAGGAGCCGTTCGAAGAGGGGAAGTGCCTGGTCCGAACGGCCGGCGGCCGCGTAGGCGGCGGCGAGGCTGCTGCGGTGGCGGAGGGTGTCGGGGTGGCCCTCGCCGGAGATCCGGACGCTGTCGGTGAGGTTCCGCTCGTTCAGTGCCACGGCCTGGTCGGTTTCGCCCGCTACCTGAAGCGCGGTGGCGAGGCTGCGGCGGGCGATGAGGGTCGCGGGATGCTCCTCGCCCAGGTCCCCCTCGGCCTGTTGGAGGTTGAGGCGGAACAGCCGCAGTGCGCGATCCACGTTCCCTCCTGCCAGATCCGCGTAGGCGAGGTTGTTGCGCACCTTGCGGGTGTTCGGATGGTCGGCCCCGTACAACCGGATGCTGTCGCGTAGAGCCCGCTGCAGGAGTTGCAGCGCTCGCTGGTGGTCGCCGGCCAGTCTGCAGGTGTCGCCCAGGTTGTTGAGGGCGGCCATGGTGTCGGGGTCACCGTGCCCCAGTGCCTCGGCCCGCATCGCAAGGCTTTCGGTGAGGATCTGGGAGGCCCTTTCGACATCGCCGACCTGCAGGTGGACGCGGGCGAGGGAGTCCAGGGAGTGCAGGGTGTCCCGGTGCCTGCTCCCCAGGACTCGGAGGCAGACCTCGTGGTTCCACGCGAAGAGTTGCACGGCTTTCCGCAGGTTCCCGGCCTCCTGGTGGGCGTGTCCGAGAGCATCCCGGGTGGCCAGCAGGAAGGTGTCGTCCGGGCCGAGGAGCCGCGTTCCGGCACGTAGCGCTCGGTCGAGGTGCACGGCGGAACGGGCGAAGTCCCGCTGCTCCAGCAGGAGCTTTCCAGCTTTGTCGAAGAGCCGCACGGCAGCCTCTGTGTCCGTCTCCGGACTGGTGTGTTCCTCCAGGGCGTCCGCGTGCCGGATCAGGTCCCGCAGGTCGCGACGAGCGGGCTCGGCGTTGTCCCCCTCCGGCAGCGCCGCGGAGAGCTGGGCGAGTGCAGTTTCCCGTGCCCTGTCGATGTCGTCGGGTTGCCGGAAGGGGTCGTCCGGGTCGGCGGTGCGGGTCACTGCCTGGACCACTCGGTGCACATCGAGACCGGCGGGATAGGCGCTGATCATGCTGTACGCGGCCAACCGCCCGACCGCCGCGGCGATTTCGGGTGCCGGTGCGAGACCGTCCAGCAGAGAACGCGGAATGTTGTACGGCGCGTACCAGGCGAGGATCCGCAAGATCTCCCCGGCGAGGGGTGTGCCGGCCAGGCGTTCCAGCGTGATGTGCCACACCCGGGCGACGGTTCGCGACAGCTCCGTCTCCTCGCTACCCGTGCGATACATCTCCGCCGGATACTCCGCGAGCAGCCCGAGATAGTCCCGTGGGGTGATCCCGGCCTGGGCGATGAAAGCCCCCGCCTGCTCGATCGCCAGCGGAAGGCCGCCAAGCTCCGAGCACAGCGCATCGGCGCCGTCCACGTCGTGCCGCTCCGCCCGGGCGACGATGCGGGTCAGCAGTTCGACGGACTCGTCCGGGGTCAGTACACCGAGCCGCACGGTCTCGGCGAGGCCCTGCCAGCCGTACGCCCTGCGGCTGGTGATCAGGAAGCGGCCGTGCGGCAACTCGGCGAGCAGCGAACCGATGTCCCGGGGGCCGTCGACGTTGTCCAGGACGATGAGCCAGTCCCGGTGAGCCGCTAGCCAGCGAACGGCCCGGTCGCGCAACGACGGCGACGACAGCGCTTCCGCCAGCCCCGGCTGCAGTCCTCTCGCGAGTTCAGCGAGCCCGCGTTCGATCGACGCCGGGCTGTCCGCGGTGATCCACCACAGGGGATTGAAGGAAGCGCCCCGCGTGGCGGCCCAGTGAGCGGAGAGGGCTGTCTTGCCGACGCCGCCGAGCCCGTGCACCGCCCGGACGAGTACTCCGCCGGGTGCGTCGAATGCCGCGTCGAGGTCTGTCAGTTCGCTCGTGCGGCCCACGAACGCCTGCGCGCGTAACCGCGGCAGGTTCGTGAGCCGCCCCGTCAACTCCACCTCGGTGACGGGCAGCAGAGCCTCACGTGGCAGGATCGTCGGACTCGCGTGGTCGCCGGTGAAGATGTAGCCGTTGTTGTCGCCGGCGACCCCCACGGCCGAGTCGCCGGAGACACTCATCCACACGGCCGCCTCCGGCTGCCGGTTCGGAGCCACCGGGGCTTCGGACTGCGGAGTCGGCTTGCCGCGGCGGCGAAACAGAGGTGCCATCCGCGTCACATACTCCCGTCTTGACGGTTGTGCCGCGGCCCGCTCTCGCCTCCGTTTCCGCCTCGGCGACCGTCGCCGGGCCAGCGCACGTCACCCGGCGCCGCCGTGTGTCCGCTCCGTGTCGAGACGTTGCCCCGGCTGTCCCCGCCGATGGCGACGGCCCCCGGTCCGGATGCCGTCACAGTTCTCCCAGGCTCGGCCCTCGACCGGTGAGCGGGAGGGAGATCGTCTCCCGGCTCCGGGGCGGCGGAGTCCCGCCAGAGCGCACGCACGGAGACGGCCAAGCCCGCGAGGCCCACGAACACCCCTGCCACGCTGGCCGCCTGATCGGCTGCCGCCAGGTCGGCCAGGAAGACCAGCAGGAGCAGCCCCACGGCCAGCGCGGCGCCCAGGCAGGCCCCGAGCCACGCCCAGACCCTGCGCCGGCCGGTCGTCGTTGTCGTCATTCCTCAATCTTCCCCCAACTCGCCCTGCCTGTTGCCGGTTTGCGGGGAACATGGGAGCCGGAAGCACGTGTCGCACTGCGAGGAACACACCATGTGGAAGCGCCTGCGGGCCCACTTCACCCGTGAGGAGAAGCGCTCGTCGTCCTGGGCCGGCGAGCGGCTCATCACGCGGCTCAGCGTGGACGGACGCACCCGCCTCCTGCATCGTGATGTCCCCGCCTTCGTGGCGGAGGCCGTCGAGGCGGGCTCCGCGCTGCTCGCTACGGAGTTCTCCGCGCTCACGGCCGTGACTCCGCCGTACTGCAGGCTGGCCGAAGTCCTGGGCCGGGGCAGTGAGGTCACAAGCGAGTGCGTGGTGCACTGTCTTCGGTGCTTCATCCGGCACGACCTCACCGCGCTGGCCCTGTACACGTACCTGCGCGGGAACAGACGGTGGCGCAAGCCGCCCATCACCGAATGCCGGCAGTGCGGGTGCCCCGAAGCAGTCATGATCTACGACAGCGGGCTGCAGGAGAGGAACGGGAAGCCGCACAAGGTACGGCGGGTGTTCGACACTGGTCAGAGGATTGAGCACATTCACATCCTGCACAGCGCCGCGGCAGCCCCCAGCCCGGACATGATCTACGCGACGGCCGAGTACATCAGCCAAGGCGCGGACATCTCGGACTGCCGCATCACCACCCGTCAGACCCCCTCTGATTACGACCACGACCGCATGTGCGACCTCGCACTGGCGATCGTGTGCCACGAAGAGGCAGAAGGCTTACTCAGCCAGGACGCACTCTTGCGCACCACGACAAGAGTGGTTCGGATTCCGGGTTATGGACCAGTGGTGGCGGCGGTCGTGATCGGTCCTGACTAACTGATCGCTTCAAATGAGCTGAGCTGCGGGCCTGGTGCTCGACGATCTTGGTCGGCAGGGGTTCGGGGTGCGTACTGATCCTGATCCGGACGGCCTGCGGGAGCGGGCGGCCCGGTTGCTGAGCCTTCTCCAACCTGACCGACGTGGAGTGCCGGGCCTCGTCCGGAACGGTCGGCAACCGGTCGCGCGAGCAGCGGACCGCTGCCTCAAAGGCCCGATCCGATCGTGACCGCGGTCTGGCCACAGGCTCCTGACCAGTGCATACGGCAGGCTGGAAAAGGCTCGGTAAGCGGGGACCGCCGTGCTGAAGCCGCAGGGATTCGGCCCGCCATTCCCGTTTCACCAGTCCCAGGCGTGGTGGAGACCGAGTTCTGCGGCCAGGTCGCGGTGCCACCCGGGTGCATCACCGTCCTGCCGTCTGGAGAACACCCGCCTTTACCGAGGCGATGGCTCACCCGCGTTGCATTCAAGGTCCGCTTGCCGGCGCGCCCCGGCAAGCCGCCGCATCCCGCGCACAGCAGGCGAACCGCCCACCTCGAAGCCTTTGAGGACCTCGGGTGAGCCGAGGATTCCGCAGAGTTACTTCGTGAGCTGAACGAGAGGCCCACTGCAGTGCGGACAGCGGGGGCCCACAGTCGACGTGCCGTTCCCGGTCACGCACCGGCCGCAGCCTACGGTCCGGCATGCGGCGCACTTCCACCCGATCTCGGGCGGGACGATGACCACGTCGGCGTCGGATTCGGCAGTGGAGTACACGGGCGCGGCGCATGTCCTGCAGAAGTCCACGCCCATCTTCGCAAGAGTGCCGGGAGCCTGTACGTGCCCCAGGTACGCCGCCTTGGCGAGATGAATGTCCGCTTCCTCGTGGCGGCCGAGGCGACCGAGCGTCATACCCAGCGCATTGCGGGCTTCGGCGTGATCGGGGTCGAGGCCGAGGCATTGGCTCAGCGGCTTGACGGCCGCGGCAGTCTCCCCCAGTCGGAAGAGGCAGGCACCGAGCAGGAAGTGACTGTTCGGCACGTCCGACTGCAAGCGGATCGAAGACGCGAAGGCATCGGCTGCCCTGCGGTAATCGCCCCGGTCGAAAGCCTTTTTCCCTTGCTCGAACAGGAGTTCCGCCGCAAGCTCTCCTGCATCGTTTCCCTTCCTCCGTAAGCGGTCGAACAGACCCATCGAACCTCCCGGAACGACACGGCTGAAGCTTTTCGGCCCTCGGCCTTCCCCCTGCTTGGTGACCGGTTGTCCAAGCCTGGCACGCCGGGCACCCGGGGCGCAGCGTTTTCACGATGGCTGCGGAAAAGCCGGATGGAGCAGCGCAGCGGTCGGGGCACCGGCCCGGTCCGGACAGGCTGCGGCGCCGATGCGGGGCGCGCCGGGCGGCTGTGGCACACCGCTGCGGCCGAGGCGGCCGGACCGGGGCGAGGGCCGCGGCGGCGCGGAGGGCGGTCCCCACCGGCACCGCCGACCCGGCGAACCCACACGGTCGGATCACCAGCGGGTTTCCACCCTCCGGTGTCGGTGCGCTTTTCGAGCCGGGTGCCGCAGCGGAGATGGGAAGAACCCAGGGTCGGTGCCCGTGAAGCTCAGGACTGCGGTCCGCAGTCCTGGGCCCGGAGTGCCCCACGGTGCCTTCACGACCCACATAGGCCCTGGGTGCGCGGTAGTCGTCTACGGCCTGCTGCGGTGACACCGTCGGCCATGCCACCAGACCGCCCCGCCTCCGGGCTCACTCCGGAGCATGCTGGAGGAGGACGGGACGGAATACGGCGGAAGCGGTGGCAGCGACCGAGGCGACCAAAGACACTCGTCGCCGTGTCCGACAATTCACTGCTTATCGCCGGTCTCACCGGCGTCACGGCCAACTGGCCGGCTCACTGGCCAGTTGGCTCACCAGCAGAGGCCATGCCCGCGCCGCACGCATCCAGGCCGACACCGTCACGGCCGCCCAGCGCAGCGGGTGGTGCCCCGGTAGGCCGCCAGCTCCGGGAAGAGCGCTTCCACATCGAGCGGGCGCGGCGGTGTGGTTCTCGACATGTGCGCGAATCCTAGGCGGTCGTGGAAGGAGCGATCGCGCTGCTGGACTGGTTCGGTCGCCTGCGCGCCCGCCAGGAGGTCCACTACGACATCCACGAAGCCTTTCTTCCTTTCGGATGCGCGCTCATCTGCCGGCGTCGCCTGAGCGCACTGCCGAGCGAGTGCGGTCAGGGCCTTTCCTCTGGATCAAGGCGGGACGAGGGATGACGGCCGTTCCCGGGTGACATCCTGGAGCGATGCAATCCGGAACCGGCAGCGCCGAGAACGGCCTGCGGCATCTACTCAACGAGTGGGGTCCGATCGGCGTCGCCGACGCGGTGCAGGACGAGTACGACTGCATGCACCGGCCCACAGTCCCAGGACCTCCCGTCGGCCCTCGACCGTGACGGCCAGCGCCACGTGGACTGGCCGGTTGACGACCGCGCCGCCGCGGATCCTGACGTGGATGGCGTCGATGAAGACCACCGGGTGGACCGCGTTCAGGGATCGGCTCTGCCATTCGGCCATGCCGCCGAGGATCTTGTCGGTGATGGTGGAGACCTCGGTGCCGTAGACCTCGACCAGGTGGGTCTGGCTCTTGCGGGTGATCGGGCTCTTCTCGGACAGGGAGATCACCGTCTCTCCCCCGTAAACGGGAGGTACCCCCACCACGCCGGTCAGGCACTTCTGCCGCTTCTTGACGATCTTTGGACCGAAGGTTTCCTCCCGGTCGCGGAGCACGGCTGTCTCCACCGGGCGACATCGGTCAGCACGGTCTTGGCGCGGGTGCCGTTGTGGCTGTTGCCGCCGTTCTCCCGGCCGGGTCGCGCTTGTCGTAGCCGAGGTGATCGGTGATCTTGCCCTCCAGCAGCCGGTCCTCACCGGTCAGCCACAGATTCTCGGCTGGGGCCCGGGACGCCGGTTCGTCGACCAGCCGGTCGTCCACGGCTTTGGCTGGCTGCGGCTCACCCGGCTCGAGAGCGTCGGGCTCGGTCACGTTCTCACGGGTCATCGGTGCATCTTCCTTGGTCGGTAGCTGCACGAACGTCTTACAGCCCCAAACCGTGGGTATCACGCTTCGGCCGCCACCGGCCCCACCGCTCGGCCAGTCTTGTCGCCGAGTGGGTGGAGGGTGTGGTTCCGGGGTGGGGTTTCAGGCCATGTGTGGGGCAGGGGCCGCGAAGGTGATCAGGGGCGGCCGGTGTGAGCGGTCGTATTGCCGCTGCTGGTCCGGTCGCGGGTGCCATTGAAGACTGTCCGGTTCTGGCCCCCATGGACATCGACCTTGCGGGCACAGGTGTGCGATTCGTGAAACTGCTGTGACAGCGTGTGCGTGCCGCGGCGGCGGGGGGCCGCTGGGCGACTTCTTTCCAAGGGGGGAAAGATGCTGCACACGCGTGCCTGGGGCACGCCGAATCGGCGTGCCCGCAGACCGCTCGGACCGGTCAGAACCTTCCTGGTCACGGCGGCCGCCGCGTTAGCGGTCACCGCGACGGCGGTCCCGGCCACCGCCGCGCCGGGGGAGGAGAGGCCGAAGTCGGCCTCCTCCGCATGGGGCCGGGACGGCAAACCCGAAGCCCCGCCGGTGAAGGCGGGGAAGAACCGGCCGCCGAAGTCGGTCCGCTCCGCGAAGCCGGCCGAGGAGGAACGGGCCTGGGCCAAGACCCAGGAGACCCGCCGCTCCGGTGGTCAGGACATCCAGAACAGCGAGGTGGCCCCACTGCGGTGGGTGCCGGAGGGCCAGGGCGAGGTGCCCTGGCACGAGATCTCCGATCTGCGCCTGACCGACTCCCTGGTGGCGCGGATCAACTACTCCAACGGCAACCTGATGCTGGTCGCCACCGACTTCGACATCGCGGGCGTGGGCCAGAACCTTCAACTCACCCGTACCTACAACTCCTTCGGCCCGCCCTACGGCCAACTGCCCTACCGGTGGTGGGCCGGCTACGAGCGCCGGCTGGACGAGTTCACCAACACGATGGTCGTCTACGACGACACCGCCGGCACCATCCGCTTCGACAAGAACGACGACGGCACCTTCTCCACCCCGGACGGCTACTCGCTGGACTTCCGGAAGAACGGCGACGGCACCCACACCCTCACCGACCGCGAGAGCGGGTCGAAGGACCACTTCTCCGCCGCCGGTGAGCTGACGAAGGTGGTCGACCGCAACGGCGGCACGATCACCGTCGACCACCACGAGACGGCCGACGGCCGGAATGCCGGCTTCAAGCTGACCGAGACCCGTTCCGGCCGGTGGATCGACCTGGTCGAGGCCGACGCCACCCTGTGGCGCGCGGCGGACTCGGCCGGACGCACGGTGGAGTACCACCTGAACACCGCGGGCCACCTGGTCCGCACGGTCGACACCGAAGGCCGGGCCACGGCGTTCGGCTACGACGCCGACGGCCGGATCAGCAAGGTCACCACCCCCGAGGGGCGGAGAGTGTCCTTCACCTACGACGCCCAGGACCGGGTCACCTCGCTGACCCGCGGCGGCCCCGGCGGCCCGACCTGGACCTACGCGTACTCGGGGGAGTACCCCTCCGACGCGGGCACCACGACGGTGACCGACCCCGACGGGGACGAGACCGTCTACCACCACAACGGCGACGGCGAGGTCACCAAGGTCACCGACCCGCTGGGCCATGAGCGGTCCCGCTCCTACGACGCCCACATGGTCGTCTCGGCCACCGACGCGATGGGCACGGGCACCGAGCCGGGCAACACCACCGCCTACGGCTGGGACGCCCGCAACAACCCCACCTCCGCCAAGCTGCCCACCGGGGCCACGGCGTCGCTGACCGGCTACCAGACCATCGCCGGCACCGACCTGCCCGGCACCCTCACCACCTTCGACGGCAACGAGACCGACTACACCTACGACAACGCGGGCAACACCCTCTCCGTGGCGGTCACCGGGGAGGCGGGCGGCACCCGGGAGTTCACCTACCAGGGCGGCGGCACCGACTGCGGCGGCTTCGAGGGCCAGCGCTGCACCGCCACCGACCAGCGCGGCAAGACCACCCACTTCACCTACGACGCCCAGGGCAACCTGACCAAGGCCGCCCCGCCCGCACCGATGGGCGCCACCACCTACCGCCACGACTCCCTCGGCCGCCCGGTCCAGGTCACCGACGGACGCGGCCGGACCCTGCACTACACCTACGACGACCGCGACCGCGTGGTGGAGGTCGACGACGGGGTCTACGACACCGTCGCCTTCACCTACGACGGCGACGGCAACCGCACCGCCCGCACCGATGCCACCGGCACCACCACCTGGTCCTACGACGCCCTGGGGCGGGAGACGATCCGCACTCTGCCCGACGGCTCGACCACGGTGCTGTCCTACACCGCCGACGGCAACGTCGACACCTACACCGACCCCACCGGGACCGTGGACTACACCTGGGACGCCGTAGGCCGCCTGACCGAACTCACCGACCCGGCCGGGGAGAAGACCACCTACACGCACAACAACAACGGCGAGCGCACCAAGACCGTCTACCCCGGCGGCACCACACAGTCGGTAGAGCTGGACGGCTCCGGCCGTCCCACCCGCATCACCGCCACCTCCGGCGAGAAGACCCTCGTCGACCTGTCCTACTCCTACATCTACGGCCTCCCCGCCGCCCTGGACGACTGGGAGAGGGTCACCGACATCAACAAGATCACCTCCCGCACCGACCACGTGGCGGGCAAGAAGATCACCTACCGCTACGACTCCGCCGCCCGCCTCCACTACGCCCAGGAGACCCGCAACGGCGAGCGCACTGCCTCCTGGCTGTACTGCTTCGACCCGGCCGGGAACCTGACGGCCCAGTCCGGCCAGTCCTCCACCTGTCCGGCCGGAAACCGCTTCGCCTACAACGACGCCTCCCAGATCACCGCCCGCAACGGCGACTCCTCGGGCTGGTCCCACGACAAGGCCGGCCACGAGACCTCGGCGGTGGCCGCTTCCACCGCCGTCCGCACCAAGGAGCAGTGGAACGCCTTCTCCCAGCTGAAGCTGCTGACCGTCAACGGCACCCAGTACGACGCCGAGTACGCCGGCACCACAGGCGCCGAGCGCACCCGGCTCGGCGCCACCACCTTCCACCACGGGCCTCTGGGCCTGGCCGCCCAGACCACCGCGGGCAAGGACAGCGGATTCGTCCGCGAACCGTCGGGCACCCTCAACTCCATGAGGACCGGGGGGAAGAGCTACTACTACCTCACCGACGCGCTCGGCTCGGTCATGGGACTGGTCGACGCCGACGGCCAGCGCACCCACACCTATGACTACGGGCCCACCGGCCTGCCCCGCACCACCCCGACCGAGACGGTGCCCCAGCCCTACCGCTTCACCGGCACCTACCTCGACCCGACGGGGCTGTACAAGATGGGCGCCCGCTACTACGACCCCCACCTGGGCCGCTTCACCCAGCCCGACCCCAGCGGGCAGGAGACCAACCCCTACCTCTACGCGAGTGGCGACCCCATCAACCACATCGACCCCACCGGACTGTTGTCCTGGAACAGCGTGTGGAGCACCGTAAAGAAATGGGGAGGGAAGGCATCCGGAGGAATCGGTGTCGGTTGCTACGCCTACCGAGCATGGAATGACACAGAAGATTCATGGAATGACGAGCTCGGAGACCTGAATCAATGCTTCAATCCTTTCAGTAGCTACTCGGAGTAAGAGGAAGGCGATGCCGGAAACCGGAAAGAAAATAAATGCACTGGCCGCGCTCGTTGTGCTTGCGCTGGTCATAGCACTTGCGCTGAACCTTGCCGATGCGGTTTGGGATCTTTCTGGGCCAGCGTGGAGCACGCTCCGGAAAACATCGGGAGCGGTGTTCGGCATCCTCCTCGTCACGTACCTGATCCGAAGAGGAGTTCGAAAGGAAAAGATTAGACGTCACTGAAAAACCTATGGCTTTCCAAGCCGCTTGGCCTCCTCAGCATTTCCTGCCGAGGAGGCCGAGCGGCTTCCCCTACGGAGGTTTACACGGGTTTCCGTGACGGCTGATCGGAGGCTGAAAGCCTTATGGGACGCCCGCGGCCTCGAGTCGCTTTCTATGCGACTACGGGCCCACCGGCCTGCCCCGCACCACCCCGACCGAGACGGTGCCCCAGCCCTACCGCTTCACCGGCACCTACCTCGACCCGACGGGGCTGTACAAGATGGGCGCCCGCTACTACGACCCCCACCTGGGCCGCTTCACCCAGCCCGACCCCTCGGGCCATGAGACCAACCCCTACCTCTACGCCACCGGCGACCCCGTCAACCGCACCGACCCCACCGGACTGTTCAGTATCGGAGACACGCTGGGAATCAGTGACTGGGCCAACCTGATCCACGCCGCAGCCACTGGAGACGACGGGACCTTCCAGGCTGTCGGTACAGGGATCCTGACTTTCGCGGGTGTAGAAGCTCTTTGTCTGACGGCGGCTGGACTTGGTGCCGTTCCCACACTGGGCGCTTCTGTCGGCGCAGGATTTACCGGCTGTACCGTGTTGGCCGCCGGCTTGGGAGGGGCGGCAGCGGCAGGTACCAAGGCAACGCAGTAGTGACCTGATGACCGGCGAAGCAACGCTGTAAGCAGAGATAGGGGTGGGGTGGCCTTCTACGCCATCCCACCCCCTAAAATGCGTCGAAATGTAATGGAGTAAACATGTCGACATTGGTTGCAAAAATTGGAATATGCGTATCACTCATCTGTGCTGTCGGGCTGGTTCTGATAGGAAGCTTCCCGATTTCTCGTGCATCGATCGTTCCTTATTCCGTTGCCATTCTTCTTGTTGTGGGAAATGTTCTCCTGATTTCTAATTACCGGAATCGTCGGTGAATATCAGATGCGCGAGGGTAGGTCATGTTCGTTCCGGTTCATATTCTGAGCGAGCGAGATCAGTGGGTGGTCCTCCTGGCTTTTCTTGTCTGCTTGGCGTTACTTCTTGTAATTGCCAGGAGGAAATAGTGCAGCAGACCTGCGCTCGGCTCGGTCATGGGCCTGGTCGACGCGAGCGGTGAGCGCACCCACACCTACGACTACGGGCCCACCGGCCTGCCCCGCACCACCCCGACCGAGTCGTTGCCCCAGTCCTACCGCTTCACCGGCATCTACTTCGACCCGACGGGCCTGTACAAGATGGGGGCGCGCTACTACGACCCCCACCTGGGCCGCTTCACCCAGCCCGACCCCTCCGGCCAGGAGACCAACCCCTACCTCTACGCCGCCGGCGACCCCGTCAACCGGATTGATCCCGCCGGGCTGTACTCGATCGACGACTTCAAGTCCGACGTCGGGTTCGTCGGCTCGACTGCGACAATCGGCGGAGTCATAGGTGGCGGCGTCGGTTCCGTGGTCCCGGGAGTCGGCACTGGCGTAGGTACCGTTGTGGGCGGTGTTGCAGGAGTCTACTTCGGGGTTGGCGTCCTCGTCGGTGAAGCTCTTGGGAGCTAGCCGCACTCCGAGACGACCCCGACTCAGCTGACAGAGGTTCCGGGACGGCAGCAGCACCGTCCCGGAACTGAACCACTCCATAAGGAGAAGGAATTGGATAAGCGCCAGCCAATCTTACTGCTCATAGCGATTTCTGCGTTTGGCATAGCCGGGCTGACCATTGGACTGATGGGTTTCTCGCGGACAACGGCGCTTATCGCTTTCGCTATAATCGCTGCTCCTGTGCTCTACTTTATCCTCAGTCGTTCACAACAAAGCAGACAGGAGCCGTAGCCGCCAGCCTCCTGCGCCGCGGTGATGAGCCTACAACCGATCATTCCAGAGTGATCTTGGTGAAGGGCTTGGCGGTGGGCCGGATCGACGGCAGAATTCTGCGGGTTTCGGATGATCTTATGCCTGATGGCCTGTGGGACCGGTAGCGCGTGGCCCCGCTGCTCCCCCGTCCGCCACGTCGTCACCGGTATCCGGGACGGTTGCCAGTGGATGACCGGGCCACCCTGCGCGGGATCGTCTATGCACTGCGCACGGGTGTGAGCTGGCGGACGTTCCCACGGAACAGGTCGGCTGCGGGACCGGACCGAGTTCGGCCCATGGCCGTAGCTGCACCAGGTCCTGCTGGCCGAGCTGTGCGAGGAAGGGCTGCTGGACATGGACGACGCAGCGGTTGACAGCTCACGTGTCCGAGCCCTCAAAAAGGTGGGCACATAGGACCTTTTTCGGCCGACCTGGGGAGGGTGGGCAGCAAGATCACCTCATTGCTGACCGGCACGGGCCACCGCTCGCCGTCTCGATGACTGGCGGAAACCGGCACGACGTCACTCACCCAGCCAGTTCCCCTGCTCAACGCAATACCGCGCATCTGCAGCACGCACGGATGTCCTCGTCGGCGGCTCAGGCGCCTGTTCGCCGACTGTGGCTACGACACCTACCGCCGCCTCCTGCAGGCCCAGGGCATCACACCCAAGGCCGCTCGCAAAGACACCGCCCACGAGCCCGGCCTGGGAAAGACCCGACGGGTCGTCGAGCGCACCTTCGCCTGGCTTCACCGGTTCAAGCGGCCGCGAACCTGCTACGAAACAGGCACCGACCTTCACCTTGGCCTGCTCCAACTCGCTTGTGGCCTCATCTGCTCGCGACGACTCCGAACCTCATTCTGAAGCGACCAGTAAGAACACCCAGATGCCACCTTCACCGAGGGTGCCGCAGCCACCGTTCCATCATCTGGATCGAGCAGGGCACAGGCGGCGCTCCGGTCCGGCGGCTGGTTCGGCATGGCCTGCCGCACGCTCAAGCGGTTCGCCGGGTTGCGCGAACGGGTCCCTGCCTGCCTGAGCCGACCGGCCGGGCCCCGGCTATTTGAGCAGCCGAAAGCCGGGCTGCTGGGCCCACGTCTTGAGGAACTCCGCCGAGCCGTACACGGTGGGCCACGGCTCGGGCACCGTCGCGATGACGCCCGGAAGGCTGGCCACGATCGGCATCTGGTCCTCCCTGAGCTCGGCGTTGGTGACGCCGTCGATCACGTCCATGACGGCGGCGGTCAGCAGGGCCGTGACGACGTGGTCGACCGGGCTGTCGCAGAAGGCGACGACATCGACGGCGTGGGCCGGGGTGAAGCCGATGAGGTGCTTCTGACCGGCTTCACCGGCGTGCTCGGCCTCGAAGACCGACTCGTCGTCGATACCGGCTCCCATGACGGAGACCAGGACGGGCCGCCGCCCGTCGACGCCCCCGGTATCCGGGATGCCGAGACTCTCCGCATGAATGTTCAGGTCGTACTCGCCGACCCGTCGCTCCTCGAACCGTGCCGAGGAGCGGACCAGGAGGTCACGCAGTCGCCGCATCGCCGCGCGGGGCATGGCTGCGCCGGCTCGATCACCAGAACCGGTCCGCTCACAGGCCGGGACCGTCCTCCTCGGCTGTCACTGCATTCTGCACAGTCCTTCGCCGGTGGGTTTCCGGGTGAGCCAGCGGAGGCGGTGCCCGTGAGCGGCCGGGAGGTGCCGCCTCCCGGCCGCCGGACGGTACGGCCGAGGCCTCTCACCGCAGGAGGTCGAAGACGACCGCGGCCGCCAACCCACCGAGAACGGCTCCGGCCACCGTCTGGGCCGGGGTGTGGTCGCACAGCGCTACCCGGGACTGCAGTCCGCACGACCTGCGGCACACGTGGGCCACCGTGACCCCGAGCAGCGGTGCTCCCCTCCACGAGGTGTCGCGGTGAAGGGGCGCCGGCCTGTCAGGGTCACGGCGGACCGGTGCCCCTCCACCGCCGACGGCAGCGAGCGCTGCCGGCAGGTGCTCGGGGCCGTCTTCGACGGCGCCGAATCAGCGGATGCCGAGCGCGCGTAGCGCGCGGTGCTGACTCGGTGCTGGCTTGGCCGGGAAGAGGAGGTAGCAGATGCCTCCCGTACCGCTCCTGACCCGGCCGTTCGCGTCGTAGCGCTTCGTCCTCAGCCAGATGTTCTCGAACTGACGGCGCTTGTAGACGCGGCGGACGGCCTCGTTGCTGTCGCTGGCCGGGTCGTTGGCGATGACGTCGCCGTCCCCGGTGAAGCCGATGACGGTCATCAGGTGGCCGGAGGTGCCGTAGCCGGCCCCGTCGAGTTCGGACGCCATGAAGGACTGGGACGTGATCAGCGGGATGCCCGCGCGGACCAGGCGCTCGGCGTCGGTGAGGGAGTCCAGGCGTGTGACGATGCCCTGCATGTCGCGGTAGGTGGCGGCGTAGGCGGTGTTGAACGGCCAGTTGCCGCACCCGGAGTACTGGTAGTCGTAGGTGAAGCGGGCGGCGTGGCAGACCTGGGGGTCCTCGTAGTCGGGGTTGACCCAGGCGAGGTCCTCGGCGCTGGGCCCGCGCCCCCAGTACTCGATGATCATCTGCGAGGAGGTGGGGCTGCACCAGGCCTCGCCGCCGTTGTCGTACTCGGGGTACTGGCCGATGTGGGTGTTCTGCGAGTAGCGCGGGACATCCAGTTCGATGCCGGCCGCCACGCCCGGTGCGGTGGCCGGGACCTCGAAGCGGTCGGGGACGTCGGATCCCATGGCGCCCAGCCGCCAGACGACCGGGGTGGCGTCGGTGCCGGGGGCGCGGTGGAGGGTGGTGCGCAGCCGGTAGGCGGCCAGGCGCAGGCCGGTGCCGGTGTCGTCGATGGCGAAGGTGTCGGTCCAGATGCTGGACCTGCCGTCGCCCTGGTCGTCCACCGAGGTGCGGCGGACGTCCTCGTCGCCGGAGGCCCAGATCCCCAGGGTGTACCAGGGGGTGTCGGTGCCGTCGGTGTAGGTGCCGCGCATCTCGACCCGGATCCAGGTGCCGGCCGGGGTGTGGGCGTTCCAGGAGGCGACGAGTTCGCTCGCGGGGACCGGCAGGCGGTGGACGGGCGAGGTCCAGGTGGAGTACTCCCAGCCGGCGGTGCGGCCGGTGTGCGGGTCGGTGTAGTCGGTGGTGCCGGCGGGTGCGGCGATCGAGATGCCGGGGCGCGGCCCGGCCGTCGCCCGGATGCCCCGCCCGGTGCCGGAGCGCCAGTCGGTGGCGGAGGTCCAGGCGTGGTAGTCCACGGTGGTCCCTCCTGCCCGGGGGCGGGCTCTCCGGAAGGCGGCGGGGGCGGCGAGCGGGGCGGCGGCGGCCGGGGGGACGGCGGCCGCGGCCGCGGCGGTGGCGAGGGCGGCGGCGAGGACGGTGCGGCGGGTGGCCGGTGTGCTGTCGGTCATGGCGGTGGGTACCCCGGTCCTTCCGTGAGTCGGTGCGCGTGGCGGCCCGCGTGCGGATGCGGCGGATGCGGTACGGCGGAGGCACCGTGAGTTGTCCTCATCTTGCCTCCGGGGGGTCACCTCGGCCAGTGCTCGCGTCCATCGGGCGTCCGGAATCATTGGTCTCGGCCTCTGCCGGTCCGGGCGGCCGGGGCGTCCCGGTGCACCGCAGCGCGGCCGGCGCGACGGCGGGCACCGCCGCCGTCGCCCGTCTGCGCCGTACCGGCGGTCCGCGGCAGGCGCGTGATGCGGTCCCCGGCAGCACCCTGCCAAGCGGGTGCCGGGCCGGGCGGCCGTACGCTGGAGCGGTGCTTCCCCGTTCCTCCGGCGGCTCCCCGGCCCCTTCCCCGGGTGGTTCCCGCCGCGTCTCCCCCGGCGGGGCCGGCCGCGGGGCCGGGCCCGCCGGTCTCGCGGGGCTCGCCCGGCTGCTGCGCGGGCTGCCGCCGTCGTGCGGTCCGGTGCGGCTGGTGGCGGTCGACGGGCACGCCGGGTCGGGCAAGAGCACGCTGGCCGGGCGGCTGGCGCGGGAGCTCGGCGGTGCGCCGGTGCTCCACCTGGACGACCTGGCCGACCACGACACCCTCTTCGGCTGGTCCGGGCGCGTCCTGGACCAGGTGGTCGCCCCCTTCTCGCGCGGCGGGCCCGCTCGCCACCGGGTCTACGACTGGGAGCGGCGGAGGTTCGGCGAAGCGCGCACGCTGCCGCCCGCGCCGGTGGTGCTGGTGGAAGGGGTGGGCGCGGGTCGTCGCGCCCTGCGCCCCCATCTGGCGCACCTGCTGTGGATGGACGTGCCCCGCGAGGAGGCCTGGGCGCGCGGGCGGCTCCGGGACGGCCCCGGGCTCGCGGGCTTCTGGGACGGCTGGGAGCGCGCGGAGGAGCGGCACTTCGCGGCCGATCCCTCCCGCCCGTACTGCGACCGCCTGGTGCGCCCGTGCCCCGGGGGGTACAGGGTGCTGTCCGGGCCGGGTGGCGGCGGTCCCGACTCCGCGCCCGTGCACGCTCGGTGACGGGTGGTCGGCTGTGCGCCCCCGCCGCTCGCCGGGTGGCGCGTTCCCGTTCGCCCGGCTTGACCGCCCCCCGCTCCTGGTTCTACGTTCTCCCTGAACGTCCTTACTGGTCGTTCGCCACACGAAGCCCCCGGTTGTTCCCCCGTGACCGGGGGCTTCGTTCCGCCGGGGCACCCCGGCGCGCGTTCACCCTCCGTCACACAACGGCTCCTTCGCAGCGCCGCTCCGCGCTCCCCGCCTCCTTCCGGGCCCCTCCGGCCTGCCCCGACGCCGTCTACGGCCGGGGGAGTCGCGCGGGTACCATGCCAAGAGCCGTGGGCTGCCCGGGACTTGACAAGGTGCCCGTGGCAACTCGCGTCCGCAGCAAGGCCGTTGGGAACCGCCACCGCCGCCGGGTGACCGCCCGGCACAGACCTCCGGGGGACGTTTCGTGGGTGACGTGATCGACTACGGCACGCAGGACACCCGGGGTCCGCACGCCCCCGCAGACCTCGCCTGGCTGCGCGGCGTGGACGCGTACACCGTGGGCGGTTACGCGCACGCCGAGGAGGAGTTCCGGGCCGCCGTGCGGCTCGACCCGGGCATGGCCGACGCCTGGCTGGGCCTGCACGCCCTGCGCGTCGACACCGCCACGGCCCTGCTGCGCATGCACGAGCACCGCCACCGCTTCGGCGAGCAGCGCGCCCGCCACGGCCGTCCGCTGAACTCCTGGTACTGGCTGGGCTGGTGGGTGCAGCCGGTGCTGGAGACCGAGCGCGACCTGCTGCTGGCGCACGCCTCGCACTGGCTGGACGGCCGCCACGTCGCCGAGCTGGACCGGGCCCTGGCCGAGTGCCCGCCGGTGGAGACCGATCCGCAGGTGCGGTTCCTGCACGCCTGCCGCGCCTACCTCGCCAAGGACTGGGAGCTGCTGGTGCGGCACACCGATCCGCTGGTGGACGATCCGCTGCTGGGCATCGAGGCGAGCCTGTTCGCGGGCATGGCGCGGGTGCGGCTGGAGATGTACGGGCAGGCGGAGCCGCTGCTGGCCGCGGCCCTGATGCGCTGCCGCAGCGAGCAGCCGCAGCGCAAGGAGCTGCGCTACTGGCTGGCGCGGGCCCGGGAGGGCACCGGGCGCAGCGCGGCGGCGCTGCCGCTGTACCGGGCGGTGCACCGGCTGGACCCGGCCTTCATGGACACCTCCGCCCGGCTCACCGCCATCGCCGAGGGCGACGGGCTGGACGCCGCTCCACCGGAGATGTCCGCCCCCGTCACGGTGGCCGACGCCGGCACGGAGGCCGGCCCGGTGGCCCCCGGCGGCCCGTCCTTCGGCCCGGACCCGACCGTCGGGGACCTGCTCTCCGCCGGCTCACCGCCGCCGCGGGGCGCCGGGCCCGCGCCGGTGGAGGCGGACGGTCCGCGGCGGCGGGCGGCGGGCGGCCGGGAGGCGGGGGGCTTCCCCTCCGGGCCGTCCGATCCGGAGCTGCTGGCCGAGGCGATGGGGCAGCTGGAGCGGATGGTCGGCCTGGAGCCGGTCAAGCGGCAGGTGCGGGCGCTGTCGGCGCAGCTGCACATGGCGCGGCTCCGCGCCGAGCAGGGGCTGCCCGTCCAGCCGCCCAAGCGGCACTTCGTCTTCTCCGGGCCCTCGGGGACGGGGAAGACGACCGTGGCGCGGATCCTGGGGAAGGTCTTCTGCGCGCTGGGGCTGCTGGGCGGGGAGCACCTGGTGGAGGCCCAGCGGGCCGACCTGGTGGGCGAGTACCTGGGCCAGACGGCGGTGAAGGCGAACGAGCTGATCGACTCGGCGCTGGGCGGGGTGCTGTTCGTGGACGAGGCGTACAGCCTCTCCAACTCCGGTTACGCCAAGGGCGACGCCTACGGTGACGAGGCGCTCCAGGTGCTGCTCAAGCGGGCCGAGGACAACCGGGACCGCCTGGTGGTGATCCTGGCCGGCTACCCGGAGGGCATGGACCGGCTGCTGGCCGCCAACCCGGGGCTGGGCTCCCGCTTCACCACCCGGGTGGACTTCCCCAGCTACCGGCCGCTGGAGCTGACGGCCATCGGCGAGGTGCTGGCGGCCGAGAACGACGACGTGTGGGACGAGGAGGCCCTGGAGGAGCTGCGCAGCATCAGCGGGCACGTGGTGGACCAGGGCTGGGTGGACGAGCTGGGCAACGGGCGCTTCCTGCGCACGCTGTACGAGAAGTCCTGCGCCTACCGCGACCTGCGGCTGTCGGCCTACCCGGGCACGCCGTCCCGCGAGGAGCTGGCGACGCTGCGGCTGCCGGACCTGATGCAGGCGTACGGGGAGGTGCTGTCCGGCCGCGGCGGCCCCGCCGGCCCGCGGCGCGAGCCACCGGTCCAGCCCTGACGCGTCCGCCCGCGGCACCGCGTCCGGCGGCACCGCGGGCGGACGGGGCGGAACCGGTCAGCCGTCCCGCGGTCCCGTCCCGTACCGCTCGACCAGTGCGCGCAGCTCCTTGGCGTCCCGGATGGCCTGCCGGCGGGCGATGCCGGGCTGGATGCCCATGGCGGGCAGGTTGGTGCCGTCGGACAGGTCCAGGATGACCCAGGGGTCACCGGTGCGGAGGTTCACCTTGATGACCTCCGCCCACTCCAGCCGGCGGGTGGTGGTGAGGTTGACGACCGTGACGCCGTCGGTGTCGGCGACCACCTTCGGCCTGGCGAGCAGCGCCAGGACGCCCAGGAAGAGCAGGCCGGTGACGACGAAGCTGGCCCGCTCCCCCGCCCCGAGGCCCTCCAGCAGCATCGCGATGGCCGTCAGGGTGACCAGTATCGCGGCGCCGACCGCCAGCAGGACGATCCGGGTGCGGGTGGGCCGGAAGGTCACCGGCAGGCTGCGGCCGGGCTCCGTGCCGGGCTGGGGGGTGGGGGCGGACACGGGCGTCGTCGTCCTCCGGTGGCTCGTCTCGGGGCGCCGGGGTGCCGGCGCGGTACGGCGGTCCGGCGGGCGCGGCGCGGCGCCCGCCGGCTCCGGATCACAGCCGGCAGGCGTGGATTCCGGTGGTGAGGATCGCGCGGGCGCCCAGCTCGTACAGGTCGTCCATGATCCGCTGGGCGTCCCTGGCGGGGACCATGGAGCGCACCGCGACCCAGCCCTCGTGGTGCAGCGGCGAGATGGTGGGCGACTCCAGACCCGGGGTGAGGGCCACGGCCTGCTCGACCTTCTCCGCGCGGATGTCGTAGTCCATCATCACGTAGCGGCGGGCCACCAGGACGCCCTGCATGCGGCGGAGGAACTGCCGCACCTTGGGGTCGTCCTCGGGGGCGCCGGTGCGCCGGATGACGACGGCCTCGGACTCCAGGATCGGCTCGCCGATGATCTCCAGTCCGGCGTTGCGCAGCGTGGTGCCGGTCTCGACGACGTCGGCGATGATCTCGGCGACACCGAGCTGGATGGCCGTCTCCACCGCTCCGTCGAGGCGGACGACGGAGGCGTCGACGCCGTTGTCGGCCAGGTGCTTGGCGACCAGGCCGGGGAAGGAGGTGGCGATGGTCATGCCGCCGAAGTCGCCCACGTCGCGGGCCGTGCCGGGGCGGGTGGCGTAGCGGAAGGTGGAGGCGGCGAAGCCGAGCCGGAGGATCTCCTCGGCCGCCGCGCCGGAGTCCAGCAGCAGGTCGCGGCCGGTGATGCCGATGTCCAGCTTCCCCGAGCCCACGTAGACGGCGATGTCGCGCGGGCGCAGGAAGAAGAACTCGACCTCGTTGTCGCTGTCGACCAGGACCAGTTCGCGGCGGTCCTTGCGCTGCCGGTAGCCCGCCTCATGGAGCATCGCCGACGCAGGCTCGGACAGTGAACCCTTGTTGGGGACGGCGATGCGCAGCATGGGGTGGTCTCTTCCTTCGTGTCGTCGCGGGACCGGCGGGGCCGGCCCGCCGTGTGGTGGGGTGCCCGCGCGCCGGGGCGCGCCGGCCGTGCTCTGCGGGTGGTGCCTACAGGTGAGCGTATACGTCGTCGAGGCTGATGCCGCGGGCGACCATCATCACCTGGAGGTGGTACAGCAGCTGGGAGATCTCCTCGGCGGTGCGTTCGGCTCCCTCGTGCTCGGCGGCCATCCACACCTCCGCGGCCTCCTCGACCACCTTCTTGCCGATGGTGTGGACGCCGGCGGCCACCAGTTCGGCGGTGCGGGAGGTGGCGGGGTCGCCGGTGGCGGCCTTCTGCTGGAGCTCGCCGAAGAGCTCCTCGAATGTCTTGTTCGCCATGGTGCCCCCTACCCTACGCCGCCCGCCTCCCCGCTCAGCGCCAGGGCTCGGAGACCGTGCGCAGGATCGTGGCGGTGGCCACGGCGGCCGTCACCGCCTCGTGCCCCTTGTCCTCGCTGGAGCCCTCCAGCCCGGCCCGGTCCAGGGCCTGCTCCTCGGTGTCGCAGGTCAGCACGCCGAAGCCGACGGGCACCCCGGTCTCGACGGAGACCTGGGTGAGGCCCTGGGTGACGCCCTGGCAGACGTAGTCGAAGTGCGGGGTGCCGCCGCGGACGACGACGCCGAGCGCGACGATCGCGTCGTAGCCGCGGGCCGCCAGGACCTTGGCGGCGACGGGGAGTTCGAAGCTGCCGGGGACGCGCAGCACGGTGGGCTCGTGGATGCCCAGCTCGCCCAGGGCGCGCAGCGCGCCGTCCAGGAGGCCGTTCATCACCTTCTCGTGCCATTGCGCGGCGATCACGGCCACGCGCAGGTCGCCGCAGTTCTTGACGGTCAGTTCGGGGGCGCCCTTGCCGCTCACGTTGCTCCTCGTGCGATGTGGGTGCGGTCGGTTCGAAATGGTGCGGTCGGTTCCGTCTGGTGCGGGGTGGTGCGGGACCGGGCGGGGCGGCCGCCCCGGCCGGTCACTGGCTGCGGCAGGCGGAGACGGGTCCGCCGTCCAGCCAGGGCAGGTCGTGCCCCATGCGGTCCCGCTTGGTGCGCAGGTAGCGCAGGTTGTGCTCGCCGGCCTGGACGGGCACGGGCTCCCGCCCGGTGACGCGCAGTCCGTGGCGGGTGAGGGCCTCGGTCTTCCCGGGGTTGTTGGTCATCAGCCGCAGGGAGCGCACGCCGAGGTCGGTGAGCACCTGTGCGGCGGCGGCGTAGTCGCGGGCGTCGGCGGGCAGGCCGAGCTCCAGGTTGGCGTCGAGGGTGTCGCGTCCCCGCTCCTGGAGCTGGTAGGCGCGGAGCTTGGACAGCAGGCCGATGCCGCGCCCCTCGTGGCCGCGCAGGTAGAGCACCACGCCGCGGCCCTCCTCGGCCACCCGGCGCAGGGAGTCCTCCAGCTGGGGCCCGCAGTCGCAGCGCAGCGAACCGAAGACGTCCCCGGTCAGGCACTCGGAGTGCACCCGGACCAGGACGTCCTCACCGCCGGAGACGTCTCCGGCGACGAGGGCGACGTGCTCCACGCCGTCGGCGGCGGAGCGGTAGCCGTAGGCGCGGAAGTCGCCGTGCGCGGTGGGCAGGGCGGTGGTGGCCTCGCGGCGGACGGCGGGCTCCGCGGGGGCCGCGGGCGCGCCGGAGCGGCGGTGGGCGATCAGGTCCTCGATGGAGATGATCGACAGTCCGTGCTTGCGGGCGAAGGGCACCAGCTCGGGCAGGCGCAGCATGGCGCCGTCCTCGCCCGCGATCTCCACGATGGCGGCGGCGGGGCGCAGGCCGGCCAGCCGGGCCAGGTCGACGCCGGCCTCGGTGTGCCCGGGGCGCTCCAGGACGCCGCCGGGCCGGGCCCGCAGCGGGAAGACGTGGCCGGGGCGGACGAAGTCGCCGGCCGCGGAGGCGGGGTCGGCGAGCATGCGGATGGTGGTGGCCCGGTCGGCGGCGGAGATGCCGGTGGTCACGCCGTGCTCGGCGGAGGCGTCCACGGAGACGGTGAAGGCGGTGCCCATCGACTCGGTGTTGTTCCGGACCATCTGCGGCAGGTCCAGCCGGTCGAGTTCGCCGGCCTCCATGGGAGCGCAGATCAGGCCCCGGCACTCGCTCATCATGAAGGCGACGGTCTCGGGGGTGATCAGTTCGGCGGCGACGACGAGGTCGCCCTCGTTCTCGCGGTCCTCGTTGTCGACGACCACCACCGGGCGGCCGGCGGCGATGTCGGCGATCGCGCGCTCGACCGGGTCGAGGACCGGGGCGCCGCCGGGAGCGGCGGCGTCGGCGTCGGCTCCGTACGGGTTCCAGGTGTGCAGCACGGTCATGCCGCGGCTCCTTCCGTGGTGGCGGGGGCGTCCGCCGCCTTGGCGCGGGAGCGCAGCCACCAGTCGCGCAGGCCCCACAGGACGAGGACGAAGTAGACGATGTAGACCAGGCCGGAGAAGACGAGCCCGCTGCCGAAGGCGAGGGGGACGCCGACCAGGTCCACCAGCAGCCAGGCGAACCAGAACTCCACCAGGCCGCGGGCCTGGGCGACCATCGCGGTCAGGGTGCCGACGAAGATGTAGGCGTCCGGCCAGGGGTTCCACGACAGGGCGGGGTAGAGGGTGAACAGGCCGCCGACGGCGAGGGTGCCGATGACGGTGCCCGCCAGCAGCCCGCCGCGTTCGCGCCAGGTGGCGAACCGCACGGCGATCCTGCCGTCGCCGGACTCCCCGGCCGGTCCGGCCTCCGCCTCGCCGGGGGCGCTGCCGCGCCGCCACTGGCGCCAGCCCCACACGGCGACGCCGATGACGAGCAGCTGCTTGCCGACGCCGCCGGAGAGCTGGGCGGAGGCGTAGGCGGCGACCAGGATGAGGCCGGCCAGGAACTGGGCGGGCCAGGTCCACACCGACCGGCGCCAGCCGAGGGCGAGGGCGACCAGCCCCATGACGTTGCCGACCATGTCGGACCACTTCACGGGCTGGCCGAAGGCCTCGAAGGCGGTGCCGTTGAGGGTGGAGTCGATCCACGCGAGGGCGCTCACCGCAGGGCTCCGGCGATGTCGGCGGGGAGGGCGGGGGCGGCGGGGGCGCGGTGGCCCAGCAGCCGCTCGACGTACTTGGCCAGGACGTCGACCTCCAGGTTGACCGGGTCGCCGACGCCCTTGACGCCCAGGGTGGTCAGCTCCAGGGTGGTGGGGATGAGGCTGACGGTGAAGTCCTCCTCGCCCGCCTCGACGACGGTGAGGCTGACGCCGTCCACCGTGATCGAGCCCTTCTCCACGATGTAGCGGGCGAGTCCGTCCGGTACCGAGATCCGCACGACCTCCCAGTGCTCGCCGGGGATGCGCTCGGTGATGGTGCCGGTGCCGTCCACGTGCCCCTGGACGAGGTGGCCGCCCAGCCGTCCGCCCAGCGCCACGGGCCGCTCCAGGTTGACGCGGTCGCCGGGGGCGAGGGCGCCGAGGCTGGAGCGCCTGAGGGTCTCGGCCATGACGTCGGCGGTGAACTCGCCGCCGGCGGTCTCCACGACGGTCAGGCAGACCCCGTTGACGGCGATCGAGTCGCCGTGCTGCGCGCCGTCGGTGACCAGCGGGCCGCGCAGGCGGAAGCGGGCGGCGTCCGCCGACTCCTCGACGGCGACGACCTCGCCCAGTTCTTCGACGATTCCGGTGAACACTCAGGACTCCTTGGGCTCGGGTGCGGAGGCGGCGGGTGCGGACCCGGCGGGCGGGACGGGTGGAGCGGGCAGGGGTACGGCGTCGATGCGCAGGTCGGGTCCGATCCGCTCGACGCCGGCGACCGTCAGGCGCAACGCCCCGGCGACGGTGGTGATTCCGGCCTCGGCGAGAGCGGCGGGCCCGGCGCCCAGCAGGGCCGGGGCGAGGTAGGCGGTGACGCGGTCGACGGCGCGGGCGGCGACGAAGGCCCCCGCCAGGGTGGCGCCGCCCTCCAGCAGCACCGACCGCACACCGCGGGCGTGGAGGGCGGCGAGCAGGGCGGCGACGTCCAGACCGCGGCCGCCGGCGGCGCGCGGCAGCGGCAGCACCTCGGCCCGCCCGCCGAGGTGGGCGGTGGCGGTCTCCGGCAAGTCGTCGGCGACGGCTATCAGGGTGGGCGCGGCGCCGTCCAGGACGCGGGCGCCGGGCTTGACGGCGGTCGCCTCGGTGTCGGCGACGACGCGCAGCGGCTGGACGGCGCCGGGTACGCCGCGGACGGCGAGGTGGGGGTCGTCGGCGCGGGCGGTGCCGGAGCCGACCAGGACGGCGTCGGCCTCGGCCCGCAGCCGGTGGACGTCCGCGCGGGCGGGGGAGGAGGTGATCCAGCGGCTGGTGCCGTCGGCGGCGGCCGTGCGGCCGTCGAGGGTGGCGGCGTACTTCCAGCGCACGTACGGGCGGCCGAGCCGCACCGAGGTCAGCCATGCGGCGTTGACCTCGGCCGCCTCCTCCTCCAGCAGGCCGCCCTCGACGTCGATCCCGGCGGCGGCGAGGGTGTCCGCGCCGCCGCGCGCGTCGGGGGTCGGGTCGGCGACGGCGTAGACGACCCGGGCGATCCCGGCGTCGATCAGGGCCCGGCTGCACGGCCCGGTGCGCCCGGTGTGGTCGCAGGGCTCCAGGGTGACGACGGCGGTTCCGCCGCGGGCCGCCTCGCCGGCCCCGGCCAGGGCGTGGACCTCGGCGTGGGGGCCGCCGGCGCGCCGGTGCCAGCCCTCTCCGGCGATCCGGCCGGAGGCGTCGAGCACGACGCAGCCGACGACGGGGTTGGGGCTGGTGGAGCCGAGACCGCGGGCGGCGAGGGCGACGGCGCGGCGCATGGCGTCACGTTCGCGCTCCCGCACGGCGGGCGCTGCGGTTTCGGGGGCCACCGGGTCCTCCTGCCTCTTCACGGCACGGACTCCGGGGCGGTACGGAACAACCGGACGGGCGCGGTACGGGGGCGGAACGCCAGATGCCGGACGGCACCCGCACGCCCGGTACGGGCGTGCGATGGTCCGCCGACGGCGGCGTACCGGCCGGCTCGCGGCCCGCCGCGCACTGCCTCCCATCCGGACTTTGACCGTCGGTCCAGGAATTTCACCTGGTCAACCGGCCGCTGGCTGCGGCCGGGTCGCGGACTGTAACCGCCGGTTCGGAGTTTCACCGACCCCGGAGTGCGCTTGACGTTGGTACGGCACCAGTGTGCCACGGCCCGGGGTGGTGGCACCCTCGAGTCCCTGTGGGCTGGCTCACAGGACCCCTCCCCGCCGGGGCCGCGCCCGCCGCCCCGGGCGCCGGCCCGCGGGGCTCCGCGGCGCCCGGGGTCCGGCGCCGCCCGCCCGCGTCACCGCGGATTGAACAGCTCGCGCCGCGCCGCGTCCAGGGCCGTCACCAGACCGCCGCCGAGCACCGGGCTGCCCTCGACGGTGCCGCACAGCACCTCGGTGGCCAGCGGCGACAGCCCGGCCAGCCGCTGCGCGACCCGGTCCGCGAGCGCCTGCCCCCCGGCCCGTCCCACCTCGCCGCCGAGCACCACGCAACCGGGGTCGAGCACGGAGGCGACCGCGGCGGCCCCCACGGCGATCCGGCCGGCCAGCGCCTCCAGGAAGGCCTCCCCCGCGCCGCCCGCCTCGCCCGCCGCCGCGGAGCGCACCACCGCCTCGGCGGCGCGGGCGCCGTCCGCCGGGTCGTACGGGGTCGCCGTCAGGCCGTGTTCGCGGGCCAGGGCGCAGACCGCCTCGGCGCCGGCGACGGAGTGGAAGCCCCCGTCGCAGTCGGTCGCCGTGGGCAGCCCGGCGGTGCCGGGCACCGGCAGGAACCCGATCTCGCCCGTTCCGCCGGAGGCCCCGCGGCGCAGTGCGCCGTCCAGCACGACGGCGGCCCCCACGCCGTGGCCCAGCCAGAGCAGGACGAAGGTGTCGCGGCCGCGGGCCGCGCCGAGCCGGTGCTCGGCGATGCCCGCGAGGTTCACCTCGTTCTCCAGCAGCACCGGCACGCCCAGCCTCTCGCGGAGCGCGGCCGGGACGCGGGCGTGCCAGGCGGGCAGGGCGGCGCTGCGGCCGAGGGTTCCGGCGGCGGGGTCGATCAGGCCGGGGACTCCGACGGCGACGGTGTGCAGCCCGGTCACCCCGTTGCCGCGCAGTGCCTCCTCCAGGGCCGCCGCCGTCCGCTCGGCGGGGTCGCCCGCACCCGTCCCGGCGTCCCTCGCTCCTCCGTTCCCGGCCTCCTCCACCGGCAGCACCGCGCGGTCCACCGGGGAGCCCGCGAGGTCGGCCACCGCGAAGGAGACGCTGCCGGTGCGGACGTCGACGGCCGCGACGTGGGCGCGGTCGGCGGCCAGGCCGTACAGCCGTGCGTTGGGGCCGCGCCGCGCCTCCCCCGCCTCGCCGACGACCCGGACCAGTCCGTCGTCGGCCAGGCGCTGGAGCAGGTCGGCGACGCTGGGCCGGGAGAGGCCGGTCAGCTCCTTGAGCCGGCCGGCCGTCAGGGGCCCGCGGTCCGCCAGCAGTTCCAGCGCGATCCGGTCGTTGATGGCCCGGGCCGTGCGGGGCGATGCGGTGCGCGCAGGGGTCATGCGGGAATCCTCGCAGATATTCCGTTTCTTTCAGGCAGCCTTCCTGATAATTTACCGCCATGTCGATTCCCCCCGTGCGCCGGGCCCGGTGGTCGGTCGCCGCGGTCTTCACCCTCCACGGCGCCGTCACCGGCTGCTTCGCCACCCGCATTCCCTGGCTCAGGGAGCAACTCGACCTGAGCAACGGCCAGCTGGGGCTGGCGCTGGCCTTCCCCGCGATCGGTGCCTCGCTCGCCATGCCGCTGGCCGGGCGCATCGTCCACCGCTACGGCGGACGGGCCTCGGTGCGCACTCTCCTCGCCCTGTGGTGCGCCTCCCTGGCGCTGCCCGCCCTGGCTCCCCACCCGGTCGCGCTCTGCGCCGCGCTGCTGCTGTTCGGCGCCGCCGCCGGGATGTCCGACGTGGCCATGAACGCCCAGGGGGTGGAGGTGGAGCGGCTCCACGGCCGCTCGATCATGTCCGGGCTGCACGGGATGTGGAGCGTGGGCGCGCTGCTGGGCTCGGCGGGCGGCGTGGGCGCCGTCCACCTGGACCTGGACGCCCGGCTCCATCTGGCCCTGGCCGCCGCCCTGCTGACGGCCGCCGTGCCCGTGGCCTGCCGCCGCCTGCTGGACGTGCGCCCCGCCCCGGGCCAGGAGGCGCCGCCGCGCTTCGCGCTGCCGCCGCGCTCGGCACTGCTCATCGGCGCGGTGGGGATGTGCGCGGTGCTCGCCGAGGGCGCCTCGATGGACTGGTCCGGGGTCTACCTCCGGGACGTCGCCGGGGCCTCCGAGACGGTCGCCGCCGCGAGTTACACCGCGTTCGCCTGCACCATGGCCGCCGCCCGGCTGGCCGGGGACGCCGCCGTGCGCCGCCTGGGCCCCGTCCGCACCGTCCGCGCCAGCGGCGTCCTGGCCACCGCCGGAGGAGCGCTGGTGGTGGCCGCCCCCGGACCGGCGGCGGGCATCGCCGGCTTCGCGCTGCTGGGCGTCGGGATCGCGGTGGTGGTCCCGCTGGCCTTCGCCGCGGCCGGGCACAGCGGACCGGCGCCCGGCCAGGCCATCGCCGGGGTCGCCACCATCACCTACACCACCGGGCTCGCCGCGCCGACCGTCATCGGCGCCCTGGCCGAACTGGCCTCGCTGCGGGCGTCGTTCGCCCTGGTCACCGCCGCGACCGCCGTCCTCGTCCTGGCCGCCGGGGTGCTGGCGCCGCCGGCCCGGGGCGGAGTCGTCGCCCGGGGCGCCAAGGGCGCCCGGGCGGACCTGCGGGACGGCTGACCGGGCGGGCGCGGACCGGTGGCGGGCGTCCGGCGGGCGCCCGCGCGGCCCGTAGCATGTGGACCGCTCAGTTCCGCTCGCACACCTGAGCGCACCACCGCACCGCCTCACCGCACGAAACGGAGTACCCCCATGGGCCTCGGTCTGCGCTGGACCCTGCACGGCGACGGCCGCACCCCGGCACCCGGAGCCGTCGTACGGCCCGACGAACGGCTGTCGTGGCCGCGGACGGCGGGGCTGGGCGCGCAGCACGTGGTCGCGATGTTCGGCGCCACCTTCGTCGCGCCGGTGCTCATGGGCCTGGACCCCAACCTCGCCATCATGATGTCGGGCGTCGCCACCATGGTGTTCCTCCTCGCGACGCGCGGCCGGGTGCCGAGCTACCTGGGCTCCAGCCTCTCCTTCGTCGGGGTCGCGGCGGCGATCCGGGCGAGCGGGGGCGACAGCGGGACCGTCACCGGCGCCCTGCTGGCCGTCGGCGCGGTGCTGCTGGCGGCCGGACTGGTGGTGCGGCGCTTCGGCGCCCGCGTCATCCACGCCGTCATGCCGCCGGTGGTCACCGGCGCGGTGGTGATGCTGATCGGCTTCAACCTGGCCCCGGTGACGGCCTCGACCTACTGGCCGCAGGACCAGTGGACGGCGCTGCTGACCATGCTCTTCACCGGGCTGGCCGTGGTGGCGCTGCGCGGTTTCTGGTCACGGGTGGCGATCTTCCTGGGGCTGGTCTTCGGCTACGCCGTCTCCTGGCTCTCCGACCTGCTCTTCGGGAAGATCCACTCCCCGGCGGGCGGCGCGGAGGCCGTCGACCACTGGCGGCTGGACCTGTCGGCGGTGGCCGAGGCGGACTGGATCGGACTGCCCGCCCTGCACGCCCCCGAGTTCCGGTGGTCGGCGATCCTGGTGGCCCTGCCGGTGGTGATCGCGCTGATCGCCGAGAACGCGGGCCATGTGAAGGCCGTCGGCGAGATGACCGGCGACCCGCTGGACGACAAACTGGGCACCGCGATCGGCGCGGACGGCGCCGCCACGGTGCTCTCCACCGCGGTCGGCGGCCCGGCCACCACGACGTACTCCGAGAACATCGGCGTGATGGCCGCGACCCGCGTCTACTCCACCGCCGCCTACTGGGCCGCCGCCTGCTTCGCGGTGCTGTTCGGCCTGTGCCCCAAGGTCGGTGCGGTGATCGCCGCGATCCCCGGCGGGGTGCTCGGCGGCATCACCGTGATCCTCTACGGCATGATCGGCCTGCTGGGCGCCCAGATCTGGCTCGCGGGCGGCGTGGACCTGCGCAACCCGCTGAACCTGGTGCCGGTGGCGGCGGGCGTCATCATCGGCGTCGGCGGGGTCACGCTGGAGATCACCGACTCCTTCCAGCTGAACGGCATCGCGCTGGGCACCGTCGTCGTCCTCACCGGCTACCACGCGCTGCGGGCACTGGCCCCGGCCCACCTGCGCGAGCAGGAACCGCTGCTGGACGAGGGAACCTCCTCCTACGACACGGGCGCCCGGGACGGGGAGGACGGCTCCGGCGGGCGGTGACCGCGCCCCGCCCCTCCGGCGCCCCGGGCCACCGCGGCCGGGGGCGCCGTCCCCGTCCCGGCGGGCCGGGGTGAGCAGTGGTCGGACACCGGCCGGCCTTCCGGACGGACAGCCGCCGGGCCGAGACTCACGGCACGGCGGGACGACCACCGCCCGCCGGCGCGGCACGGTGACCCGCGCCGGCGACCGTTCCAGCCCGGTGTTCCGGGAAACAGGAGAGGCCTTGATGACCAAGGGCAAGAAGTTCGTGGCGCGCGTGTCGGTACTCGGTGCGGCGCTGGTGGCGACCGCGGGGCTGGGGACCGTCGCCGCCGCGCCGGCGTCCGCGCACTACAGCCAGTGTCCGGAGAACAGGTTCTGCATCTGGGAGCACTCCAGCTACGAGGGCATGTTCGCGTCCTACGGCGGATCGAACTCCAACATCGGCTCCGCGATGAACGACCGGATGACGTCCTACTGGAACCGCACCAACCAGTGGGTCAGCGTCTACGACCACTCGAACTACGGCGGCTGCATGCTGGTCATACCGCCCGGCGGCTCCGACCCGGCGGTCAGCTCCCAGTTCAACGACAAGATGACCTCCCTGCGGTTCGGGCAGTGCTGACGTCACGGCCCTGACCGCCCGGCTCCGCGGTTCACGCGGCCGGATCGGCCCCGTCCGCCCGGACGGGGCCGAGCGGTGCCCCCGCCTCCCTGCGCCACAGCAGGGCGCAGACCCGCTCCACACCGCGCCGCAGGTGGCGGCGGTAGGTGCTGAAGGGCAGGCGGAGCCGCTCGGCGGCGGCCATCTGGCTGGGCACCCTGTGGAAGTACGTCGTGGCCACCACCCTGTGGAACTTGGCCTGCCGCGGGTCCTCGCGCAGCGCGTCCACGGCGTCGGTGAGCAGTTCCCGCAGCACGTCGGCCGCGTGCGCCGGCCGCTCCCGGCCGCCCTGGGCCGCTGCCCCCGCCCGGTCGGCCACCATCCTGGTGCGCAGCAGCGGGTTCGCCTCCAGCGCGTCGGGGCGGTGCCAGTCGCGGAGCGCGCTCCTGACAGCGTTGTCGAAGTCCGCCCTGGCCAAGGCCCTCCCCGCGTCGCCCGCCCGGTCGGCCGGCCCGCGGTCCCCGGTGAGGGTCCACAGGCGCGACCGGTCGAACCACGTCTCCACCGGCGTCGTCCGCCAGTCGCAGGCGAAGAGCGCGCAGGTTCGCCCGTCCCCCGAGGACGCCTCCGCGGCCGGGTGGTGCCCGAGGTGCTCCAGCAGGGTCCCCCACAGGCCGGGGCGGGGGGTGGCGACGAACGACCACGCCGGCGGGTCGGACCTGATCCAGTCCGCGCACATGCGCAACTGCATCAGGTGCATCGCCGAGGACGCCTCGCGGCGGACGGCCGGGTGGGCCATGAAGCGGAACATCATCAGGTGCCCGCCCGGCGGGGGCGGGTTCTCGCGCTCGGCGTGCTCCCACGCCGCGGCCACCACCGGGTCGGCCGCGCACTCGTCGCCGCGGCGTCCGGTCAGCCGCAGCCGGGTCATGAAGGCGACCGCCTCCCCGGTGTGCGTGCTGCGGTAGACCCGGAACGCCTCCGGCTGCCGCTCCAGCCAGAAGCCGGCCGCCGCCGCGGACCCCTCGCCCTCGGCCGCGGCCGCCATGGCGAGGACGGTCGCCCCGTCGCCGGGGCGCAGCGCGTCCTCGTAGGCGTCGCCCTCCCGCTCCACCGCGCTGAAGCAGGAGGGCGTCGGGCCGTAGCGGTTGAGGTAGGCCAGGGCGCGCAGGGCGACCACGGCGTCGGCGTCGTCCGCGGTGCGGGCCTGCTCCAGCAGGTGGGCGCCGACGCGGTGGTGCATCCCGGCGTACCCCTGGGGGTCGCGCCACCGCAGGTCGGCGTCGACGGCGTCGCGCACCAGGTCGTGCAGGAACAGCCCGTGCCGGCTGCGGTCGGCGAACGGCAGCTCCCGCAGCCAGGCGAACATCTCCCCGGCCCGCTCCTCCCCCACCACCGCCCGCAGCAGGGACTCGGTGGTGGTCATGGTGTGGGCCGCGACCTCCAGCGCCAGCCGGTGCACGGGCGAGGGGACCTCGCCGACGATCCGGGACAGCAGCGGGGACAGCACGTCGGGGGTGGGGGCCCAGTCGGACGCGCCGCCGGCGCCGTCGACCGCCACGGCGGCGGCCAGGCTGAGCGCCAGGGGGTGCCCGCCGGCGAAGGCGAGCACCGCCGGACGCTGGGAGGGCCCCACCCCGCGCCGTTCCAGCAGCGCCTCCGCCTCCGCCGTGGCCAGGGGGCCCAGCCCGATCACCCGCAGCGCCTCGTTCCAGGCGAGGTCGGCGGCCCACAGCGGGCTGGGGGGCTCGCGTCCGGCGATCACCGCCACGGCCCGCTCCGGCAGGCGGGGCAGGAAGCGGTCGCGCAGCCAGTCCTCCAGCCCCTGGCAGTGCTCGAAGGTGTCCACCAGCAGAACGGGGCGGTCGTCGGTGAGCGCGGGGGCCGCCCCCGCCGCGAAGCCGTCGGGGGAGGGGTCGATCAGCCGGCCGTCGACCTCGACGACCGTCCGGCCGGCGTCGCGGCTCTCGTCGGCGAAGCGCCGCAGCAGCGCGGACTTGCCGACTCCGCCCGGCCCGTGGACGTACAGCACCGCGGCCGCGCCGGGGCGGCCGCCGAGGGCCTCGTGGAAGGCGGCCAGCTCCTCCGACCGCCCCACGAACGTCGTCTCCCGCGCACCGCGCAGGCGGTCCGCCAGGTTCCTCCGACCGCGTTCCATGCGCGGCAGCCTAATCGCGCGTCTTGTCCGCGAGGTTGCCAACCGTCGCGTATGCGCCACCGCCGCGGGGCCGGATCCGCTCCCCCCGGCGGCCGCCGCGCCGCCCCTCCCCCGCGGGCCCGGTGCCCCCTTTCGGGCGTCGCCCGATCCGGGGGTGCTTCCCGCACCGCCTCCTGCCGCCGGTCTCCGCCTGCCACGCTGGGCGCATGACGACGACGCAGTACGGACCGGCCGTCGGGACGGCCCCCGCCTCGCCCGCCGTGGAGCGGATGGACCGGGTGATCGCGCGGATGCGGTCGCTGGACGGGGAGCTGCCCCACCACGACGGGGTGGCGGTCTTCAACCGGGTGTACCTGTCGGTGACGCTGCGGGTGCGCGGGCACCTCGCCGACGGCCTCCTCCCCCGCCCCCGCGCCGCCGCCGCCCTGGCGGCCGTCTTCGCCCACCGCTACCTCGACGCCGTCGACCGCGACGCCGCCGGAGGGCCCGTGCCCGCCTGCTGGCGGCCGCTCCTCCGGGCCCGCCACCACCCCGGGGTGCGGCCGGTGCAGTTCGCGCTGGCGGGGATCAACGCGCACATCGGCCACGACCTGGCGCTGGCCGTGGTGGACACCGCGCGCTCCCTGGGCTGCCGGCCCTCGGCCCTCCAGGGGGCCTTCGACCGGGTCGGGGACGTCCTGGTCGAACTGGAGGAGCGGGTCCGCGAGGAGCTGATGCCCGGTCCCGACCCGCTGGACGTCGCCGACCCGCTCACCCACCTGGTCGCGGGCTGGAGCATGGAGCGGGCCCGGGACGCGGCCTGGTCGGCGGCGCGGCTGCTGTGGAGCATGCGGCGGGTGCCGGAGCTGGCCGGGGAGTTCACCGAGCGGCTGGACGCGGGGGTGGGCCTGGTGGGCCGCTTCCTGCTCACCCCGCTGGAGCGCTGCCCGGCCTCCCGTCCGGCGGACCGGTCCGCGCTGTGCGGGTGACGGGCCGCCCGGCGAGGCCGCGAGCACCGCGGCTCAGCCCTTCAGGCCCGAGCGGGACACCCCCTCGATCACCCAGCGCTGCGCGGCCACGTACAGCAGCAGCACGGGGACGCTGGCGATGACGGCCCCGGCCATCAGCAGGTCGTAGCGGATGCTGTTGGCGCCCTGGAAGGTGGCCAGCCCCGCGGGCAGCGTCAGCGTCTCGGGGCTGAGCAGCACGTACAGCGGCCACAGGAAGTCGTTCCAGTTGGACAGGAAGGCCAGCAGGCCGAGCGTGACCAGGGCGGGGCGGGAGAGCGGGAGGACCACCCTGACGAAGGTCTGCCACCGGTTGGCGCCGTCGATCTCGGCGGCCTCCTCCAGTTCGGCGGGGAGCGTCAGGAAGAACTGCCGCAGGAAGAAGACCCCGAACGCGCCGGCCGCCCCGGGGACGACCACCGCGGGCAGACTGTCCACCCAGGCCAGCTCGTTGACGATCAGGAAGGTGGGGACCAGCAGGATCACCGGGGGCACGAAGAGGGTGGCCACGACCCCCGCGAAGACCGCGCCCCGCCCGCGGAACTCCATCCGGGCCAGCGCGTACGCCGCCGGGGCCGCGGTGACCAGCACCAGCAGCGCGTGGGCGGACGCCGCCAGCAGGCTGTTGAGGAACCACTGCACGACGGGGCTGTCGGTCGAGCCCAGCACGTGCCGGTAGGCGTCCAGGGTGAACGGGTCGGGGATCCACCGCGGTTCGGCGGCCCCGGCCTCGCCGCGGGTCTTGAACGAGGTGACCAGCATGTACAGCAGCGGGCTGAGGTAGAGCGCCGCGACGACGGCCAGCACCAGGTGGAGCAGGGAGCGGCGCAGCCGCCGGGCGGCCGGCCCGGTCCCGGGCCCCCGCCGCTCCCGGGCCTCCTGCCCGCCGCGCGGCGGGCAGGAGGCGGAGGGGACGGGGGCGGTGCGGGTGGTGGTCATCGGTCCTCCTGCCGGTCGCGGAAGATGCGGAACAGCACCGCGCTGGCGGCCATCAGGGCCAGGGCGAGCACGAAGCTCATCGCCGAGGCGGTGCCCATCTCGAAGCGGCGCAGCCCGGTCTCGGCGATCAGGAAGATCGCGGTCTTGGTCTCGTCCGCCGGGGCGCCGGCCGTGATCAGGTAGGACTGGCCGAACATGTTGGCCGAGGCCAGCAGCGTGGCGTTGACCACGAACAGCAGCACCGGCCGCAGACCGGGCAGGGTGACGTGCACGAACCGGGACCAGGCCCCGGCCCCGTCGACCCGGGCGGCCTCGTACAGCTCCGCCGGGATGTCCTGGAGTCCGGCGAGGTAGATGACGGCGTTGAAGCCGAGCGTCCACCAGACGGTGACGCCCACCAGGGCCCACCAGGCGGCGGGGGTGTCGGTCGTCCACTGGATGTCGTCGGGCAGCCCCAGTGCGCCGAGGTAGTGGTTGACCGTGCCGATGTTGCCGTCGAGCAGGAAGCGCCACAGCAGGCCGACGACGGCCACCCCGAGGACGTAGGGGGCGAAGTACACCGCCCGGTACAGGTTCCGGCCGCGGAAGCGGCCGTTCATCAGCAGGGCGACGAACAGCGGCACGACCAGCAGGAACGGCAGCGACAGGGCGGTGAAGACCCCGGTCGCCCGCATCGCCGCCCAGAAGCGCGGCCCGTCCACGCTCGCGGTGTCGAACAGCTCGCGGTAGTTGCCCAGCCCGACGAAGGGCCGGGCGGGGACGTTGATGTCCCACTCGTGGAGGCTGATCCACAGGCTGTAGCCGATGGGGGCCAGCACGAACGTCGCGAACAGCGCCAGGTAGGGCGCCATGAAGACATACGGCGTCCACCACCGGTAGGGGCGGGTGGCGACCCGGGCCGGGGTCCGGGTCGCCCCCTCGGTGGTCGGCCGTGCGGTCAGCCGCGGTACCACGTCGAACGCCTCACTTCGCGTACTTCTGCTGGTTCTCCGCCAGGAGCTTGTCAGCCGTCCTCACGCCTTCGGCCAGCGCCTCGGCGGGCTCGGCCCGGCCCAGGACCGCCTTCTGGACGGCCAGTTCCAGTGCCTTGGACTGGACGTCGCCGACGCCGGGCAGGGCGGGCGTGAAGTGGAAGACCCCCATGTCCTCGGCCAGGGCGGTCTGCGGCAGCCCGGCCACCTCGGCCTGCTCGCGCACGGAGTTGCGGGCGGGGATCATCCCGGCCTTGGCCCACTCGGTGGACTGCTTGCTCATGTAGTCGACGAAGTACTTGGCGGCCTGCACCTTGTTCTCGTCCTTCGCCGCCTGCGAGGTCAGCACGAAGTTGTGCGAGGCGCTCCACACCGCGGCCCGCTCGCCGATCACGGGGAGCGGCGCCATCCGCCAGTCCAGGTCCTCCGCGTTGGACCTGAGGTCGTTGATCTGCCAGATGCCGTCCCAGGTGAAGCCGACCCTGCCGTTCTTGAAGGCGTTGTACTGGGCGTCCAGGGCGACCTGGGCGGGGCTGTGGCCCCGGGTGACCTGCTCCCGCATCCAGCTCAGCGCCTCGACGCCGGCGTCCGAGCCCCACAGCGCCCTGGCGCCGTCCTCGCTGTACAGCTCCCCGCCGAACTGCCACAGCAGGGACATGAACATCAGGTGCGCGGGCCACTTGTTGGGCATCCAGAACGGGTGCTTGATCCCGGCGTCCCTCAACTCGGCGAGCGCGTCCTCGTAGCCGGAGCGGTCCGCGGGGGGCTCCTCCAGGCCGGCGCGGGCCAGGTGCCGGGTGTTGGCGTAGTCGGCCAGGCAGTGCACGTCGAGCGGGACGCTGTAGCGCTTGCCCCGGTAGACGCCGGCCTGCCACACGGCGGGGATGAAGTCCGACTCCTTCATCCCGAGCGCGGAGACCACGTCGTCCAGGGGGACGAGGGTGCGGCGCGCGGCGAAGGTGGCGACCCAGTCGTTGTGGACGACGGCGACGTCGGGTCCCTTGCCCGCGGTGATGGCGGTGGGCATCGCCGGGTAGAGGTCCTCCCAGCGGCGGGTGGTGTTGCGGACCTCGATGCGTCCGGCGTACTCCTTGTTGAACGCCTCCACCATGGCGCGCATGTGGGGGCCGTCGCCGCCGGTGAAGCCGTTCCAGTACTGCAGGGTCACCTTGGGGCCGTCGTACTCGCCGCCGGAGAAGCTCGGCGCGTCGTCGGGCGTGCCGCCGCCGGCGCCCAGCTCGGTGCCCGATCCGCAGGCGGTGAGCATGCCCGTGCCGGCCAGGGCGCCGGCGGCCTTGAGGAGGGCGCGGCGCCGCACGGCCGTGCCGCTGGGGGGTGTGCCTGGCATGTTCTGCTCCTCGTGAGGGCTCTGGGCCGCCTCCGGGGCGGCGCGGGGTGGAGGGGAGGAGGGGAGGTCAGCGCGTGGCGAGCCGGACCATGGTCCAGGAGACCGGCGGCAGGTCCACGGTGAGGGTTTCGCCGTCGGTCCTGGTGCCGTCCACCGGGCGCGGCCGGACGCGGTCGGGGCGGTCGGCGGTGTTGACGGCCGTCGGGTCGTCGTCGGCGAGCACCAGGTGCTCGACCACCCGGGCGCCGGGGAAGGACCGCAGGTCCACGGTGGTGGCCAGGGCCGAGGCGCGGTCGCGGTTGACGGCGAACAGGGCGATCTCGCCGCTCTCCTCGTCGTGGGTGGCCGTGGCCCACAGCGCCGGTACCTCGCCGTGCCTCTCGGTGTCGATCACCGGCGAGTCCGGCTCGACGCGCAGCACCGTGCCGCGGGCGTGGCGGGCGGTGCGCGCGAAGGGGTGGAAGATCGTCTGCCGCCAGGCGGGTCCGCCGGGTTCGGTCATGATCGGGGCGATGACGTTGGCGAGCTGGGCCTGACAGGCGGCCCCGATCCGGTCGGCGTGGCGCAGCAGGGTGATCAGCAGGCTGCCGACGACGACGGCGTCGGTGACGTCGTAGACGTCCTCGATGAGCCGGGGGGCGGTCTGCCACTCCAGGGAGTCCTCGCCGCCGAAGCGGCCCTGGTACCACACGTTCCACTCGTCGAAGGAGAGTTTGATCTTCTTCCGGCTGCGCACCCTGGCGCCGACGTGGTCGGCGGTGGCCGTGATCGCGTCGATCATCCGGTCCATCTCGGCGGCGCTGGCCAGGAAGGAGTCGGCGTCGGTGCTCTCGGGGTCGTAGTAGGCGTGCAGCGAGATGTGGTCGACGAACTCGTAGGTGTGCTCCAGGACGGTCGCCTCCCAGGAGGCGAAGGTGTCGATGTGGGCGTTGGAGCTGCCGCAGGCGACCAGTTCCAGGGAGGGGTCGAAGCGCTTCATGGCGCGGGCGGTCTCGGCGGCCAGCCGGCCGTACTCGTGGGCCGTCTTGTGGCCCATCTGCCAGGGGCCGTCCAGTTCGTTGCCCAGGCACCACATGCGGATGCCGTGCGGGTCGGGCACCCCGTGGGAGCGGCGCAGCTCGGAGTGGGCGGTGCCGCCGGGGTGGTTGGCGTACTCCAGCAGGGCGAGGGCCTCGGCGGTGCCGCGGGTGCCGAGGTTGAGCGCCATCATCGGTTCCACGCCCGCCCTGGCGGTCCAGGCCATGAACTCGTTGAGCCCGAAGGCGTTGGTCTCGATGCTGCGCCAGGCCAGGTCCAGGCGGGTGGGGCGCTCCTCGCGGGGGCCGACGCCGTCCTCCCAGCGGTGGTTGGAGACGAAGTTGCCGCCGGGGTAGCGCACGAGGGTGACGCCGAGTTCGCGGACGAGGTCCAGTACGTCGGTGCGGAAGCCGTCGGCGTCGGCCGCCGGGTGGCCGGGCTCGTAGATCCCGGTGTAGACCGTCCGTCCCATGTGCTCGACGAAGGAGCCGAACAGGCGCCGGTCGACGGTGCCGACGCGGAAACCCGGATCGAGGGTGAGGCGGGCGGTGGGCATGGGGACTCCCTGCTGGTGCCGGTGGGATGGGGGCGCCGGCGGCGGGTCCGGCCGCCGGCCGTCGCCGGAGGGGGCGGCTGCCGTGCGCTGATACGATTACATCGTTGAAACAGCGTTGTAAATAGGTCGTGCCCCGGGTCCTTCGGCCAAGGGGCGCCCGGGCGCAACCGGAGAGGTCTCGACCTCTGGCGCCGTCTGCCGGATCCGGCCGCGTCGTCCGCCGCCGATGTGCCAGGGTGATCGGTACCGCTTCGCGAGGGGGCACCGGTCGGTGCCGGTGGAGGTGATGGATGTGGGCGCCAGTCTCAAGGACGTGGCCGCGCGGGCCGGGGTGTCGGTCAAGACCGTCTCCAACGTGGTCAACGGCTACACGTACGTGGCTCCGCAGACCCGGGAGAAGGTCGAGAAGGCCCTGGCCGAGCTGGACTACCGGCCCAACCTCTCCGCCCGCAACCTGCGCCGCGGCCGCACCGGGGTGATCGCCCTGGCCCTGCCCGAGCTGGACGCCCCCTACTTCGCCGAGCTGTCGCGGTTCGTCATCGAGGCCGCCGCCGAGCGCGGCTGGACGGTGCTGATCGACCAGACCGACGGACTGGCCGACCGCGAGCGCCAGGTGCTCCAGGGCATCCGCGAGCAGCTCATCGACGGGCTCATCTTCAGCCCCATCACCGTCGGCCGCGAGGAACTGGCCGCCCGCACCGACAACACCCCGCTGGTGCTGCTCGGCGAGCGCATCCTGGACGGGCCCACCCACCACGTGGCCATCGACAACCAGCGCGCCGCCCGCGAGATGACCGAGCACCTGATCTCGCTGGGCCACACCCGCATCGCCGCCATCGGCGCCCAGGACAACCCCAGCGCCAACACCGCCCACCTGCGGCTGGCCGGTTACCGGCAGGCGCTGGAGGCCGCCGGGCTCCCCTACGACGAGCGGCTGGTGCCGGCCACCGGGGCCTACCACCGCGCCGACGGGGCCGCGCTGATGCGCCGTCTGCTGGAGCTCGACGAGCCACCGCGGGCGGTCTTCTGCTTCAACGACCTGCTCGCCCTCGGCGCGCTGCGCACCGCCCTGGCCGCCGGGCTGCGGGTGCCGCAGGACGTGGCGGTGGCGGGCTTCGACGACATCGAGGACGGCCGCTACAGCACCCCGACCCTGACCACCGTCTCCCCCGACAAGGAGCGGATCGCCCGCACCGCCGTGGAGCTGCTGGACGCGCGCATCGGCGGCGCCGCACGCGCCGGGCGCCGGGCGGCGCAGACCGGGGCGCCCGGGGCGACCGAGGTGGAGGCGGACTACCGGCTGGTGGTGCGGGAGAGCACGGCCGGGGCCGCCAGGGCGTGACGCGGGTGCCCTCCCGCGCCGCGCCCGGACGGCTCCGGGGCGCCGGGGGCCGCGGCGGCCCGGTCCGCCCGGCCTCAGGGCCGGTGGACGCGGAGGTGGTGGAACTCGGCCGTGGCGCCCGCGCCGCCGTGCGAGACCAGCCCGATCCGCACCCGATCCGCCGCGGGCACCGTCCAGGTGCCCCCCGCGATCCAGTGCCGCCCGTCCCGGCTGGTGTACGCCCGGAAGCGGTGCTCGCCGGTGCGCGGGTCGGTGGTGTGGCGCAGCCGCAGCCAGGTGGTCCCGGCGGGCGGCCCGACGGTCGTCGAGCCGTAGGCGACGCGGCCGGCGTACGGCTGCTCCGCGCCGAACTCGGTCTGCCGGGTGTTCCAGATCGCCACGTGCGACAGCCGCAGCCAGCGGTCGTCGCCGGCGTAGGCGACCAGGCCCGCCTGCTGGTGGTTGCGGACGGTGTGCTCGCCCAGGTCGATGGTCAGCTTCGTCTCGACGGTGTAGTCCCCGTCCGGTGCGTCGCGCAGCAGCACCGCGGCGGTGTTGTTCTCCTTGTGCAGGTCGGCGCCCTGGGTGGGCCACACCAGGCGGCCGCCCGCCACCCGAGCGGCCGGGTCCCGGCGCACCCAGCTCCAGCCGGGGCCGAGCCGTCCCCGCTCGAACTCGTCGCCGTACGCCGCGTCCCGCCGCCCCGGACGGCTCCGGGGCGCGGGGCGCCCCTCGGGCGCAGGGAGGGCGCGCGGGAGGCGCGGCCCGGTGTACGGCGCCCTCTGGCGGCCCTCGGAGGCGCCCCGGCCGCCGCGCACCACCGGCCAGCCGTCCACCCAGTCCAGCCGGTCGATCAGCATCGGGCGGCGGTTGACGCCGAACGGCTCGTCCAGGTAGGGCCGGGCGCGGTCGATGGCGTGGTAGACGATCCAGTCCTGCCCGGCGTCGTCGGTGACGACGGAGTTGTGGCCGGTGCCCACCCAGCGGTTGCCGTTGGGCGTGAGCACGATGGTGCCGCCGGTACGGGAGGCGGTCAGGGGCACGCCCTCGCGGTCGGTGAAGGGGCCGCGCACCGAGCGGGAGCGCCCGACGAAGACCGAGTAGCCGGTGGTCGGCCCGGCGCAGCAGTCGCCGGAGGAGGCGAACAGGTACCACCAGCCCTGCCGCCGGACGGCGTAGGCGCCCTCGAAGCGGTTGTCGGTGGCCACCTGGACGGGTTCCCCCACCGTCTCCGTGCCGTCGTCCGACAGCCCGGTCACCCAGATCCCGCCGTGGTAGGAGCCGTAGTACAGGTGGCGGCGGCCGTCGGAGTCCACCACGTGGGCGGGGTCGAAGGTCCATGCGAAGCCCTCTCCCCCGGCGGCGGGGCGGGGCGCGACCACCGGCTCGTCGTGGACGGTCCACGGCCCGGCCGGGGTGGGGGCGGTGGCCACGCCGATGGCGCTGTCGTCGCGCGCGCCGGTGGCGGTGGTCTGGGTGACGGTGAAGTAGAGCCAGTACCGGCCGCCGTGGCGGACGACGTCGGGGGCCCAGTAGGCGGCGTCGTGGTCCGCGAAGGCGGGCGCGGCCCCGTCGAGGGCGTCGCCCGCGTAGGACCAGTGCACCAGGTCGGCGGAGCGGGCGACGGGGATCGAGTGCGCCGTGCCCTCCCCGGAGCGGAGCGGGTCGGTGGTGCCGAAGGCGTACCAGTGGCCGTCCTCGCCGCGGACCACGGCGGGGTCGGCAAAGGTGTCGGCGAAGCCCCGGGAGACGGGGTTGGCGTACGTCCCCGCCCCCGCCGCCCGGTCCCGTCCGCCGCGTCCGCCGTCCCCGGCGGCGGCCTCCGGCGCCGCCAGGCCGGCCGCGGCCAGGGCGGCCAGCGCCACGGCCGCGGGCGCTCGGCGGGATCGGTGTCCGGTCCGGCGTGCCGTGCCCATGGGGTCCTCCTTGGTCGCGGGTGGCGGTGGGCCGGTTTTACAACGCTGTACCAACGTTGTAAACCCCTGGCGCACCACCGCCCGGACAAGCCCGGCGCCCGGCGGGCCGAGCCCGCCGGGCGCCGCACGGCGACCCGTCAGTCCTCGGGCAGCTCCACCGGGGCGATCTCGTCGTAGACGTCGCCCGGCCCGGGGTTGGCCGGGTCGGTGGCGCCGCCGAGGTGGCGCATCACGCCCCACACGGCGTTGAGCGCCGTCTGCACCGCGCCCTCGGCCCAGCCGGCCGTCCAGGAGATGTCGTCGCCGGCCAGGAAGAGGCCGCGCTTGTCCTCGGGCAGCCGGTCCTGCACGAAGTGGGTGAACAGCCGCCGCTGGTAGCGGTAGTGGCCCGGCAGGTTCGCCTTGAAGGCCCCCATGAAGTACGGCTCGTTCTCCCAGGAGACGGTGACCGGGTTGCCGATGATGTGCTTGCGGATGTCGACGTCGGGATAGATCTCCCGCAGCGACTTGAGCATGACCTCCAGCCGCTCCTGCGCACTGAGCGGCAGCCACTTCAGGGAGTCGTCGCACCAGGTGTAGGAGAGGCACATCACCGCGGGCCGGTCCGGCCCGTCGTCCAGCAGGTAGGTGCCGCGCGTCATCCGGTCGGTGAGCGTCATGCTCATCACGTCGCGGCCCGTGCGCTCGTCCTTGTCCAGCCAGAACGGCCGGTCCACCGGCACGAACAGCTTGGAGGACTCCATGTAGTGGGTGCGCTCGATCGCCGTCCAGTGGTCGATGGGGAACAGGTCGTCGTCGCAGTCGATCTTCGACAGCAGCATCCAGGACTGGGCGGTGAAGATCGCCGCCCGGTAGGTGCGCACGTCGCCGGTCGCGTCGGTGACGGTGATGCGGTTGCCCGCCGTGCGGTGCAGCCGGGTGACGGCCGGGCGCGGCTCGCCGCCGTGCAGCGACTTCAGCGAGGTGCCCAGCGGCCAGTGCACCAGCTTGGCGGGCTCGCGCTCCCACAGCCGCAGCGGGAGCTGCTGGCTGCCGCCGACGATGCCGCGGTGGTCGTCGTCGGCACCGGTGTAGACCACCCGCAGGATCTCCAGGATGGAGTTGGGGAAGTCGGTGTCCCAGCCGCCCGTCCCGAAGCCGACCTGGCCGAAGATCTCGCGGTGGCGGAAGGAGGAGAACGCCGGGGAGTCGCACAGGAAGCCGTAGAAGGTCTGGTTGTCCAGCTTCTCCACCAGACGCGACCAGATCTCGCGGATGCGGGGCACGTCGCGGGTGCGGATGGCCCGCTGCATGTCGGAGAAGTCCGCGCCCTCCTCCAGGCAGGCGTTCCAGGCGTCCATCACCTGGTGGTAGACCTCGGGCAGGTCGTCCAGGGTGCGGGCGTAGTGGGACTCCCCCTTGAGGTCCACCACGGTGGAGGGGGTGTCGGGGGCCAGCGGGTTGGGGAACGGCTTCGTCTCCAGACCGACCAGGTCCGCGTAGTGCCAGAAGGCGGTGGAGGACGGCGGGAAGCGCATCGCGCCCATCTCGGCGGTCAGCCCGGGGTCGCAGCCGTCGAAGCGGGCCGTGCGCAGCCGCCCGCCGATCCGGTCCGCCTCGTAGACCACCGGCTTCAGGCCCATCTTCATCAGCTCGTAGGCGGCCACGATCCCCGACAGCCCGCCGCCGATCACCGCGACCTCGGTGCCGTGCTCGGTCGCGGGCACCTGGCCGAGGCCGGCCGGGTGGGCGAGGTAGTCGTCGTAGGCGAAGGGGAAGTCCGGGCCGAACATGGTGACGGGCGGCTCGCTCTGCGCCTCGGCGTGCTGCTCGTCGTGGACGGCGGTGGGCACGGTGGAGGTCATGGGGTGGTTCTCTCCTGGAGGGACGTGACGGGCCGGGCCCGGTGGCGGACCGGGCCGGTCCCGGGTGGGGCGGGGTGGGGCGGCGGACCGCCCCGGGGCGGGACGGGGCCTCAGACGAGGGAGGCGTAGAGCTCGGGGCGGCGGTCGCTCAGGTACGGGTTGGCCGCCCGCGACGCGCGCACCCGCGCCGGGTCGACGTCCGCGGCGACCAGGTCCTCCCCCGTGCCCGCCCGGGCGCGGACCGTGCCGTCGGGCGCGGCCAGGCAGCTCAGCCCGGTGAAGGAGAGGGCGTCGCCGCCCTCGCCCTCGGTGCCGCAGCGGTTGGCGTAGGCGATGTAGAGCTGGCTCTCGAAGGCGCGCGCCGGGACGAGGGTCTCGGCGACGATCTCGTAGGGCCGCATCAGCGCGGTCGGCACCAGCAGCAGCTCGGTGCCTGCCAGGGCGTGGGCGCGGACGGTCTCGGGGAACTCCACGTCGTAGCAGACCAGCAGCCCCACGCGGACGCCGTCGAGGTCGGCCTGGACGACAGGGGTGCCGCCCGGGGTGAAGCGGGCGGTCTCGAAACCGCCGTACAGGTGGGTCTTGCGGTAGTTGGCCAGCGGAGTGCCGTCGGCACCGACGAGCCGGGCGGAGTTGTGGACCCGGTCGCCGTCGCGCTCGGGATAGCCGTAGGCGATGGCGACGCCGTGCTCGGCGGCGATGCGGGAGACGGCCCCGGCGCCGGGGCCGTCGGCGGGCTCGGCCAGCTCGGCGACCCGCTCGCCGAGCGCGTACCCGGTCAGGTACATCTCGGAGGCGACCAGCAGCCGGGCCCCGTCGGCGGCGGCCCGGCGGGCGGCGCGGTCGAGGGCGGCCAGACTGTCCGCGGTGGAGCCGGGGACACCGCCGGGGCCCTGGAGCAGCGCGGTGCGCAGCGGCGTCATGGGACCTCTCGCTTCGTCTCGTCCGCGCCCGGGCAGGGGCGGGCGCGGGCCTGTGAGCTGGGACGATTCGACGGTACGGCGCCCCTGGGGAGCCCACAAGCCGCACTCGTTGCGCACCGGGCGCCGATTCGTTGCGTCTTTCGGGTCCGGCGCGTCGATTCGTTGCGCGGCGGCGGCGCCCTCAGGCCGGCGACCCCGAACCGTAGCGGCGCAGCAACGGGGAGAGCACGAGGACCGACCGGGTGCGCTCCACGAACGGCTCCCCCGCGATCCGCTCCAGCACCCGCTCGAAGTGCCGCATGTCGGAGGCGAAGACCTGCACGATGGCGTCCGCGTCGCCGGTCACGGTCGAGGCGGAGGCCACCTCCGGGTAGCGCTCCAGGCCGCGGCGGATGTCCTCGGGCGAGGTGTTGCTGCGGCAGTACATCTCGATGAAGCCCTCGGTCTCCCAGCCGAGCGCCGACGGGTCCACCCGCACGGTGAACCCCGTGATCGCCCCCTGCTCGCGCAGCCGGTCCACCCGGCGCTTGACGGCCGGCGCGGACAGCCCCACCTCGGCGCCGATGTCGGCGTAGGAGCGCCGGGCGTCCTCGGCCAGGGCGTGGACGATGCGTTCGTCGAGCTGGTTCAGTCGCACTGCGGGTGGGCCACTTCTTCCGTGCGGGTGGTACGTCGCTGCCGGGGCGCCGGGCGGAGCGCGGAGCCCCGGGCGAAGTACAGCACACCCGGCCCTTCCGGACCTGCGGGGAGCCGCCGGCCGGGGACGGGGGCCCGCCCCGGCCGGAGCCGGCCGGGGCGGGCCGGGGCGGGCCGGGGCGGGCCGGGGCGGGCCGGGGCGGGCCGGGGCGGGAACCTTCACCGAACCGTCACAGGCCCGGCGGGGGCACCCCGCGGGCAAGCCCATGTCCCGCCCTTCCGGACATGACCGACCGGCACACACCACCGCGAACCGGTCGTCACGGGCCGCGGCGGACCGGCGGCGCAGTCCCGTCCCACCTCCTCGCGCACCCCCCTCGCTGGCCCCTCCGGGGCGGCCCTCTATACGGTGTGGCCTTGCAGGACAGGGTCGGACGCGGGGGAGGACACATGACGTTCGACGAGGAATGGAACCGGCTGGTGGCGGCTGCCGCGGAGCGGAAGGCCACCGGGATGCGGCTGAACCAGCTCGACGGCGACGGAGGCGGCAGCGGCGTCGCGACGTCGTCCGGCGAGCTGAAGGTCGACCAGAAGGACCTGGCCGCCGTCGGGGACGCGGCGTTCGGCCTCCGCGAGAGGCTGCGCAAGGACGGCGAGCACGCCCGGGAGAGCAGCAACAGCGCGGCCGCGGGCCTCAAGGGCGACTTCGAGATCGGCGACGCCCTGAGCCACGTGGCCACCCGGTGGCAGGAGCAGTTGCGCAGCCTCACCGACGCCTGCGGCCACATCTCCAACCACCTCGAGTACACCGACAAGGCCCATGCCAACAACGAGCAGCACATCAGCGGCCTGTTTAACAGCGTCAACCGCCTGAACGAGGGCTTCGACGAGAGGACCCAGCGCCAGTGAAGCTCGACGCCCTCCGCCACGCCGACTTCTCCAGGCTCGACGCCGCCGTCACCGACTGGTCGGAGATGGTCGGGAAGCTCAAGACCCTGAAGGACGACGCCCGCTCCCAGCTCAAGGGGAAGGCCGACAAGGCCGACTGGACCGGCCTCAACGCCGCCGTCACCCGCGAGTTCATCGCCAAGACCGTGGAGGAGTTCGGCGACGCCCACACCCAGGCGACCTCCATCCGCAACATCCTCAAGGACACCCGCGACGAGCTGGTCGAGTACCGGCGGCAGCTCAACGACGCCATCGCGCGCGGCCTGAAGAAGAACCTGACCGTCGTCGGCAACTCCGACGGCAGCTTCACGGTCACCATGAACATCCACCCCGACCGCGCCGCCGAGGGCACCGACGTCCCCGACCACAGCCCCCAGGACGTCACCGACCTCCGCGACGAGATCCAGGGCATCCTCACCAAGGCCGCCGAGAGCGACTCCACCGCTGCCAGGGCCCTGCGCGCCCTGGTCGACCAGGCCGACCTGGGCTTCTCCGACGCCTCCTACGCCAACCGCGACGCGGCCGCCGAGGCGATGCAGGCCGCCGACCGGGCCGCCGAACTCGCCGCGGACCCGGGCGGGATGACCCCGGAGGAGTTCGACGAGCTCAACTCCGCCCTGGAGAAGTACGGCGACGACGACCTGTTCGCCGAGCGGTTCGCGACCGCGCTGGGTCCCCAGGGCGTCATGGACTTCTGGACCGGCATCAACGACCCGCACACCAACATGCAGCTCGGCCAGGCCCGGGTCGACAAGTACGGCAGCCTCCAGGAGCACCTCGGCCTCACCCTGGCCAACGCCACCCAGTCCGACAGCGCGGCCATGCAGCGCTGGGAGCGGGACATGGTCGGTCTGACCGGCGAGCTGGTGCCGAGCAGGGACAACCCCCGGGCCGTGGGCGCCCAGGTCATGAGCAACCTGATGCGCTGGGGGGACTTCGACGACAAGTTCCTCAAGAACTACGGCAACGAACTCATCCGGGTCGAGAAGGAGCGCAGCGGCAACGGCCGGAGCGCGGAACTGGCCTGGCACTTCCCCATGGGGCCGATGCTCAACCGGACGGGCACCGACGGCGGCTCGGACCCCATGACGGGGTTCATGATGGCGCTGGGCAAGAGCCCGGAGGCCGCCACCGACTTCTTCAACGGGACCTTCGTCACCAAGGACGAGGACCACGACTTCCTGCGGGACACCGACGGCGACGGCAACAAGGGCAAGATCGGCCTGACCAACTTCCAGTACCTCTTCGAGGAGCGGGACTGGCCCAAGGAGTACGACGACAAGGGCGAGGAGAGCATCACCGGCAAGAACGCCTTCGGCTGGGCGCTGGAGGCCGCGGCGACCGGCCACCCGGCCGGCGAGCAGCCCACGCCGGACCTCCCCCCGCACAGCCCGGGACAGGCCAGGCTGATGGAGGCCCTCGTCAACTCCGTCTCCGACGACCCCGAGCGCCTGACCAAGCACGGCTACCTCTCCGACAGCTTCGGCCAGATCGCGGCGGAGTACCTGCCCGACATCAACCGGGCCACCGCCGACGACAAGCACGGCAACACCAACCTGCTGTTCCCGGTCGCCGGCACCGCCGCCGAGATGGACCACAACGACGTCACGCGCTTCCTCGTCAGCCTGGGCCAGAACCCGGAAGGGTACGCGCGGGTCGAGATGGGCCAGAAGGCCTACATGACCAACCTGATGGACTACCACCTCAACCCCGACCTCCCGGAGGACAAGCGGTACCCGCAAGATCCTCAGACCACGATCGAGGAGATCGCGCGGCGGTCAGGCGAGATCAGCGGAACCCTGGCCATCGGCCGCCAGGAGGCGGTTCTGGGAGAGGCACACCAGAAGGACGAGGACTACCAGAAGTCGATGGGCCAGCTGAAGAACACGATCTCCGGGATCGTCGGTACCGGAATCGGTGTGGGGACGAGCTTCATCGCGACCCCTGCCGGCGGAGCCGCCGCTGGCGGAGCCGCCGGCACGGTCAGCAGTGTCGTCCTGGAGCAGATTTTCGGTGGTCTCGAACCGAACAATCTCAAGGCAGCCGGGGAGAACGAAGGCGTAAGGTGGGAGATGGCCAGGCAGAACAGCACGGAACACGGTCAAGTGGCTGCCCTCGAAGCCGCCAAGGCCCATGATCTGCCGTACGCCAACAAGGTGGCGGATTGGGTGCTGCACGGAAACGGGGATGGTTTCGCCAGTGCCTCCGTCAACGTCTCCCGGATGGCTGATGATCTGGACACCAACATTCCCAACTGACGGCGTGCCACAGTCCCGCTCTCGTCTCATGTCCTCTACGCCACCGAGGTCGATTTGAGAAGCCCAGGAGGAGTCACATTGCAGCGGACCCCGCTCGTGGCCCCGGTCGTCGGAGCGCTGCTCCTCGGTCTCGGGGCGACCGCCTGTTCCACACAGGAGAGGAACTACGAGATCCCCTCCGCCCTGTGCGGCACGGCCATCTCACCCGACCTTCTGGAACCCCTCCTGCCGCCTGGAGACAAGATTTCCACCACCCTCTCCGACCGGGTGGAGGGCATGAAGCGCTGCCTCGTCAGCGTCGATGGAAAGCAGGTCCTCGCGGTCGGCACCGAGTGGTGGAAGGAAGGAGCATCCCTGCGCAGGGCCGCCCTTGTGATCGCCAACGTGGAATCCGACGACAAGGAAACGGAAGACGGCCGGTACCTTTACTCGGCTTCCGGGGCGATCGGAAAGGTCACCTGCCCCAAACCCCGTAAGACCGATGGCGAGCTCCTCGCGACGGCGCGGGTCAACGAACCGGGTACATCCGACGAGGCGGCGATGAAGAAGCTGATCGCCGCCTACGCCGAGGCCGTCGGAAAATCCGACGAATGCACCTGAGCCCCACAAAGCCGCCAACCTCCCCATGAGACCCGCCCAGGCGGTAGCAGCGGATGCCGCAGGCTGAGCGGACCTCAGGCCTCCGGCGAACCGGAGACCGTCCCGGACGACTGTCTGCTGCAACCACACCCTCGCCCCCCCACGGCACCGAGGTCGCCTTGAGAAGCCCACGAGAACCCACACGACAACGGAACCGATCCCTGCTCCCGGTCGTCGGGGGGGTACTGCTCGGTCTTGGTACAGTCGCATGCTCCGCGGAGGAGAGGAACTACACGATCCCCGAGACGCTGTGCGGCACGTCCGTCTCCCCGGACCTCCTGGAACCCCTCCTTCCCCCGGGGGACGAGATCTCCGTGAACCCGTCGTCGGGAGCCGAGGGCATGGACCGGTGCCTGATCCGTGTGGACGGCAAACACGCCCTCGCCCTCAACATCGAGTGGTGGGAGGAGGGGACCTCCCTGTCCAAGTTCGCCTCCGTCTTCCCCGGCGTCGACCCCGGTGACAAGGAGTCGGAGGACGGGCGGTACCTCTACTCCGACACCGGAGCCGTCGGGAAGGTCACCTGCCCGAAGCCGCGGAAATCCGGCGACGATCTCTTCGTGGCGGCGCGGACCAGTGAGGTCGGCACGCCCGACGAGGCGGCGATGAAGAAGCTGATCACCGCCTACGCCGAGGCCGTCGGGAAGTCCGACGAATGCACCTGAGCCCCACAAAGCCGCCGGCATCCCCGTGAGACCGACCCGGGCAGGGGCGGCGAGTGCCCCAGGGAAAGCGGGCCACCGGGTCCCGTTGAGCCGAAGGGCACCCCGACCGACTGCGCGCCGCAGTTGCGCTCCCGTTCACCCCTCGCGCCACTGAGGCCGAATTGAGAAGCCCAGGAGAAGCCACATTGCAGCGAACCCCGCTCGTGGCCCCGATTGTCGGAGCACTGCTCCTCGGCCTCGGGGCGACCGCCTGCTCCACCCAGGAGAGGAACTACGAGATCCCCTCCGCCCTGTGCGGCACGGCCGTCTCACCCGACCTCCTGGAACCCTTTCTGCCGCCGGGGAAGGAGATCTCCATGAGGGAATCCTCGCTCATGGGTGGGTTCAAGAAATGCCGTGTACTCGTGGATGGGATCCAGGTGCTCTCCGCCGGCATCGATTGGCGGGAAAAAGAGCAATCGCTGACCGGCGCTGCGTACGCTGCCATCGGGGTCGACCCGGGGGACAAGGAATCGGATGACGGACGCTATCTCTATTCGGACACCGGAGCCGTCGGAGAGGTCGTCTGCCCCAACCCGCGGAGACCTGACAGAAGGCTTTTCGTGACGGCCTTGGGCAGGGGGGACGGGGAAACCGGCGAAGCGGCGATGGGGAAGTTCATCGCCGCCTACGCCGAGGCCGTCGGGAAGTCCGGCGAGTGCACCTGAGCCCGTGAGGGCGCCTTCCGCGCCACACGGGGATCGCCCGCCGAAGCGCGGCTATCGGGCCTCCTCGTGCGGCCGGCCGAGGCGTGAGTGGTGGATGCCGTAGGTGAAGTAGATCACCAGGCCCCCGACGAGCCAGAGGCCGAAGACGGTCCAGGTGACGGCATCCAGACCGGTCATCGTCCACACGCAGAAGGCGAAGCCGAGCGCGGGCAGCAGGGGCGAGAGCGGGACGCGGAAGCCGCGGGTGGCCCGCGGATGGGTGCGGCGCAGGATGACGACGGAGACGTTGACCAGCGCGAAGGCGAAGAGGGTGCCGATGCTGGTGGCATCGGCGAGCCGGCCGAGCGGGATCAGCGCCGCCAGCAGGCCGCAGAAGGCGGAGACGATCAGGGTGTTGGCGCGCGGGACGCCCGTGCGCTGGTGCACCCGGGAGAACACCGCGGGGATCAGCCCGTCGCGGGCCATGGAGAACAGGATGCGGGTCTGCCCGTAGAGCACGGCCAGGACGACGCTGGCGATGGCGACGACCGCGCCGAGCGCCAGCAGGACGGACCAGACGGCGTGGCCGGTGACCTCCTCCATGATCCCGGCGAGGGCGGCCTCGGAGCCGGTGAAGTCCTGCCACGGCATGGCGCCGACGGCGACGGCCGCTACCAGGCAGTACAGCACCGTGACGATGACCAGGGAGAGGATGATGGCGCGCGGCAGGTCGCGGCGGGGGTTCCTGGCCTCCTCCCCGGCGGTGGAGGCGGCGTCGAAGCCGATGTAGGAGAAGAACAGCGTCGCGGCGGCCACGTTGACCCCGGCCACGCCCAGCGGCATGAAAGGCGCGTAGTTGCCGGCGCGTACGCCGGTGACGGCGACGGCGCAGAACATCAGCAGCGCGCTGATCTTCACCACCACCATGACGGCGTTGGCGGTGGCGCTCTCGCGGGCCCCGCCGAGCAGGAGGACCATCGCCAGCAGGACGACCACCAGGGCGGGGAGGTTGACCACACCGCCGTCGCCGGGCGGCGCGGAGAGGGCGTCGGGGAGGGTGACGCCGATCGTGCCGTCGAGCAGTTCGTTGAGGTACTGGCCCCAGCCGACGGCGACGGCGGCCACCGACACCCCGTACTCCAGGATCAGGCACCAGCCGATCACCCAGGCCGTCAGTTCGCCCATGGTGGCGTAGGTGTAGCTGTAGGAGGACCCGGCCACCGGGATGGTGCCGGCCAGCTCCGCGTAGGACAGGGCGGAGAACAGCGCGGTGAACCCGGCGACGACGAAGGCGGCGATCACGGCGGGTCCCGCCTCGGGCACGGCCTCGCCCAGGACGACGAAGATGCCGGTGCCCAGCGTCGCCCCGATGCTGATCGAGGTCAGCTGCCACACGCCCAGCGAGCGCCGCAGGGCGCCCCCCTCGCCCTTGCCGCTCTCGGTGATGAGCCGTTCGACGGGTTTGCGGCGCGTCAGCCGGGAACCGGCGCCGGGTCCGCGGTACGGGGCGGGATCGGGGGCGGGGGGCGTCGTGCCCTGGTCCATCGGCGTCGGCTCCTTGCGGGTCGCTCACGTACCGTGCGTACGGCGCACACGGTGTGTTCCGCCTCAGAGGGTGGCACACCGGGACGCTGTGGACCCCGTGCGCGCGCCCGCGTCGGCCGTCCCGCTCCGGGGGTCACCGCACGGGCAGGGCCCTGACCCAGGTCCGGTCGCCGGTGAGGTAGGTGTCGACGGCGAGCCCCGCGCCGGCCAGCACCTCCTCGAATTCGGTCCGGTCCAGGCGCCGGGAGAGGAACGTCTGGGTCCAGGTGCCGTCCGGGAAGACGTACTCGCAGCGGACGGCGGACACCCGCGGGTCGTCGGTGGGGTCGGCGGCGGCGATCCGGACCAGGCCGTCCCCGGCCCTCCGCTCCCGCGGCACCCTCGTGTGCCAGTCCTCGCCCTCGCGCTGGACCAGCACGCAGCCGTCGTCCGCGACGTGCCGCCGGCAGGCGTGCAGCAGCGCGTCGCGCACCCGGACGTCGCTCGCGTGGACCAGGAAGGAGGGGAGCAGGACGGCGTCGAAGCGCTCGTCCAGCTCCAGGGTCTCGATGGGCGAGCACACGGTGCGGGCCCCGCGGACGTGCTCCAGCATCCGCGGTGACTCGTCGACGGCCGTCACCGCGAAGCCGCGGTCCAGCAGGGGGTGGGTGACCCGGCCCGCGCCGCAGCCCAGTTCGAGCAGGGCCGCCCCGGCGGGGACGGCCGAGGCGATGACGTCGGGTTCGTCGCCGGCGGGGAGGCGGGTGTAGACCTCCACCGCGCAGCCGTCGGGGGTGATCGCCCCGGTGCCGGTCCCCCCGTGCCCCTCGCGCGGTACCTGCCGCAGGAAGTCGCTCACGGCCCCATCCAAACGGCCGCGGCCCGTCCCGGGAAGGGGACGGGCCGCGGGGGGGGGCGGGCCGGAGGGGGCCGGCCGGGGTCACCAGCTGGCGTGCAGGGGCTTGCCCTCGGCGTAGCCGGCGGCGCTCTGGACGCCGACGACGGCCTTCTCCGCGAACTCCTCCAGGGTGGCGGCACCGGCGTAGGTGCACGAGGAGCGCACCCCGGCGACGATCGAGTCGATCAGGTCCTCCACACCGGGCCGCTCCGGGTCGAGGAACATCCGCGAGGTGGAGATGCCCTCCTCGAACAGCGCCTTGCGGGCCCGGTCGTAGGGGGACTCCTCGGCGGTGCGGTTGCGCACCGCGCGGGCGGAGGCCATGCCGAAGCTCTCCTTGTACAGGCGCCCGTCGGCGCTCTGCTGGAGGTCGCCGGGGGACTCGTACGTCCCGGCGAACCAGGAACCGATCATGACGTTGGAGGCGCCGGCCGCCAGCGCCATGGCCACGTCGCGCGGATGGCGCACGCCGCCGTCGGCCCAGACGTGCCGGCCGAGCCTGCGGGCCTCGGCGGCGCACTCCAGGACGGCGGAGAACTGCGGGCGGCCCACCCCGGTCATCATGCGGGTGGTGCACATCGCGCCCGGCCCGACGCCGACCTTGACGATGTCGGCGCCGGCCTCGACCAGGTCGCGCACGCCCTCGGCGGAGACGACGTTGCCCGCGACGACGGGGACCTGCGGGTCCAGACCGCGGATCGTCCCCAGGGTGGTGATCACCGACTCCTGGTGGCCGTGGGCGGTGTCCACGACGAGGGTGTCCACCCCGGCGTCCAGCAGCCCCTTCGCCCGGCCGGCGACGTCGCCGTTGATGCCGACGGCCGCGGCGACGCGCAGCCGGCCGGCCGCGTCGGTGGCGGGGGTGTAGAGGGTGGCGCGCAGGGCGCCCTTGCGGGTGAGGATGCCGGCCAGGCGCCCGTCGGCGTCGACGGCGGGGGCGAGCCTGCGGTGGGCGCCGTCCAGGCGGGTGAACGCCTCGCGGGGGTCGATGTCGGCGTCCAGCAGGAGCAGGTCGCGGGACATGACCTGGGACAGCTGGGTGAAGCGGTCCACGCCGGTCAGGTCGGACTCGGTGACGACCCCCACCGGGCGCCGGTCCGCGTCGACCACGACGCCCGCGCCGTGCGCCCGCTTGGGCAGCAGGGACAGCGCGTCGGCGACGGTCGCGGTGGGCTCCAGGACGATGGGGGTGTCCAGGACCAGGTGGCGCTGCTTGACCCAGGAGATGACGTCGGTGACGACGTCCAGGGGGATGTCCTGGGGGATGACGACGAGTCCGCCGCGGCGGGCGACCGTCTCGGCCATCCGGCGTCCCGCGATGGCGGTCATGTTGGCCACCACGATCGGGATGGTGGTCCCCGTGCCGTCGGGGGTGGAGAGGTCCACGCCCTGGCGGGAGCCGACCGCGGAGCGGTTCGGCACCATGAAGACGTCGTCGTACGTCAGGTCGTACGGAGGCCGCTGGTCGTTGAGAAATCGCACGTACTTCATTGTTGCATGCCCGCACGTTTCCTCGCCCTCGGAGGAAAGCCCAGGTAGAGGAGGGTGCGTTCGTGCGATCATCCGAACGGTACGGCGCCGCGGGGGCGCGGGCGCCGCGCCGCCCGGCACCGGACGCGGCGCGGTGTCCGGCGCGCGCCGGCCGGTGGGTGGGCCGGGCGCGCGCCGGGCGTGGAGCCGGCTCAGCGCGCGCCCTCGTCCGGGTCCGCCCGGTCCAGCGCCGGACGCGGTCCGGGCCCGGTCTCGTGGAGCAGGTGGTCGGCGGCGGCGGTGTCGGTGACCAGGCTGGTCACCAGTCCGGAGCGGAGGACGGCTCCGATCGCCGACGCCTTGCGGCGCCCGCCGGCGATCGCGATGACCTCGGGGACGCGGCGCAGCCGGTCGGCCTCGACGGTGATGCAGCGCTCCCCCAGGTCGCGGCCGATGCGGCGGCCCTCGGCGTCGAAGAGGTGGGCGGACATCTCGGCCGCCACGCCGAGCGAGGCGTAGTGGGCGCGCTCCTCCTCGCTGAGCATGTCGTGGACGGTGGAGACGCCCGGCTCCCAGGAGCCGATGGACACCGCCGCCACCGTCACCTTGTCGAAGTACTCGAAGGCCGAGGCGATCCCGGTCTGCCGCCGCAGCGCGGCGGCGGTGGCGGGGTCGGGCAGGAGCATCGGCGCGTAGATGGGGTGGGCCTCGCCGCCGGAGACGGCGGCGGCGCGGCGGACGGCCTCCACCGAGCCGCGTTCGGCGGTGCCCGCGTCGTAGACGCCGGTGAGCTGCACGACGGTGCACGGCGGGAGGCGGTGCAGCGCCGTGGCCATGTGGATGGTCGAACGGCCCCAGGCCAGGCCCAGCACGTCGCCCTCGGCGACCAGCTCGCCCAGCAGGTCGGCGGCGACCTCGCCCAGGTTCTCCGGGTCGGCGGCGTCCTCGGGCGCGTCCGAGGGGGACTCCACGACGACGGCGTGCCGCAGTCCGTAGCGGGCGCGCAGCGCGTCGGACCGCTCGGCGTCCAGTTCGGCCGGGACGCGGATGTCGATGCGCACCAGGTCCCGTTCCAGCGCGGTCTCCAGGACCCGCGCCACCTTGAAGCGGCTCACGCCGAACTCGTCGGCGATCTGGATCTTGGACTTGCCCTCCAGATAGAAGCGGCGCGCCATGGCCGCCGCCTGCATCAGCTCGGCGGGACCCATTCTCGTGGCTGACCGCCCGGTCGACACCGCACTCACCTCGCTACCGTTGCGCCGTACTCGTGTACGCCTCTCCATCACTCTGCGCGTTCATCCTCGCAGATCCGCGGGGTTCCTGATCCATTCCGTGCACGGTGCACACAGCTACCGGGCCGTACGGGGGCCCGGTGGGGTGCCGTTCAACCCGGCGCCCGCCGCCCGTCCCCGGATGTTCGCCGAGCGCCCGGAGCGGCCCCCCGGCGCCCGGCGCGCCCCTCAGTGCGCGTGCCGCCCGGCGGCGCCGGCCTGCTCGGCCTGGGCACGCAGCGACCGCACCGCGGCCGCCGGGTCCTCGGCGCCGTAGACGGCCGACCCGGCCACGAAGACGTCGGCGCCCGCCTCGGCGCAGCGCTCGATGGTGGAGGCCGACACGCCGCCGTCCACCTGGAGCCACAGCTCGAGTCCGTGCCGGTCGATGAGCTGCCGGGCGCGGCGGATCTTCGGCAGCGTGACGTCGAGGAACGCCTGGCCGCCGAAGCCCGGCTCCACGGTCATCACCAGGAGCATGTCGAGCTCCGGCAGCAGGTCCTCGTAGGGCTCGACCGGGGTGGCGGGCTTGAGCGCCATGGAGGCGCGGGCGCCCTTGGCGCGGATCTCGCGGGCCAGCCGCACCGGCGCGGCGGCGGCCTCCGCGTGGAAGGTGACGGACCCCGCGCCGGCCTCCACGTACTGCGGGGCCCAGCGGTCGGGGTCCTCGATCATCAGATGGCAGTCCAGCGGGATGTCCGTCGCCCTGCGCAGCGACTCGACGACCGGGACACCGAGCGTGAGGTTGGGGACGAAGTGGTTGTCCATCACGTCCACGTGGAGCCAGTCGGCGCCCTCGGGCCCTCCGACGCGCTGCGCCTCCTCGGCCAGGCGGGCGAAGTCGGAGGACAGGATGCTGGGGTTGATCTGAGCCATGGCCCCAGTATGTCGTGCCCGGCGCACGGCCCGGCGTCCGGTCCGCGGCCGCCGCCGGGCGCGGCGGACGGGGGGTCAGGTGCGGCGCAGCAGCGCCAGGTACATCGCGTCGGTGCCGTGCAGGTGCGGCCACAGCTGGACGTCGGGGCCGTCGCCGAGGGAGGGGACGCCGGGCATCAGCGGGCGGGCGTCGAGCAGCTCGGCGCTCTCGTGCTTCAGTACGTCCTCGACGACCGCGCGGGTCTCGGCCGGATGCGGCGAGCAGGTGGCGTAGCCGACGACGCCGCCGGGCCGGGCGGCCCGCAGCGCCTCGGTGAGCAGACCGCGCTGGAGGGGCGCGAAGCCGGCCACGTCCTCGGGGCGGCGGCGCCAGCGGGCCTCGGGGCGGCGGCGCAGGGCGCCGAGCCCGGAACACGGCACGTCGACCAGGACGCGGTCGAAGGAGCCGGGCCGCCAGGCGGGACGGGTGCCGTCGGCGGTGACCACCTGGTACGGGCCGGGATTGCCGTGGAGCGCGCGGGCGACCAGGCGGGCGCGGTGCGGCTGCTTCTCGGCGGCGACCAGGGCGGCGCCCCGTCCGGCGGCCAGCGCGGCCAGCAGGGCGGCCTTGCCGCCCGGTCCGGCACAGCCGTCCAGCCAGCGGCGGTCCTCGCCCTCCAGGGGCGCGTTCGCCAGGGCGAGTGCGACGAGCTGGCTGCCCTCGTCCTGCACTCCGGCCCGGCCCTCGGCCACGGCGCCGATCATGCCGGGGTCGCCGCCCTCGGCGAGGCGGACGGCGTAGGGGGACCAGCGGCCCGGTTCGGCGTCACCGGTCAGCAGCTCCTCCCGCTCCGCCCGCCCGGGGCGGGCCACCAGGGTGACCTCGGGGCGGGCGTTGTCGGCCGCCAGCAGGGCCTCGATGCCGTCGCGGCCTCCGCCGAGCGCGTCCCACAGGGCGGAGACGACCCAGCGCGGGTGGGCGTGGACGACCGACAGGTGCTCCTCGGGGTCCTCGTCGTAGGGCGGGGCCACCCTCCGCAGCCAGCCGTCCAGGTCGTCGGCGGCGATCTTCCGCAGCACGGCGTTGACGAACCGGGCGCGGCCCTCGCCCAGGACGGTGCGCGCCAGGTCCACGGTGGCGCTCACCGCGGCGTGGGCGGGGATGCGGGTTCCCAGCAGCTGGTGGGCGCCGAGCGAGAGGACGTCCAGCACGGGGGGGTCCACCTCGCGCAGCGGGCGGTCCACGCAGGCGGCGATGACGGCGTCGTAGGTGCCCTGCCGGCGGAGGGTGCCGTAGACCAGCTCGGTGGCCAGCGCCGCGTCCCGCCCGTCGAGGTCCCCGCGCTCGCGCGCCCTGCGCAGCAGCGGGGGCAGGACGAGGTTGGCGTACGCGTCGCGCTCGTCGACGGCCCGCAGCGCCTCGTAGGCGAGCGCGCGGACGGGGTCCTTCCGGGGACGGCGGGGGGGCCTGGCGGGGCGGCGTGGCCGGCTGCTCACGGGGAAAGGTGCTCCGGTCGTTCGGGGTCGTTCGGGGACGGGGTGGTGCGGAGCGCCCGCTGGGGCGCGGCCCTCCAGCCTAGCCCCGGTCCGGGCGCCCCCTTCCGCGCGCACCCGGCGGCTCATCCCCCGAGGCGCTCCCCCGCGGTGATGCGCACCCCGCGCGCCCAGTCGGCGGCGGCCATCGGCTTCCGGCCCTGCGGCTGGACCCAGAGCAGCTCGACGGCGTGCGAACCGGTCCCGGCGTGCACGGTGCTCTTGCCGACGGCCAGCTCGCCGGGGGCCAGGTCGGTGCGGTCGGGCGCGAGGGCGACCTGGCGCAGCTTGAGCCGCTCGCCGCGGAAGAGGGTCCACGCGCCGGGGGCCGGCGAGCAGCCGCGCACCACCCGGTCCACGCGCAGCGCGGGGGCGCTCCAGTCCACCCGGGCGTCCTCGACGGTGATCTTGGGGGCGAGGCTGACGCCCTCCTCGGGCTGCGGGACGGCCCGCAGCGTGCCGTCCTCGATGCCGTCCATGGTGGCGGCCAGCAGTCCGGCGCCCGCGAAGGCGAGCCGGGTCAGCAGGTCGCCGCTGGTGTCGGTGGGCCGGACCTCCTCGGTGACCACGCCGTAGACCGGCCCGGAGTCCAGCCCCTCCTCGATGAGGAAGGTGGAGGCGCCGGTGACCTCGTCCCCGGCCATGATCGCGTGCTGGACGGGCGCGGCGCCGCGCCAGGCGGGCAGCAGCGAGAAGTGCAGGTTGACCCAGCCCCTGGCCGGGACGTCGAGCGCGACCCGGGGCAGCAGCGCGCCGTAGGCGACGACCGGGCAGCAGTCCGGGGCGATCTCGCGCAGCCGGGCGAGGAAGTCCTCGTCGCGGGGGCGGGCGGGCTTGAGGACCTCGATGCCGGCCTCCTCGGCCCGCTGCGCGACCGGGCTCGCCACCAGGCGGCGCCCGCGCCCGGCCGGCGCGTCCGGCCGGGTGACGACGGCCGCGACCTCGTGCCGCTCCGATGCGATCAGGGCGTCGAGGGCGGGTACGGCGACCTCGGGGGTGCCGGCGAAGACGAGCCTCATGGGTGGCGAACTACCTCTCGCTGACGGACGCGTGCGGCCGCGCGCCGCACACGGACGCACGGGGTGCCGGGGGCGGGGGCCGCGGGCGCGCTGGACGGCGCACCAGTCTACGGCCCGTCACGGCGCCCGGTCCGGGGGGCGCTCCGGGGGCGTACCGGCCCCGGCTGACAGCCCCCGGCCCCCTCTTCGCGCCCCCGCAGCGTGACCCCGGCGCCCGCTGCGGCGTTGGTCAAGGCAGCTTGACCGATGGAACCGATGGACCGAGGCGGCCGCGGACGCGGTCGACCGTCCTCACGCCGGTTGGAGAGGCTTGACCATGGCCGACCACGCCACCCCCGACGCCCAGGCACGGGCCAGCCTGCACCTGCTGGTGCGGGACATCGAGCGGGTCCGCCGGCAGGTGGACGCACTGCGCACCCTCACCGCCCAGCTGGGCAACGTCTACCGGCCCCGGCGCACGGGACCGTCCTCGGGCTTCGTGGTCTACGGCAGGGCCCCGGCACCCACCGTGCGCCTCGCCCAGGAGCTGCGCGACAGCGTGGAGGCGCTGGTGACGGCGGCGGTGGAGTTCGACCGCTCGCTGGGCTTCTCCTGGGACGCGGTGGGCTCCGCCCTCGGCGTGACCAAGCAGGCCGTCCACCGCCGCTACGGCACGCGCCGGGGCGCGGACCGGGCGGGTACGGCCGGGGCGGAGGGCACCCGGCGGACCGCCGGCAGCGGGGAGGGCGGCCCGCCGGCCGCACGCCCCGTGGCCGTGGGGCAGAGCGCCCCCGCGGCCTCCTCGGCCGCCCACACGCTGCCCGGCCGGCCGGCGCAGCCGCCGCCGGACTCCCGTCCGGGCGCACTCCCCTCCCCCCGCAACGGCTGACTCCTCCTCAGCCGTGCCCCGCCGCCCGGCGCCCGGCCGCTCCCCTTCGGCCGGGCACCGGGCGGCCCCGGGTCCCCGTCCTGTCCGGAGCGTCCGCCGGGGACGCGCTCAGCCGATGTCCTCCGGATCGATGCGGACCCGCACCGGTGCGCTCCCGCGGCGGGCGAGCCGGGCGGCCCGCGCCGTCCGCAGCGCCGCGGCGAGCGCGGCCCCGCCACCCGGCGGCACCCGCACCAGGGCCCGCTCCCACCGTTCGCCGGCGGGGGCCGAGCCGGGCCGCCTGGGACGCCCCGCCTCGGCGGGCGGCAGCGGCACGGGCCCCAGCACCTCCGCCTCGGGCGGCAGCTCGGCCGAGGCCAGCAGCTCGGCGACGGCCTCGGCCGGCCCCGTCACCTCCGCCATCCGCGACACCGGCGGGAAACCCAGCTCGGCGCGCTCGGCCAGCTCGCGCCGGGCGTGCCCGGCCGGGTCCCAGCGCACCAGCGCCTGGACGGGCCGCAGGGCCGGCTCGGCCATGACGACCACCCGCCCGCCCTCGGCGTGGGGGCGCACCAGCGCGGCGGCGGCCAGCCAGCGGCGCAGCGCCTCCTCGGAGGCCCGCAGGTCGGGGCGGGAGAGCAGCGCCCAGCCGTCCAGCAGCAGCGCCGCCGCGTAGCCGGGGCCCTCGGCGACCGGCTCGGCGCCGGGCGTGCTGACCACCAGCGCGGGCCGGTCGGGCACGGTCTCCAGCACGTGGTCCCGCCCGGAGGTGCGCACGGGCACGGACGGGAAGGCGCGGCCGAGCTCCTCGGCGGTGCGGCGGGCGCCGAAGACCCGGCCCCTCAGCCGCGTCGCTCCGCACTCCGGGCAGGCCCACCCGGGCTCCGCCCGGCCGCACCAGCCGCAACCGGGCGGGCTGTCCCCGTCGGCGGCCTCCAGGGGGCCGGAGCAGTGGGCGCAGCGCGCGGGTTCGCGGCAGCCCGCACAGGCCAGCCGGGGCACGTAGCCGCGGCGGGGCACCTGCACCAGGACGGGGCCCAGCGCCAGGGCGTCGCGCACGGTGCTCCAGGCCAGGGTGGGCAGCCGGGCCGCACGGGCGGCCGGATCCCGCGCCTCGTCGCCGTCGCCGACGGTGCGGACCAGGGGGGCCGCCGCACGGACCGCGTCCCGGTCCGCGGCCAGCGGGCGGGCCCAGCCGGTCTCGACGAGCTGGGCGGCCTCCACGGTGCAGCCGTGCGCGCCCAGCAGGAAGCCGCACCCCTCGCGGGCGGCGCGCAGCAGCAGCACCTCGCGGGCGTGGGGCATCGGCTCGCGGGGGTCGCGGTGGCTGGAGTCCCCGTCGTCCCAGACGGCGACGAGCCCGAGGTCGCGCACGGGCGCGAACATCGCCGCACGGGTGCCGACGACGCAGCGCACCGCGCCGCGGTTGACGGCGAGCCAGCGGCGGTAGCGCGCCTCCGCGCCGGCGTCGGCCGTGAGCAGGACGTGCCGCCCCGCGCCGACCAGGGCGGTGAGGGCGGCGTCCACCCGGGCCGCGGCCCGCCCGTCGGGCAGCACGGCCAGCGCGCCGCGGCCGGAGGCCAGGGCGGCGGCCAGGGCGCGGGCCAGCTCGTCGGGCCAGTGGGGGCCGGGCAGCGCCGTCCACACGGCGCGGGGGGACTCGCCCGCGGCGAGCGCCCGCAGCAGACCGGGGCCCGCCGGGTAGCGGGCCCACGTCCCCGGGACGGGCGGCTGCGGCGGGGCGGCGGCCTGCCCCCCGCCCCGCTCCGCGGCCTTCTCCGCACGGGCCATGCGCGGCGGCACGGCGAGCTGGACGATGTCGGCCAGCGCGCCGGCGTAGCGGTCGGCGACGGCCCGGCACAGCCGCAGCAGGCCGGGAGTGAGGACCGGTTCCGGCGAGAGGACCTGGGCGATGGGCGCCAGGGTGCCGGGGAAGTCGGACTCCGCGCACCGCTCGACGATGAAGCCGTTGACCAGGCCGCCGCCCTCCCGGCGCCCGCCCCGCTCCCCCGCGCCGAAGCGGACCCGCACCCTGACCCCGGGCCGGGCCTCGGCGTCCATGGCGGCGGGCACGGCGTAGTCGAAGAGGCGGTCGAGGTGGAGCAGCCCCTTGTCGACCAGGACGCGGGCCACCGGGGCGTGCGGGGCGAGCTCGGCGCCGCGCCAGGTACGCGGCCGGGCGCGGGGCGGTTTGGCGCTGCGGACCGTCTCGCGGATCAGCGCGAGCTGCTCACCCCCCGGCGCCCCCTGCGCCGGGGGCCCGCCGGCCCGCCCGTTCTCGCTGCTCACAGCCCCCAGTCCTACCAGAACCCACTGACACGGCCCGGTCGCCCCGCTGCGGGGCGACCGGGCCGTGCCCGGCGGTCGCGGTCGTCCGCGGGGTCCTACAGGCCTGCGGCGGTGCGCAGGGCGTCGGTGCGGTCGGTGCGTTCCCAGGTGAAGTCGGGCAGTTCGCGGCCGAAGTGGCCGTAGGCGGCCGTCTGGGCGTAGATCG
>NZ_JBHUFU010000002.1:409216-443702 GCF_042681365.1 Streptomyces desertarenae | reverse complement strand
GCCACCCGGAACGGAATTACGGCATACCGAAATCCATCCCGGAAGGGATTCACACCAAGTGAGTGGGCGCCACCGTAAGCGGCAGAAGGGCCGCACCGGATCGAGGTGATCCCGTGACAGCTCGGAGAACATTACACGACGGACCGCCGTGCATCAAACCGCTACTCGTCGCCGCCGGAGGCGAGTTCGCGGCTGCGGTCGCGGGCCGCTTCCAGTGCCGCGATGAGGGCGGCGCGGACCCCGTGCCGCTCCAGTTCGCGGATGGCGTTGATCGTGGTGCCCGCCGGGGAGGTGACCGCCTCGCGGAGCTTGACGGGGTGCTCGCCGCTGTCGCGGAGCATCACCGACGCGCCGATGGCGGCCTGGACGATGAGATCGTGCGCCTTGTCCCTGGGCAGCCCCAGCAGGATGCCCGCGTCCGTCATGGCCTCCACCAGGAAGTAGAAGTAGGCCGGACCCGAGCCGGAGAGGGCGGTGGCGGCGTCCTGCTGGGACTCCGGAACGCGCAGCGTCTTGCCCACCGGCTGGAAGATCTCCTCGGTGCGGGCCAGGTGCACCTCGGTGGCGTGCGTCCCCGCGGAGATCACGGACATGCCCTCGTCCACCAGCACCGGGGTGTTGGGCATGACGCGGACGACCGGGGTGCCCTCAGCGAGGCGCTCCTCGAAGAAGGCCGTCGGGACACCGGCCGCCGCGCTGATCACCAGCCGGTCGGCGGGGACGTGCGGTGCCAGCTCCTCCAGGAGCGCCGCCATGTCCTGGGGCTTCACGGCCAGGATGAGGGTGTCGGCGGTCTTGGCCGCCTCCGCGTTGGTGACGGCGGTGACGCCGTGGCGGGTCAGCAGTTCCCCGGCGCGCTCCGGACGGCGGGTGGTGACCAGGAGGTCGGACGGCGACCAGCCGGCGCGGATCATGCCCGACAGCAGGGCCTCGCCGATCTTGCCTGCTCCGAGGACGGCGATCTTCTGGGTCATGGACGGCTCACCTTGTCCCGGTCCGGTGCGTGCGGATGCTGCGCTGCAATCCTCGCACCCCGGGCTCCGGCGGCGCCGGACCGTCCGACTGGCGGGCACGGCCGCTCGGCGGTCCGTGACCGGATCCTGCAAACTTACTTCACCAACGTAAGTAAGTTCCCTATAGTCCCGTTCCGCAAGCCGGCCCCACTCCTCCTCTCCTCCTGGAGACCCCATGGGAAGAAAACGCACCCCCGCCCGGTCGGGCGGACGGTTGACCGCCCTCACCGTCGCAGGACTGATCGGGCTGGGGGGATTCCCGGTGGTCGCGTCCGCCGCCGGCCCCGATGCCGGCAAGGGCGGCCACCACAGGCCGGAGACGGTGTCGATCGCCGATCCGGACGCGACGCCGGAGACCCGCTCCCTCTTCGCCCACCTCCGCGACCGGCAGGGCGAGGGCATCCTCTTCGGGCACCAGCAGACCACCGAGTTCGGCGTCACGTTCGACGAGTCGACGCAGACGGACGGGATCCGGTCCGACGTGGAGGCGGGCGTGGGCGACCACCCGGCCGTCTTCGGCTGGGACACCGGCCACCACGGCCACGGCTCGACGCCGGGCGATCCCACACCCGAGGAGAACTTCCGTGCGACCGTCCGGCTGATCGAGGCGGCGGACCGCATCGGCGGCATCCACACGCTCAGCTCCCACATGGACAACTTCGTCACCGGCGGGGACTTCTACGACACCGATGGCAACGTTGTCGAGCGCATCCTTCCGGGCGGCGACCACCACGGCGAGTTCCGCGCCTACCTGGACCGGGTGGCCCGGCTCGCGCACGCCGTCGACGACGAGGACGGCGACCCGATCCCGATGATCTACCGGCCGTTCCACGAGAACAGCGGCTCGTGGTTCTGGTGGGGCGCGGCGCACGCATCGCCCGCGGAGTACGTCGAGCTGTTCCGGTACACGGTCGAGTACCTGCGCGACACCAGGAACGTCCACAACCTGCTGTACGCGTACTCGCCCGGCGGCGGGTTCGGCGGCAGCGACGACGTCTTCATGCGCACCTACCCGGGTGACGCCTACGTCGACGTCCTGGGCATCGACAGCTACGACGACAGCGGTGCCTCCCGGCAGTACCTGAACGGGATCGTGGCCGACCTCGGCATGGTCGCGAGGATCGCCGAGGAGCGCGGCAAGGTCTCGGCGTTCACCGAGTTCGGCATCAGCGGCGCGCTGAAGCCCAACGGGCGGAACCCCAACCGGTCCTGGTACACCGACGTCTTCGACGCCATCACCGCCGACCCCTGGGCGAGCCGCAGCGCCTACATGCTGACCTGGGTGAACTTCGGCACCGAGCAGTTCTTCCTGCCCTATCCGGCCACGGAGGCGGAGGAGGAGCACGAACTGCTGCCCGACTTCCGCGCCCTGCACGCGGACCCGGAGTCGGTGTTCAGCTCGGACCTGGACCTGCGCGACGTCTACGACCGCAGGGTGAGGACGCGGGACCACGAACCGTTCCTGCACGTCGTGACGCCCACCGACGGGGAGCGGATCACCACGCCCGAGGCCGTGGTCCGGGTGCGGATCTCCGACGCGCGGGTGAAGCGGGCGTACTACACCGCCGGCGACGACGGCACCAGGCGCCCGCTGCGGCTGGACCACCGCAGCGGCTACTGGACGGGCGTGTGGGAGATCGGCGAGGAGAACCTGACCAACACCGTCACCACGCTGAGGGTCCACGCCGACCTCGGGGGGCGGCGGGCGCCGCTGGAGACGGCCGGCCGGATCCTCCTCGGCGCGAAGCCGCCGCTGCCGCCCGGTGTGGTGGACGACTTCGAGGGGCACGCCGACGACACGGCGCTGCGGGCGGAGTACAGCCCGTACGGGACGAACACCATCTCGCTGTCGGCCGATCCGAAGGGCTCGGGCGAGAAGGCGCTGCGGTTCGACTACGACTTCTCCCACCAGACCTACACCGGCATCGGCAAGCGGATCGAGGGCGACTGGTCGGCGTACGACGCGTTCTCGCTGTGGCTGAAGCCGGACGGCTCCGGCCACAGGCTGGTGCTCCAGCTGGTGGCCGGCGGCGTGGCCTACGAGGCGTACCCGTCGATGGCGGGCACCGGGGCGCAGGTGGTGACCATCCCGTTCGCCGACTTCCGTCCGGCGCCGTGGGACACCGCCAACGCCGACCGCAGGATCACCGGTGAGGACCTGCGGAACCTGTCGCAGTTCAACGTCTTCGTCAACCGGGCCGAGGGGGGCGCCACGAGCAGCGGCAGCTTCCACGTCGACGACCTGCGCGCGCATGCCGGGTAGGGCGCGCGGGGTGCGGCTCCCGTGACCGCGGCGGGCCGTCGCCGGCGGAGGCCGGTGGCGGCCCGCCGCACCGTTCCCGGCCGGGTCGGGCGCGGGACGGGCGGGCAGGGGTGGGGGGCGGGCGGGCCGGTCAGGCGGTGCGGCGGCGCAGGGTGGCCGCTCCCAGGGCGAGGACGAGGGCGGCGCTGCCGGCGACGACCACGGCGTCGCGGACGAAGTCGCCGGTGACGTCGGGGTTGCGCAGGACCTCGTTCATGCCGTCCACCGCGTAGGACATGGGCAGCACGTCGGAGACGGCCTCCAGGACGGGCTGCATGCTGTCGCGCGGCGCGAACAGGCCGCACAGCAGCAGCTGGGGGAAGATCAGCGCCGGCATGAACTGGACGACCTGGAACTCGGTGGCGGCGAAGGCCGAGACGAACAGGCCCAGTGCCGTGCCCAGGACTGCGTCGAGCAGGGCGACCAGCAGCAGGAGCCAGGGGGAGCCGGCGAAGTCCAGGTCCAGGAACCACACCGCCACGCCGGTGGCCAGGGCCGCCTGGGCGACGGCCAGCACACCGAAGGCGAGGGCGTAGCCGAGGATCAGGTCGGCCTTGCCCAGCGGCATGGCCAGCAGGCGCTCCAGGGTGCCCGAGGTGCGCTCGCGCAGGGTGGCGATGGAGGTCACCAGGAACATCGTGATCAGCGGGAAGACGCCCAGCAGTGAGGCGCCGATGCCGTCGAAGGCCTGCCGGTCGGCGTCGAAGACGTAGTAGAGGAGCGTCAGCAGCAGGACCGGGACGAGCAGCAGGAGCGCGATCGTGCGGCGGTCGTGGCCGAGCTGGCGCAGGACGCGGCGGGCGGTGGCCAGGGTGCGCCGGGTGCTCATCGGGCTGCCTCCCCGGGCACCGCGCGGTTGCCCTGCTCTTCGCGGCGGGCGGTGTCGACCAGGTGGAGGAAGGCGTCCTCCACGGTGCCGGCGCCGGTGCGGTCGCGCAGGGCCTCGGGCGTGTCGTCGGCCAGCAGCCGTCCGGCGCGCATCAGCAGCAGGCGTTCGCAGCGGTCGGCCTCGTCCATGGCGTGGGACGAGACGAGCAGGGTGGTGCCGCGTTCGGCGACCAGGCGGTGGAAGAGGCTCCACAGGTCGCGGCGGAGGACCGGGTCCAGGCCGACGGTGGGCTCGTCGAGGACCAGCAGGTCGGGGGTGCCCAGCAGGGCGACGGCCAGGGAGACCCGGGAGCGCTGGCCTCCGGAGAGGTTTCCGGCGAGGGCGTCGGCGCGGGAGGTGAGGTCGACGTCGGCGAGGGCGCGCTCGACCTGCTCGCGGCGCTCGTCGCGGGTCAGGCCGAGAACGGACGCGAAGTAGTCCAGGTTCTGGCGGGCGGTGAGGTCGGAGTAGACGGACGGCGCCTGGGTGACGTAGCCGACGCGGGAGCGCAGGGGGGCCGTCCCGGCCGGGTGGCCGAGGACTTCGAGGGTGCCGGAGACCCTGGCCTGGGTCCCCACGACGGCGCGCATCAGCGTGGACTTGCCGCAGCCGCTGGGTCCCAGCAGCCCGGTGACGGTGGAGCGCGGGATCTGGAAGGAGAGGTCCCGCAGCACGGTGCGGCCGCCGCGTACGACGGTGAGGCCGTCGGCGCGGACGGCTGCGGCGGCTTGATAATTCATCATGTGTTGAATAATGCTCCCGCCGCGTCGGAAGCGTCAAGCGGGACGGGGCGCGGGGCAGGGCGCGGGAGTGGCGAGCGGGGCGGGGCGGACATGCGGGCGCCCCCGTTCCGGGGCGTCCGGAGCGGGGGCGCGGGGGTGCCGTGCGGGAGGGTGTGCCACCGGGCGGGCGGGGGGGGCGGGCCGGTCCGGCGCGCACGGGCCTCAGGAGACGCGCGTCAGGACGTGGTGGAGCATGCCGCCGCCGGCGCCCGCGTCCCGGAAACCCGCCTTGTGCAGGACGCGCCGGGACGCCGGGTTCCCCGGCTCCGTCTCCGCGCGCACCGCGGTGACGCCCGGCTGCTCCAGCGCCCAGGCGGCCAGGGCGCGCACCGCCTCGGTGGCGATGCCGCGGCCCCGGTGCGACTCCACCACCGCGTAGCCGATCTCCACCGAACCGCTGTCGTCCGGTGCCGTGTGGAAGACGACGTCCCCGACGATCCCGTCGCCGCGCAACGCGATCTGGTAGAGGCCGAAACCGGGCCGGTAGGCGTCGGCGAGGAGCATCCGGCTCACGCGCAGCAGGGCGCCGAGCGTCTCCCCGGAGGGGTAGCCCTCGGCCCACCGGTCCCCGGTGCCCGGGCGGCCGGCCAGGACGGAGCGGATGGCGGCCGGCGGCAGTTCGCGCAGGGCCAGCCGCGCGGTGGCCAGTGTGTTCGGGGTGCCGGAGGCGTCGGAGGCGTCGGAGGAGGTCACGGGCGGAAGTCCTCCCGGGGGCCGGGGCAGCGGCTCAGCCGCGCCGTCCGGGCCGGCGGCCGCCGCGGCGGGCCGCCGGGTTGCCCCGGCGGGCGGCGCGGTGCGCGCTGCGGCGCTCGTGGCGCTCGACGGCCCGGTCGTACGCGGCGCGGCGCTGCTTCTCCCCCGGGGCCTCGACCGCACTGCGCAGGGCGTACGCGAGCAGGACGCCGAGGAAGCCGATCACCTTGACGGAGCGCATCGACGCGTCGTCGGGGCCGCGGGCGTCGTCCGGGTCGCGGACGTAGTCGCCCAGGGTGCGGCTGAAGGCCATGGAGCTGCACACCGCGAAGGCCACCACGAGCAGGGTGCTCACGACGGTGCCGGTCTCGGCGATCGCCATGCCCTGGTACGCCAGCCGCAGCACGAGGGCGCCCGCCGCGGCCAGGAGGACCGCCCCGAGGCCGAGCGCGAACCGGCGCAGCAGGTAGCCGCCGGAGTGGTCCACCCAGGTGGTGCCGTAGAAGCGGATCGGCTCGGGCTCGGGACGCTCCCGCTGCTCGCTCATGGTGTCGATTATGCGGGTGCGCGGCCGGGACCGGGGTGGTGCGGGTCCGGCGGCCTCGCGACCGCCGGACCCGGCCCCGGTCTCAGCCGAGCCTGGTGACGTCCCGCACCGCGCCCTTGTCGGCGCTGGTGGCCATGGCGGCGTAGGCGCGCAGGGCGTTGGACACCTTGCGGTCGCGCGCCACCGGCGCGTACCGGCCGCCGAGCGCCTCGCGGCGGGCCGCGAGAGTGGCCTCGTCCACCTTCAGCTCGATGGTGCGGCCGGGGATGTCGACGGCGATCAGGTCGCCGTCCTCGACCAGGGCGATGGTGCCGCCCGAGGCCGCCTCCGGGGAGACGTGGCCGATGGACAGGCCCGAGGTGCCGCCGGAGAAGCGGCCGTCGGTGATCAGCGCGCACTTGGCGCCCAGGCCGCGGCCCTTGAGGAAGGAGGTCGGGTAGAGCATCTCCTGCATGCCCGGGCCGCCCTTGGGGCCCTCGTAGCGGATGACGACGACGTCGCCCTCCTTCACCTGCTTGCCGAGGATCTTCTCGACGGCCTCCTCCTGCGACTCGCAGACCACGGCCGGGCCAGTGAAGGTGAGGATCGACTCGTCGACGCCGGCGGTCTTCACCACGCAGCCGTCCGCGGCGAGGTTGCCGTGGAGGACGGCCAGGCCGCCGTCCTTCGAGTAGGCGTGCTCGACGTCGCGGATGCAGCCGTTCGCGGCGTCGGTGTCCAGGGACTCCCAGCGCTCGGACTGGGAGAAGGCGCTGGCGGAGCGGACGCAGCCGGGGGCGGCGTGGAAGAGCTCGACGGCCTCGGGGGAGGGGGATCCGCCGCGGATGTCCCAGGTCTTGAGCCACTCGGCCAGGGAGTCGCTGTGGACGGTGCGGACGTCCTCGTTGAGCAGGCCCGCCCGGTACAGCTCGCCCAGGATGGCGGGGATGCCGCCGGCCCGGTGGACGTCCTCCATGTAGTACGAGCCGTTGGGGGCCACCTTGGACAGGCACGGCACGCGGCGCGAGATGGCGTCGATGTCCGACAGCCCGAAGTCCAGCTCGGCCTCCTGGGCGGCGGCCAGCAGGTGGAGGATGGTGTTGGTGGAGCCGCCCATGGCGATGTCGAGGGCCATGGCGTTCTCGAAGGCGGCCCGGGAGCCGATGGAGCGCGGCAGGACGGTGGTGTCGTCCTGCTCGTAGTGGCGCCGGGTGATCTCCACGACCGTGCGGCCGGCGGCCTCGTACAGCGCCCGGCGGGCGGTGTGGGTGGCCAGGACCGAGCCGTTGCCGGGCAGGGACAGGCCGATGGCCTCGGTGAGGCAGTTCATCGAGTTGGCGGTGAACATGCCCGAGCAGGAGCCGCAGGTGGGGCAGGCGTTCTCCTCGATGAGGGCCATGTCCTCGTCGGAGACGGCGTCGTCGGCCGAGTCGGCGATGGCGCTGACCAGGTCGAGCTTGCGGACGGTGCCGTCGACGAGGGTGGCGCGGCCGGACTCCATCGGACCGCCGGAGACGAAGACGGTGGGGATGTTGAGCCGCATGGCGGCCATCAGCATGCCCGGGGTGATCTTGTCGCAGTTGGAGATGCAGATCAGGGCGTCGGCGCAGTGGGCCTCGACCATGTACTCCACGGAGTCGGCGATCAGGTCGCGGGAGGGCAGCGAGTAGAGCATGCCGCCGTGGCCCATGGCGATGCCGTCGTCCACGGCGATGGAGTTGAACTCGCGGGGGACGCCGCCGGCCTCCTTGATCGCCTCGCTCACGATCCGGCCGACCGGCTGGAGGTGGGTGTGGCCGGGGACGAACTCGGTGAAGCTGTTGGCCACGGCGACGATCGGCTTGCCGAAGTCCTCGCGCGCTACGCCTGCGGCCCTCAGCAGGGCACGGGCGCCCGCCATGTTGCGGCCGTGGGTGACGGTGCGGGACCTCAGCTGGGGCATGCTGCTCCACTCCTTCGTGAACCGTGGGTGCGGTCTGCGGACCGTAGCTTTCGAGCGTACGCCCCCGGTTCAAGATCTGGACGAAAAGTCCGGATTGTAAGACACCTCTTCCTGCTTCCCGCGCGGGTCCGAACGGCGCGCGCGCCCTCCGGGCACTCTGCCGAGGCGCGCTCCGCGCCCGGAGGGACCCGCCTCGCGCCCGCAGGGCGCCGGCCGGACGGCGCCGGAGGGGCCGGTCAGGAGGGGCCGGGGGAACCGGTCAGGTGGTGCTGGACGACCGGCGCGAGCCGGGCGACCAGTTCCTCGGGGTCGGCGGAGGCCAGCGGCTCGGCCCTCAGCACGTACCGCAGGAGCGCGGTGCCCACCAGCTGGGCCGCCGCGAGTTCGACGCGCAGCTCCCGGTCCGGCCCGTCCAGCTGCCGCGCGATCCCGGCCATCAGCCGGCGCGTCACCGAGCCGCGGAAGATCCGGGCCGCGGTCTCGTTGTTGACCGCCGAGCGGAGGACGGCCAGCAGGGGCGAGCGGGTGGCCGGGTCCTCCCACACGCCGAGGAAGAAGCGGACCAGCCGGACGCCGAGGGTGCCGGGGTCGCCGTCCCGGGCCAGGTCGCGCACCCCTTCCTCGGCGGGGGCGAAGGAGACCTCGACGGCCGCTTCGAAGACCTGCTCCTTGGTGCCGAAGTAGTGGTGGACCAGCGCCGGGTCCACCTCGGCGCCACGGGCGATGGCCCGGATGGACGCCTTGTCGTAGCCGCGCTCGGCGAACTCGGCGCGGGCGGAGGCCAGGATGCGGTCGCGCGCCGCCCCGCCGGCCGCCGCGCGGGCGGCGGTGGGGCGGCCGCGACGGCGCGGGGGGCGCGGTTCGTCACCCGCGCGCTGGTCCTGGGCCTGCGCGCCCGATTCCTGCGCGTCCCGGCTCCGCGGACCGGCGTCCGCGCCCGGTGCACCCGCGCCCGGCCCGTCCTCCGTCCGCCCCCTCACTGCCCGCCCGTCCGGTGCGCGGAGGCCAGGTGGCGGCGGGTGAAGGCCAGCGCCTCGGCGAGGTCGGCCTCACGCTCGGCCGAGGACATCGCGCGGCGGGTGTTGACCTCGACCACCACGTGCCCGCCGAAACCGTTCGCGGCCAACCGCTCCAGCACCTCGGCGCACGGCTGGCCGCCCCGCCCGGGCACCAGGTGCTCGTCCTTGGCGGAGCCGTTGCCGTCGGCGATGTGGACGTGGGCCAGCCGGTCGCCCATCCGGTCCACCATCGCGAGGGTGTCGTTGCGCGCGGTGGCGGTGTGGGAGAGGTCGAGGGTGAAGTGGCGGTAGTCGTCCTGGGTCGGGTCCCAGGCGGGGGCGTACGCGAGCACCTCGCGGTCGCGGTAGCGCCAGGGGTACATGTTCTCCACGGCGAAGCGGACGTCGGTCTCGTCCGCCATCCGCCACACGCCCCGCACGAAGTCCCGGGCGTAGGAGCGCTGCCAGCGGAACGGCGGGTGGACCACGACCGTGCTCGCGCCGAGCTTCTCCGCGGCCTCGCGGGCGCGCTGCAGCCTGGTCCAGGGGTCCTTGGACCACACGCGCTGGGTGATCAGCAGGCAGGGGGCGTGCACGGCCAGGATCGGGACGCCGTGGAAGTCCGAGAGCCTGCGCAGCGCCTCGATGTCCTGGCTGACCGGGTCGGTCCACACCATGACCTCCACGCCGTCGTAGCCGAGGCGTGCGGCGATCCCGAAGGCCGTCGCCGTGGTCTCCGGGTAGACGGAGGCCGTGGAGAGGGCGACCTTCGGCTCCGGGAGGGACAGCGCTGGATCGGCCACGGGGAACAGCCTACGGCGACCGGGGCGGTGGACCGGGGGTCGGGGGAGGACCCCCGCGGCCGGTTGTGGGGAAGCTCACGGCCTGCTCCGGCGCACGGTCCGCGGCAGGTCACGGTCGGTGGCGGCACGGGAGCGCCTCACGGCGCGGGAGCGGCGGCCAGGGTGTCCAGGCGGCGCAGGATGACCCCCTCGCGCAGCGCCCAGGGGCAGATCTCCAGCCGGCCCACGCTGAAGAGGTCCATGGCGCCCTCCGCCACCAGCGCCCCGGCCAGCAGCTGGCGGGCCCGCCCGGCGGAGACCCCGGGCAGGGCGGCGCGCTCGGCGGCGGGCATCGCGGCCAGCTTGGGCACCCACTCCTCCAGCACGGTGCGCCGCAGTTCGCGCTGCGTGTAGGGGCCCTCGGCGGAGCGGGGCGCGCCCGCCAGCCGGGCGAGCTGCTTGAAGGTCTTGGAGGTGGCGACCACGTGGTCGGGGGCGCTCAACCTGCTGAAGTCGCCCACGACCCGTGCGATCTCGTGCCGCACGTGGCGGCGCAGGGCCCGGACGTCGGCGGGATCGGGCGGATCGCCCGGCAGCCAGGCGCCGGTGAGGCGGCCGGCCCCCAGCGGGAGCGAGGCGGCGGCGTCGGGCTGCTCGTCCATGCCGTAGGCGATCTCCAGGGAGCCGCCGCCGATGTCGAGGAGCAGCAGCCGTCCGGCCGACCAGCCGAACCAGCGGCGGGCGGCGAGGAAGGTGAGCCGCGCCTCCTCCTCCCCGGAGAGCACCTGCAGCTCCACGCCCGTGGCCTCGGCCACCCGGGCCAGCACGTGGTCGGCGTTGGCGGCGTCGCGGACGGCGGAGGTGGCGAACGGCAGCAGGTCCTCCACCCCCTTGTCCTCGGCGATCTCGAGCGCCTCCCGGACGGTGGTCGCCAGACGCTCCACGCCGGCCGGGCTGATGGCACCGCCCTCGTCGAGGAGTTCGGCCAGGCGCAGCTCCGCCTTGTGGGAGTAGGCGGGCAGGGGACGGGCGCCGGGGTGCGCGTCCACCACCAGCAGGTGCACCGTGTTGGATCCCACGTCGAGGACACCGAGTCTCATGAGGTGCCACGCTACTGCGGCCGGGCCGTGACCTGGAGCGGGGTCCGGCGTGCATACCCTGGGGAACGTGTCGAAGACGAAACCGGTGAAGCCGGGCAAAGGCCTGAACACGGGCGGTGAACAGCGGCGCGCCGCGGGCGAGGAGGTCGACCTGGACCACGCGCGGCTCTGGGTCGAGTTCCCCGACCCCGCGGACGAGGAGCAGGTGTTCCGCTGCGACCTGACCTGGTTGACCTCCCGCTGGGGCTGTGTCTTCGGCCGGGGCTGCCAGGGGATCCACGAAGGGCGCGCGAGCGACGGCTGCTGCACGCTGGGCGCGCACTTCTCCGACGAGGACGACGAGAAGCGCGTCGCGGCGCATGCGGCGCGGCTCACACCCGAGACCTGGCAGTTCCACGCGGAGGGCACCTCCGGACGCGGCTGGGTCGAGGTGAACGAGGACGGCGAACGGCAGACGCGGGTGCACCAGGGCGCGTGCATCTTCCTCAACCGCCCCGGCTTCTCCGGCGGCATCGGCTGCGCGCTGCACACCATGGCGCTGGCCGAGGGGCGCGAGCCGCTGGAGACCAAGCCGGACGTGTGCTGGCAGCTGCCGATCCGGCGGACGTTCGAGTGGGTGGACCTGCCGGACGGCGAGCAGAGGCTGTACGTCTCGATCGGCGAGTACGACCGGCGCGGCTGGGGCCCGGGCGGGCACGACCTGCACTGGTGGTGCACGGGGGCCCTGTCGGCGCACGGAGCGGGCGAACCGGTGTACGTCTCGTACCGGCCGGAGCTGACGGAGCTGATGGGCCCGGCCGGGTACGAGCGGCTGGCCCGGCTGTGCGAGGAGCGGCTGGCGGCCGGACCGCTGCTGCCGGTTCCGCACCCGGCGGACGGGCCGCGGGGCCGGGGCCCCGCCACCGGGCGGGGCGGCGGCACGGAGGGCTGACCCGGCCGCGGGAGCGGTCATCCGGGGTGGGCGGACGGTTCCGGCGGGGCGGGCTCCGTCGGTTCCGTCGGCTCCGGGGACCCGGACGGCTCCCCGGCGGCGGGTGGTCCGGACGGTTCCGGTGCCCGTGTCTCCGGCGGCTGCGGCCGGGCGGGGGCGTGGGCGCCGTGCCCGTGGAGGGTGATCACGGCTCTCGCCGGGGTGATGGCGATGCGTGCCGTCCAGGGGCCCGCCGGCTCCCGTGAGCGGTCCACGGCGACGGTGATCGTGGCCGACTCGCCGGGCCGCAGCGTCCCGTGCGCCCGGCTCAGCCGCAGCCAGGGGGCGTCCGCCGAGGCCGACCAGTCGACCGGGCCCCCGCCGGAGGCAGAGAGCGTGACGAGCGTGACGTCCCCGGCCGGAGCGGCCTCGACCGTCAGCCGGCCCGGCCCCGTGCGGGCGCCGGCGCCGGCCCCGTCCGCCCGGGCCGTCCGGCCCGGGCCGGACGACGAGACCTCCGGGGCGGCCGGGCCGCCCGCGCCCCCCACGTCGACGCGGATGCTCGTCCCGTCGCGCAACGCGCCGGGGCCGCCGCCGGCCCGGCCGCCTTCCCCGCGGGTCCTGCCGCGGGACACGTCCGGGTCCCTGCGCTCGGACGCCGAGACCGTGGTGCCGCCCGGGTCGCCGTCCGCCGGCGGGAGCCCGCGGTAGGCCGCCCACAGCGCCAGCACCGGGGCGGCCACGACGGTGGCGACGACCGTGGTCGTCACCGCGCGGCTGCGCAGCCGGTCGAAGCGCTCGGCCCGGTTCCGGTCGGCGACGGGGAATCCGCGCCGGTCGAAGCGGGGCGTGTGCGGGGAGCGCGCGCGCTGCGCGGCGGCCATCGCCGCCCGCACCTCGGAGTGCGGCGCGGCCAGCACGGTGAGGGCCCCGGCGTCCGCGGGGGCGGTGCCCGGCCACGGTCCTCCCGCCAGGACCCGTTCGGCGGTGCGGCGGCACTCGGGGCACTCGTCCACGTGCCGCACCAGCTCCCGGCGGAGCGCGCCGCCCAGCAGCGCCCGGCGGTCCTCGGCGAGCCGGGCGACGGCCGCGCAGCCGCCCCGGTCGACGACGGCGAGCGCGGTGCGGGTGCGCTCCACCTCGCAGGCGCCGCTGGAGAGCAGCAGCTCGGTTCCGTCGTGGTCGGTGCCGAGCACGGCGGCGACCTCGTGGACCGGCAGGTGGTGGCGGACTGCCAGCTCCAGCGCCTCGCGCTGCTCGGGAGTGGTGCCCGCGGCCTCGGGCCAGGCGAGCGCGGCCAGCTCGCGGCGGCGCTCGGTGGCGAGCGGCCCGGGGACCTCCGCGGGCTCGGGGCGGCCCCGGCCGTCCGCCAGGCGGCGCAGGCAGGACCAGCGGGCCAGCGCGTACAACCAGGCCCGGTGCAGCGCCGTGTCGCCGGGCGTGCGGCCGCGGCGCCGCTGCCGTTCGGCCACGGCCAGGGCCTCCGCGAGGACGCCGACCGCCGCGTCGTGCTCGCACATGACGGAGAGGCAGTAGGTGTAGAGCCCGTCCAGATGGTCCTGGTACGGGTCGAAGTACACCGGCGGCCGCGCCGCGGCGCGGTGCGTGCCACGGTGCGCCCGGTGTACGCCGGTGGTATGCGTGGGGTGCTCGCGCCGAGTGCTCATCACCCAGCCGACCGTAGGCGGAAGGTCCGGCGCCGCCGGTGATGCCCGGGCGGGTTTAACCCGTACGGGTGACCATCTGCGATAAAACGCACAAACGCACAGTGGCGGGTGTGCGAGGGTCGTCCCGGGGCGCCCGGGGCGAGGGCCGCACCGGCCGGGGACGCCTCCCGACCCGTCCCCTCCCCGGGCAGCGCCCGCGCTGTCGGCGGCTCCGGTTACCGTGAGGCCCATGGCTGCCCGCAAGTCCTCCGCGAAGGACCGCCCCTCCTACCGCTGCACCGAGTGCGGCTACACCACGGTCAAGTGGCTCGGCCGCTGCCCGGAGTGCCACGCCTGGGGCACCGTCGAGGAGGTGGGCGGCGCGCCGGCCGTCCGCACCACCGCGCCGGGCCGGGTCTCGTCCCCCGCCCTGCCCATCGGGCAGGTGGACGGGCAGGTGGCCACCGCGCGCGGCACGGGCGTGCCCGAGCTGGACAGGGTGCTGGGCGGCGGCCTGGTGCCCGGTGCCGTGGTGCTGCTGGCCGGCGAGCCGGGTGTGGGCAAGTCGACGCTCCTGCTGGACGTGGCGGCCAAGGCGGCCGACGCCGACCACCGCACGCTCTACGTCACCGGCGAGGAGTCCGCAGGTCAGGTCCGGCTGCGGGCGGACCGCATCGGGGCGATCAACGACCACCTGTACCTGGCCGCCGAGACGGACCTGTCCGCCGTCCTGGGCCACCTGGACGAGGTGAAGCCCTCGCTGCTCGTCCTGGACTCGGTGCAGACGGTGGCCTCCCCCGAGATCGACGGCGCCCCCGGCGGCATGGCGCAGGTGCGGGAGGTGGCCGGGGCGCTCATCCGGGCCTCCAAGGAGCGGGGGATGTCCACGCTGCTGGTGGGCCACGTCACCAAGGACGGCGCCATCGCGGGGCCCCGCCTGCTGGAGCACCTGGTGGACGTGGTGCTGCAGTTCGAGGGCGACCGGCACGCCCGGCTGCGGCTGGTGCGCGGCGTGAAGAACCGCTACGGCGCGACGGACGAGGTCGGCTGCTTCGAACTGCACGACGAGGGCATCACCGGTCTGGCCGACCCGTCGGGGCTGTTCCTCACCCGCCGGGACGAACCGGTGCCCGGCACCTGTCTGACCGTCACCCTGGAGGGCCGCCGCCCGCTGGTGGCCGAGGTGCAGTCGCTGACGGTGGACTCCCAGATCCCCTCCCCGCGGCGCACGACGTCCGGCCTGGAGACGTCACGGGTGTCGATGATGCTGGCCGTGCTGGAGCAGCGGGGCCGGATCAACGCCCTGGGCAAGCGGGACGTCTACACCGCCACCGTCGGCGGGGTGCGGCTGTCGGAGCCGGCCGCGGACCTGGCCATGGCGCTCGCGCTGGCCAGCGCCGCCAGCGACACCCCGCTGCCGAAGAATCTGGTGGCCATCGGCGAGGTCGGTCTGGCGGGTGAGGTCCGGCGGGTGACGGGGGTGCAGCGGCGGCTCGCGGAGGCGGCGCGACTGGGCTTCACCCACGCGCTGGTGCCCACCGATCCGGGGAGGATCCCGGAGGGGATGCGGGTGCTGGAGGTCGCCGACATCGGGGAGGCGCTGCGGGTGCTGCCCGCCCGGCCCGCCCGCAGCGCGCGGAGCACGCCACACGAGGGCTAGTGCCGCCGGTAGACTTTGCCCAGGTCTCGCCCGTACGTACGCATGACCCGAAGGAGTGCCGTGGCAGCCAACGACCGGGCAGCAGCCGGCGCCGACGGCCTGTTGCGCGCCTCACTGAGCGCGGTCGCACCGGGCACCGCCCTGCGCGACGGCCTGGAGCGCGTCCTGCGGGGGAACACCGGCGGACTCATCGTCCTGGGCATGGACAAGACCGTCGAGGCGCTGTGCTCCGGTGGGTTCGTGCTGGACGTGGAGTTCAGCGCGACGCGGCTGCGCGAGCTGTGCAAGCTGGACGGCGCGCTGATCCTCGACAAGGACATCACCAAGATCGTGCGGGCGGGCGTGCAGCTCGTGCCGGACGCCTCGATCCCGACGGAGGAGACGGGCACCCGGCACCGCACGGCGCAGCGGGTGTCGATCCAGACCGGCTTCCCGGTGGTCTCGGTGAGCCAGTCGATGCGGCTGATCGCCCTGTACGTCGACGGGCAGCGGCGGGTGCTGGAGGACTCGGCCGCGATCCTGTCCCGGGCCAACCAGGCGCTGGCCACGCTGGAGCGGTACAAGCTGCGCCTGGACGAGGTGGCCGGCACGCTCTCCGCGCTGGAGATCGAGGACCTGGTGACCGTCCGCGACGTCTCCGCCGTCTCGCAGCGGCTGGAGATGGTGCGCCGGATCGCCACGGAGATCGCCGAGTACGTGGTGGAGTTGGGCACGGACGGGCGCCTGCTCTCCCTCCAGCTCGACGAGTTGATCGCGGGCGTGGAACCCGAGCGCGAGCTGGTCGCGCGCGACTACGTGCCCGAGCCGACGGCCAAGCGGTCCCGCACGGTCGCCGAGGCGCTGGCCGAGCTGGACAGGCTCACCCACACCGAGCTCCTCGAACTGCCCACCGTCGCCCGCGCCCTGGGGTACAGCGGGTCGCCCGAGACGCTGGACTCGGCGGTCTCGCCGCGCGGTTACCGCCTGCTGGCGAAGGTGCCGAGGCTGCCGAACGCCGTGATCGAGCGGCTCGTCGAGCACTTCGGCGGGCTGCAGAAGCTGCTGGCCGCGAGCGTGGACGACCTCCAGACCGTCGACGGTGTGGGCGAGGCGCGGGCCCGGTCGGTCCGCGAGGGCCTCTCGCGGCTGGCGGAGTCGTCGATCCTGGAACGGTACGTCTGACGGGTCGTCCGGCCCGCCCCGGCCGGGCGTCGTACGGCCGGGCGGGGACGGTGCGCCGCCCCCGCCTCCGTCTTCCTTCCCCCGCTTCCTTTGGTGCCCGCCCCCGCCGCGCCGCGTCCCCGGGAGCCGGCCCCGGCTCCCGTCGGTCCGTGGTGGGGACGGCTCCCGTCAGTCCTTGGTGAGGACGAACGAGGTGCGCACCTCGTCCAGGCCCGCCACCTCCGCCTCCACCAGGTAGGTGCCCGCGCCGGCCCTGCCCGCGGGGGTGCCGCACCCGGGGGTGCTGTGGCGGCGGTCCCACTCCAGGGTGCGGACGGCCGTCCCGTCGGCGGGGACCCGGTAGAACGCCGAGCGGGCGCCCTCGGGGCAGTCCTGGGACTTCCAGACCTTCTCGCCGCCGTCCCCGGCCTCGGTGATGGTGAAGACGACGGACCCGCTGCCGAGGTCGACCTTGCAGGCGCTGCCGCCCTCGTTCCGCACCGTCAGGTGGAAGGTGGGCTCCTCGTCCGGCGCGTAGCGGTTCTCGGCGCTGCGCAGCGTCACCTCGACCGAGCCGGGACGGCAGCCGGGGAGGGACGAACCGGCCGGCACGGCCTCGGCACCGCCCGGCGTGCCGGCTTCCGGCCCGCCGGAACCGCCCGTGGCCCCCGTGCCGCCGGATCCACCGGGGCCGCCGCCGGTCGCGCCGCCGGGGTCGTCCGCGCCGCCGGCCCCCGCGGAGCCGCCGGCGCCGTCGGCGCCGCCGCTCCCGGAGCCTGTCCGGCCGCCGCTGCCGTCGCTGCCGCCGGTGCCGCCGCTCGCCTCGTCGCGCCCGCCGGGGCGTTCGCTGATCAGGGACTCGGAGGAGGAGGGGCCGGGGGTGATGGAGCTGGCGGCCTGGTCGCCGTCCCGTTTGCCGCCCTGGCCGTCCTTGCCCCCGCCGCCGGAGCCCCCGAACCCGACGGCCCATATGACGAGCAGCGCCAGGAGTACCAGGAGCGCAAGCACGACCGCCCTTCTCCGCCAGTAGATGGAGGAAGGAAGGGGTCCAACCGGATTGCGCAGAGATCCCACGCGCAAACCTTACGAGACATCATGTCCCCCGGACGGTCTTACCCGCCGCACAAGAGGTCAACTTTTATGATGAGCGGCCTTGTGTGACCTGACGATGGTCGGGGGCCGGACCCGACGATCGCCGGGTGTGACGGCGGGTTCACCTTCCGTACCGTTCACGCATGAGCAGTGATCTTCTGTACGTCTCCGGCGACGGTCCTCCCGCCGGCCTCTACCGGGACGTCATCGGCTTCGCGTACGACACTCCCGGCTGGGTGCACACCCTGGCCGAGTACGGCACCGAGGGGGGACTCCTGGTCCTCCTGTCCCTGCTGGCGGTGGCGTGCTGGCGGCTTCGGCGGGCCGAACCGCGGGCGCTCGCCCCCGCGCTGCTGGGTCTGCCCGCGGTGGCGGTGGCGTACGGCATCAGCGAGACGGTCAAAGTGGTCGTGCGGGAGGAGAGGCCGTGCCGGGCCGTGGCGGGTGCGCCGGCTCCGATCGCGCCCTGCCCGGAGCCGGGCGACTGGTCCTTCCCCAGCAACCACGCCACCATCGCCGCCGCCACGGCGGTGGCCGTCGTGCTCGTCTGGCGGGCGGCGGCCTGGGTGGTGCTGCCGCTGGCGGTGCTGACGGCTTTCTCCAGGGTCTTCCTCGGGGTGCACTATCCGCACGACGTGGCCGCGGGCGCGGCGCTGGGCGCCGTCGTGGTGCCGTTGGTGGTGTGGGCGGCCGCTCGGCCGGGGACGGCTCTGACGGCCCGATTGCGCGCCCGGGCGGGCTACACCAGACCGGCCTCGTAGGCGACGATCGCCGCCTGGACCCGGTTGCCGACCTCCAACCGGTCCAGGATGGCGCTCACATACCCCTTCACGGTGCCCTCGGTGATGTGGAGGCGCCGGGCGATCTCCGCGTTGGACAGCCCGGCCCCGACGAGGGCCAGCACCTCGCGCTCGCGGACGGTGAGCACCTCGGTGCGCGTACGGGCGGCGGCACCGCGCGCCAGGCGCCGGGCTCCGAGTTCGCTGATGACGTGCCGGGCGACCTTCGGGGAGAGGAACGCGCCCCCCTCGGCCGCCGCCCGCACCCCGGAGAGCAGCTCGTGGGGATCACCGGACTTCAGCAGGAAGCCGCTGGCGCCACCGCCCAGCGCACGGGTGATGTAGGTGTCCTCGGAGAAGGTGGTGAGGATGACGACGGCGGTCTCCGGTACGGCCCGGGTGATCTGCTCGCCGGCGGCCAGTCCGTCCAGCCGCGGCATGCGGATGTCGAGCAGGGCCACGTCGGGCCGGTGGGCGCGGGCCAGGCCGACGGCCTCCCGTCCGTCCCCGGCCTCCGCCACCACCTCGATCCCGGGATCGGCGGAGAGGATGGCCCGCACTCCGGCGCGGACCATCGCCTCGTCGTCGGCCAGCAGTACGCGGATCATCCCGACCACCTTCCTCCGCTGGGCCCCCGGCCCCCGCGGCCCCTCCTGTGTGTTCCCCCGTACGTCCTGCCGGCCGGCCCGGGCCGGCGCCCACCGCGGCGGCCCGGCGCCTCCCGCCGCCCGTCCGTCTCCGTCACCGCTCCCACCCGGCCCTCCCGCCGCCGTCCACGGACACGGGACTCCCGGCCGTGGGGACGACGGTCTTCTCCACCAGGCGGCCGTCGGCGAAGCACAGCCGGTAGGTGGCCACGCTGGTGAAGAGTTCACCGCTGGTCCGGTAGTACGCGCAGCGGGCTCCGGCCGGCGGGGCGGGCGCACGGTCGGTCGGCGGGTCGGTGACCGACCGGTCCGGCAGCCGAAGCCCGACCTCCGTCTCCCGGTCACCGATGCGCAGCCGCTCGTAGGTCTCGCGCGGCAGCACGGAGTGAGCGGTGGTGTAGGCGTACCAACCGAGGACGGCCGCCACCACGGCGACGGCCGCCCCGCCGGCGACCGCGGACGCCGTCAGGACCCAGCGACGGCCCGCCCTCTGCTGCTGGGAGAACCGGAGGGAGGCGATGTCGAGTTCCGCCCGCGGGCCGTGCACGGGCGGGCCGTCCCCTGCCATCCGGGCGGCTCCCGCGTACGGCAGCCGGGCCGACACGCGGAAGCCCCCGCCGGGGAGCGGGCCCGCGGTGAACTCCCCGCCGACCAGGCGTACCCGTTCTCGCAGGGCGGCCAGTCCGCTGCCGCCCCCGCCGGATCCGGGACGGCCGACGACGTCGACGGCCCGGGGCTCCGCCCCCGGCGCGGGGACGCAGCCGTCCGGAAGGCGGTCGTCCGGAAAGCGGCCACCCGTCCGGGGCGGCGGCCCGTTGACGACGGTCACCCGGGCCTCCTGCGGGCCGCCTTCCACGGCGACGGTGACGGCGGTGCCGGGGGCGTGCTTGGCCGCGTTGGTCAGCGCCTCCTGCACCACCCGGTGGGCAGCGCGTTCCACCGGGGCCGGCAGTCCTGCGGCGCCGCCCGCCAGGCGCACCGCCATCCCGGAGCCGGCGGCCCGCTCCACCAGTGCGGCGACTGTCTCCCCGGTCGGTCCCAGAGGGGCCGGAGGGACGCCGCCTGCGGGGTCCGGATCCCGCAGGACGCCGATGATCTCGCGCAACCGGTCGGTCGCGGCGGCCGCGGCCGCGCGCACCTCCCCCGCCGCCGACCGGTGCTCCTCCGCCAGGCCGGGCGCCACCTGGAGGGCCCCGGCGCGCAGCGCGATCAGGCTGAGCTCGTGGCCGAGCGCGTCGTGCATGTCCTCGGCGATCCGGGCGCGCTCACGCAGCCGGGCCCGGTCGGCGACCATCGTCCGCTCGCGTTCCAAGTGCTCGGCGCGCTCCACCAGGGCCCGCATCAAAGCCCCGTCCTGGCGCCGGTGGCGGCCCACCAGCCAGGGGAAGACGGTGCCGAACAGCAGGGTGCCGACGAGGACGAGCCACACCATCACCGGGTCCGGGGCACGCAGCGGGGTGAGGGCGGTGCCCACCGCGGCGACGGCGGCGAAGGCGCGCAGCGCGGGCCGCGTCCGCTCGGCACGGCGCCCCAGGACGTAGGCGAAGAACGCCTGCGCGCCCCCGTAGGAGAGGCTGAACAGCCCTGGGGCGGCGGCCAGCGACAGGCCGGCGGCCAGCTGCCAGCTCACCACCGGCCGGGTGCGGACGAGCGCGACCGCCGCGGCCAGCCCCGCGAGCCCGCCGGCCGTCCACCACCACTCCACCGGTTCCGTGCGCCCGTAGCGGTCGCCGAACACCACGGGCAGACCGATCACCGCCCATGCCAGGGCGGCGCGTCCGGCGGAACGGGCGGTGGACCGGCCCGTGGGCCGGGCGGCGGCACCGTCTGCGGCGAGGTCGGAGCGGGCTCTCACCGCTCCGACGCTACCGGCCGCCGGTGGGCCGCGCCCCTGCCGAAAGTCAGGTGCGCACCCCTCCCCGGGGAGGAAGCGCGGCGGGACCGGCGGGCCCGGAACGCAGCGGGCGCCGCGCGGGGAGCGCCGCGCGGCGGGCGGGGTGGGACGGGTGACGTCCGGCGGGTGGGACGGGTGGTGCGCGGGGCCCATCGGCGCGGGCCGCTTCGCTGCCGCGCCCCGCCGTGTCAGGATCGGAACCGCCATGACTGCGACCACATCCGAACAAAGCGCCACCGGCCTCCACGTGGCCGGCCCCCGCCCCGCCGACTCCCCCGACCCGACCGATGTGCACGGACCGGTCATCGACTGGTTCGCCGAACACGCCCGCGACCTGCCCTGGCGCCGCCCCGAAGCGGGCGCCTGGGGCGTGATGGTCAGCGAGTTCATGCTCCAGCAGACCCCCGTCAGCCGTGTGCTGCCCGTGTACGAGCAGTGGCTCGCCCGCTGGCCGCGCCCGGCCGATCTGGCCGCCGAGCCCCCCGGCGAGGCGGTGCGCGCCTGGGGCCGGCTGGGCTACCCGCGCCGCGCACTGCGCCTGCACGGTGCCGCCGCCGCCATAACGGAACGGCACGGCGGCGACGTCCCGCGCGAGCACGCCCAGCTCCTGGCCCTGCCGGGGGTGGGCGAGTACACGGCCGCCGCCGTGGCCTCCTTCGCGTACGGGCAGCGGCACGCCGTGCTGGACACCAACGTCCGGCGGGTCTTCGCCCGTGCCTTCGGCGGACGCGAGTTCCCGCCGACCGCCACCACCGCCGCCGAGCGCCGGCTGGCCCGGGCCGTCCTCCCCGAGGACGAGACGACGGCCGCACGCTGGGCGGCGGCGACGATGGAGCTGGGCGCCCTGGTGTGCACGGCCCGCAGGCCGGACTGCGGGCGCTGCCCGATCGCCGACCTGTGCGCCTGGCGCCGGGCGGGCTCCCCCGCGCACGACGGTCCGCCGCGCCGCGGCCAGAGCTATGCGGGCACCGACCGGCAGGTGCGCGGCCGGCTGCTGGCCGTGCTGCGCGAGGCGGTGGAGCCGGTGCCGCAGGCCGTCCTGGACAAGGTCTGGGACGAGCCGGTGCAGCGGGCCCGCGCGCTGGACGGTCTGGTCGCGGACGGCCTGGTGGAGCCGTTGGAGGGCGGTGTCTACCGGCTGCCCCAGGGCCGGGCCCGCGGTCTGTGAGGCGGGGTGCGGCGGTGCGGCCGCCGCACCCCGCACCGGGCTCCCGGCCCGCCCGGCCCCCCCTCCGCCGCCCCGTCACAACCCGCAGCCCGCAGCCCGCAGCCCGCAGCCCGGACCGTTACACAACCGCCGGACAGCCGTGCGGTCCCCGTGCCCCTCCCAGGACCGGGCTGCAACACCGCCTCCGTAACGTCCCTGCCCGGTCGATCACGAGTACGGGGACACCAGGGGGCGGCATGACCACCACCGCAGCGGCGCCGCAGGCACCGGAGCTGGACTTCGAGGAGTACGTCCGGACACGGCACGACGCCCTGCTGCGCAGTGCCCGCCGCCTCGTCTCCGACCCGTCCGACGCCCAGGACCTCCTCCAGACCGCCCTGGCCCGCACCTACGGCCACTGGGACGGCATAGCCGACAAGTCCCTCGCCGACGCCTACCTGCGCCGGGTGATGCTCAACACCCGCACCCAGTGGTGGCGCTCCCGCAGGCTGGACGAGGTGCCCACCGAGCTGCCGCCGGACGTGCTCAGCGTCGACGACGGCACCGAGCGGCACGCCGACCGGGCCCTGCTCCTCGACATACTGGGGGTGCTGCCCCCCAGGCAGCGCGGCGTGGTCGTACTGCGCCACTGGGAGCAGCTGAGCACCGAGGAGACGGCCGCGGCCCTCGGCATGTCGCCGGGTACCGTCAAGAGCACCCTGCACCGCGGGCTGGCCCGGCTGCGCGAGGAGCTGGAGAGCCGCGGCCGCCGGGAGCGCGGTGCGGGTGGTGCCGGAAGGAACGAGCCGGTGGCGGCGGCCGCCCGGCCCCGTGGCACAGCGACCGGAGGCCGGGTCCCCGGCCGCTGCGAACGCGGAGACGCGCGGGAGGTGGACGAACGGTGGTGCGGGTGACGTTCGGCGCGCGGACGGCGGCGGCTGCGACGGCCGCCGTGCTGCTGGCGTCCGTGCTGGCCGGGTGCGACGACGGCGGTGTGCGGATCGAGTCGGCCGCCGGCTCCTCCTCCGCGCCCCCGAGTCCCGAGGCCTCCCCGCTCCCCGTGAGCCCGCCCCCCTCCACCGCCGTCCCCCGGGCACCGGCCGGGACCGCGCCGGCCCCCCGCGATCCGGACGCCCAGGCGCCGCCCGCCGGGGCCCGTCCCGTCTACCCGCCCGGGACCGAGGGGGAGCTGGACGTCCTGGCCCTGCTGCGCGAGGACCCCAAGGTCGGCCGCAGCGTCAAGGAGTCCCTGCGGCCGTGTTCGGCCGAGGCGGAGGTCTGGCCGGTGGACGTGGCGTACGGTCGGCTGACCGGCGGCCACGCCCACGACGTCCTGGTCAACGTCTCGGACTGCGCCGGCGGCATGGGGGTGGGCTCCTACGTCTACCGGCAGAGCACCAACGGGCAGTACGTCAGCGTCTTCTCGTCCGAGGAACCCCCCGTACACGCCGAGGCGGACGGCGGACTGCTGCGGGTGAGCCTGCAGGTCTACGCGGACGGCGACCCCGTGTGCTGCCCCTCGGCCCGGGAGGTGGTCACCTACGCGTGGAGGGCCGACCGGTTCACCGAGGTGGGTCGCGCGCTCACGGCTCCCGGGGCGCCCGGCGCGTCGCCCGGTTCCCCGGCGGACCGCCGGCCGGGGTCGCCGGGCAGCGGCGGCGGGGAGGACCGATGAGAGCCGGCGGGGGCCGGCGGGAGCCGAGGAGGAGCGGATGGCCGACACACACGTGCTCTTCGTGGAGGACGACGACGTCATCCGGGAGGCCACCCAGCTGGCCCTGGAGCGCGTCGGCTTCACGGTGACGGCGGTGGCGGACGGGCTGGCGGGGCTGGCGGCGTTCCGCTCCCGGGAGCCCGACATCGCGCTGCTGGACGTGATGGTCCCGGAACTGGACGGGGTGAGCCTGTGCCGCCGCATCCGTGACGAGTCGATGGTCCCCGTGGTCATGGTGTCGGCGCGGGCCGACTCCATCGACGTGGTGCTGGGGCTGGAGGCGGGGGCCGACGACTACGTGACCAAGCCGTTCGACGGCGCCGTGCTGGTCGCCCGCATCCGCGCGGTGCTGCGGCGCTTCGACCACGCCAGGGCGGTGGCGGCCGGCGGCGCGGAGGAGGGGGAGCCGGGGCTGCTGCGGTTCGGGGACCTGGAGGTCGACACCGAGGGCATGGAGGTGCGGCGCGACGGGGAGCCGGTGCCGCTGACCCCCACGGAGATGCGGCTGCTGCTGGAGTTCTCCGCCGCGCCGGGCACGGTGCTCAGCCGGGACCGGCTGCTGGAGCGGGTCTGGGACTACGGCTGGGGCGGGGACACCCGGGTCGTGGACGTCCACGTCCAGCGCCTGCGCGGCAAGATAGGCCAGCGGCGGATCGAGACGGTCCGCGGCTTCGGCTACAAGCTGAGGGGTTGACCGCCGGGTGACTCCTTCCGGCCCCTCCCGTCCCGGGCCCCTCCTCCCGACCCGTGCCCGGCGGTCGTGGCGCTCCCTCCCCGAAGCCCTGCCCGGGGCGCTCCGCGCCGCCCGGCACCGCACGGCCCGCTGGGCGCCGCGCACCGGCCTGCGCTGGAAGCTCAGCATCGCCATCGCCGCCGTCGGCGCGCTGGTGGCGGTGGTGCTCAGCCTGGTGGTGCACAACGCCGCCCGCGCCTCGATGCTCGACAGCAGCCGCGACGTGCAGGACGAGCGGGTCCTGGCGGCCCAGCGGATCTACGAGTCCCTGGGCCGGCTCCCCTTCGGCGCCGAGATCGACGACCCCGCGCTGCCCGCCCCGCTGGCGGCGGCCGCCGCCCGGGGCGAGCGCGCCACCTACGTGGCGGAGGAGCCCGGCCAGGCCCTGGACGTGTGGGCGGCCGCGCCGCTGCCCGACGGCCGGGTGCTCTCCCTGCACACCCGCTTCACCGACCGCTACGCCGTCCTCGCCGACCTCGACCGGGTGCTGGTGCTCGGCTCGGCGGCGGTGGTGCTGGGCGGCACCGTCCTGGGCGTGCTGATCGGCGGACAGCTCTCCCGGCGGCTGCGCCAGGCGGCCGCCGCGGCGGGCCGGGTGGCCCAGGGCGAGACCCGGGTGCGCGTGCGGGAGGCCATCGGGGGCCGGGTGCGGGACGAGACCGACGACCTGGCCCGCGCCGTCGACCGGATGGCCGACGCCCTCCAGCAGCGGCTGGAGGCCGAGCGCCGGGTCACCGCCGACATCGCGCACGAGCTGCGCACCCCGGTGACCGGGCTGGTCACCGCCGCCGAGCTCCTGCCGCCCGGCCGCCCCACCGAACTGGTCCGCGACCGTGCCCAGGCGCTGCGCACCCTGGTGGAGGAGGTGCTGGAGGTGGCCCGGCTGGACGGGGCCGCCGAGCGGGCGGAGCTCCAGGAGGTGGCGCTGGGCGAGTTCGTCACACGCCGGGTGCGCGCGCTGGCGCCCGAGGCGGAGCTGACCGTCCGGCGGGACGCCGTCGTCACCACCGATCCGCGCCGCCTGGAGCGGATCCTGGGCAATCTGCTGGTCAACGCCGCCCGCCACGGCCGTCCTCCGGTGGAAGTCACCGTGGACGGGCGCAGGCTGCGGGTGCGCGACCACGGCCCCGGCTTCCCGCCCGTGCTGCTGTCCGGGGGACCCAGCCGCTTCCGGACCGGCAGCACGGACCGGGCGGGGCGGGGCCACGGCCTGGGGCTGACGATCGCGGCGGGCCAGGCGCGGGTGCTCGGCGCCCGGCTGACCTTCCGCAACGCCGAGCCGGGCGGCGCGGTGGCCGTCCTGTGGCTGCCCGGCTCACCTCCGGACACCCCCCACCCGTGAGCGGCGCCCGCGGGGGCCGCGGAGCCGGTCCCGGCCCGGATCGGCCGGGCCCCGTCAGTCGCAGACCTCCGACCACTCCCTGCTCCGGTCGTCCCCGGCCGCGGGCCGCTCGACCAGCGCGTACCGGTTGCCGGACGGGTCGCGGAAGACCGCCTCGGTGCCGTGCGGCCGCTCCCGCGGCTCCTGGAGGAACTCCACGCCACGGGCCCTCAGCTCCTCGTAGGCGGCCCGGCAGTCGTCCGTCCGCATCACGGCGGCCCCCAGGACCCCCGCACGGACCAACTCCGCCAGCGCCTCCGCCGCCGGGCCCGGCCCGGGGCCGTCGGTGCGCACCAGTGCCAGTTCGACGTCCGGCTGGTCCCTGGCCCCGACGGTGATCCGGCGCACCCCGTCCGCCGAGGTGTCGCCGCGCAGCTCGAAACCGAGTTTCTCGATGAAGAACGCCAGGTCCCGCTCCTGGTCCGTCGACCACACGGTGGCCGCCGCCAGCCCCTTGATCATGATCGCTCCCACACCCGGTGTGCGCCTGCTCCTCCACCGTAGGCGGCGTCCGTCCCGCCCCGCCTCCCCGCGCGGCATTCCTTCGGGCGCTTCCCGGCGGCACGGACGCGGCGCGGCCCGGGACCGTTCGTACGGTCCCGGGCCGCGCCGCGGGCTTCCGGCCCCCGCCTACCGGCGAGGGGCGCGGATCAGGCCTCCTTGGAGAGGTTCGGGCCGCCGCCGGCCGCCGACTCCACCGGAGGGACGTCCGGCAGGGCCGACTTCTCCTCGCCGCGGAAGGTGAACTTCTTCTGCTCGCCCTCGCCCTCGGTGTCGACGACCACGATGTGACCGGGGCGCAGCTCGCCGAAGAGGATCTTCTCCGACAGCACGTCCTCGATCTCCCGCTGGATCGTCCGGCGCAGCGGCCGGGCGCCCAGGACGGGGTCGTAGCCCTTCTTGGCGAGCAGCTTCTTGGCGTCACCGCTGAGCTCGATGCCCATGTCGCGGTCCTTCAGCCGCTCGTCCACCTTGTCGACCATCAGGTCGACGATCTGGATGATGTCGCCCTCGGTGAGCTGGTGGAAGACCACCGTGTCGTCGACACGGTTGAGGAACTCGGGCCGGAAGTGCTGCTTGAGCTCCTCGTTGACCTTCGCCTTCATCCGCTCGTACCCGGTGCGGACGTCGCCCTGGGCGGCGAAGCCCAGGTTGAAGCCCTTGGAGATGTCCCGGGTGCCGAGGTTCGTCGTCATGATGATGACGGTGTTCTTGAAGTCCACCACCCGGCCCTGGGAGTCGGTCAGGCGACCGTCCTCCAGGATCTGCAGCAGCGAGTTGAAGATGTCCGGGTGGGCCTTCTCGACCTCGTCGAACAGGACGACCGAGAACGGCTTGCGGCGCACCTTCTCCGTCAGCTGGCCGCCCTCCTCGTACCCGACGTAGCCGGGAGGCGAGCCGAACAGCCGCGAGACGGTGTGCTTCTCGCTGAACTCCGACATGTCGAGGGAGATCAGCGCGTCCTCGTCCCCGAAGAGGAACTCGGCCAGCGTCTTGGACAGCTCGGTCTTACCGACGCCGGACGGACCGGCGAAGATGAACGAGCCGCCGGGGCGCTTGGGGTCCTTCAGGCCGGCCCGCGTGCGGCGGATGGCCTGGGACAGCGCCTTGATGGCGTCCTCCTGCCCGATGACGCGCTTGTGCAGCTCGTCCTCCATGCGGAGCAGGCGCGAGGACTCCTCCTCGGTGAGCTTGAAGACCGGGATGCCCGTGGCCGTGGCCAGGACCTCGGCGATCAGCTCCTCGTCCACCTCGGCGACGACGTCCATGTCGCCGGCCTTCCACTCCTTCTCCCGCTTGGCCTTGGCGGCCAGGAGCTGCTTCTCCGTGTCGCGGAGCGAGGCGGCCTTCTCGAAGTCCTGCGAGTCGATCGCGGACTCCTTCTCCCGGCGGACGTTCGCGATCTTCTCGTCGAACTCGCGCAGGTCCGGCGGAGCGGTCATCCGGCGGATGCGCATCCGGGACCCGGCCTCGTCGATCAGGTCGATCGCCTTGTCCGGCAGGAAGCGGTCGGAGATGTAGCGGTCGGCGAGCGTCGCGGCGGCCACCAGCGCGGCGTCCGTGATGGACACGCGGTGGTGCGCCTCGTAGCGGTCGCGCAGGCCCTTGAGGATCTCGATGGTGTGCGGCAGCGACGGCTCGGCGACCTGGATGGGCTGGAAGCGGCGCTCCAGGGCCGCGTCCTTCTCCAGGTGCTTGCGGTACTCGTCCAGCGTCGTCGCGCCGATGGTCTGGAGCTCCCCGCGGGCCAGCATCGGCTTGAGGATGCTGGCGGCGTCGATCGCGCCCTCGGCGGCACCCGCACCCACCAGGGTGTGGAGCTCGTCGATGAACAGGATGATGTCGCCGCGGGTGCGGATCTCCTTGAGGACCTTCTTCAGGCGCTCCTCGAAGTCACCGCGGTAGCGGGATCCGGCGACCAGGGCGCCCAGGTCCAGGGTGTAGAGGTGCTTGTCCTTGAGCGTCTCGGGCACCTCGCCCTTGACGATGGCCTGGGCCAGGCCCTCGACGACCGCCGTCTTGCCGACGCCGGGCTCGCCGATGAGGACCGGGTTGTTCTTGGTGCGGCGGGACAGCACCTGCATGACCCGCTCGATCTCCTTCTCGCGCCCGATGACCGGGTCGAGCTTGGATTCGCGGGCAGCCTGGGTGAGGTTGCGGCCGAACTGGTCCAGCACCAGGGAGGTCGAGGGGGTGCCCTCGGCGGGGCCGCCTGCGGCGGCGGTCTCCTTGCCTCCCGAGTAACCGGAGAGCAGCTGGATGACCTGCTGCCGCACCCGGTTGAGGTCGGCGCCGAGCTTCACGAGGACCTGGGCGGCGACGCCCTCGCCCTCGCGGATCAGGCCCAGCAGGATGTGCTCGGTGCCGATGTAGTTGTGGCCGAGCTGAAGGGCCTCGCGGAGCGACAGCTCCAGGACCTTCTTGGCACGGGGGGTGAAGGGGATGTGGCCGGACGGGGCCTGCTGGCCCTGGCCGATGATCTCCTCCACCTGCTGGCGGACCGCCTCGAGCGAAATCCCGAGGCTCTCCAGGGCCTTAGCGGCGACACCCTCACCCTCGTGGATCAGGCCCAGGAGGATGTGCTCGGTGCCGATGTAGTTGTGGTTGAGCATCCGGGCTTCTTCCTGAGCCAGGACGACAACCCGCCGCGCGCGGTCGGTGAACCTCTCGAACATCGTTAATCGCTCCTCAGAGCGGTCAGGCAGTAAGGGGTCGGTCCCCTCCCTGTCCTTCCGCAGCTTAGTCCCGCAAGCGGGGACCGCTCATTCCAACTGCCGACATCCGTCCGGATCGCTCCCGCGCTGGCGGGGGATGAGGCCCGGCGTTCACCGCCCTCGTCCCGAACAGCCGACGACAGTTCCAACCCGATGGTGCGAGACGATGTTCCCGCAGGCCAGACATATCCGCCCGCTTCCACTACGCCGACGGCGAACGCTCCTTGGCCGACGCGTCCGTCCACCGCTCCATCGCCGGTGCCGCACCCCCGTTCCACGTGGGATTTCTTCACCGACTTCTTACCCCGGCAGGCCGACGGTCCATGCCGGGCAGGGCGGGTGCATCCGCTACTGGCGAACACTCTTGCGCGCTCCGCCGCGCCCGCCCCGCCCTCGCCCGCGCACGCCGGGTGGCGAACGGGGACGCTGCGTGACCGATCCGGTCCCCGGCAGTTGATCCGTGCATGACGCTCACGGCACCCCCGTCGTTCCCGCAGTGGCCGCGCCCGCCCGCCGCCCCGGACCCACCGGGCCTCCCGGACGCGCTGGACGTGCCGGAGGAGGCGGGCCGGGCGCTGCTGCGCCGCCGGCTCCGCACCGGAGCGGTCGCCTGGGATCCGGCGACCGCCCGGACCCGCTTCCTGGTGCCTCCCGGGAGCGCCGAGGAGCTGCCCGGGCTGCTGGAGTGGCTGGAGTGGGGCGGGATCGGGCTGGACCTGACCGTCCTGGCCGCGTACGACCCCCGGGAGGCCGCCGTGTGGCTGCGGCCTCCCGGGTGGGGGTGCGGGACGGGTCTGGCCGGCCTGGCCGCTCTGGTGAGCGCCGCGGCGGCCGAGTGCCACCGCGTGCGGCTCCTGCGGGCGGCTCAGCCGTTCGCCTTCTCGTAGGCCTCGCGAATGTTGGCGGGGACCCGTCCCCGGTCGTTGACCTCGTATCCGTTCTCCTTCGCCCACGCGCGGATCTTCGCCGTGTCCGGGCTGGAACCGCCGCCGGAGGAACGGGGGGCCTTGCCGCGGGCGGAACGGCCTCCGGTACGGCGGCCGTTCTTCACGTACGGCTCCAGCAGACCGCGGAGCTTGTCCGCATTGGCGGTGGTGAGGTCGATCTCGTAGGTCTTGCCGTCGAGAGCGAACGTCACGGTCTCGTCGGCCTCACCGCCGTCGAGGTCGTCGACAAGAAGGACCTGGACCTTCTGCGCCACCGGTTACTCCCATTCGTCGTGTGTGGTCAGTCACCGAAAGCCGATTACTGATACTGACGACGAAAGCAAACCGCTTTTTCGGGGAAAACACAAACCCCCCGTGCTCTTTGTCCGCCGCTCTCGGCGGGATTGGCGGGATCTTTCGGACATAGGGAGCGGCGCCGGAGGGTCATAGGTGCAGCAGCATCCGCGTGTTGCCCAAGGTGTTGGGTTTCACTCGTTCGAGTCCGAGGAACTCGGCCACGCCCTCGTCATAGGAACGCAGGAGCTCGCTGTAGACATCCCCGTCCACCGGGGTCTCACCGATCTCGGTGAAGCCGTGCCGGGCGAAGAAGTCCACTTCGAAGGTGAGGCAGAAAATGCGCCTCACCCCCAGCCAGCGCGCCGTCTGGAGCAGCTTCTCCAGCACCAGGTGGCCCACGCCCGTCCCCCTGAGCTCGGGGTCGACCGCCAGCGTACGGACCTCGGCCAGGTCCTCCCACATCACGTGGAGGGCGCCGCAGGCGACCACCTCGGCGTCGTGGTCCCGCTCGGCGACCCAGAACTCCTGGATGTCCTCGTAAAGCGTCACGGTCGCTTTGTCGAGCAGGATGCGGTCGCGCGCGTACATGTCGATGAGGCGGCGCACGGCGCGCACATCACCGGTTCTCGCCCTGCGGACGGTGACCTCGCTAACGGGACTCGCGGCTTCTGGCATGCCCGGACGCTATCGCTCCACGGCTCCACCGCTCTCGGCGGGGGCGTCGAGATGCACTCCGTCGAGTTGTACGACGCGCAGCGCGTCCCGCAGGGCCTCCGCCTGTTCCGCCGACATCATGCCGAAGAAGGCCACGAGAGCGGCCGCGGGGTTGTCACTGGCCGACCACGCCTCGTTCATCAGCGCGGCGGAGTAAGCGGCCCGGGTGGAGACCGCCTCATATCGATAGGCGCGGCCCTCCCGTTCCCGGCGCAGCCAGCCCTTCTCCCGGAGGTTGTCCATTACGGTCATGACCGTCGTGTACGCGATCGGCCGTTCCCGCCTGAGGTCTTCCACCACTTCTCTCACGGTGACCGGGCGGTTCCACTGCCAAACCCGCGTCATCACCGCGTCTTCCAACTCTCCGAGCTGCCGGGGCACAGTCAGAACAATAGCCGCATATGCACCGTATCGACGGTTTCACTTTGATCGGCGGGGAAACAAAAGGGAGCGCACGCGGGGTGAACTCCCCGCGTGCGCCCCTGAAGCCCCTGTGCGGGACCGGACCGCCGGCAGGATCAGGCGCGCGCCCCGCCGCCGGAGCCGTCGGCCCGCGTCGCCTGCGCGGCGTCGGTCTGCGCGAGGGCCGCGTCCACGGCGGCGTCCTCCTTGGCCTTGTTGGCGCCGCCCTGGCTCCTGACGATCGTCACGATGAGGGCGGTGAAGGCCACGGCCATCACCGCCGACGGGGTGAGTGCGGCAATGTACTCCATGCCGGATCAGCCTCCTCGGGTACCGGACCTCCAGCGTACCGGCGCCCCCGCCGCCGCCCCGGAGCCGGGGCCGGGCGGAACGGGGCGGGCCCGCCGCGGGGGCGGGCGGGGCTCAGGCGGGCTGCGCCTGCCGGTGCGGCCCACAGGAGGGCCGGCGCCCGGCGGGGAAGACCTCGGCGGGCGTGGGCACCGGGCGGGGCAGCGCCGCCGGCCGGCCGCGCCCCGGACCGGGCGGCGGGAAGTCCGCACAGTCCGAAGGGCCCGCGGAACCGGGGCGGCCCGGCGCCTCCGGGGACCACCCGGGAGGCGCGGGGGCCTCGGGGTCCCCGGGGCGCGGGACGGGCCCGCACAGGCGCTCGCAGCGCTCCAGCAGCCCGGCGCGGCGCCGCCGCTCCCGCTGCCCCGCCGGCAGGGCGCACAGCCCGCGCAGGGCCGCCACGTCCTCCGGGCCCGGCGGGCAGTCCGCCGCGAGCGCCTCCTCCAGGCGGGCGAGGTAGCCGGCCGCCGAACCGGGCAGCGCCGCGCGGTAGCGGTCGAGGTCGGCCAGCAGGAACTCCCGCATCCGGTCCGCCTCGCGGGCGGCCTCCTCCAGGGCCTCGGCCAGGTGGAGGCAGGCGCGCAGTACCTCGGCGCGCTCCGGCGCCCGCTCCCCGGCGCGCGGAGGAGGAGTGTGCCCGGGGCAGAGCACGAGGGCGAGGGCGCTTCTGAGCACCCGGAGCTCGGCCGCGCTGAGAACCAGGGCACCTCGGGAACCGTGGGGCGTGGGCATACGGTGACAGTACGCCACAAAACGGCAAAATCGTCTTATCGCCCGCCCGGCTGTGTCCGGACCGCCCCCGGGAGGAGAGCCCGCGCCGGAGCAGAACCACGCCTCCGCGGGAGCACCCGCCGACCCGTCCGCCGCGTCCGGCCGGCCCGCTCAGCCGCGCGCCATGTTCCGCTCGTAGACCAGGCGCAGCCCGATCAGCGTCAGCCACGGCTCGTGCTCGTCGATCGCCGCCGCCTCGCCCAGCACCATCGGGGCCAGGCCGCCGGTCGCGATGACGGTCACCTCGCCCGGGTCGTCGGCCAGTTCGCGCGCCATGCGCTCCACGACGCCGTCCACCTGGCCGGCGAAGCCGTAGAGGATGCCGGACTGCATCGCCTCGACGGTGTTCTTGCCGATGACGCTGCGCGGCCGGGCCAGCTCGATCTTGCGCAGCTGCGCGCCGCGCACGCCCAGCGCCTCCACGGAGATCTCGATGCCCGGGGCGATCACGCCGCCGGTGTACTCGCCGCGCGCGGAGACCGCGTCGAAGGTGGTGGCGGTGCCGAAGTCCACGACGATGCTGGGACCGCCGTACAGCTCGACCGCCGCCACCGCGTTGATGATCCGGTCCGCACCGACCTCCTTGGGGTTGTCCATCAGGATGGGCACGCCCGTCTTCACACCGGGCTCCACCAGGACGGACGGGATGTCCCCGTAGTGCCGGCGGGTCACCTCGCGCAGCTCGTGCAGCACGGAGGGGACGGTGGAGCAGATGCAGATGCCGTCGATGCCGTCGCCCAGGTCGTCGCCGAGCAGCGGGTGCATGCCCATCAGGCCCTGGAGGAGGACGGCCCACTCGTCGGCCGTGCGGCGGGCGTCGGTGGAGATCCTCCAGTGCTCGACGATCTCCTCGCCGTCGAACAGGCCGAGGACGGTGTGCGTGTTGCCGACGTCGATCGTGAGGAGCATCAGGCCCGCTCCCCCGCGCCACCCGCGCCGTGCTCCTCGTCGCGCAGGTCCAGGCCGATGTCCAGGACCGGGGAGGAGTGGGTGAGGGACCCCACCGCCAGGTAGTCCACGCCGGTGGCCGCGTACTCGGGGGCGTTCTCCAGGGTGAGCCGCCCGGAGGACTCCAGCTTCGCCCGGCCCGCGACCAGCGCGACCGCCTCGGCGGTCTCCTCGGGAGTGAAGTTGTCCAGCAGGATCAGGTCGGCACCCTCCGCGAGGACGGGCTCGATCTGGTCCAGCCGGTCCACCTCCACCTCGATCGGGACGTCCGGGAACTCCTCGCGGACCGCCCGGAACGCCCGGGCCACGCCACCCGCCGCCACCACGTGGTTGTCCTTGATCAGCGCGGCGTCCGACAGCGACATCCGGTGGTTCACGCCACCGCCGCAGCGCACCGCGTACTTCTCCAGGGCGCGCAGCCCGGGAGTGGTCTTGCGGGTGTCGCGGACCCGGGCGGAGGTGCCCTGGAGGGCGTCGGCCCAGGCCCGGGTGGCGGTGGCGATGCCGGACAGGTGGCACAGCAGGTTCAGGGCGCTGCGCTCGGCGGTGAGCAGGTCGCGGACGCGGGTGCGCACCGACAGCAGCTTCTGCCCGGCCGTCACGCGGTCGCCGTCCTCGGCGTGCCGCTCGACCTCGAACTCCTCGGTGCACACCACCGACAGCACCGCCTCGGCGATCCGCAGCCCGGCGACGGTACCCGCCTCGCGGGCGGTGAAGTCGGCGGTGGCGACGGCGTCCTCGGGAATGGTGGCGACGGTGGTGACGTCCACGCCCTGGTCGAGGTCCTCCTCGATCGCCATGTGCGCGATGTCCTCGACCTGCACCGGGTCCAGCCCGGCGTCGGCCAGCAGCCGGGCGAGGTCCGGGTCCAGCCCGCACTCCAGCGGGTCGAGCCCGAAGTCGTCGTCCCCGCCGCAGCCGCAGGCGTCCCCGCAGCCGCCCCCGGCGCCGTTCACCGCCTCACCGGGGCGGCCGAAACCGATCTGGAGCAGCGGCAGTTCGTCGGGCCTGGGGGTCACTGTGTCTCCTCGTGAGCTTCTCCGCCCACGCGGCGATGGCGCGGGACCGTGATGATGTGCGACCGGGCGGCCGCGCGTGCGCCGCTCACCGCGTCCC
>NZ_JBHUFU010000002.1:279704-409121 GCF_042681365.1 Streptomyces desertarenae | reverse complement strand
CTTTCTCCGCCCACGCGGCGATGGCGCGGGACCGTGATGATGTGCGACCGGGCGGCCGCGCGTGCGCCGCTCACCGCGTCCCCTCGGGGACGACCGGTGGGAAGGCGGTCGAGCGGGTCGTACGGACGACGAGGGTGGAGCCCCCGTCGGCGGGACTCAGGGCGGCGACCAGATGCCGGCGCCAGGAGGCGTCGTCGCGGTCGGGGTGGTCCTCGCGCCAGTGGCAGCCGCGGGTCTCGGTGCGGCGCAGGGCGGCGGCCACCAGGACACGGGCGACGAGGTGGAGGTTGGTGGTCTCCCACGCCTCGACTCCGGGCTCGGCGGACTTGCCCGACACCGGGTCGGCCGCGGCCGCGGCCAGCCCGTCCAGCTCGGCGGCGGCCCGGGCGAGACTCTCGGCGGACCGCAGCACGCCGGCGCCGGCGGTCATGGCGTGCTGGATCGCCGACCGGGCCTCGGGCGGCAGCAGCGGGACGGACCGCCGCTCGCCGGCGGGCACGGGGGGCTCGGGGACGCGGGCCGGGGAGCCGGTGATGTCGGCGGCGATCCGCTCGGCGAAGACCAGGCCCTCCAGCAGCGAGTTGGAGGCCAGCCGGTTGGCGCCGTGCACGCCGGTGCAGGCGACCTCGCCGCACGCGTACAGGCCGGGCACGGTGGTACGGCCCGCCAGGTCGGTGCGCACGCCGCCGGAGGCGTAGTGGGCTGCGGGCGAGACCGGGATCGGCTCGGTGACCGGGTCGATGCCGTGGGCGCGGCAGGCGGCCAGGATGGTGGGGAACCTCTCCTCCCACATCCGGGCGCCGAAGTGCCGGGCGTCCAGGTACATGTGGTCGGCGCCCAGCTCCCGCATCCGCCGCATGATGCCCTTGGCGACGATGTCGCGCGGCGCCAGCTCGGCCAGTTCGTGCCGCCCCGCCATGAAGCGGACGCCGTCCGCGTCGACGAGGTGCGCGCCCTCGCCGCGCACGGCCTCCGACACCAGCGGCTGCTGGCCCTCGCTGCCGGGCCCCAGGTAGAGCACGGTCGGGTGGAACTGGACGAACTCCAGGTCGGAGACCTCCGCACCGGCCCGCAGCGCCAGTGCCACGCCGTCCCCGGTGGAGACGGCCGGGTTGGTGGTCGCGGAGAACACCTGCCCCATGCCGCCGGTGGCCAGCACCACGGCCGGGGCGTGGACGGCACCCACGCCGTCGTGCCGCCCCTCGCCCATCACGTGCAGGGAGACACCCGCGGCGCGGCCGCCGGCGTCCTTGAGGAGGTCCAGGACGAGGGCGTTCTCGACCGTCTCGATCGAGGCGCCGCGCACGGCCGCCACCAGGGCCCGGGATATCTCCGCCCCCGTCGCGTCACCGCCCGCGTGGGCGATGCGGCGGCGGTGGTGGCCGCCCTCGCGGGTCAGCGCGATCTCCCCCGTCTCGGCGGAGGTGTCGAACCGCGCGCCGGCGTCGATCAGCCGCCGGACCGCGCCGGGCCCCTCGGTGACCAGCGTGCGCACGGCCTCCTCGTCGCACAGGCCCGCGCCCGCGACCAGGGTGTCGTCCAGGTGCTGCCCGGGGGTGTCGCCCTCGCCCAGCGCGGCGGCGATCCCGCCCTGCGCCCAGCGCGTGGACCCGGCGTCCAGCCGCGCCTTGGTGACGATCACCGTCCTGCGCCCGGCGGCGGCGCAGCGCAGGGCGGTCGTCAGCCCGGCCACACCGGAGCCGACCACCACCACGTCGGCCTCGATCGCCCAGCCGGGGGGCGGCGCGGTCAGCCGCAGGCCCGCGTCTCGGGAGCGCTCCGGGATCTGGTTCGCGGTGTCGTTCACCGGGCTCCTCCGGGGTGTCCGGGACGGAGCCGGACGTTGTCGATGAGTCGGGTGGCGCCCACCCGTGCCGCCACGGCGAGCACGGCCTCGCCCCCGCCGGCGGCGTCGCCGTCGTCGCCGATCTCGGTGAAGTCGGACGGGTCCACCAGCGCAAGGTAGTCGAGGACCAGCGGCGGATCCGCCTCCGCGGCCCGGGCGAGCACCTCCCCGGCGGCGGCGCGGGCCGCGCGGAGGCCGCCGCCGGCGGCGAGCGCGTCGCGTCCGGCGAACAGGGCGCGGGAGAGGGCCAGGGCCGTGGTGCGCTCCCCGGGCGAGAGGTACCGGTTGCGGCTGGAGAGGGCCAGCCCGTCGGCCTCGCGCACGGTGGGCACGCCCACGATCTCCACGGGGAAGTTCAGGTCGCGGACCATGCGGGTGATCAGGGCGAGCTGCTGGGCGTCCTTCTCCCCGTAGAGGGCCAGGTCGGGGGCGGTGAGGTGGAGGAGCTTGGCGACGACCGTCAGCATCCCGTCGAAGTGCCCCGGCCGGGACGCGCCCTCCAGGCGCCCGCCCATCGGCCCCGCGCTGATCCTCACCTCCGGCTCCCCGCCGGGGTAGACCTCCTCCACCGGCGGCGCGAAGACGGCGTCGGCACCCGCGCCGGCGGCCACCTCCAGGTCGGCGTCGAGGGTGCGCGGGTAGCGGTCCAGGTCCTCGCCGGCGCCGAACTGGAGCGGGTTGACGAAGACGGTGACCACCACCTGGCCCTCCGGTCCGGTCCTCTCGCGGGCGGCGCGGACCAGGGCGGCGTGGCCCTCGTGCAGGGCCCCCATGGTCATCACCACCGCACGGCGCCCCCGCCGCGGCAGGGCGCGCAGTTCGGCGGCGGTGCGCAGCACGGGCACGGGCACGGTCGGGCTCCTTCGCTCGGCGGCCGGCCCGGCGGGACCGGTCGGCCCGGCGGTCACCGGGCGCTCCCGTCGGAGAGGACCTCCAGCAGGTCCTCGGCCAGCTCGGGCTTGAGCAGCCCGCCCGCCAGCGCCCGGTCGGCGGTGGCGCGCGCCATGGCCAGGTAGCTCGCCACCGCCTGCGGGGCGTGGCGGCGCAGCTCGGCGATGTGGGCGGCGACCGTTCCCGCGTCGCCGCGGGCGACCGGGCCGGTCAGCGCGGCGTCGCCGGAGCGCAGGGCGTTGTCGAGCGCGGCGCCCAGCAGCGGGCCCAGCATCCGGTCGGGGGCGGAGACCCCGGCCGCGCGCAGCAGCTCCATGGCCTGCGCGACCAGGGTGACCAGGTGGTTGGCGCCGACGGCCAGGGCCGTGTGGTAGAGCGGGCGGGCCTCCTCGGCGATCCACTCCGGCTCCCCGCCCATCTCGATGACCAGCGCCTCGGCGGCCAGCCGCAGCTCCTCGGGCGCGGTGACCCCGAACGAGCACCCCGCCAGCCTCGGGACGTCCACGGGGGTGCCCGTGAACGTCATCACCGGGTGCAGCGCCAGCGGCAGGGCGCCGGCCCGCGTGGCGGGGTCGAGGACGGCGGTGCCGTAGCGGCCCGACGCGTGCGCCAGCAGCTGGCCGGCCCGTACGGCGCCGGTCTCGGCCAGGCCCGAGACCAGTCCGGGCAGCGCGTCGTCGGGCACGGTGAGCAGGACGAGGTCGGCGCGGGCCAGCACCTCGGAGGGCTCCACCAGCGGCACCCCCGGCAGCAGGGCCTCGGCCCGGCGCCGGGAGGCGTCGGAGACGCCGGAGGCGGCCACCGGGCGGTGTCCCGCGAGCTTCAGCGCGGCGGCCAGGGCGGGGCCGACGCGCCCGGCGCCGACGACGCCGACGGTCAGGCGCGCAGGGCGGTCCCCGGCCGCGCCGGAGGGGTTCTGATTCACGTGAGCTGGCCTTCCGTTCCAGTCCGAGGGATCCGGTACCGGACGATTGTGGCCATGCTACGCGGACGTGCGGCGTGCCGTCCGCCCGGTGGCGCGGCACCGGGGTCCGGTGCGGTGCCCGCCGCCGTCCCCTCGGGCTCCCGGGGCCCCCGGGGGCCCTCCCGCGGCCGGGGGCGCGGGAGGGTCCGGGGGAGGGCTCAGCAGCCGCCGCGCGCTCCGGGCCGGTGGGGCCGGCGGGGCCGGGGGAGCCGCCGGACGGCCCCCGGGCCGGGGCCCTGCCCCGCGTCGGCCGCCGGCGGGCGGAGCCGGGCGGTGCCCGGGGCCGGGGCCGGGGCCTTTCCCCGCGCCGCCCGCACCGTGCCCGGCGCGGGCGGCGGCCGCTGCCCGGCCCGGGCGGCGCGGTACTGGATCAGTGCGTACTCGGCGTGCAGGCTCATGCCTCCACGCTGCTCCCGGCCGTCGCGGCCGGGCACGCCGATTGACGGACGCCGTCAATCGGCGGCCCGGCGGCGGCCCGCGGCGGGCAGGATGACCCCATGAGCGTCGTCATCGACATCACCGGCCTGCCCGAGGAGCACGTCGTCTTCTCCCCCTCCCCGCTGGCCGAGCTGGGCGCCGCCCTGCACGCCCTCTCCGAGCCCGCGCACCACCCCGGGCTGCACGGGTGGACGACCACGACGCTCGCCGCCCTGGAACCGGACCTCGCCGGGCGGCTGGCCGAGGCGGACATCCTGTGGCGCTCCACCCGCTCCGACGTGCTGCTGCCCGGCGGTCCCCGTCCCGGCGCGACCCTCGCCGAGGAGCTGGACACCGTCGACCGGATGGACGACGAGCGGTACGTCCGGGCCGCGCTGGAGATCAACTGCGGCGGCGACTACTGCGAGGGCGGCCCGTCCCCGCTGACCGACGAGGGGGCCCGGCGGCGGGCCCTGGAGCGGGCCGCCGCGCGCGGGCCCGGGCAGCTCGACTTCGTCCGGCACCTGCTGGCCGACCCGCCCGCCGTGCGGGCCTGGATACGGCGGCTGCTGGAGGACTGCGACCAGGCCTTCTTCGCCGACACCTGGCAGCGGGTGCGCGGACAGCTCGCCGCCGACGCCCGGCACAAGACGGAGCTGCTGCGGCGCAGGGGGCTGGCCGAGGCGCTGGCCGCCGTCTCCCCGGCGGTCGCGCTGGAGGAGGACGGCCGGGAGCGGCGCGTGGTGGTCGACAAGCTGGCGCGGGGCCGGACGACGGCGGTGGACCCGGCGGTCGGTCCGGGGCTGACCCTGGTGCCCACCGCCTTCGGCTGGCCGCACCTGCTGGTGCTGCACGCCCCGGGCTGGCGGCCGGTGGTCGAGTACCCCGCCGTCTCGCGCGAGCTGCGGGCGGGGCCGGGCTCGGTGGAGCTGATGCAGCGCCGCCTGGACGCCCTGGCCCACCCGGTGCGCGCCCGGTTGTGCCGCAGTCTGGCGCGCGCCCCGTACACCACCGGTGAGCTGGCGGACGCCCTGGGGATCACCGCGCCGGAGGTGTCCCGGCACCTGAAGGTGCTGCGGGAGGCGGGTCTGCTGACCACGCGGCGGCAGGGCCGGTACGTGCAGCACCGGCTGGACGTCGCCGTGGTGGCGCGGCTGGGCAGCGACTTCCTCGAGGCGGTGCTGCGGTAGGGCCGCGGCCGGCCCGCGGAACGGAGCGGCGCCGGCCGCCGCGGTCGGGGATCATCGGGCGCATGAGTGGTGACACGGTCGACGAGGCGCACGCGGGCCCGGACGGGAGCTCCGCGGGTCCGGGGGGTTCCGCGAGCCCGGAGGAGCGGCGGGCGCGCAGGGCCGCCGCGTGGAACGGGGCACGGCGCAGGCTGTCGGAGGGGCTGCCGGCCGGGACGATCGCCGGGCGGCTGGCCCGGCTGGCCGAGGAGGGCGCCGCCGCCTACGACCTGGAGCGCGGTCCCGACCTCTACGGTGACGGGATCGTCGCCGACCTGGAGGAGCGCACCGCCGCCCTGCTGGGCGCCGAGGCCGCCGCGTTCTTCCCCACCGGGACCATGGCCCAGCAGGTCGCCCTGCGGTGCTGGGCGGGGCGCACCGGCAGCCCCGTCGTCGCCCTGCACCCGCTGTCGCACCCCGAGCGCCACGAGCGGGGCGCGCTGACGCACGTGAGCGGGGTGCGCACCGTCCACCCCACCGGTGCGCCGCGTCCACCCACCGCCGAGGAGGTGCGGGAGCTGGACGAGCCGTTCGGCACGCTGCTGCTGGAACTCCCGCTGCGCGACGCGGGCTTCGTGCTGCCGACGTGGGACGAGCTGACGGAGACCGTGGCGGCGGCGCGGGAGCGGGACGCGGTGGTGCACTTCGACGGGGCGCGGCTGTGGGAGTGCACCGCGCACTTCGGACGCACGCTCCCGGAGATCGCGGACCTGGCCGACAGCGTGTACGTCTCCTTCTACAAGTCGCTCGGCGGCCTGTCGGGAGCCGCGCTGGCCGGCCCGGAGGACTTCGTGGAGGAGGCCCGCGCCTGGCGGCACCGCTACGGCGGGCAGCTCTTCCAGCAGTGGCCCGCCGCGCTGGCCGCCCTGGTGGGGCTGGAGCGGGAGCTGCCGCGGCTGCCGGAGTACGCGGCCCACGCGAAGGCGGTCGCGGGCGCCCTGCGGGAGGGGCTGGCGGAGGCCGGGGTGCCGTGGTTCCGCGTCCATCCGGAGGAGCCGCACACCCACCAGTTCCAAGTGTGGCTGCCGTACGACGCCGAGGTGCTGACGGAGGCGGCCGTGCGGCAGGCCGAGGAGGACGGGACCGTGCTCTTCCGCGCGTGGCGCGAGCCGGGCCCGCCCGGGCTGGCCATGACGGAGGTGACGGTCGCCGCCCCGGGCCTGGCCTGGGGGCCGGGGGACGTGCGGGAGGCGCTGTCGGCCTTCCTGGCCCGCGTCCGGCCGGACTGACCGGCACCCGCCCCGGCCGGGGCGGGCGGGTGCCCGCCGTCACGCTCCCGCCGTCACGCGCCCCGCCCGCTGCCCGCGCGCACCAGCCCCGTCTCGTACGCCAGCACCACCGCCTGGACCCGGTCGCGCAGTTCCAGCTTGGTGAGGATGCGGCCCACGTGCGTCTTGACGGTGGCCTCCGAGAGCACCAGCCGCCGCGCGATCTCGCCGTTCGACAGTCCCTGGGCGACCAGCAGCAGCACCTCGCGCTCGCGGTCCGTGAGCCGGCCCAGCTCCCGGGGCCCCTCCCCGCCGGCGGCGGTGGGCAGCAGCGGTGTGAAGCGGTCGAGGAGGCGCCGGGTGGTGGACGGCGCGACCACCGCGTCGCCGCTGTGGACGGCGCGGATGGCGGCGAGCAGCTCACCCGGCGGCACGTCCTTGAGCAGGAAGCCGCTCGCCCCGGCCCGCAGGGCGGAGAAGGCGTACTCGTCCAGGTCGAAGGTGGTCAGGATCAGCACCCGGGGACCGCCGGGGCCGCCCTCGCCCCGCTCGCAGATGCGGCGGGTGGCCTCGACCCCGTCCAGGCGGGGCATCCGCACGTCCATCAGCACCACGTCCACCGCGGTGACGCGCAGCCTCTCCAGTGCCTCGGCGCCGTCGCCGGCCTCGGCGACGACCTCCATGTCGGGCTGGGCGTCCAGCACCATGCGGAAGCCGGTGCGCAGCAGTGCCTGGTCGTCGACCAGCATCACGCGGACGGTCATGGTCTCCCCTCGGGGTGGTGTGGTGCTCCCGCGCGCTCCGCGGGAGATGTGCCGATCACGCGGTCCACGGGTCCGCGCCCTCACGTGCCGCTCTTCAGCGGCAGCACCGCGCTGATCCGGAAGCCGCCGCCCGGCCGGGGGCCGGCGTCCAGGCTGCCGCCGACCATGCCGACGCGCTCGCGCATGCCGATCAGCCCCTGGCCGAGCCCGTCCAGCCCGCCCACCGCGTACAGCTCGTGCTGCGCGCCGCGGCCGTCGTCCTCGGCGAGCAGCGTCAGGTCGTCGGCGCCGTAGGTCAGCCGCACGGTCGCGCCCGCCTCCGGGCCGCCGTGCTTGCGGGTGTTGGTCAGCGCCTCCTGGACGATGCGGTACGCGGTCAGCTCGACGCTGCTGGGCAGGGGGCGCGGGGCGCCCTCGATCCGGAAGTCCACCGGCAGGCCGGTGCCGCGCACCTGCTCGATCAGCTCCGAGATCTGCTCCACGCCGGGCTGCGGCACGTACTCGCCGCCCTCGGAGTGCTCGCCGGTGCGCAGCACGCCCAGCAGCCGGCGCATCTCCGACAGCGCCTGGCGGCCGGTGCCGGAGATGGTCTCCAGCGCCTTGCGGGCCTGCTCGGGTGCGGTGTCCATGACGTAGGCGGCGCCGTCGGCCTGGACGACCATCACCGAGACGTTGTGCGCGACGACGTCGTGGAGCTCGCGGGCGATCCGGGCGCGTTCGGCGGCGACCGCGACCTTGGCCTGCGCCTCGCGCTCCCGCTCCAGCCGGGCGGCGCGCTCCTCCAGCTGCTCGTAGTACGCGCGCCGGGTGCGCAGCGAGTCGCCCATCACCCAGGCGAGGAGGAAGGTGGCGGTCAGGAAGACCGTGCCCACCACCGCGTTGGCGGTGCTCTGGTCCTCGCCGGGCCAGCGCAGCGTGTGGAGGGTGGGGGCCACCAGGGCACCGGCGAGGGCGGCGCGGGACGCCCAGCGGGCGGCGCGGGAGGCGTTGGTGAAGACGATCACCAGCAGGGCGAAGTTGGCCGGCATCGGGAACGCCCCCGTCGCCAGCTCCGCCGCCCCCGCCCCGGCTGCCAGCAGCAGCATCTTCTCCGGCGCCCGGCGCCGCAGGGCCACGACCGTGCACAGGGCCAGGACGATGGGGACCGAGGCGAGCTGCCGCGCCTCGTCCTGCTCCACGTTCCGCGCCGTCTCCGGGTTCGTCACGAGGGTGACGAGCCACAGGGAGGAGAACATCAGCAGGACGAACGCCCACATCCCGTCGACCAGGGTGGGGTGCCTGCGTATGAACTCGTAAAGCCGGTGCACATAACCCAGCGTAGGCAGACGCGGTACGTGCGGGAGTCAGCCGGAGGGGCGATCCGGTCGGCTTCCCCCTACTCCCCAGGGTGGAGGCAGGGGGGCGCGGCGGGGCTGGAGCAGCCAGGTGAAGGCCCCCAGGCCAGCGGGATCGGTCAGCTCGGCGGCCTCCCCCGCCGCGGCCAGCCGCCGCAGGTAGCCGCCCGGGTCCCGGGAGGCCAGCTCCAGGGGCGGGCGGGCGCCGTCGACGCCCAGGGCGCGCAGGGCCGCGCGCTGGGTGACCAGCAGACCGGGACCGGTCGCCCCGTCGCGCTCGGCCTCCGCCGCGCAGGCGTCGAGGGCGACGTGGGCGGTCAGATCGCACCGGCCGTCGGGTACGGGCGGCACCTGGCGTCCGTCCCGGTAGCCGGTGAGGGTGCCCAGCGGCGGCCGGGCGGCGCGGGTGTGCGCGTAGTCCACGGCGACGGCCAGGCCGCGCTCCAGACGGGCGACGGCGGCGGCCCAGGCGGTGTCGCGCGGGCGGCCGATCTCGGCGCGCGCCCCGGGCTCGGCGGCCGACGGCCACCAGCGGGCCAGCCAGTCGGCGTCCCGGCCCGTCACCGGCCCGCCCGCGTACTCGGTGCCGTCGCGGTCCACCAGGACGTAGCGGGGGACGCCGCCGGAGTCCGCCTCGGCGACGTCCACGGGCACGTCGTCCAGCCACTCGTTGGCGAACAGCAGGCCCACCGCGCCGTCCGGCGGCGCGTCGGACCAGCCGATCGCCGGGTCCAGGCCCTCCGGGCGGGGGGCGCGCTCGACGGCGTGGGCGCGGGTCCGGGCGGCGACGCCGCCGGGCAGCGCGGCCAGGACGCCGGTCAGCAGCTCGCCGCGGCCCGCGCCGTGGTCGACCAGCGCCAGCTCGCGGGGGTGCCCCAGGACCTCGTCCACCCGCACCAGCAGACCGGCCACCGCCCGCGCGAACAGCGGGGAGGCGTGCACGGAGGTGCGGAAGTGCTCGGCGGGGGCGTGGCGCAGGAAGAACCCCTCCGGGCCGTAGAGCGCCTCCTGGGCCGCCTCGCGCCAGCGCCGGGCCCCCGGCGGCGCACCGGGGGGCGGTCCGGCCGCCCGTCCGCCGCCGGTCACTTGTCGATGTCGCCGACGACGAAGAACATCGAGCCCAGGATCGCCACCATGTCGGCGACCAGCGTGCCGGGCAGCAGCTCGCCCAGCACCTGGACGTTGTTGAACGACGCCGACCGGAGCTTGAGGCGGTGGGGCGTCTTCTCCCCCCGGGAGACCAGGTAGTAGCCGTTGAGGCCGAGCGGGTTCTCCGTCCAGGCGTAGGTGGCGCCCTCGGGTGCCTTGAGCACCTTGGGCAGCCGCTGGTTGACCGGGCCGGGCGGCAGCTCGGCGAGGCGGTCCAGGCAGGCGTCGGCGAGGTCGAGGGAGTTGCGGGTCTGCTCCAGCAGCACCTCGAAGCGGGCCAGGCAGTCCCCCTCGGTGCGGGTGACGACCCTCAGGACGTCCGCCAGCTCCCCGTACGCCAGGTACGGCTCGTCGCGGCGCAGGTCGAAGTCGACGCCGGAGGCGCGGGCGACGGGGCCGCTGACGCCGTAGGCGTGGACGGTCTCCGGGGCGAGGACGCCGACGCCGCGGGTGCGGCCGCGGAAGATCTCGTTGCCCAGGACGAGCCGGTCGTAGGTGTCCATCCTGGCGCGGACGGCGGCGACGGCGTGGCGCGCCCGTCCGAGCCAGCCGGCCGGGAAGTCCTCCTTGAGGCCGCCGACCCGGTTGAACATGTAGTGGATGCGCCCTCCGGAGACCTCCTCCATCACGTGCTGGAGGTCCTCCCGCTCGGTGAAGGCGTGGAACATCGGCGTGATGGCGCCCAGCTCCAGCGGGTAGGAGCCGAGGAACATCAGGTGGTTGAGGACCCGGTTCAGCTCCGCCAGCAGCGTGCGCCCCCACACGGCCCGCTCGGGGACCTCCATGCCCAGCATCCGCTCGACGGCCAGGACGACGCCCAGCTCGTTGGAGAAGGCCGACAGCCAGTCGTGGCGGTTGGCCAGGACGATGATCTGCCGGTAGTCGCGCACCTCGAACAGCTTCTCGGCGCCGCGGTGCATGTAGCCGATCACCGGCTCGGCGGCGGAGATCCGCTCGCCGTCCAGCACGAGCCGCAGCCTCAGCACGCCGTGGGTGGAGGGGTGCTGCGGACCGATGTTGAGCACCATGTCGGTGCTCTCCGCCGCACCGCCGACGCCGACTGTGGTCACGGTGGGCTCGGTGGAGGTGCCGGGATCGCTCATGGTCCCCCAGTCTGGCAGCTCCGCCGGGGCCGCGGGCCTGTGGCCCGCGCCCCCGGGGGCCGCCGCCCGTCCCGTTCCGGGGGCCGAGACCGCCCGGTCCGCCTCCTTCCGGGGACCGAGGCCGCCCGGCCCGTCTCGTCCCGGCGGCGGACACGCACCGTCACCGCTCCCGCATACGCTTGCCCGTATGAGTCGGACATCAGGGGCGGACGTACGGCGGCTCCCCGGGGCCGGGGAGTGGCGCGGCGTCGAGCGCGGGCTGCTGCGGATGCGCAGGACGCTGCTGGTCGCCCTGCTCGTCCCGGTGGCCGCCGCGCTGGGCGCGGTGCTGGGCCCGGCCGCCGGGCCGTGGTGGGCGTCGGTCGCCGCGGTGCCGCTCGCCGCCGCGGCCTGGGGATGGCGGGCCCTGGCCCGCAACTGGGCGTCCTGGCGGTACGCCGAGCGCGACGACGACCTGCTGATAGCCCGCGGGGTGGTCTGGCGGACGCTGACGGTCGTCCCCTACGGCCGGATGCAGCTGGTGGAGGTCACCTCCGGGCCGCTGGAGCGGCGCTTCGGGCTGGCCCGGGTGCAGCTGCACACCGCCGCGGCGGCGACGGACGCCCGCATCCCCGGCCTCACTCCCGGGGAGGCCGAGCGGCTGCGCGACAGGCTGACCGAGCTGGGCGAGGCCCGCTCGGCGGGGCTGTGACGGGGCGCGGCGGCATGGCGGCGTTCCTGGAGCGGCCCGAGGGCAGGCGGCTGCACCCGGTCACCCCGTGGCGGCGGGCGTGGGCGCCGCTGGCCGCGCTACTGGCCTTCGCCGTGCAGGATCCGGAGCGGACCCGGCGGGGTGTGGAGAACCTGTCGGCCGGCTGGCTGCTGGCGGGGCTGGCGGTGCTGCTGCCGGCGGTCGCCGCGTACGGCTTCCTGTCGTGGTGGATGACGAGCTACCTGGTGACGGAGACCGAGCTGCGCATCCGCACCGGGCTGCTCTTCCGGCGCGTGGCGCACATCCGGCTGGACCGCCTCCAGGCGGTCGACGTCGGCCGCCCCCTGCCGGCCCGGCTCACCGGGGTGGCCAAGCTCAGGCTGGACGTGGTCGGTGCCGACCGGAAGGACGAGCTGGCGTTCCTGGCCGAGCGCGAGGCCGTGGCGCTCCGCGCCGAACTGCTGGCGCGGGCGGCGGGCATGGCCCCCGAGGCGGCCGCGGAGGCGGGCGAGGCGCCCTCCCGGGAACTGGTCCGGGTCGGCACGCGGACACTGGCCGTCTCGCTGCTGCTGCTCGGCCCCACCTGGGGGGCGCTGGCGGCCGCCCTCGTCGTCCCGGCGCTGGTGGGGTGGGCCGCCGGCGGCCTCTGGCCCGCCCTGGCGACCGCGGTGCCGCTGGTCGGCGGCGTGTGGCGCAGCGGCCTGGGCCGGTTCCTGAAGGAGGCCGACTGGGTGGTGGCCGAGTCGCCGGACGGGGTGCGGGTGGACCACGGGCTGCTGGACCGCGCGCACGCCACCGTCCCGCCGGGCCGCATCCAGGCGGTGCGGATCGTCGAGCCGTTGCTGTGGCGGCGGCGCGGCTGGGTGCGGGTGGAGCTGGACGTCGCGGGCGGGGACGACGGCAGCGGCGTGCTGTTGCCGGTCGCCGACCGGGAGACGGCCCGCGGCGTGCTGGGCCGGGTGCTGCCCGGCGTGGATCCGCACGAGGCGGAGGCCGCGCTGGAGCCGTCGCCGCGCCGGGCGCGCCGGGTCGTCCCGCTGTGGTGGCGGGGGTACGGCCACGGGGTGACGGCGACGGTCTTCGCCGCCCGCCGCGGGCTGCTGTGCCGCAGGCTGTCGCTGGTGCCGCATGCGAAGGTGCAGAGCGTCCGCCTCGCCCAGGGGCCCTGGGAGCGGGCCTTCGGGCTGGCGGACGTCCACGTCGACCACGGCGCGAACGGCACGGTGACGGCCCGTCTGCGGGCGGCGGAGGAGGCCCGTGCGGTGGCCGCAGCCCAGGCCGAGCGCTCCCGCACCGGGCGGCGCACGGCGCGTCCGGAGCGCTGGCTGACCTGAGGGACCACGCGGGCCCGGGGCGCGGGGCTCAGACGCGGGCGCGGCGCAGCCGTCCCGGGGAGCCCTCCGGAGCCCCGCCGCCCTCGTGCACGGCGGGGGGGCCGGGCGGCTCGTCGCCGGGTGCGGGGGTGCCCAGGTCGATCACCTTGCCCGCGACGGCGCGCTGGGTGCCGCGGGACGTCGGCGCGGGGCCGGGTCCGGGCGCGGACCGGCCGGAGGGGCCGCCGCGGGGGTGCCCGCGGTGGTGGTCGTCCTCCTGGTCGGAGGCCGGCGCCCCGGCGGGGCCGCCCTGCGTCCCGGGGGTCCTGGGGCGCTTCTGGGTGCCGAAGAAGTCGAAACCGCCCCGGGGCGCCGTGCCCCCGGGGCCCGTGGAGCGCCGCGGATACGGCTCCTGCGCCGGCCCGGACGGCGCGGGCACCGCAGCGGGCGCGAGCGCGGGCGCCTCCCGTCCCCGCCGCTCACGCCCCTCGCGCTCCCGTTCCCCCTGCTCGTGCCGGTGCCGCTCCTCGCGCTGCCGCAGCGCGTTCGCCCGCAGCCGGCCGAGGGCCTCGTCCGCCTGGAGGTAGGTGAGCGGCGTGGGCGCGCCCGACGCCCTGCGGTGGTCGGCCGCGCCGGCGGTGAGCGCCTTGGCCGGGTCCGCGGCCTCCAGCGCCAGCTGCCGCCGCCCCTCCAGGGCACTGGCCCGCTCGGTCTCCGCGGTGGCGTACCGGCGCAGCAGCGCGGCGTGCTCGGTGCGCAGCCTCTCCAGCTCGGCGCGCTTGCCGCGGAGTTCGGTCTCCATCTTCCGGCGGATCTCCTGGGACTCCTCCAGCTCGGTCTCCAGCTCCGCCTGGCGCTCCTCCGCCCGCCACTCGGCCGTCGCCTTGGCCGCCTTCACCTCGCCGACCCGCCGGCCCGCCTCCCGGTCCCAGCGGCGCAGCAGCACGGCGCCCGCGACGGCCGCCAGGGCCGCCACGGCGGTCAGGGCGCGCAGCGTCAGCACGTCCGGATCGCCGGAATCCCCGATCAGCCAGGCACTTCCCGCGCAGACCAGTGCCACACCCACCTCGGCGGACGGCACGAGCAGCCGGTGCAGGGGCGGTGCGTGGCGGTGGCGTCCTCGTGGCATGGTCTGGAATTTACCGTGTGCGCCACCTCCTGAGGCACTGTCCGCCCCCATTCGTTATCGGGGGAGCACCCGTCGGCACGGCGGTGGTCAGCGGCCTCCGGGCGGCTCCCCGGACGGCTGCCCGGCCGGGCTGCCCCGCCCGGGCGCGGGGCCCGGGCCGCAGCGGCTCTCACCCCCCGCCGGGCCCCGCACCGCCGGACCGACTCCCTCCGCCGCCCGCGCCACCCCGGCGAGCAGGCCCTCCCCGCCCTTCGCCGCCACCATCTGGAGCCCGACCGGGCAGCCGTCGGCGGTGAACCCCGCCGGGACGCTGACGGCGGGATGGCCGCTGAGGTTGAAGGCCCAGGTGAGCGCCGTGCTGTACCGCTCGCCCGGACCGTCGTGGCCGTGGGGCCGGTTGGGGGTCGTCGGGGTCAGCAGCAGCCGCGCCCCGGCCAGGAGGGCGGCCAGGCGCCCGTCGTTCTCCGCCCGTGTCCGCTCGGCTCGCCTCCGGTCCCCGCCCGGGGCGCGCAGGGCGAGCCACGCCTCCCCGGGGTCCAGCAGCGCCGCGCCCGCCCCGGCCGCCGGGGGCACCGGTCGCACCACACCCGCCGCGGCCAGCCGGTCCGCCGCCGCCCGCGCCACGCGGACGACCTCCGCCTCGCTCCCCGCGAAGCCCAGGTCCGGCGACCAGACCGCGGTCACCGCCTGCCCGGCCCCCGCGGCGGCGTCCGGGACGGGCCGGCCCAGGACGCACTCCAGCCAGACCGCCAGGTCCGCGGCGCGGCGGACGAGGACCCCCGGTGCGGCCAGCCCCGAGCGGTCGGCGGTGGGGAGCAGCCCGTTGGTCGCCTTCAGACCGAGCACTCCGCACCACGCCGCCGGGATGCGCACCGACCCGGCGCCGTCGGTGCCGGTGGCCATCGGCACCATCCCGGTCGCGACCGCCACCGCCGACCCCGCGGAGGAGCCGCCGGGCGACCGGTCCCGGCGCCAGGGGTTGGCGGTGCGCCCGCCGGCGCCCAGGCCCCAGGTCTGCCAGCCGGTCCCGGGGCCGGGGACCGAGGTCGCCCCGACCGCCACGCACCCGGCCTCCAGCAGCCGCCGCGTGACCGGCGAGCGGAGCCCGGCCGCGCCCTTCACGCCGATCGGCACCCCGGCCAGCGGCAGCCGGCCGCCCGCCGCGACCTCGCGGTCCACCTCCCGCGCCCGCGCCCGCGCCGTGCGCCCCCACACCTCCCGGAAGGCGTGCAGCGACGGCTCCAGGCGGGCGATCCGGCCCAGTGCCGCCTCCACCACCTCGGCCGCGGCCGCCTCGCGCCGCGCCACCATCCGGGCGACCGCCGCCGCCGGCAGCGCCGCGTAGACCTCCTCGTCCACCGTGCCTCCCCCGGGCCCGCCGGGCGGGGCTCCCCCGTGCCGCCCTATGCCGCTGCCGCCGCCGGGGGCTCGTCGTCGTCCTCCGGGATCCGGCACACCCGCTGGAGGAAGACGGCCGCGGCCACCACCGCCGCGCCCGCCAGCACCGACAGGCCGGCGTAGACCGCCTGGTCGCGCCGGGCCGCCACGTCCAGGGCGGTGGTGAACAGGTACAGGCCGGTGCCGCCGTACGCGCCCGCCACCAGGGCGGCCACCAGCGCGCTGGCCTGGCCGAAGACGACGGCGCGGGCGGCCATCAGCGGTTCCACGCCCTTGGCGCCGGGCCGGCGCTCGCGCTGGGCGCGCAGCCGGGACCGCAGCGACAGGGCGGTGGCCGCCAGGACGGCGGCGATCCCGGCGAGCACGACGGGGGCGGCGACGGGCACGGCGGGCAGGGTGCCCAGCGCGTTCCACAGCCTGGCCCCCGCCCAGGACAGCACCACCGCGAGGGCGAAGAGACCGACCAGCGTCCTGATGCGTACTTCCCTCACGGGGCTCCCCACGTCACTCGGGCCACGTCGGACGGGCCACGTCACTGGGGCACCGCCGCCGGGACGGCGGCGGTGCCGGTGTCGGAACGGATACGAACTCGGCGGAGCGGGGCCGGGCGGCGGCGGTGCCGGCCGCCGCCCGGGCCCGGTCGCCCGGGCGGTCGCCCGGGCAGTCGCCCGGGCAGTCACTCGGGCGGTCACTCGGGCAGCCGCAGCTCCAGGTCCTCGCGGAGCACCACGCCCTCCCGGCCGAGGCCGGCGAGCAGTTCCGCCACCGGACCGCGGCCGGGGACCTCGGCGTCCGGTTCCACGTCCCGCCACGGCACCAGGACGAAGGCGCGCTCGTGGGCGCGCGGGTGCGGCAGGGTCAGCACGGGGTCGTCGGAGACGACGTCCTGGTAGGCGAGGATGTCCACGTCCAGCGTCCGCGGGCCCCAGCGCTCGTCGCGCACCCGCTCGAAGGCCTCCTCGATGGCCTGGGCGCGCTCCAGCAGCGAGGCGGGCGGCAGGGTCGTCCTCACCAGGACGACGGCGTTGAGGTAGGCGGGCTGCGTCCCCGCCTCCACTCCCCACGGCTCGGTCTCGTACACCGGCGAGACCGCCTTGACCCGCACCCCGGGGGTCTCCTCCAGCGCGTCCACCGCGCCCTGGAGGGTCTCCAGGCGGTTGCCCAGATTGCCGCCGACGGCGATGACGGCGCGCTGGGGGTTGTGCAGGGTCACGTCGGCGGCGTCCACCTGGTGCACCACCGAGGCGGGCACCGGCTGGACGGTCGGGTCGCTGTTCGGCGTCATACGCGGCTCCGCTTGATGGTGATGGTCACGTCGTCGAACGGGACGGTGACCGGGGCCTGGGGCTTGTGGACGACGACCTCCACCTCCCGGACCGCCTCGTGTGCCAGGCACCGGTCGGCGATCCGCTGGGCCAGGGTCTCGATCAGGGCCACCGGTTCGCCCCCGACGATCCGGGCGACGTCCTCGGCGACCGCGCCGTAGTCCACGGTCCTGCCCAGGTCGTCGCCGGCCGCCGCCGGGCGGGTGTCCAGGCCGAGCACCAGGTCCACGACGAAGGTCTGACCCTGCTCCCGTTCCCACTCGAACACCCCGTGATGCCCACGGACCTTCAGTCCGTGCAGCGCGACACGGTCCATGCGCCCTCGCTTCCCGTCGTCACCGACCGGCCGGCCGGCCGGTCGTGCACCCGTACGACCGCACGGCGGTCGGCCGGTCGTACGACTGTACGGGTGCGGCCGCCGCCCCCGGCGTCCCGTCCATCCTCCGGTACGCGCCCCGGCCTCCGGGACGTCCGGCCGGCGCACCGCCGCCGGTCCACTCTCTCAGACCGGTTCCCGGGCCCCTCAGAGCAGGGTGCCGCCCTCGCCGTCGATCCCGTCGGGGCCGGAGCCGTCGACGCCGTCGATGCCGCCCTCGGGCGCCCCGTCCTCCTCGTCCTCCTCGACGAGCACCGGGGAGCCGTGGTGGGCCCAGATCCGCCAGTGGCCGTCCTCGGCCCTGCGGAAGACGTTCGTGGCGACCACCAGCCCGCCGATCAGGGGGCCGGCGGAGCCGTCCTCCTCGGCGGGACCGCCGCTGAGGATGTTCTCGGTGCAGGTCACCACGGCGGTGTCGCCCATCACCGAGACCTCCACGTCGGTCAGGAAGAACTGGACGTACTCGGTGTTCGCCATGATCAGGGCGTACGAGCGCAGCACCTCGTCGCGGCCGCTGAGCACCGGCCAGCCGGGGTGCACGACGCTGATCCCGTCCCCGAGCCAGCGGTCGGCCAGCGCGTCGAGGTCGCCGCGCTCCACGGCCTCGTACAGCGCCGCGTTCGCCGCCTCGACGTCCTCGACGTCCGTGCGGGCGTCCTTGCTCAACGGTCCTCCTCAAGGGCTCGTGCCACGCGTACCGCGTCGGCGCTCGCCCGAACCTCGTGGACGCGTACCGCCCAGGCCCCCTCGCGCGCCGCCAGCGCCGAGACGGCGGCCGTGGCCGCGTCCCGCTCCCTGGCGGGCGGCACGGTGCCGTCCCCGCCGGCCAGCACCCGGCCCAGGAAGCGCTTCCGGGAGGCCGCAACCAGCACCGGGCGTCCCAGCTCCCGGGCCAGCCGGGTGGTGGCGTCCACCAGTGCCAGGTCGTGCTCGGCCATCTTGGCGAAGCCCAGCCCGGGGTCGACGACGATCCGTTCCGGCGCGATGCCGCCGGCTGTCGCCCGTTCCAGGCTGCCGCGCAGTTCGGCCACGACCTCGGCGACGGTGTCGCCGTAGACGGCCCGGTCGTTCATGTCGACGCTCTGGCCCCGCCAGTGCATCACCACGAAGGGGACTTCGGCCCCGGCCACCACCGGAACCATGCGCGGGTCCGCGCGCCCGCCGCTGACGTCGTTGACCATCCGCGCCCCGGCGGCGACCGCCTGCTCGGCGACGGAGGCCCGCATGGTGTCCACGCTGACCACCACGCCCTCCTCGGCCAGCCCCCGCACCACCGGGATCACCCGGCGCAGCTCCTCGGCCTCGTCCACGCGGGTGGCGCCGGGGCGGGTGGACTCGCCGCCGACGTCGACCAGGTCCGCGCCCTGGGCGACCAGGTCCAGGCCGCGCTTGACCGCGGCGTCGGTGTCGAACCAGCGGCCGCCGTCGGAGAAGGAGTCGGGGGTGACGTTCACCACGCCCATGACCGCGCAGCGGTCCCACGAGGGCAGTCCGGCCACTTCTCCGCGGAGCGCGCGCAAGCTGTTCATGTGCTCCAGCGTAGGCGCTCGGCCCGCGCCGCCGGCCACCGCTCCGCGCGGCCTCAGCCGGCCATGATCAGACTCATCGCCTCGGCGCGCGTGGCGGAGTCGCGCAGCTGGCCGCGGACGGCGGAGGTGATGGTCTTGGCGCCGGGCTTGCGGACGCCGCGGACCGTCATGCACATGTGCTCGCACTCGATGACGACGATCACGCCGCGGGCCTCCAGGATCTTCATCAGGGAGTCGGCGATCTGGGTGGTCAGCCGCTCCTGGACCTGGGGGCGGCGGGCGTAGACCTCGACCAGCCGGGCGAGCTTGGAGAGGCCGGTGATCTTGCCCGAGGTGGCCGGGATGTAGCCGACGTGCGCCACGCCGTGGAAGGGCAGCAGGTGGTGCTCGCAGGAGGACAGCAGCTCGATGTCCTTCACCAGCACCATCTCGTCGTGGCCCAGGTCGAAGGTGGTGGTCAGGACGTCCTCGGGACGCTGCCGCAGACCGGCGAATATCTCCTTGTAGGCGCGCGCCACCCGGGCCGGGGTCTCGCGCAGTCCCTCGCGGTCGGGGTCCTCACCGACCGCGATGAGCAGTTCGCGTACCGCGTTCTCGGCGCGCTTCTCGTCGAACTCGCCGACGGAGGTCTCGCCGTCCAGCGTCACCGGGTCGATCATGTGCTCTCACCTCTCGAACGTGGGCAGCAGAAGCAGCCGCGCCCCTCCGGTAGTAAACCGGAGGGGCGCGGCGGGCATTCCGGGGGCCCGGGCGGCCGCCGCCGTCGAGGGGCGGCCGGCTCCGAGCCGGGCGGTCAGCCCTCCGAGCGGGGCTCGTCGGTCGGCAGCGGCGTCTCCTTGGTGATCACCGACTCGGTCGGACCGATCTCCTTGCCCTTCTCCGGGACCCCCTGGGAGCCGTTGGCCATGGCCAGCTCCTTGGGCGTGGACACCGGCGGCCGGGTGGAGGGCGTGCGGCGCGAGGAGCCCGTCCAGGCCGGCCGCGGGGGACGCTTGACCACCGGGCGGAAGATCTCCGCGATCTCCTCCTTGCCCAGGGTCTCCTTCTCCAGCAGCGCCAGCACCAGGTTGTCCAGGACGTCCCGGTTCTCGACGAGGATCTCCCACGCCTCGTTGTGCGCGGCCTCGATCAGCTTCTTGACCTCCTCGTCCACCAGCCCGGCGACCTCCTCGGAGTAGTCGCGCTGGTGGCCCATCTCCTTGCCCAGGAAGGGCTCGGAGTGGTCGGAGCCGAACTTGATCGCGCCCAGCCGCTCGGTCATGCCGTACTGGGTGACCATGGCGCGGGCGGTGGCCGTCGCCTTCTCGATGTCGTTGGCGGCACCGGTGGTCGGGTCGTGGAAGACCAGCTCCTCGGCCGCGCGCCCGCCCAGCATGTACGCGAGCTGGTCGAGCATCTCGTTGCGCGTCGTGGAGTACTTGTCCTCGTCGGGCAGGACCATGGTGTAGCCCAGCGCCCGGCCCCGGGAGAGGATCGTGATCTTGTGGACGGGGTCGGAGTTCGGCGAGGCCGCCGCGACCAGGGCGTGACCGCCCTCGTGGTACGCGGTGATCTTCTTCTCCTTGTCGCTCATGATCCGGGTCCGCTTCTGCGGTCCGGCCACGACGCGGTCGATCGCCTCGTCCAGGAAGTGGTTGTCGATCAGCTTCTTGTCGCTGCGCGCGGTGAGCAGCGCGGCCTCGTTGAGCACGTTGGACAGGTCCGCGCCGGTGAAGCCCGGGGTGCGGCGGGCCACCGCGGCCAGGTCGACGTCGGGCCCCATGGGCTTGCCCTTGGCGTGGACCTTGAGGATCTCCAGGCGGCCCTGCATGTCGGGCCGGTCCACCGCGATCTGCCGGTCGAAGCGGCCCGGGCGCAGCAGCGCCGGGTCGAGGATGTCCGGACGGTTGGTGGCGGCGATCAGGATGACGCCGCCCTTGACGTCGAAGCCGTCCATCTCGACCAGCAGCTGGTTCAGCGTCTGCTCGCGCTCGTCGTGACCGCCGCCCATGCCGGCGCCGCGGTGGCGGCCGACGGCGTCGATCTCGTCGACGAAGACGATCGCCGGGGCGTTCGCCTTGGCCTGCTCGAACAGGTCGCGGACGCGGGAGGCGCCGACACCGACGAACATCTCGACGAAGTCGGAGCCGGAGATCGAGTAGAACGGGACGCCCGCCTCGCCCGCGACGGCGCGCGCGAGCAGCGTCTTGCCGGTGCCGGGCGGGCCGTAGAGCAGCACGCCCTTGGGGATCTTGGCGCCGACGGCCTGGAACTTGGCGGGCTCCTGGAGGAACTCCTTGATCTCCTGGAGTTCCTCGACCGCCTCGTCCGAGCCCGCGACGTCGGCGAAGGTCGTCTTGGGGGTGTCCTTGGTGATCAGCTTCGCCTTCGACTTCCCGAAGTTCATCACCCGGGAGCCGCCGCCCTGCATCTGGTTCATCAGGAACAGGAAGACGATCACGATCAGCACGAACGGCAGCAGGGAGAGCAGCATCCCGACGAAGGCGTTCTGCTTCTGCGGCGAGACGGTGTAACCGTCCTTGATCTGCCCGTCCTGGTACTTGGACTGCAGCTGCTTGGCCAGATCGACGCCCTGCTCGTCGATGTAGCTCGCCTTGATCTTGTCGCTGCCCTCGATCTTGACGCCGTCCCTGAGCTCGACCTTGACGGCCTGCTCGTCGCCGGTCGTCAGCTCGGCGGACCTGACTTTGTTCTCGTTGATCGCCTGTACGACCTGGCCGGTGTCCACCGTCTTGTAGCCGCCGGACGAGCCGACGACGTTCATCAACACGACCACGGCGAGGGCGGCCAGCACGATCCACATGACGGGACCACGGAAGTAGCGCTTCACGTCCATCCACACGGGGCGGCGTGCGCCCCGTCCCTCCTGCCACAGTGAGGCACCGCGACCTCGGGAAGGCCGCCGTGCGTACGGTGTATTACTCCGGCTTGCTCGGCCTGCTGAACAGACTGCCGCAACAGACTGACCTTCGGACGGTACCCCAGGATGGCCGCCCGAAGCACTGTCGGGACGGGCCGATGACGGGCGGCCGGCCGCGCACCGTCCGCCCGTTCCAACGCCGGAGGGGCCCCGGGCGTTCCCGTACCGCCCGCCCGGCTCCGCCCCGCGGGCTCAGCCCCCGTAGACGTGCGGTGCCAGGGTGCCCACGAAGGGGAGGTTGCGGTACTTCTCGGCGTAGTCGAGGCCGTAGCCGACGACGAACTCGTTGGGGATGTCGAAGCCGACCCACTTGACGTCGATGTCCACCTTGGCCGCGTCCGGCTTGCGGAGCAGGGTGCACACGTTCAGCGAGGCCGGGCCGCGCGAGCCGAGGTTCGTCAGCAGCCAGGACAGCGTCAGGCCGGAGTCGATGATGTCCTCGACGATCAGGACGTGGCGCCCCTGGATGTCGGTGTCCAGGTCCTTGAGGATGCGGACCACGCCGGAGGACTGGGTGCCCGCGCCGTAGGACGACACCGCCATCCAGTCCATGGTGACCGGCGAGGACAGGGCCCGGGCGAGGTCGGCCATGACCATCACCGCGCCCTTGAGGACCCCGACCAGGAGCAGGTCCTTGCCCTCGTACTCCGCGTCGATCTTCTCCGCCAGCTCGGCCAGCTTCGCGTCGATCTCTTCCTTGGTGATGAGCACCGACTTGAGGTCGGCGCCCATGTCCTTGTCGTCCACCCTGCTGCTCTCGGTCGAGGATCACACTTGCCGGATGACCAGTGTGCCACCCTGCCGCCGGGCGGCCACCCGGCCGGGCAGGTTGACCGCCCGCTGGCCGTGCCAGTCGGTGATCAGCCGGTCGATCTCCTCGATGTGGCGGGCGAACAGCGAACCCGCCGGAGACCCGGCGGCGACGGCCGCCCGGCGCAGCACCCGGCGGCGCACGGCGGGCGGAAGGGCGTGGAGGCCGGGGACGTCGAGCACGGCACCGGTGTCCGCTCCGGCGTCCGTTGTGACGTGTGCGACAGATGTCCCCTCCTCCCCCTCCGCGGGGCCGCGGGGCGCCGGGGAGGGGGCCGGCGGGGCCACGCGGACCGCGCGCTCGGCGTCGAGCGCCCAGGCGTCGAGGGCGTCGGCGTCGTCGCGGGAGAGCTGGGCGGTGCGGGCCAGGGCCTCCACCACGCCCTTGCCCAGGGCCTTCTCCAGTGCGGGCAGGGCGTCGTGCCGGACCCGGGAGCGGGTGAAGGCGGGGTCGGCGTTGTGCGGATCGTCCCAGACGGGCAGCGACTGGACCATGCACGCCTTGCGGGTGGTCTGCCGGTCCACGGCGAGGAACGGCCGCCGGTAGCGGCGTCCGGCCCCCGGGCCGCCGGTGGGCGAGCCGGAGACGGCGGCCATCCCGGACAGCGAGCGGGTGCCGGAGCCGCGGGCGAGGCCGAGCAGCACCGTCTCGGCCTGGTCGTCGCGGGTGTGGCCGAGCAGGACGGCGGCGGCGCCGAGGCGTTCGGCGGCCTCGTCGAGGGCGGTGTAGCGGGCGGTGCGGGCGGCCGCCTCGGGGCCGCCGGCCCGGCCGACGGTCACGGTGACGGCCTCGGCCGGTTCGAGGGAGAGGGCGGCGAGGCGGGAGACCACCTCGCGGGCCCGGTCCGCGGAGCCGGGCTGGAGCCCGTGGTCGACGGTGACGCCCCCGGCGCGCAGGCCGAGGCGGGGGGCTTCGAAGGCGAGGGCGGAGGCGAGCGCCATGGAGTCGGCGCCGCCGGAGCAGGCGACGAGCACGAGCGGAGGCCGCCCGGTGCCGTCCGGTGCGCTCCGGGCGCCGCCTGCGGCGTCGCGGAGCACGTCGTGGAGGGTACGGCGTACTGCCAGGCGTATCGCTGCGACCGCGGGGTGGGGACCCATGTCCGTTCACTTCCTCGGGAGACGTGGCTACGCTGCGTGCGTAGATGGTGACAGAGAAGAGTTGCATCCCTGAGCATCGCACGCGCGCCCGTCGCTCACGGTCCCTCGCAAGAGTGATTGTCTCGGCGTTCGGCGGTCATCAGTCCGCTTTCCGGTGCACCCTCGCGATCCACTCCGCCGGCCTGGTGATCTCCGCCTTGGTCGGCAGGGTGTTGGGCGACGTCCACACCCGGTTGAAGCCCTCCATGCCCACCTCCTGCACCACGGCGCGCACGAACCGCTCGCCGTCGCGGTACTGCCGCAGCTTGGCGTCCAGCCCCAGCAGCCTGCGCAGCGCCAGGTCGAGGCGGCCGGCACCGGCGGCGCGGCGCTTTTGGAACTTCTCCCGGATCTCGGCGACGGTGGGCACCACCTGGGGCCCGACGCCGTCCATCACGTAGTCCGCGTGCCCCTCCAGCAGGGACATCACGGCGGTGATCCGTCCCAGGACCTCCCGCTGGGCCGGGGTCTGCACCAGCTCGACGAGACTGCGCCCGCCCCCGTCCGCGTCCTCCCCGGCGCCGTCCGCCCAGGGGCGGGAGCCGCCGGACATCGACTGCACGGCCTCGCGCAGCCGCTCCAGCAGCGTGGAGGGGTCGACGTCGGTCTCCCCGAGGAAGGCGTGGATCTCGCCCTCGATGTGGTCGCGCAGCCACGGCACGGCGGAGAACTGGGTGCGGTGCGTCTCCTCGTGCAGGCACACCCACAGCCGGAAGTCGTGCGGATCGACGTCCAGCTCGCGCTCCACGTGCACGATGTTCGGCGCGACCAGCAGCAGCCGCCCGCCGCCCTGCCCGGGGCCGCCGGGCAGGTCGCGGCCGGGCGGCGCGAACGTCTCGTACTGGCCCAGCACGCGCGAGGCCATGAACGACAGCAGCATCCCGACCTCGACGCCGGTGACCTTGCCGCCGACCACGCCGAGCACCGCGCCGCCGGGGCCGTTGCCGCGCCGCGCCTGCACCTTGTCCAGCAGGGGCGACAGCAGCTCCCGGAACCCGGCCACGTTGGCCCGGATCCAGCCGGGGCGGTCCACGACGAGCACGGGGGTGTCCGCGGCCCCGTCGGGCACCATCCGCGTGAAGCCGCGCACGTGCTCCTCGGACGCGGAGGCGTGCCGGCGCAGCTCGGCGACGGCCTCCCGCGCCTCCTCGCGGCTCACGTCGGGGCCCGGCCTCACGAGCCGGGTCGCGGTCGCCGCCGCGAGATTCCAGTCGACCATCTCCACACCACCGAGGCTCGTCATGACTTCACCGTACGTGCCGGTGCCGCCGAACGGGAGCGGACCGCGGGGAGCACCGGCCACGGGGCAGGGGTGCCCACCGGACCGGGGGGCGATGCCCGTGCCGGACCGGGAGGCCGGCCGCCGGGGCGGACGGGGCGGACAAAGCGGCGCGCGGGAGGGGCGCGCGGGAGGGGCGCGGGCGTGCGGGGCCCGGGGTCAGCGGCAGCCGCAGTTGGCCAGGGCCGAGGCGAGGCGGTCCAGGGCGGCGTGGGCGCCCTGCCGGTCCGTGGTGCCCGAGGCGGTGAAGGCGAAGGCCAGCAGCCTGCCGTCGGCGTCCACGACCGTGCCCGCCAGCGTGTTGACCCCGGTCAGGGTGCCGGTCTTGGCGCGGACCACGCCCGCGCCGTTGCGGGTGGCCTCCTCGTCGTAGCGGCCGCCGAGGGTGCCGGTGAAGCGGGCGACGGGCAGGCCGGTCAGCACCGGCCGCAGCTCGGGCCGGCCGGGGTCGGCGGCCAGCGCCAGCAGCCCGGTCAGCAGCTCGGCGGAGACCCTGTCGGCCCGGTCGAGCCCGCTGCCGTCGGCGAAGCGGACCCCCTTCAGGTGCAGCCGCCTGCCCTGTCCGGCGAGCTCGTCCCGCACCGCGCGCCGCACCCCCTCGAAGCTCGCGGGCTCGCCGCGCGCGATCGCGGTCTGCCGGGCCAGCGCCTCGGCGAGGTCGTTGTCGCTGTCCGCCAGCATCCGCTCGACCAGCTCCGACAGCGGAGCGGAGCGGTGGACGGCCAGCTCCTCGACACCCCCTCCGGAGCGCCCGGGGACCCGGCGCGCGACCGGGGCGCCCACGTCGACGCCCCGGTTGCGCAGCCGCTCGGCGAAGAGCCCGGCGGCGTCGGCGGCCGGGTCGGCGGAGCGCGGGGCGGGGCCGTGGGTGCTGTCGTCGAGGCGGCCGGCCTCCACCATCAGCGGGGTGACCGGTGCGAGGTTGTCGTTCACGCCGATCGGATGGCGCTCGGGGCCGCTGTAGAGCGAGGTGTCGTAGGCGAGGGAGACCTCCTTCACGCCCCGTCCGGCCAGCTCCCGGGCGGTGGTGTCGGCCAGCCGCCGCAGTTGGGCGCGGGTGAGCGTGGTGTCGCCGCCGCCGACAAGGAAGATCCGCTTCCGCTCGGCCTCCCACACCACGCGGGTGGGGATGCGGTGCTCCGGTCCGACGGCCGACAGGGCGGCGACCGCCGTGGCGACCTTGACCGTGGAGGCCGGGACGACCGCCCGGCCGGAGTTCGACCCGTACAGCTGCCGTCCGGTGACCACGTCCACCACCGAGGCGGTGCGCAGGGTGCCCAGGGCGCCGTCCTCCAGCAGCGGCTCCAGGGTGTCGGTGAGGGCGGTGCGGGTCGGCGGGGGCGCCTCGCCGCGGCCCGGGGCGGCACCGTCCCCGCCGGCGCCCTCCGCCACGTCCCCTCCGGCGGCCCGCCCGCCGCCCGGGGCGGCCCCGAGCGCCGTCAGCACCTCGGGGGCGCTGGGCGCGGGCGCGGGGCCCCCCGGGAGGCCCGCCCCGCCGTGCCCCGGGCCGCCACCCTGGACCCAGGAGGCGGCGCGGACCCGTTCGGCCGTACGCTGACCCGAGTCCCACGGTCCCGTGACGGCCACCGCCGCCACGGCGACCGCGAGTCCGACGGCGGCGGAACCGACCGCCACCCGCCACGTGTCCCGCACCTCGGACCAGCCCCTTTCGCGAGCACACACCTGCGTGAGGGACACTTAACCACCACATCGCCGCTCTCCGGGGGAATCCCCCGGGCCACTGACGAGTGCTGAAGCATACGGAGGAGTCTCCCTTGGAGTTCGACGTCGTCATCGAGATCCCGAAGGGGTCGCGGAACAAGTACGAGGTGGACCACGAGACCGGTCGCATCCGGCTCGACCGCCACCTGTTCACCTCCACCGTGTACCCGGCCGACTACGGCTTCGTCGACAACACCCTGGGTGAGGACGGAGACCCCCTGGACGCGCTGGTGCTGCTGGAGGAGCCGACCTTCCCGGGCTGCATCATCCGGTGCCGGGCGATCGGCATGTTCCGCATGACGGACGAGGCCGGCGGCGACGACAAGCTGCTGTGCGTGCCGGCGTCCGACCCGCGCGTGGAGCACCTGCAGGACATCCACCACGTGAGCGAGTTCGACCGGCTGGAGATCCAGCACTTCTTCGAGGTCTACAAGGACCTGGAGCCCGGCAAGTCCGTCGAGGGCGCCGACTGGGTCGGCCGCGCCGAGGCCGAGGCCGAGGTGACGGCGTCGATCAAGCGCCTCGAGGAGTCGGGCGGCTCCCACTGAGCCGCTGACCCGCGGTTCCCCCGCGGCCCGGCGCTCCGCTCCGGCGGGCCCGCGGTCCCGCGCCGGTGCCCCGGTCCTCCGCGCCCTTCCGGGTGCGGAGGACCGGGGCACCGCGCCGTGCGGCGGCCGTCAGAAGCCGCGGGTGCGCTTGGCCGCGCGGCGGCCCGTCAGCGGCAGCGGGACCTCCCGGTCCGGCGCCTTGATGAACAGGCGCGCCAGCTCGTTCCCCAGGTTCACGCCGATGGCGATGGCCAGCGCCAGCGCCGCGGCCCTGGAGAGGTTCGCCAGGCCCTGGTCCAGGTGGCCCTGCGCGATGCCGATCAGCCCGAAGTAGATCGCGCTACCGGGCAGCAGCGGGCCGATCGCGGCGGTGACGTAGGGCAGCGCCGAGACGAACTGGTAGCGCGACATCAGCTGCCCGAACAGACCCACCAGGCCGGCCGCCGCCGCGGTCGCCGCGACCGGCTCGACGCGCCCGACGTCGGCCATCGCGCCGTAGACCAGCCAGGCGACGCCGCCGTTGAGGGTGGCCAGCAGCACGGTGGACCGCTCCTGCTGGAGCAGCACGCAGAAGGCCAGCGCCAGCAGCATGGCCGCCCCGAGCTGGACGAGCGGCCGGGTCCGCAGGTCCAGGCCCTCCGGGCTGATGTACCCGGCCCCCAGCTCGGAGCCGACGTAGAGCACCAGCAGCACGCCGCAGACGATGCCGACCACCAGGTAGACGACCTCCAGCAGCCGGGCCGAGGCGGTGATGTAGAAACCCGTCAGCCCGTCGTGGACGGCCGCCACCAGGGCTCTACCGGGGATCAGCGGGAACAGGCCCCCGGTGACGACCGCGGACGCCCTGATCACCAGGCCGAGGTCGTCGGCGAACAGCTCGACCGCCACCCCGACCGCCGCGGGCGGCACCGCGGCGGCCACGAAGTGGTAGAACTCCGGCAGCCCGCGCCGGGAGGAGAGCCAGGCGAGCCGGTCGCCGAGCATCGCTCCCACCGCCGCCAGGAGGAACACCAGCCAGCCGCCGCCGACCAGGGTGGACGCGGCGCCGGCCAGCAGACCGCTGGCGACGGTGAGGGTGCCCTTGGAGTAGGGGTGGCGGTTGCGGCGTATCTCGGCCAGGCGGCCGTACGCCTCCTCCAGCGTGACGTCGCCGTCGGTGATGTCCACGACCAGGCGGAAGACCGCGGCCAGCCGGTTGTAGTCGGTGCCGCGGCGCCGCACGGTCCGGCTGAGCGTGATGGGGTCGTCCACCAGCGAGGGCTGGTAGGTGATCGACAGCAGGGTGAAGGTGACCGTGGGCTCGCAGCGGTCCAGCCCGTAGGCGTGCGCCACCCCGAACATGGCCGCCTCGACGTCCTCGGCGCCCTCGCCGCCGGCGAGCAGCAGCTCGCCGATGCGCAGCGTCAGGTCGAGGACGCGCGGTGCCGACGGTCCGGTCTCGCTGTCCCCCTCGTCGGTGCGCCGGGGTCGCTCGGGCACGGGGCGCTCGCCCATCGGCAGCCGGACCATGGTGCGCATCCGGTCCTGCCAGGGGGCTCCGGGCCGCACCAGGCTGCTGATCACCGGGATGCCGTCGGGCGGGGTGAAGGCGGAGCCGGGCTCCGGCGAGGCCGGCTTGCGCACGCCCTCGGGCAGGGCGAACTCCGAGGTGGGGTGCTCCTCCTCGACGGGCGGTGCGGGACTGCTCAGGCCCTCGGGGACGGCGAACTCGGAGGTGGGGTGGTCGTCCTCCCCCTGCGGGGGCGACATCGGCACTCCGGAGGGAGGGGCGAAGGCGCTGCGTGTCCGGATCTCCTCCGCGGGGTTCCCGCGGTCCTCGGGGCGAAGGCTGTCGGTCGCCGTGCTCTTCCTGGTCGTCTCCGGGGCCAAGTCCGTCTGCTCCTCACTCCTCCGGCCGTCTCGTCCAAGACAGGGAAGTTCCCGAACGCTGGTGGGAAATGTCCGTTCCTGTCAGTGAGGATAGGGCTCCCCGGTGCCCGGGGAAGGGCGCGGAGGAGCCTCTTCCGGTGTGAGATGCGCTTCAGCTCCGGATCCGCGCCGAAGGGCGCCGGCCCCTCCCGGGCGCGGCCGCGGGCAGGGATCCGCTCACCGTCCGGGCGGCGCGGACCCGGCGCCGGCGGTGAACGGGGCGGGGGCTCCCTCGGTCAGCACCTCGACCGAGCGCTCGCCCTCGCCCGCCATCACGTACGCGCCGTTCTCCAGGCGCTCGATCAGTCCGCGGGTCCACTCGGCCCCGCTGGCCGCGGTGTGCACCCACAGCCTCATCACCTCGCCGATGTGGCCCCACTCCTCCGGGGCCCCCTTCGGCGTCCAGTCTTTCCTGACCTCGGCGGCCCACTCCTCCAGGGCGGCCACCCGCCGCCGGAGCAGCTCGACCGCCTCCTGCCGGGGCAGGTCCACGATGAAGCCGACCCCGGCCGTGAGCACGTCCGGCTTCTCGTCGTGCGCCAGGAGCGCCCAGCGCAGCAGCCGGTGGTACTCGGCCTCTCCCGCGTCCGTCAGCTCGTACTCCGTGCGCGGCGGTCCGCCGGCCGTGCTGGGCGCCGTCCCGCGGACGACCAGCAGCCCCTGGCGGGCCATCTGCTTGAGCGCGTGGTAGATCGATCCCGGCTTGGCGTTGGACCACTCGTGGGCGCCCCAGAACTCCAGGTCGTTGCGGACCTGGTAGCCGTGGGCTCGCCCGTGCTGGCGCACCGCGCCCAGCACCAGCAGCCGGATCGCCGACATCGCTCCCCTTCCGGGCCTCACCGGGCGGCTCCGTCCGCGGCCTCCCGCGCCGCGGTCTCGCCCGCCGCCGTCCAGCGTAGACGGACGGCGGCGGGCGATCACGCCCGGCGCCGGAGGAGGCCGCGGACGGGTGCCCCGCGGGTCACCCCGCCGAGGACCAGTCCGGCTCGGGCATCGCGCCTGTCTCGAAGACCAGGTCGAAGGCGCCCTTGCCGTCGATCGTCTCGCGGATGATGTCGGCGTGGCCCGCGTGCCGGGCGGTCTCCTCGATCAGGTGGAGCAGCCCCCACCGCCAGGAGCGCCGCCCGCCCTCGTCCCAGGGCACCCGGGGGGCCTCGAAGGTCTCGTCGAGGGAGGGCAGGGCCGCCACCGCCTCCTCGGTCTCGCGCGCCGCCCGCGCGTAGGACTCCAGCAGCGGCTCGACCGTCTCGTCCTCCCGGACGCTCAGGCTGTCCTCCCACTCCCCCGCCTGCTCCTGGAAGTCGAACGGCTCCCCCCGCATCATGCGCAGCGCACCGCGCTCGCCCACCGCGACGTGCTTGAGGATGCCGGCCAGGGAGAAGGCGCTCGCGGTCGGCTTGGCGCGCGCCTGCTCGTCGGTGAGCCCGTGGAGGGCGCGGCGGATGCCGCCGCGCTGGGCCTCCAGGTAGGCGAGCAGGGCTCCGCGCTCGTCGCCGGGGGCTTCGGTGGCGACCACAACAGGCATGGGGACTCCTCGTCCGTCGGTGCGGCGGGACCGGACCGGCCCCTTCGACACGACAGACGCTACGGACCCTTGAGGACGACTACTGTCCTCAAGGGTTCGGGGTGTGCGGGCCGGGCGGCGCTCAGGACGAGCGGCGGATGTCCCGCAGCAGGTCGCGGGTGCGCTCCGGGCTGAGGCTGTCCTCCAGCAGGCGGTCGAGCACGTGCTCGTACTGGGCGACCTCCTCCGGCTTGTCGACGTAGAGGGCGCTGGTGAGGTGCTCCAGGTAGACGATGTCCGAGATCTCGGACTCCGGGAAGCGCAGCAGGGTGAAGGCCCCGCTCTCGGCCGGGTGCCCGCCGGTGTCGAACGGCATCACCTGGAGGGTGATGTGCGGGAGTTCGGAGAGCTCCGCCAGGTGCGCCAGCTGAGCGTCCATCACCTCCCGTCCGCCGTAGGGGCGGCGCAGCGCGGCCTCGTCCAGCACGCAGCGGAACCGCGGCGCCTGGTCCGACAGCAGCAGCTTCTGCCGCTCCAGGCGCAGGGCGACGCGGCGGTCCACCTCGTCCGCCGACAGGCCGGTGCGGTGGCCGCTGGTGACGACCGCCCTGGCGTACGCCTCCGTCTGGAGCAGCCCGGAGACGAACTGCACCTCGTACACGCCGATGTGGGAGGCGGCGCCCTCCAGCCCGACGTACGTCTGGAACCAGTTGGGCAGCACGTCGCTGTAGGTGTGCCACCAGCCCGCGACGCTGGACTCGCGGGCGAGGCTGAGGAGCGGCTCGCGCTCCGCCTCGTCGGTGATGCCGTACAGCGTCAGCAGGTCCGCCACGTCCCGCGCCTTGAAGCTCACCCGTCCCAACTCCATGCGGCTGATCTTCGATTCGGAGGCCCGGATGGAATATCCGGCCGCCTCACGGGTGACTCCGCGGGCCTCGCGGAGCCGCCGCAGCTGGGAACCGAGCAGGATGCGGCGCACCATGGACCCACTCGACCCGTTCGCCCCGTTCACTCCGTTTTTCACCGGAAATGCTCCTGTTTGCGTTCAGCTCTCCACCCCCGCCACAAGGGGCAGTCTGCCACCAATGCCTTCGGTGTGTGCCCATGTGGTTACACACAATCGAAAGTCACGCGTGCACGTGCATCTGCCCTTGCATCTGCTGTGGGCATTGGGAACCATGGGGACGGCACAAGTGCACGCGCGATCAGGGCACTTGACCATGCCCACGATCCACCGACGCAGCGCAACGAGCGGAACGCGAAACGGAGCACCACCGCTGACGGGGTCCGACAGGGCCATGACCGCCGTAAAGCCAGGAGTGTCTCGTCATGGGGACCGAAGGACCGACCGTGCTCGACCGGTTATGGCATGGCTTCCCGCCGCTCGACCCCGACGCGCTCTCCGGGTCGGCCTCCTGCGCCCTGCGGCCCCGCTACGAAGCCGTGAAGACGGCCCGTGAGTTCACCCGGAGCGTCCTGGCGCACTGGCGGCTGGGCGGCCACTTCGACACCGTGGCCCTGGTGGTCTCGGAGCTGGTGACCAACGCCCTGCGGCACGGGGTGCCCGGTGCCGCCCCCGGCCAGGTCCTCGATCCGCCGGTGCGGCTCCACCTGATGCACTGGTCCGGCCGGCTGGTGTGCGCCGTGCGGGATCCCAGCAGGAACGCGCCCGTCGCCAAGGCCCCCGACTTCGCCGACTTCGGCCTGGACGCGGCGGCGTGCCCGGTCGGCGCCCTCCGGGCGGACCTCCTGGACGCCTTCACCGAGGACGCCCCGGAGTCGGGGCGCGGCCTGTTCCTCGTCGAGTCCTTCAGCGACGACTGGGGCTGGCGCCCCATGGAGGACCCCGAGCCCGGAAAAGTGGTGTGGGCGCTCTTCCGACTGAACCCGGAGCGGGGTTCGGGCGTCAGTCCTGTATGAGGTGGTCGAACTCGCCGTCCTTGGCGCCGAGCAGCATCGCCTCGACCTCGGCCGGGGTGTAGACCAGCGCGGGGCCGTCCGGATAGCGCGAGTTCCGTACGGCCACGTCGCCGCCGGGCAGCTTGGCGAACTCCACGCAGGCTCCCTGCGAGTTGCTGTGTCTGCTCTTCTGCCAGACGACCCCGTGGAGGTCCCTGGCTGCCATGCCGTTGTACGCGTGGGGCATCGGACTCTCCCGGACGGTGCGGTCGGGTGCGGTCAGGGTCTGGAACGGTCGACTGACCCGGATCATAACGCCGTTCACGTGCGGATGCACGTGCCGATGCACGTGCACGACAACGCGTCACAGGGTCATGACAACGTGTCGGGAGCCGGTCGCCCCGCGCCCGGCGCGGGACCGCGGGCCCCGCGGAGCGGGCGCCCCGGCGGCTTCCGCCGGGCCGCCCGCCGTCACCGGGCCGCGCGTGCGGCACCCCGCCGCTCACGCACCGGCGCCACCGGCCTCCCCGTGGTCCGGCAGGCCGTGCAGGTCCTCCACCGCCTCGGGCCAGAACCGCTCGTAGGGCCCGAGCCAGTCCCGCACCTCGCTGAGCGGTCCGGCCTCCAGCCGGTAGTGCCTCTCCCGCCCCTTGCGGCGCTCGCTGACGAGTCCGGCCTCCCGCAGCACCTTCAGGTGCTCCGAGAGGCTCGGCCGCCGCATGTCGAAGTGGTCGGCCAGCCGCTGCACGGACTGCGGCCCCTCCACCCGGAGCAGCCGCAGCACCTCCCGCCGCGTCGGATTGGCCAGCGCGGAGAAGAGCCGGTCCTCGCGGAGCCGCTCCTCGGGTACGCCGATGGCAGTCATGTTTCCCCCAGGCAAGCCCATGGTCGGTGGGTCGCGGAGTGGGGGAGGCCGGTGCCGTCGGGCCGCGGCGCCGGGCCGCTCCCAGTCCGCTTCGGTGTCGGTGGTCCCCCGAATGATCCCCCGGCGGACACCCCCAGCGGAACCCTGTCCCGCGGGCTGAACGGGCCGTGCGCCGCTCCGGCCCGCCCTTGACCTCAAGCCGGCTTGAGCTCATAGCGTCCACACCGCGACCACCGGACCCGAGGAGCCCCCGTGAACATGGAGACCACCGCCTGGCACGCGCTGTACCAGACGCGCCACGCACCACAGGAGCAGCCGCCCTTCTCCCGGGCCGTCCTGCGCCGCATCGCGGGCTTCGCCCGCCCCCACCGGCGCCGTCTGGCGCTCTTCCTGCTGCTCAGCACGGCCTCGGCGGTGCTGGCCGTGGCCACCCCGCTGCTCGCGGGCCGGGTCGTCGACGCGATCGTCGGCGGCGCGGCGGCCGGGACGGTCGGACGGCTGGCCGCCCTGATCGCGGCCATCGCGGTGGCCGAGGCGGCGCTCGGGCTGCTGACGCGGTGGCTGTCGGCGCGGATCGGCGAGGACCTGATCCTCCGGTTGCGCACGGCCGTCTTCGACCACGTCCAGCGGATGCCGATCGCCTTCTTCACCCGCACCCGCACCGGTGCGCTGGTCAGCAGGTTGAACAACGACGTCATCGGCGCCCAGCGCGCCTTCAGCAACACCCTCTCCTCGGTGGTGGGCAACACCGTCACGCTGCTGCTGACGCTGGTGGTGATGGTGCGGCTCTCCTGGCAGGTCACTCTGCTCGCCCTGGTGCTGCTGCCGGTCTTCCTGCTGCCCGCGCGGCGGATGGGCGCCCGGCTGGCCCGGCTCTCGCGGGAGGCCGCCGCCCACAACGCGGCCATGGGCACGCAGATGACCGAGCGCTTCTCCGCGCCCGGCGCCACCCTGGTCAAGCTCTTCGGGCGCCCCGAGGAGGAGTCGGGGGAGTTCGCGGTGCGGGCCCGGCGCGTCCGCGACATCGGGGTGCGCACCGCCATGGTCCAGCACGTCTTCATCACCTCCCTGACCGCCGTCTCCGCCCTGGCGCTCGCCCTGGTCTACGGACTGGGCGGCTGGTTCGCGCTGCGCGGGAGCCTGGACGCCGGCGCGGTGGTGTCCCTGGCCCTGCTGCTCACCCGGCTCTACGCCCCGCTGACCGCGCTGGCCGGGGCGCGGGTGGAGGTGATGGGCGCGCTGGTCAGCTTCCAGCGGGTCTTCGAGGTGCTGGACCTCAAGCCCCTGATCGAGGAGCGGCCCGGCGCCCGCGCGGTGCCCGACGGCCCGGTCCCGGTCGAGTTCGACGGCGTGGACTTTGCCTACCCGTCGGCCGAGAAGGTCTCCCTGGCCTCCCTGGAGGAGGTCGCCGTCCTCGACTCCCGCGGCGGCGAACAGGTGCTGCACGGGGTGTCCTTCCGCGCCGAACCCGGGCAGATGGTGGCGCTGGTCGGCTCCTCCGGCGCGGGCAAGTCCACCATCGCCCAGCTGCTGCCGCGGCTGTACGACGTGGACGGCGGCGCGGTGCGGATCGGCGGCGTCGACGTACGGGACCTGACCTTCCGCTCCCTGCGGGCCACGCTCGGCATGGTGACCCAGGACGGCCACCTCTTCCACGAGTCGATCCGCGCCAACCTGCTGTTCGCCCGCCCCGACGCCGGCGAGGAGGAGCTGTGGGACGTGCTGCGCCGGGCCCGGCTGGACCGGCTGATCGCCTCCCTGCCCGACGGGCTGGACACGGTCGTCGGCGAGCGCGGCTACCGCCTCTCCGGCGGCGAGCGCCAGCGGCTGACCATCGCGCGGCTGCTGCTGGCCCGGCCGGAGGTGGTGGTCCTGGACGAGGCCACCGCCCACCTGGACACCACCTCCGAGGCCGCCGTCCAGGAGGCGCTGGCCGAGGCGCTGCGCGGCCGCACCTCCGTGGTGATCGCCCACCGGCTCTCCACGGTCCGGGCCGCCGACCTGATCCTGGTCGTCGAGGACGGCCGGATCGTCGAGCGCGGCACCCACGAGGAGCTGCTGGCGGCGGGCGGCCGGTACCTGGAACTGCACCGCACCCAGTTCGGCGGCGGGGAGGGCGGCGGGGCGGCCGGAGAGGCCGTCAGCAGGGCGTCCGAACCGGCCGGCAGCTCCTGACCGGCCATCATCTTCCCGGAACGGAACGGAACTCGGGCGTCCGGCCGCGGGCCGCCGTCTCGCCCGTCCGGATCAGTCCAGCGCGCGGGGGCGCGGCGCGGCCCCCACCATGAGGATCGGGGCCGTCTCTCCGGCGGTCCGACCACGCCACCACGGGGAGATGCCGCTGTGACCGTCAGCCTTGAGCAACTGCGCCGCTGTACCGTAGCCGTCGACCTCGGCGCGGCCAGGACCCGGGTCTACCTCAAACGGTTCGGCGTCATCGTGGACGCCCCGTCCGCGGTCGCCGTCAACACCCGCTCCGGCGCCCTGATCGCGGTCGGCGCCCCGGCCGAGCGGATGGTGGGCCGCACCCCCGACCACATCCGGGTCGTCCGCCCGGTCTCCAACGGGACGGTGGTCGACATCGACATGGCCCGGCGGATGCTGCGCGCCCTGATCGGCGACCGCATCCGCCGGGCCTGGCGGCGCAAGCCGATGCTGCGCGCCGCCGTGTGCGTGCCGCACGACGCCGAGCCGCTCGTCCAGCGCGCCGCCGTCGAGACGCTCACCGGCATGGGGGCGCGGCGGGTGGAGCTGGTGGACAGCCTCATCGCCGCCGCCGTGGGCTCCGGGCTGCCGGTGGAGGAGCCCGAGGCCACGATGATCGTGATGTGCGGAGCGTCCAGCTCCCACGTCGCGGTCCTCTCGCTGGGTTCGATCGTCGCCGCCGAGACCGTTCCCGTGGGCGGCGAGATCATCGACCGGGCCGTCGTCCAGCACCTGCGCAACCAGCACGAGCTGATGCTCCCCCACCAGGCCGTCCACCCCCTCCACCTGGCGCTCTCCGTGGCGCCGCCCGAGCAGTCCGAGGCCGAGGTGTACGGCCGGGACGTGTCCACCGGGCTGTTCCGCACGGTGTGCGTGGACACCGAGAGCGTGCGCGCCGCCATCCGGCCCCCGCTGACCGCGATGGTGGACGCCATCCGCGGCGTGCTGCGCCAGTGCCAGCCGGACCTGGTCGCCGACCTCGCGGACCGGGGGGTCATGCTGGTCGGCGGCAGCGCGCTGCTGCCGGGGCTGGACTCGATGCTGCGCCAGGCCACCGGGATGCCGGTGCACGTCGCCGAGCAGCCCGCCGTCTGCGCGGTGGAGGGGCTGGGCGCGATGCTGGAGGGACGGGTGCGGCTGCTCCACCGCGACCCGCTCAACCGCTGACGGACCGTCCCCGGCCGGCCGGCGCGCGGCGCCGGCCCCCGCGCACTCCGCGGGTGCCCCGCGCCGGCCCGCCGCGGTGGTAGGGGGCCGTCGCCGGCGGACCGGTGCGGGGGCTGCCGGGTCAGCCGTGCAGGGCCGGGAGTCGGAAGCGGCGCACCGGCCGGGACGGACGGGCCGGTTCCGGCGCCGGGGCGGCCCGCCGCCAGGCGGGCTCGACGGTGCCGAAACCGGGCTCGGTGCCGATGCCGGGCCCGGTGCCCGGCCCCGCCGCCCCGGCGGGGGACCGCTGCGGGTCCCGTCCGGTCGGGCCACCGCCGGCCGTCCGCCGCGCCTCGGTCACGGCGGCCTGCGCCTCCTCCTGCCCGCCCGCGCCGGCCAGCCGCTCGTACAGCGCCCGCGCGTCCGCCGGGAGATCGCGCCGCCAGCCGAAGGCCACCACCGGCCACAGCAGCAGCATCGCACCGCCCAGGGAGCAGTCCACCCCCACCTCCACCCGGCAGCCGCCGCCCTCCCAGGGCCACAGCCGGAAGTCGAACCGGGGCACCTGGCAGCCCAGCGGCGTCCACATGCGCTGCCCGGCGAAGCTCACCCGGGAGGGGGGCTCGTGGACCACCCGGCGCAGCACGCACTCGCGGCGGCGCCCCGGGAAGCGGTAGCGGTACACCGCCCCGGGCCCCCCGCCCTCCCCGTCACCCCCCTCCCCGCCGGGGCCGCCCGGCCACGCCGGGCGCACCGACATCGCCCCCGAGTGCCAGGCGGCCAGGTTGCACCCGTCGGCCAGGTACCCGAACACCTCCTCGACCGGCAGCGGTATGGACACGTACACCCGCACCTGCGGCATCCGGCACCTCCTGCGAGCAGGGCACCGGCCGCGGTCGTGCGACCGGCCGGGCGCCCTCGTCCCGTCCGGGCCTACCCCTACACAGCCAGGCTCCGGCCGCCCGCCCGCGCTGTCCTGCGCTCGGACTCCGTTCGGGTTACCGCCGGGTCCGCGGACGCACCGCCGGCGGGTCGCGCCGGACGGAGCGGGCGGCGCCGTTCCGCCGCGGTCCCGCCCCGGCCGCGGGGCCTCCGGGGGCGGGGCCGGTCCGCCGCTCCGCCCGCCGCCGTCCCGGCGACCCGGCGCCGCCCGCCTGCCTCTCCCCGCCTCCGCCGAACGGGTGAATCAGGGGCGGCCGTTCCGTCCCCCGAACCGGACGGACCGGCGGGCCCCGGGGGGCGTCGCGCACGGTCAGCGGGCCCGGAACGGAGGACGCACAGGGAACGGATATTCGCAACCGCGATCAAACGACCACATGCGCGTTTGAGCAGTCCTTCGTAACGTCGAGGCCGACGCCGCTCGTAGGAGCGGTGAAGGTACAGAGCATCACACCGAGGAGGAATCAGATGCTCACGTTCGCGACGAAGACCACCAGCCTCACCCCGGCCGCTCCGGCCGAGCGCGACGCGGTCGCCGACCTGATGGGTCCGCGCGAGGAGCCGGTCAGCGGCGCTCCCGTGTGGGCCCCGGAGGCGGCCGGGCTCCTGCTCGCGCTGATCCTGCTCTCCCCCAAGGACCCCAAGGAGAAGTGAGCCGTGCCGCCGCCCAGGCGGCGGCACGCGACAAAACGCACATATATCAAAAGAAAAGATAGAAACGGCATAGCATGACAGACCGAACCAGAGAGGTAGGTCACTGATGCCGAACCCGGACGCCTCACCGCGCACGGAGTACGCCGCGGCGGTGGAGAGTCTGGCCGGCCGCGTCCTCGGCGCCCTGCGGGGTGCCGGGGACGCGGTGGTGGTGGCCCGCCAGGTGGAGCAGGCTCCGGACCCCAAGGCGGCACTGGCCGCCGTACGGGTGCTGGGGCCCGACGTGTTCGCCCCCGCGCTGCTGGCCGGCGCACCCTTCGGCCCCGACGACGTCCAGGCGGTGACCGAGTCCTTCCGGGTCTTCCCGCCCGCTCCCGACGCCGCACCCGAGGCGGTCTGGCGCGACCGGACGACCGCGCACCTCCTCGCCCGGTACACCGGCGGCTCACCGGAGGACCTGCCGGCCGCCCTCGGCGTCCCCGCGCGGCCGGCGGCCGGCGACCGCGGCCTGACGGCCCCGGAGCCGCGCCCCGGCCCGGGACCGGGAGGAGCGGACGGCGCCTGGCGGGCCTGGTCCCTGCGCATGGCGCAGCTCTCCCCCCTCGCCCTGCCCGGCGTCGACGGCCCGGTCCACGCCGCCGCACTGCGCCGAACCCGCGACCTGGCCCGGGGCACCGGCCGGGCGATGCTGCGCCGCGACCACCCGACCGCGGCCCGCCTGGTGCGCTGGCTCGCCCTCGCCGTGCACCGGGGGGACCGGCCCGCGCTGGACGTGGCGGCCGTGGTCCGCCACATCGAGCTGCACGGCGGCAGCGACGCCCGCACCGCGCTGGACACCGAGGTCGCCCGCCGCCTGGCGGACGTGCCCGGGGCCCCGGGCGTCCCCGGACCGCCCGCCGGACCCGGCGCACCGGACGCACCCGACACCCCGGAGAGGCCGGGAGGGCCCACCGCATGAACACGTTCCCCACGACCGCGGCACGGGTTCCCGCACCCGTGTCCCACTCGGCGCACCGGCTGGCCACCCGGGCGCTCGGCTGGCTGCGCCGCCACTGCGAGCTGGGCACGCTGCCGCCCGGCACCACCGCCGAGCTGGCCGACCCCGACAGCGTCTACAAGCCGCTGGGCGAGATGGCCCTGGCCGCCTCCCTGGTGCTGCGCGAGGGCCTGGCGTCGGAGAAGGAGGCGAAGGCGGCCCGCGAACTGCTGGACTTCGCCTGGTGGGAGCTGCGCGGCGGCGACATGCTCTATGAACGCCAGCTGCGCCACACGATGATGACCGACCCGCTGGAGCTGTACGCGCACTTCGTCCGCGCCGGCTACCGGCACCGGCGCATGGACGCCCTCGTCGCCCACCTGCGGTCGCTGGCCTCCCCCCGCGCCGCCGAGCAGCTCCCCAACCGCCGGCTGGCCGTCGCCAACGCCGCGCACCTGGTCGGACTCGGCGACGGCGTCGACTGGCGGCGGCTCGCCGACGACACCTGGCTCGGCAGCACACCGGAGCCGTGGGCGATCGACTGGCTGACGGCGTACTGCGTGACGCACTCCGTCTTCCACCTCACCGACTGGGGCGGGCGCCCCGGCGGCCTGCCGGAGCACGTCGAGGAGTACCTCCGGCTGTGGCTGCCGGTCTGGCTGGACGTGTGGCGGGAGATCCAGGAGTGGGACCTCGTCGCCGAGCTGATGATCGTCGGAAGCTGTCTGCGCGAGCCGTACTCCGACGCGGGCCTGTGGGAGGAGCTGGCCTCCGTGCAGCACGAGGACGGGCTGGTCCCCCGGGACGGCAAGCCGGTGGAGGGCGACGCCGCCCAGCGGTTCCGGGAGCACCACCACACCGCGATCGTCGCGGTCGTCGCGGGCACCCTGGCGCTCTCGCGCGCCGGCGGCCGGTGAGCCGGGTGGACGCCGCGACGGACCCCCGGCCGGGACCGGAGCCCACTCCCGGGCCGGCGCAGGAGACGGCCCTCTCCCTCCCCCTGGAGACGGTCGCCGCCGCCGCGGACGCCCCCGCGGCGGCGGTCGTGGCGCTGCGCGCGGACGACTCGGGAACGCTGTGCCGGGGGGCGGGCGCCGCGACCCGCTTCGAACTCGGCTCGGTCACCAAGACGTTCACCGCCCTGCTGCTGGCCGAGATGGCGGCCCGCGGCGAGGTCCGCCTCGACGACCCCGTCGCCGCGCACCTCCCGCCGGCCGCCGTGCCCGAGGGCCACGGCGACCGGATCACCTTCGCCCACCTGGCCACCCACACCGCCGGGCTGCCCGCGCTGCCGCCGGGGCTGCTGCCGACCGCGCTGCCCCGCTGGTACACCAACCCCTACGGGGCCTTCACCGCCGAGCACCTGCTGCGCGCGCTCGGCCACACCCGCGTGCGCCGCCCGCCCGGCACCCGCGTCCGCTACTCCAACTTCGGGGTCGGGCTGCTGGGCCACCTGCTGGCCGGCGTGGCGGGCACCTCCTACGAGGACCTGCTCGCCGCCCGGGTGCTGGAGCCGATGGGGCTGGCCGACACCACCTGCGACCCCACCCTCCCCCAGGCCACCGGCCACCTGCGCGGGCGCCCCCGCCCGCCCTGGCTGATCCCCGGCCTGCCGGGAGCCGGCGCGCTGCGCTCCAGCGCCCGCGACCTGAAGCGCTACCTGGAGGCGCTGCTCTGCCCGCCCCCGGAGCTCGGCGACTCCCTGCGCACCGCGCTGCGCGAGGTCCTCCTGCCCCGGGCGGTGGCCCCCGGCGGCGACCGCGTGTGCCTGGTGTGGAAGGCGCGCACCTACCGGGCGCACGACGGCGGGACCTTCGAGCTGCTGTTCCACTCGGGCGGCACGCGCGGCTTCACCTCGTTCGTCGGCTTCAGCCCCGCGGCCCGCACCGCCCTGGCGGCGGTGGCCAGCACCACGCCCACCGTGCGGGGCACCTTCATCCGCACCGCCCACCGCGTGCTGCGCGACCTGACGGCCGAACTCCCCACCCGCTGACCCCCGCCGGCGCCCGGAACGGCCGCCCGGCGATGCGGGGGACCGCCGCGGGCAACCGGGCGGCGCAGTGGTCCCGCACCGGCCGCAGCTCCTCCACCGTGAGGGGGTTCGGCCACCGGCCGGGCGGCCTCGCCGCGGTGGCCGGGAACCGCGCCGCCTCGTCGAGGGACCCCGTCCGGGGCCGGGGCCCGGACGGGGCGGGGCTCACGGCGCGGTGGGGTTCACGGCGCGGTGGGCGGTTCGGCGCGGTAGGCCCGGTGCAGCAGGTCCACGAAGTCCGGCGCCTCGGGCAGGACCGCCGGACCGATCCGGCGCACCGCCACACCCGGCGTCCACGAGTTCATGACCACGCCCCCGGCCAGCCCCGGCAGGTCGGCGAGGGTGACCTCCCGGACGCGCTGGGGGACGCCGAGGCGGTCCAGCTGCCGGCGGAGGATGCCCATCGTCACCCCGCTCAGCACCTCGGCCTCGGGCCACACCACCGCCGAGCCGTCCCAGAAGGCCAGGTTCCAGATCGTCGCCTCGCCGATCCGGCCCCGGCGGTCCACGAAGGCGGCGTCGTCGAAGCCCTGCTCGGCGGAGCGGCGGAGGAAGTACGTCTTGGCCGGTTCGCCGACGCACTTCACGCCCGGCAGGAACCGCTCGTGCTCGACCACCGCCAGGGCCAGCGGACCGTCCGGGCCGGACGCGGGCGGCCCGGTGCGGACCAGCACCTCCGGTTCCGCGCCGGGTTCCCCTGCGGTGAACTCGCCCGCCGCCGGGTACATCGTGACCGTCAGCGACAGGTCGGCCGGGCCGGCTTCCAGTGCCGCCCGCAGGTGGGAGCGCACCCGGTCGTCGGGCAGGGCCCGGCCGAACAGCTCCACCGAGGCGGACCGCAGCCGCTCCAGGTGGAGGTCGAGCCCCCGGATGCGGCCGCCGCGCACCTGCGCGGCGGTGAAGTGGGCGTACCCCGCGAAGGCGAGCGGCGCCAGTTCCCCGGCGGACGCCGTCCGGCCGTTGCGGTGGGCGACGAAAGAGACCATGCTGCACTCCGGATACGGGTTCGGGTGGACGGCGCGGCGGGCCCGGCGCGTCCGGTGGGTCCGCGCCCCGGGGCCCGCTCGCGGAACCGACGCTAGGGCCTCACACCCATGTGAAGGTCAACTCCCACACAGGGCGGGACGGATGCTGATCGGGGAACTGTCGCGGCGCACCGGGGTCAGCGCGCGGCTGCTGCGGTACTACGAGGAGCAGGGGCTGCTCGAACCCCGGCGCGGTCCGAACGGCTACCGCGACTACGACGAGGACTCGGTGGTCACCGTGCGGCAGATCCGTGCCCTGCTGGACGCGGGCCTGCCCACCGGGGTGATCCGCTCGGTGCTGCCGTGCGCCCGGGGCGAGGGGCCGGGTTTCGACTGGTGCGCGGAGCTGCGGACCGCCCTGGAGGCGGAGCTGGCGGCCCTGGACAGGCGCATCGGCGAGCTGAGGCGCAGCCGCGACGCCCTCGCCGCCTACCTGGCGCGGTCCTGAGAGGGCGTCGCGGTCCGGGCCGCGGGGCTCAGCCGCCGAAGCCGAGCGGAATCTCCTTCGCGCGCAGCGCCTCGACGGCCGGGCCGTACATCCGGGCCTTGATCGTGCCCAGGGTCGGGCCCGCCTTGGCGGTCAGGGAGCGGGCGATCTCCAGCGCGGTGTCGCGGACGGCGCCCTCCTCCACCGCGCGGTCGACGATCCCGGCGGCGAGGGCGTCGGCACCGCCGTAGCGGCGGGCGGTGGTCATGGCCTCGTGGGCGGTCTGCGGGGTCAGGCGGGCCTGGATGAGGGCGGACATGCCGGGGGTGAAGGGGATGTGGATGTCGGCCTCGGGCAGGCACCAGAAGCCCCGGTCAGCCCGCATCACGCGGAAGTCGTGGGCCAGGGAGAGCATCGCGCCGGCCGCGAAGGTGTGGCCCTGGAGGGCGGCCACGGTGATCAGCGGCATGGTCAGCACCCGGGCGAAGAGCTCCTGGACGCTCGCCGCGTACTCGGCGGCCCGGTCGGTGTGGGCCATGAGCCATTCGAGGTCGAGGCCGTTGGAGAAGAACTTGCCGGTGGCCGCCGTCACCAGGGCGCGGGCTCCCCCGGCGTTCTCTACCTCGTCCAGGAGGCCGTCGACCGAGGCCAGCCAGTCCGGGTGGAAGCGGTTCTCGGTGTCCCCGAGATCGAGGACGAAGACGTCGTCGAGGCGGTCGAGCGTGGGCATCGCTGCTCCTTCGGGCCGTCGCGGGACCGGCCGCCCGCCACGGACGCCACACCCGCGGACGAGAAACTACCGGCCAGTAACCATATGGGCGGCATACTACCCAGCCCTTCGCCGCCCACCTCCGGCGCCGCCGCACCAAGATGCACCTACAGGGCAAAACGGACTTAGCATGAGTGCCGTGGGCGCCACCGCCGGGAGGGAGCCGGCCCCCCGTGCCGTCGGGAGCGGCCCGGAGGCACCCGGTCCGGGCCGGCCGGCACGCGAGCGGCACGACGAGGAGATCCGATGGAGCAGGGGCCACAGCGGGAGGAGCCGCCGCACCGGGGCGGTCCGCGGCCCGGCGGCCCGCCCCCGGACCTGCGCACCGAGCTCGACCGGATCCACGAGCAGCTCCACACCCTGACCCTCGCCCAGGAGCGGTTGCGGGGCCTGCTGGACGCGGTCATGGCGATCAGCCGGGAACTGGAGCTGCCCGTGGTGCTGCACCGCATCGTCACCACGGCGATGGAGCTGGTCGACGCCCGCTACGGCGCGCTCGGCGTGCTGGACGAGAACGGCGACAAGCTGGCCCGGTTCATCCCCGTGGGACTCAGCCGGGAGGAGGAGGCCGCGCTCGCGGACGCCGACCTCCCCCGCGGCCACGGGCTGCTCGGGCACCTGATCCGCCACCCCGAACCGCTGCGGGTGGAGGGCATCTCCTCCCACCCCCAGTCCTCGGGCTTCCCGCCCGGCCACCCCCCGATGCGCACCCTGCTCGGCGTCGCGATCGGCGTCCGCGGCCAGATCTACGGCGACCTGTACCTGACGGACCGGCGCGACGGGCGGCCCTTCGACTCCCAGGACGAGGACATCGCCGTGGCGCTGGCGGGCGCGGCCGGCGTGGCCGTCGAGAACGCCCGGCTGTACGAGCGGGTCCGCTCCGGTGCCGAGACCTTCCAGCGGCTGCTGCTGCCGCGGCTGCCCGACCTGCACCCCTTCGAGGGCGCCGCCGTCTACCGTCCCGCCACCGTCCCCGGACAGCTCGGCGGCGACTGGTACGACGCCATCCTGCTGCCCGACAAGGCGTGCGCGGCCGTCATCGGGGACGTCGTCGGCCACGACCTGAAGGCCGCGGCCACCATGGCCCAGACCCGCAACATGCTCCGCGCGCTGCTCTACGACCGGCGCACCCCGCCCGCCCTGGTCCTGGCCAAGCTCGACCGCACCCTGCAGGCGGTCGCCGGCAGCTCCGTCGCCACCGCCTGCCTGGCCCGGATCGAGCCGAGGGGCCGGGAGTGGTCGATCCGCTGGAGCGCCGCGGGGCACCTGCCGCCGCTGGTGCTCACCCCGGACCGCCGCGCGGAGTACCTGTACGCCGACCCCGGCATCCCTCTCGGCGTCGACCCCGCGCAGCCCCGGCCCGACCACTCCCGGCCGCTGCCGGGCGGCTCCACCGTGGTGCTCTTCACCGACGGCCTGGTGGAGCACCCGGCCCGGCCCATCGACGCGTGCCTGGACGAGACGGCCCGGGTCGCCGTCGCCCACGCGGGGGAGCCGCCGGAGAGGCTGTGCCGGATCCTGGCCGACCACCATCCCAGCGACGGCCACGACGACCTGGCCGTCCTCGTCCTGCGCGTCCCCGGCGGCTCCCCCGCGCCCTGACCCCGGCCGCCGGGGCCGCCGCCGGGTCGCACCGCGCCCGGTCAGCTCCGGGGCGCCGCCGGCGTCCCCCACGTGGAGTCCGTGACGGTGCCGTCGGGGGCGAAGAACACCCGCACCTCGTACAGGCCCGACACACCGCTGAGGACGTCCGGCCCGCCGTGGTGCCGGACCTGCATGCCCGCCCGCTCGAAGTAGGCCGCGGCCGCCTCCCGCATCACCCGCGGGCGGTCCTGGGGCGGGGTGAGGCCCTGCAGCCAGACCGCCCCCGCCCGCACTTCCTCGGCGGCCGCCTCGGGGCTCACCTCCGGCGCGGGCAGCCGCTCGTCCGCGACCGCCAGGAACTGGCCGCCGAGTGAGGTGAAGACCTGCCCGACGGCCCGCGCCCCGGTGCGCGCCAGGGCCACGGCCACGGATTCGGGAGCGGTGTACGGGGTCAGGTCGAGCCGCCCGCCGGCGAGTTCGGGCAGGTGGGCCTCCGGCGGCAGACCGGCCGCCCGCCGCAGCGCCGCGCGGACGTCCTCGGTGCCCGGCGCCCACTCGAACCAGCGCTCCGCGAGGTCGTACCGGCCCAGCGGACGGCAGGCCAGCGCACCGCCGGGGAAGACCAGCCGCCCGGCCTCCCGGTCCCAGGACGGCGCGCGGCCGTCGAAGCCCAGTCGGCGGCCCGCGTACTCGACCATGCCGCGGGTGTCGCGCAGCGAGAAGGAGATCTCGCGGGTGACGGCCGGCAGCAGCTCGGCCGGGAAGAGCCGGCTGGGGGCCTTCGGGTCCGGGCGGGGGTCGACCAGGTACTGCTCGGGGGCGGAGGCGCAGACCGGTGCGCCGCCGTCCGGCCCGGTGACCTCCACCGAGGTGACCGCGCCGTTCTCCAGGAACACCACGACCCGGTCGCCGCCGGGCAGCACGCCCCACACCGTGCCGGGACCGTACCGGAGCTCGATGCCGTGCCGGTCGAACCAGCCCTGCACGGCCTTCAGGGCCGGGCCGGGCAGCATCGCCGGTCCGTTGCGCAGCGCGTGCACCAGGCGCCCGGGCCGCGGGGCCGCACGGGGGACGGCGGGGTCGTCGACGACAAGGAAGGCGCGGTTCCGGTCGTCGGCGGCGGTGACCGCGGCACCGCGCCCGTCGAGCAGGCCCATGCAGACCAGCGACAGGTGGTCGGCGGCCAGCCGGGGGTCGGGGAAGCCGCTGAGGTCGAGCAGGGGCGTGGTCAGCTCGCGCACCCCGTGGCGCTCGCCGATCTCGCGCAGCCTCTGGGCCGACTCGGCTCCGGGCGTGTCGGCCGTGGACCTGTCGGCCCAGGCCCACAGCCAGGTGCCGTCGGCGGCGAAGCGCGCGACGAGCTGCGCGGACAGGGCCATCCCGGCCCGGCCCAGTTCGGGGACGTCCAGGTCGCAGCGGGTCGGGCCGCGCGGTACGAGCCGGTCGAACAGGTCGATCTGCTCGATGGTCCAGGCGAGGTGGGGACGGGCGAGCGCCAGCAGTTCTTCGCTGAAGGAACCGGAGAGAGTGGTCATGGTGCCTATCCGGGTCGGGGGTGGCGTACACCCGACGGGACTCCGGACGACTCCTCGTGGTTCCCTCGGTGTCGCTCCCCGTCACCGGCGGGGGCGGACGGGCCCGGGAAGGCGGCGGGGAGCCGGCGGAGCGGGGTGGGGGCCGGCCGGCCCCCACCCCGCTCCGCCGCGGGATCAGCGGAAGTTCACGTCACTGCAGAGGTAGTAGACCTGGTCGGCGTGCGAGGCCTTCCAGATCGTGTAGACGACGTGGTGCCCGCTGCGGCCGGGGGCGCTGACGCCGACCCTGATGTCCGAGGTGGGGGCGTAGCGGCCGGTCGTCTTGATCAGCTCCAGGTCGCCCCAGCCCAGTTCGTCGGTGGTGGGGTCGAAGCCCTGCCGGGTGACGTAGATCCGGAGGTAGTCGGCACCGTGCCGGGCCTGGTCGTGCAGGTGCACGGTGAAGTCGGTGCCGACGCCGGTGGTCCGCCACCGGCCGGGGACGTCCATGGAGCGGTAGCGGCCGTCCGCGGTGCGGCCGGCGCTGCACAGCTGCCCGTCGGGGATGAAGGCCTGGTGGTTTCCGCCGACGTTCTCCCGGTACAGGCCGTTCCAGTTCCACATGGCGTTGGTGTCGTCCTGCCACGCCTGCCAGCACATGGGGTCCTGCTGCGCCATGGCCGGGTTCTGGAAGTCGCTGCCCCAGCGGAGCCAGCAGCCGTAGTTGCGGGAGGCGGGGTCGACGACGGATCCGTGGGCGGAGGCCGTCCCGGTCCAGGGCAGCATGCCCAGCAGCAGGGCGGCCAGGACGACGAGGAGACGGGCCGGCCCGCGGCCCGGTAAGACGCGCTCATGACAATTCATCGCGGCTCTTCGCTTTCGTGTTCGCGTGAGGGGATGTGGCCCCTGGGAGCGCTCCCAGAAGTTATGGGTGCGTTCCCCCGCCGCTCCCCGACCGAAACACGTTCGACAGGAATTCGACAGAAATCCACGTCCGAGCCGCTCCTCCGCCGCCCGCCCCGCGCCGTCCCGCCCTCTGCCATGCTCGGCTCCGTGCCCTTCGACCACAACGACCACTACCACCGGCTGCTGCTCCGCCGGGTGCCGGCGGGCTGCCGCACCGCGCTGGACGTCGGCTGCGGGACCGGGGGCTTCGCCCGCCGGCTCGCGGACCGGGGCATCGAGGTGGACGCGATCGACCCGTCCGCCGAGATGATCGAGGCCGCCCGCTCGCTCTCGGCGGACCGGCCCGGACGTCCGGCGCCGCGGTACCGCCGGGCGGACGCCACCCGCACCGGACTGCCGGCCGGGCACTACGACTTCGTCTCCTGCCTGGCCAGTCTCCACCACATGCCGTTCGGCACGGTGGCGGCGCTGCGGGACGCCCTGGCCCCCGGCGGCGTCCTGGCCGTCCTGGGCTGCCGCCGGGAGGTTTCGGGGGCCGACCGGGCCTGGAGCCTGGCCGCCGTCCCGGTCAACGCCGCGGCCCGCCTCGCGGTCGCCGCCCGCGAACGCCTCCGCCCGGACCACGGCGGGCCCGCCCTCCCCCGGGCACCGGTGAGGCAGCCCGGGATGACCCTGGCGGAGGTGCGCCGGGAGGCTGCCGTCCTGCTGCCCGGGGCCGCCCTCCGCAGGCTGCTGTTCTGGCGGTACCTGCTGGTCTACCGCAAGCCCGGGGAGCCGGGGGAGGACACCGCGCGCGCCCGCGGGAGGAGCCCGCGGCCGGGGGACCGGCCAGGGCCGGGCGGACCCGGCCCGGACCGGTCGCCGTGATCCCGCGGCGCGCGACCCCGGCCACCGCGAACGGGCCCTCGGCGGCGATGCGCCCGGTCGGCGCCGCGGACCGCGACCACGCCTCCGCGCCCGGCGCCGGAAGGCCGGCGGCGCCCGACGTGTGAGCCCGCCCGGACCGGCCTACCCTGGAGTCAGCGCAGGACGAAAGCCGCATTCCACCACACGGGCGGCTGTGACGCGCCCCGGCGCGGCGGCCGCCCGCAGCCCGCGAACCCGTCCGAGGGGGCACAGCCATGGCCGCGACACACGCAGCCGAGTTCGAGCACGTCATCCACACGGCGAACATCTGGGTGAAGTCGGTGGCGGAGGCCCTGGGGACCGAGGACCGGCACCTCGCCAACCGGGTGCTGCGCACCTGGCTCCACACCCTCCGCGACAGGCTCACCGTCGACGGCGCGGCCCACTTCGCCGCCCAGCTCCCCGAGCTGCTGCGCGGCGCCTTCTACGAGGGCTGGGTCCCCAGCTCCGTGCCGATCAAGTACGACCGCGACGCCTACGCGAACCGCTTCTCCCAGGAGGCCCTCATCAGCTCCGAGGCGGTCCCGCGGGTCGTCCCCGCCGTCACCGCCGCCGTGCGCGAGCACCTCTCGCCCGGCCAGCTGGAGCGGGCCCTGGCCCAGCTGCCGCACGGCGTCCGCACCCTGCTGGAGCCCGAGCCGGTCCCGGCCGGCTGACCGCGCGCCGCACCGCCCGCGCGCCCACCGCGAGGGCGCCCGCCCGCGGCGCCGCCGCCGTGCGCGCGGACCGCGGCCGGGGTTGAATGGGCCGGGCAGCGTCGCTCTCCCCGAGGTGAGGCAGCCGAGTGAACCCGTCCACACCTCCGCACGGCGCCGGCCGGCCACCGGGCGGCGTGGCCGTGCTCGTCCTGGACGGGGACGGGACCGTGGTGCGGTGCACGGCCGCGGCGACGGCCCTGACCGGCCTGTCCGCCCGGGAGCTGCGCGGCCGGCCGATGACGGACCTCGCCGCCGACCCCGGCGCCTGGACCGGGCCGCTCGACGGGGCCGCGGGGGAACTGCGGGAGCTGCGCACGGCCCTGCTCCGCCGCGACGGCCCGGCCGTCGCGGCGGACGTCGTGGTGGTGCCGCTGCCCGCCGGGGGGCGGGAGCGGTTCCTGGTGGCCGCCGCGGCCGCCGCGGAGCACGAGGCGGAGAACCTGGCGCTGGTCCGCGCCCTGTTCGACCAGGAGCACATCGGGCTGGTCCTCTACGGGCCCGACCTGCTGACCCGGCAGGGCAACCTCAGGCCGGGCCTCCACGGGTCCTCCCCGGGCCGGGGCACGGGCCCGCCCCCCGGCCTGGGCCTCGCGGACCTCCTCGTGCCGCAGGACGCCGCCGCGATCGAGGAGCGGCTGGCGCGGGTGCTGGAGACCGGCGAGCCGCTGAACGGCTGGGAGCACTCGGCGCGGCGGCTGGCCGCCCCCGGCGAGGAGCGGACGCTCTCCCTGTCGGCCTTCCGGCTCCGTGACCCCCACGGCCGCGTCCTCGGTGTCGCGGCCGTCTTCACCAGCATCACCGAGCAGCACGCGGCCCAGCGGCGGCTGGCCCTGCTGTACGCCGCCGCCACGCGCCTGGGCCGCACCCTGGACGTCACCCGCAACGCCGAGGAACTGGTCGGCGTCCTCGTCCCCGCCTTCGCGGACCTGGCGAGCGTGGACCTGTCCGACGCGGTGTCCCAGGGCCGGGAGGCCGGCCGGTTCGTCCCCGGGACGGTGCTGCGCCGGACCGCGGTTGCGTCGGCGGACGGCACCTGGCCCGCCGACGCCTACCAGCGCGGCGAGACCGTGCGGGCCAGGGAGGTGGAGAGCGAGGACCTCCGCGAGGGCCGGGCCGTCCTCGCCCCCGACCTGAGGGCGCGCCGCGAGGCGCTGAAGCCCGACGCCGAGCGGCTCCGGCTGCAGTTCCCCGCCCCGGCGTCCTCCGCGCTGTTCGTCCCGCTGCACGCCCGGGGCAGTGTGCTGGGCGTCCTGGGCCTGTGGCGCACCGGGGAGCGGGAGCCCTTCGCCGAGGACGACGTCCCGCTGATCGAGGAGATCGCCTCCCGTGCCGCGCTGAGCCTGGAGAACGCCCGGCGCTACACCTCGGAGCTGCGCACCGTGGAGACCCTCCAGCGCAGCCTGCTGCCCCCGGCGGACGCGCAGTTCAGCGGGGCGGAGACCGCCGGCGCCTACGTGCCGGCGAGCTCCGCCGCGGGGATCGGTGGCTGCTGGTACGACGTCATCCGGCTCTCCTCCACCCGGGTCGCCTTCGTCATCGGCGACGTGGCCGGGCACGGACTGGGCGCGACGGCCGCCATGGGCAGGCTGCGCACCGCCGTGCAGACCCTCGCCGACCTGGACCTCCCCCCGGAGGAGCTGCTCACCCACCTGGACGACCTGGCCGTCCGGCTGGCCGCCACCGAACCGCAGACGAACGACTCCGGCGTGGTCGGGACCGCCTGCCTGTACTGCGTCTACGACCCGGTCACCGGGGAGTGCTCGATGGCCAGCGCCGGCCACCCGCCGCCGGTGCTGACCAGCCCCGAAGGGCACGTCCGCCGTGTGGACCTCAGGCCCGGCCCCGTCCTGGGGGTGGGCGGCGCGCCCTTCGAGCCCGTCGGGCTGCGCCTCGGCCCGGGCGGCGTCCTGGTCTTCTGCACCGCCGAGCTCCTGCCCCGGACCGGGGACGGCGCCGGGGGCCGGGACCGGTCGCCGGAGGAGGAGGTGGCCGCCGCCGTGGCGGCCGGCGGCTCCCCCGCCGCCATCGGGCGCACCGTGCTCGACCGCGTCCTGACCGGGCCCCCGGCGGACGACGTGGCGCTGCTGGTGGCCCGGGTCAAGGCCCTGCCCGGGGACGCCACCGCCTTCTGGCAGTTCGCCGCGGACCCCTCCGTGGTCGGCCGGGCCCGCGAGCTGGCCACCGCCCAACTGGCCAGGTGGGGCCTGGAAGAGGCGGCCTTCACCACCGAACTGATCGTCAGCGAGCTGGTCACCAACGCCATCCGCTACGCCGGACCGCCCATCGGGCTGCGGCTCATCCGGGACAAGACGCTGATCTGCGAGGTCTCCGACCCCAGCCAGACCCAGCCCCACCTGCGCCGCGCCCGGCTCACCGACGAGGGCGGGCGCGGCCTGTTCCTCATCGCCCAGCTCGCCCGCCGCTGGGGCAGCCGCTACACCCCGTCGGGCAAGACCATCTGGACCGAGCAGCCCCTGGAAGCGGCACCCGAGGCACCCCCGCCCCCGCCCTGACCCCGGCGGGCCCGCCGCCCCGCCACCGCCCCGCCTGGCCCGCGGGCAGGACCGCGGCTCCTGCGTCCCCCGCCCCGGGGGGTGTGCGGGCCCCGCGCCCCGGCCGGTCACGTCCCGGCTATGGGGCGAGGTCCAGGAAGTTCGCGACGGCATCCAGCGCGCGTTTCCAGCGGCGGTGTGCCCTGCTGCAGTAACGCCGTCTGCGCCAGCGGCTCCGCGGCCGCGGTACCGGTTCGCCGCACCACACACACGGCCGCATCCGCATCGCTGTTCCCCCACCCATGCCGCCCACCGTAGCGGCCCCCTCACCGGGCCCGGACGCGGACCGGGCCCGACACCGGTCCCACCGGCATCCGCTGGACGACGAAGGACCAGCCAGGAACGTTCCTGGCTGGTCCTTCGGAGTGAGCCGCCTAAGGGAATCGAACCCTTGACCTACGCATTACGAGTTGTCCGATTTTGATCCACCACCGTCCGCCAGCATCCACCCAGAGGACAGCGTCGCAGCCCAACGGCTCGCCGGACGCTGGTGGACGAACGGGGACCACCCCGGAGCATCAGCGAACCGAGACCAGAACTGAGACCAGCCCAACCACCCCCTCAGCGTCGACCCTCCCGATGGCGGCTTCGAAGCGTGAGCAGGCCCCCTTCGTCCCGAAGCAACTTCGAGGATGGTGACGCCTTGGTCCGCTGCACCTCTCACCTGCGTTGAGGTCCGCAGTCGTTCGCGCTCGTCCGCCGTTGTCCGCTGGCGTTGTCACGCAGTTAGACACTCACCCCGACTCCGGCTCACTTCTTGCGGCGCTTGCTCGCCCTCTTCTTCAGCTCGGCCCGGCCGCGCTTCGTCCAGTCACCTTGGTGGCGGTAGCAACGCGACGTGCCCTTCATCGTCTTGTTGCGGCAGCTGCCTCGATCCGTCGGCCACCCACACTTGCCCTGCTTCCACTCACCCACGGCCCTTTCCCCCTCCCACTGGTCCGTCCTGAGTCTGGGCATCCAGCCTGGAGCACCTTGCCTACGTAGGGCAGGGCGCATGGCCGATGGCATCGGGCGATCCGGGCGTACGCCGGTCAGTACGTCGAACCTCACGGGTCTGCCACCGACCACCGCTTTGGGAGTTCGGCTCCACCTCATCGCCAACAGCCGGAACGTGCCCGCGCCCTCGCTGCCGAACCCGTCACTGTCCCTGCTCGTCCGTCGGTGTCCGAGCGTGTTGATGTCAGCTGGTGATGTCAGTCGGGTGGGTGATCGTCTTGGCCGTACAGCTGCTGTTATGCGGACTGCTCCGTGCCTGGCAGCGGCTTCCGATCCACGGAGATGTAGACAGGACCGTACGGGGTCACTGCCTGCAAAAGTGCCCACTGATCCAGTTCGTGGGCACAGGACCGATGCAGCCCACGAAGCTGACCCCGTTCGTCGTCCGACAGAGGTCCCGTACCACATGTGTCACTCACAGCGGCAGCCTATGAAGCCTCCCCTCCAGAGCGCTGGCTAGGCACGCGCATGGCTGCTCCTCATCCCGAACTAACGCCACTGTGGTGGCTGGGGTCTCATCGGTTGGTCAGACAGCACTTCTGTTTGACCGAGGAGCACGGCCGGTGCAGGTAGCTCGGTTCTGTTCACAGTTGGTGTGAGCTGACGTTGATGATCGAGCTTCTGTCCCTGAGGCCGTGTTGTGCTCACCAAGGGCAGAAGGATCTGGTTCCACCAGGTTTCTCCAACTGTCCACGCGCTGGGGCGAGTTACGTGTACCCTGCCCCAAGCAGTAGGTGCTACAGGGAGAGGGCCGATGGACTACAAATACGAGACACTCCTGGACCAGCGCTTCCAGATGCTATGTCAGTCCCTGCTTCTTACTGAATATGACAACGTCAAGTGCTTTCCCGTGGGGAAAGCTGACGGCGGTCGGGATGCCACATCCCATCGAGGAGGCGGACTAGAGACGGTTTTCCAAGTAAAATTCAGCCACAACCCTGCCTCCCTAAGGAATCCGGCAAAATGGATCATAGACGCCCTTGAGGGGGAGAAGGAAAAAATTTCCAAGCTCAAAGAAAGGGGGGCGTCGCGATACGTATTGATCACAAATGCAGCACCTACTGCAAATCTTGACAGCGGATCCATTGATAAAGTCGACGAGTACATGTCGAAGAATATACCGATGGAGGCCATCTGTTGGTGGCGCGACGACCTGGACCGTCGACTCGACAATAACTATAACCTGAAGCTTCAGTATCCTTCCCTTCTCACTGGGGCTGACATGCTGAGGCTTCTCTGGGAGAACTTGGGGAACAAGGAAGAATCGCGTCGTCGGCGCATGACCCTGAATGCATACTTTGCACATCAGGCCGAACAAGATTCAACAATCCGATTCAAGCAGGCCGAGCTGCTCCCTAGTCCACTTCTGGACCTCTTTATTGATGTTCCTGCCCTTCCGCACGTGGTCGGGAACGAAGATGTGTCAAAGCTGTTCAACGGGTACGTGGATCACTTTCTACGGATTTCTGCTGAGTCTAAAGACGAGGATTATCTAGAGGCATACCAGCGGGTGCGCCAGTTTGTTGACATGGGCCATTTTAGCCCCGGTCGCAAAATTGACCCTGCTCAGCTTTCATATATTTTGAAAGAGGCAGGCGCATCTAGCGGGGCAGCGGATCTGTTGCTGGATTCAGACTTTACAGATCAGATTCCTTGTGTCGTTCTAGAAGGAGCTCCGGGTCAGGGAAAGTCAACCCTATCGCAGTACCTTGCTCAGCTGCAGAGGCTGAGGATTCTAGACAGGGTAGAAGATTTGCGGCGCGTTCCTCAGAACCACGTGAAAAGCGCAGTAATGTTGCCTTTTAAGATCGAGCTTCGGGACCTAGCTCTTTGGATTAAAGGCGAGGATCCATGGTCAGGAAACGCCCATGCTCAGCACTCAAAGCCTAGAACCCTAGAGGGAGCACTCGCAGCTCACATCGAGAAATATTCAGGTGGCTTTGATTTTGACGTTGCCGATATGGCTTTCATCATCGAGTCGCGGCCAGTGCTCATTATTCTCGATGCTCTTGACGAAGTTGCTGACCTCGAGGACAGACATCGAGTGGTGGAGGAAGTCAGTTCGGCTGTGACTCGGCTGCGTCAGGTTGCTTCGAGACTAAAAGTGCTCGTAACAAGCCGTCCCACTGCAGTAAGTGGTGCCCCGTCTTTCCCGCAATCAAAGTTCGACTATCTGACGCTTGCCGCAATTCCCCCGAAACTTAGAATCGAGTATGCAGAAAAGTGGGGGAGAGCTCGGAACCTACGCAAGGTAGATATCAATGAGATCAGCCAAACCTTGCAACAGAAGATGTCCGCGCCTCACATGGCCGAGCTGGCTAAGAACACCATGCAGCTTTCGATCCTGCTCAGTCTTATCTACCATCGCGGTCCTAGCCTTCCCGACAAGAGGACAGAGCTATACGACGCATACATCGGGTCGTTCTTCAACCGTGAAGTTGAGAAGAGCGCTGTGGTTCGCGAGCATCGAGCCTTGCTCATTAGCGTTCATCAGCATCTCGCTTATTACATGCATGCTAAAGCTGAGAACGACCGGACTACTGGACGTATTGGGGTCGAAGAGCTTCGGCAAGTCGTCAGAGATTACTTGGTTCGGCGTAAAGAGCCTGAAGACACTCTCGACGCCCTATTGACAGGGATGGTCGAACGAGTAGTCGCACTGGTTTCTCGTGTTGAAGGCACGTATGAGTTCGAGGTTCAGCCTCTTCGGGAGTACTTTGCTGCGCGTTACCTCTATGACACAGCACCGTACGTGCCGGCAACAAGCATGGGACATGGGACCAAACCTGACAGGTTTGATGGGATTGCGCGTAATCCTTATTGGATGAACGTAACTCGTTTCTTTGCGGGATGCTTCACTAGCGGTGAACTTCTAGACCTCGCGGAACGCATGTGCTCTCTATGTGATGACCCAGAGATGCAAGGAAAGTTCTATCCTCGCGCGCTTGCGCTCGCACTTCTGCAGGACTGGGTCTTCGCGCACTCGAAAATAGCGACCGAGCGAGTACTCGACAAAGTATTTGACTATTACGGTGTTCGATCCAGCTATTTGGCAGAGCAAGAGCGTTCCCGTTCTCCGTGGGGCTCAACGTCCTTTAATCTTTCTCTCTCTCCTAAAACGGGGTCCACGTATCTGACGGAGAAGCTGCTGCCCCAGCTGTTTAAGTTCCCCCTTGACGAGAGTTCACGGGCCCTTGCAGCGCTGCTTGGTAAGCAATCAGAAGAAGACAAGAAGCTCCTCAGGATAACGTGGGAGTCGGAGTACCGGAAAGCTGACACGATTGCGCGAGTATCTCTTATTGAGATGGCGAAATGGGCGGCTATTCACGGAGTAGATGAGACGCTGTTTGCCGGCGAGCAAGATATGCAAATTTTGCTTGCACTGCTTAAATCTGACTGGGAGAATTCGCTCATTCCGGAAGAACACCACCGCGGTGTTATTTTGGCTGCTCTAAATTCTGCAGACCAGTATTCTAGTTATACTGGCGCTAGCGAGCTGGCGCATGCCTTGGTCTCTACGCTGCCAATCTTTTGGAATTACGCCAGACAGCATAACGTTCATCGAGGAATCCTTAGTCCGTTTCGGCGTCGCGCTTTCCGAAAAACAGAACCCTTGGCAGTCATGCGTGATATTTCAAACATGTTGGCAGAGCAAGAGGTTGACTTTGGCATCAATCTGGAACCATGGCGCCAGTACACTGACATCATCTCTAAAGAATTCGGAGAAACCTGGAATTCGATTCTAATTGGATTGATGTCCGGGGCGGTGCGAGCGAGAGGTGAAAGAGGGAACGGTGCCGTCGACCTATTCGATAGTGACCGGTCTATTTGTGATCGCGTGCGAAACGCTAAAAGGCGATCGGGACAAGCTGACTGGTGGCTTGAGCAACTAGAAGGAGCAGACGGTGAACTGGACAAAGAATTGTGGTTCGCCACTGCCTACTGCTGGGCTAGCCCTGACTCCCTAGTATCTCTGTGGGATCCGATGGAAGAGGTTCTAGAGAGCTTGCCTGACGCTTCATTCGAAAGGCTTGCGAACCTATCGAACCACAGTCCTCTGATCACTGAACGGAACCCGGCTCCAGTGCAGTGTTCAGCGAGCTGGATCCGAAGCGCAAAGGTCTCCTCCAGGATGCTAGCAGTATTCTTCGGGAGGATTCCAGATGGGGCCTCAAAGGATAGAATCCTGCGGAAAAAAATCACGGAACCCGTTCACTCTATCTTGGCGCACAAGGTAGTAGAGTATGCTTGGGACAGATGTATTGCTGGGACCGTAGCAGAAGACGAAATGTTTCGTTTCGTTAAAAAGTTCTACGGTCCAGGTGTCTTTACTCAACGCATGCTTTCGGTGCCCAGTGCAAGCGCAGAACGACGTGCCTGGCGATCTACATGCCAGAAGGCAATTGTTAAATCTGACCAGATGCCTGATTCTCTATTGGCCTCTGCCGAGTATGTACTTCGGGAGACCTCCAAGAAGAGCAGGCCTGTACTCCGGACCGCGAATAAAGAGAAGTGGTTCGACTGATCAGTTCAAGTACGGAATGACACGCCAAAGGAGTCGGCGGAGCGGGTTTGGGCGGTGTCCTGCCCGGGCTGGGGTCGGGCATGGCCAGGGGGCCGTACGCTGGTGGGCAACTCGGGCAGGCTGTGGACCTGCCCGCAATGTGTCCGAGTGGCCCCCTGGGCTTGCTCGACGCGGGTCCCGGACCGGGCAGGTGCGTAAAGCCGTCGGAGCCGACCCCCAGCCACCGACCAGCCTTGGCAGCAACCATGGTGGTGCTGCTGGTGCGCGGCCGGCGGACGCCGGGGCGGAGCGGGGCGGAGACAGGAGCGCAGGCCCGGCGGGGAGCCGGGCCGCGCGCGGCGAGCGACAGCGAGCCGCTCTTGAACTCGTAGAGAAAGTTGTTACTCAGCAGCTCACGACGCGCTCCCAGCCCTGTACCGGAGATCGCCCAGATCGGTACGGTCGGCCGCCAAAAGTCGTCGTCGGTCACCCAGAGCGTCATTTGACAGCTTTCGGTACCCGGGGCCGTCATGCATGTTCAATCGGCACTTCCTTGGTCAGCCTTAGGCAACTACATCCGGCACGATCCGGCTCGTGAAGCCTGCTTCTCGCAACCGCTGATACGCCGCGGCCACGTTGTCAGGCACATGCTGTTCGGTCATGAATCCATGCTCGGGATAGATCATGAGCCGCTGCTGAGCACCGACCAGCATGTCGATTACCAGGCGCGCGTCCTGGATGGAGTCGACGTATTCGGTCAGGGACATGCGGGCAGACGCGCTCACCCACTCGACTTCGGGCCACAACTTGCAGGCCGTCGCGTAGGCTCGCCGTTCCTCGTACGGCTTGCTGACCAGCAGGACGGACGAGACGGGGATGCGGTGCTCTTCGAGCAGTGCGCGTGAGAAGCGGATGTTCTCCCCCGTGTTCCGGGCGTGCGGCTCAACGAGGATCGCTTCCGCCGGCACGCCCAGTTCTACCGCTCGCTCGCGGTAGTGCTCGGCTTCGCCCCGCGGCATGCGGTCGCGCGTTGTGCGGCTGGTCGCGCCCGTGAAGACGATGAGTGGCGCCATGCCGCGGTGGTAGAGGTCCGCGGTGGTGTCCGCCACGCCGAGGTCGTGGCTGCCGAGGCCGATGGCGACGGAGCAAGGGCGCACCTCGTGTCCCATCTGCTGGAAGTCCCAGAGGCGTTGAGCGTCCGCCCATGCCTGATCCGAGATCACTTGGACTCTCCTCCGTCGTTTGCCGAGTCGGGCACCTTGAAGTCGTATGTCCACGAGAAGCGCGTTGCTGCGTGGACACCGATCGCGAATTCCACCACGGTCCCGTCCGCGGTGAAGGTGGTGCGGTGGAGCTCCACCACCCACTCGCCCGGTGAGAGCTGGAGGAGCTGCGCTTCCTCCGCCGTGGGGACACGTGCGAACAGCGTCTCCTGCATGTGGTCGATCTCGTATCCGGCGTCGTACAGGACGCGGAAGCCACCGCCGCGGCCGGCGGGCCCCGGTGTCGGATCGACGATGCGTGTTCCCTCGACGTGCTCGGGGCGGTAGTAGCTGGTCAGTGTGTGCGTGGGCTGGGAGCCCTCCTTGACCACACGGGCACGGGCGTACACCTCCGCGCCTTCCGGCAGGCCGTGCGCCTCAGCGACAATCGCCGGCGCTTTCACCCGGCTGACGGTCTGCGTCTGCTCGTTCCGGCGGTACGCGCGCCCGGACGCCACCCGGTCCGCGATGAACGCCACCTCGTCGCCGTCGCGCCACTTGGCCTTGTCGTATCGCGCGATACCGAGCCGCTTGAGCGGTGCCCGCTGGCGCACAACGGTGCCGTGACCGCGCGATGACGTGACCAGTCCCTCAGCCTCCAGCGCCTTGTAGGCCGCGTGGACCGTGGACTTCGAGCCTTCACCCGCTTCGACCAGCTCCCTGATCTGCGGTAGCTGATCTCCCGGGGCGTACTCACCGGCCCTGATCTTTTCGGCCAGTCGGTCAGCGAGTTCTCGCCACTTGGGCGCCATGTAGCACTCCTCTCAACACCGCCAGTGAAACACAGTCCCAGGACTGTTGACAGTCCTGGGACTGTGCGTCATCGTCTTGCTCAGCGGCTCGCAGTCCTAGGACAGCGAGTTTCGGAGGGCCTTCTTTGTGCTGCTCCGAAACGCAGGGCGGACACGCTGCAAGACCGCCCGACAAGGCCAGAGGACAGGGCTTCGGCCCGACTGGCGAGGTGGCCCGGTGACCGCGAGCAACGGCCGGAGGGTGGGGACACGGTCCCCCTTGCAGCACGTCCCTTTCCCTGCGACCGACAGGAGCTCTGATGTTCCGACGACCTCGATGGGCACCGCCGTGACGGACCGGCCGGCGGTGTCTGTGCGGTAGCCCGGTCCTCCCTCTACCTGGCACCGCAGCGGTTGACGCTGCGGCCGGTTGCCTCCTCCGCCCGTCCGGTTCCGCGCACTGCGCGGCGCTGTACGGGCGGGGCGTGGGGAGCCGGATATTCCTGCTCTACGGCCGCGGCCCCGGTGGTGCAACACCGGGGCCGCTCTGCTGGGCCGTCTCTCTGTGAAGGGATCCACGACCCATGAAGCACAGCATGACACTCCGGACGGTGGCTGCTGCTGACCTGGCCGACGGGGAGCCGCCGGCCGCCGAACTGGACGCGATCGACGCCGAGATGCCGCTCATCGCGGCCGAGGTCGAGCTGCTGGACGCGCAGATCACAGTGCTGGACCGGGTGCCGTCCGAGCTGGACGCCCGCCGCCTGCGCCGGGCCCGCCGCCGGGTGCTGGCCGCCCGCCGGGCGCTGACCAACCAGGGCATCGCCGGTTCGCCGGAGGTGGCCTGATGGCCGGCACGTTCACCGCGCAGTTGGCCACCCGCGGCGGCCGGTGGCACCTGTACGTCGCCCTGCTCAACACCGGGGAGCCCTGGCCCGACCACGACTTCGGTACCCGGACCACGGTGCCCACCCGGGCGGAGCGTTCACGCGCCTTGAACGCGCTGGGCTACACGCTCACCGACGATGCCGAATGGACGTGGGTGGAGGACAGCGAAGTCCACGATGACCCTGCCTCGCCGGTGCTGCTGATCGCCGCGACCAGGGTGCGGGAGGTGGCCGGATGAACATCGTTCAGATCCGTTCAGCCGAGCGCGCCCTGTCGGTGGGGACGTGGCTGATCGTGGCCGGAGCGATGCTCTACTCCATCCTCACCGTCACCCCGCTGATGGCCCAGCACACTCCGCCCGGGTGGGGGTGGACCGCGCCGATCCTGCCGCTGGTGGTGGACGCCGCGGTCGTCATCGTGGTCCGTCTGGACGCCGTGCTGGCCCGCCTGGGCGGGCACGGCGGGCGGTGGCCGGTGGTGCTGCGGTGGATGACCGGCGCCATGACCCTGGCGCTGAACGTGGCCGACTCCGCGTTGAAGAAAGACCTGGTGGGCGTGGCGGTGCACGCGGTGGCGCCGCTGCTGCTGATCGTCACCGCCGAGACCGGGCTGGCCTACCGTCGCGCCATCGCCGCCGCCCAGGAAGCGCAGGAGGTCCGGCAGCGCGCCGAACGGGAGCGGGCCGAGCAGGCGGCCCGGGAGCGCGAGGAAGCGGCCGAGCGGCGGGCCCGGGAGGAGCGCGAGCACGCCGCCATGCTCGCCCGTGAACAGCGTGAACACGAGGCCCGTCTCGCCCGCGAGCAGGCCGAGCGGGAGGAGCGGGCCCGGCGGGAGGAGCGGGAGCGGGCCGAGGCCCGCGAGCGGGCGGAGCGGGAGGCTCGTGAGCGCGTGCAGCGCGAGCGTGAACAGGCTCAGCGGGAGCGTGAACGCCGCGAGCGGGAGGCGGCCGAGCGCCGTGAAGCCGAGCGTCGTGAGCGGGAAGCCGCCGCCCGCCGGGAGCAGGCCGAGCGAGCCGAGCGGGAGCGCCGTGAACGCGCCGCACTGCTGGCCGGTGGGCCCGTGAACGAGAAGCTGCCCGAGGAGCGGGCCCGCCGGATCGTGCACGCCGCGTTCATCGAAGGGCTGCCGGTGCGGGCCGCGGCCGAACTGTGCGGCTGGTCGATCGGCTGGGTCTCCGCCCGCTACCAGGAACTGCGCGACCAGCCCACCCCGGCCGGCGGCACGCGGCCGATCAACGGCACCGCGCTGGCCGGTAGGGCCTGATACGGCTGCACCAGCGCCCGCTACAGCGCCTCCACCACTCGCGCATGCGTGACCTTAGCGGCCCGTTTTCACCTGCCCTATCGCGCGGGCCCGGCCGTCCACCTTCCACAGCTTCGGCCGGGCCCGCAACTCCCTGCAAAGGAGCGCACTCAGCATGACCGACACCACTCTCACGCCGGTAGCGGGCCCCGAGGCCCCGCCGGACGCACCGCCGCCGCAGCAGGTACCCGAGCAGTCGGCGCCCGCGCCGGCCGCCGAGGTGGACCACACGCCCGGCGGTTGGCCGGTCGTGCCGCTCGCGGTGACCGGCACGAACACCACCGCCACCCTGCTCGGGGCCGCCGCACTGGTCGGCGGACCGGCGGCGCTGGCCGTTGCCGCCACGGGCGCGGTCGTCGTCGGCACGGCCGCCGCCGCGCGTACCCGGCGCGGCCAGCGCGGTACGGCGCGGGCCGCCCGCCCCGGCACCGTCCGTACTGGGAACGGAGCGGCACCGGGGGTGCGCGGTGCCCGCAGGGGCGGGACCGGCCGGGTGCCGCTGCAGAAGCGGCCGACCAGCCTGAGCAAGAGGAACGGCGCGGGGCGCGGGGCCGGTACGGCAGGCACGGCCGGTGTCCGCGGCAAGGCCGCCCACCGGGCTGCCGGTTCGGGCCGGGCCGGATCGCTGTCCAGGGCCCGCACGGTATCCGCCAGTGCTGGCACCCGGCCGGGCCGGGCCGGTGGGCGGATGGCCCAGGCGCGGGCAGTGCGGGAGGCGGCCCACGCGGCGGCCCCGACGCGGGCCTCGCGGCGGGCGGAGACGACCGGGGCGCGCCGCGCGGTGGCCGATGCCCGCCGCGCTGCGAAGCACCGGGCCCGCACCACCTCCCTGGCCGGTAAGGGACCGGTCGGGCGGACCGCGGCCAAGGCGCTGGGCGCAACGAGTGCCGCCCGCCGGAAGGCGGTGGACCGGGCCCGTGCGGCGCGGGACCGCGCGGCGGCCCGGCACCTGGACGGGCAGCGGGAGGCGGTGCGCACGGCCGCCGCCCGGCAGCGGGCCCGGAAGGCGCTGTGGCGATCGGCGGCCCGGTTCCAGGGCCGTCGACTGCTGGCAGTGCTCCTGGCGGGAGCGCTCGGACTGATTGGGCTGGTCACCACCCCGCTCGGCCGCCACCTGGGCTGGGCGTGGCTGATGTACCCGGGCCGCCGCTTGTACGCCCGCCTGACGCGCACCGCCGCCGAGCAGCGCGCCGCCCGCGATGCGGCGATCCGCGAACAGCAGCAGGCGGAGGAGACCGCGGCGGAGGCGGACGACAGCGAGCAGGTCGGGGACACCGCCGAGCGCCCGGCCGGCACCGTCCCTGCCGCACCCGACACGACAACCAGTGAGGGAGAGAGCATGTCCGGTTTCCGGTTCGAGGAGGCCGCGGCCGAGATGGAGGCAGCGGCGCAGAGCTACGAGCCCGAGAACGCGATGGAGATCCTCGCCATGGTCGAAGGGCTCCCGGCCGCGCTGACGAGCGTGGCGAACGTGATGCGGGTCCTGGCCGAGCGCGCCGATGGCGAGTTTCCGCTGGAGAAGGAGGTGGCGGACGGCTTCAACGACATGTTCGGCGCGCTGATGTCGGCCGTCACCGTGGCCGAGGACATGGGACCGCTGTTCCGCCAGGTCCACGCCCAGGACATCGCCCGGCATGAGGACCCGCGCAACGGGCCCCAGGCCGAGAAGGGATGGAACGTCTGACCATGGCCACCAACACCGCCTCCACGGGGCCGGTGTGGGACTGGGCGGCCGGTCACGGACCCGTGACCGGCGCCCTGTCCGCCACCACCGGATGCCTCGCCGTCGCCACCACCGGCACCGCCGCCGGCATGCCGCCCGGCTGGGCGCTCGCCATCGGCGCGGCCGGAGCCATCGGCCACACCGTCACCAGCCTCCGCGACCGCCTGTCGGCCCGCACCATCGGCATGCGGGCCGCCTCCTGGCTTCTCGGCGCAGGGTGGACCACCTGGGCCATGGCCACCACTCCACTGTCCTGGACGGCGCTGGGCTCGCTGGCCACCCTCGGGGTCGGCATCGGCGCCGCCGCCCGCGCCACCCTGCTGCACGAGGAGGCCCGAGAGCTGGAGGCCATCGCCGCCGCCGAACGCCAGGTCGCCGCCGACCTGTCCGCCGAACGCCGGGCCATCGCCGCCGAATGGGTCGACCGGGTCCAGCGGGTCTGCGGCATCACCGTGCGGGTGCGGGCGGTGGAGATGTGGCCCACCGGCACCGGCTTCACCCTAGACGCCGACCTGCCACCCGGCGGGGCCACCTACGACCGCATCGCGCGGGAGGCCCCCAAGCTGTCGGCGGACGCCCGGCTGCCGCACGGCTGCACCGCAACCGCCTCCCCCGGCATCGACCAGGGCCGCGTCCTGGTCGACGTCACCACCGTCAACGTGCTCGCGAAGGAGGTCACCTACCCCACCGACTACGGGCCGCTGTCGGTCCTGACCGGCATTCCGTGGGGGTTGCGGACCAACGCGGACGAGATCCGCGTCTACCTGCGCGAGCAGTGCGCACTGGTCGTCGGCCCCACCGGGTCGGGCAAGACCAACATGGTCCACACCATCCTGGCCGGGTTCGCCCGCGCCACCGACGTGCTCACCTGGGTCATCGACCTCAACGCCGGATCGGCCGGCCTGCCCTGGGTCCGCCCCACCCTCGACAACGACGGGCGACCGGCCGACGGGATGCGGCCCGGGGTGGACTGGCTGGCCGCCTCCCCCGAGGAAGCAGCCCTGATGCTGGACACGGCGGTGCGAGTCGCCAAGCACCGCAAGACCGTCTACCAGGACCTGATGGCCCAGGCGAACACCGACCTGCTGCCCATCAGCGACCGCATCCCACAGATCATCATCGTGATCGACGAAGGTGCGGAGATCCTGGCCGCCACCGACCGCACCTCGCGCACGCTCGCGGCCAAGATCCTGGAAGTGATCCGCATCGCCCGCGCCATGGGCATCCGCACCGTGCTGACCGCGCTCGGCGCCACCGGCGCGGTGCTGGGCAACCTGATGATCCGCCGGGAGGCCAAGGTCCGCGTCGCGCTCACCGGCGGAGAGACCGAGGGCATGGACCTGGCCAAGCAGTTCCCCGGCTCCCGCGGCCTGCGAGTGGACCAGGCCCCCTACAAGGGCGCCGGATTCCTGGGCACCCCCGAATCCCCGGCCGCACTGTTCAAGTCCTGGCGGATCCTGCCCAACCAGATCCGCGACATCACCGCCGCCACCGCCGACCGCCACCCCACCCTCGACGCCCCATCCGCCACAGCGGCCGGAGACGCCTACGCCCGGCGCTGGGATGCGGACCGCACCGCCTGGATGCGCGACCAGCCCAGCACTCCCGCCGCCACCAGCCACGGGCAGCAAGCCGACCAGCCGAGCAGGCTGAACCTCTCCGCGCTCCGCAGCGAGCAGCTGCCCACCGCGGAACCGGACGAGGAGGAACTCGCCCGGCGCTTCCGGGAGCAGATCGACGCCCAGTTCGCCACCGCCCCCGAAACAGGCGCGGCCGAACCGGACGAGCCGCAGCCGCCCGCACCGGGCGGGCTGAACCTCTCCGCCCTCAAGGCTGGGGACAACCCGGCCCGCGAAGCGGCACTGGCGCTGCTGCTCGCTGCCGGCCCCAAGGGCACCGGAGCCTCCGCCATCGCCCGCGCACTGGCCGACGAGCACGGCACCACCCGACAGACCGTCGTCGGCTGGCTCAAGAGCTGGACCGAGGACGGCACCGCCGTACGCGTCGGCATCGGCACCAAAGCCCGCTACGTCCACCATCACCACGCCTCCGAGCAGCCGCCCGAGGGCTGATCACTTGTCGCTTGTCACCTCGCCAAAACACAGGCCGCTCCGCAGGTCTGGAGGCCCGCAAAACGGCTTGTGACCTGCAAGGCGACAAGCGACAGGACAAGCGACAAGCCACACGACAAGGAAGACGACAAGCAACGGCGCGCGACAGGAGAGACGACAAACACACACCCACCCCGAGCGGGTCCGCACCACCACGTGATGCGGACCCGCAGCTCATTAAGGGAGCCGAAATGACCGACCGTACGCCGCCGGGGCACCTCGCCCCGCACCTGCCCGCCGACCTCTACCACCGCTTAGACGACCGCACCGTCGTCATCGTCCACACCCCGCCCCCGCGGCGCCGGGCCACCACCTACGCGGTGCCGCTCGCCGTCGGGTTGGCCGTCGCGTTCGGGTTCATCGGCCTGGCCGCCGCCGCCCTGGCGCTGTTCGAGTTCGCCGTCCGCACCGCCGCCCTGCTGGGCACCCTGGCGGGCCCGGTCGGCATCGGCACCTTCCTCCAACTCGCCCGCCCCAAGGGCAAGTGAGGCCCGGAGCGGGCCGCCCACGTCTCGCCAAAGATCGCGCGGCCCGCTCCGGCACTCCCAGTCCTCAACAGACCTCAGGAGGTCTCCAGCATGACCCATGACGCACGCTCCGCGCTGCTGTCCGCCGCCCTGGCCGCCGCCGCGCGCGGCTGGCACGTCTTCCCCCTTCGCCCCGGCAGCAAGGTTCCCGCCGGGCACGCCGAGGCCCGCTGCCCGCGCACCGGCCGGTGTGCGCACGGACACTTGAAGCCCGAGCAGCGCGCCACCATCGACCAGGCCCGCATCCGGCAGGCGTGGGCGCAGCGCCCGTACGGCATCGGGGTGGCCACCGGCCCGTCCGGGCTGGTCGTGGTCGACCTCGACCGGCCCAAGCCCGAGGAGCCGGACGGAACGCCTGACGGCGTGACTTCCTTCAAGGCGCTCTGCGAGCGCGCCGGGCAGCCCGTCCCCCACACGCTCATGGTGCGGACCGCGAGCGGTGGTCGGCATCTGTATTTCACCGCCCCGACCGGGGTGCGGCTGCCCAGCACCAAGGGCAGGCTCGCGGCGAAGATCGACACCCGGGCGTGGGGCGGCTACGTCGTCGCCCCCGGCTCCGCCGTCGACGACCGCCCCTACGAGATCGAGGACGACCGCCCGGTTGCGCCGCTGCCGACCTGGCTGCGGGACGCCCTGCGCCCCGCACCCCGGACCACACCGGCCGTGGCGCCGGTGGCGGCCACGACCTGGGCCACCCGGTACGCCGAGGCGGCGCTGCGCAACGAGAAGACGGCCGTCGCCACGGCGGCCGAGGGCGGGCGCAACGCCGCGCTGCTGCGCGCCGCCCGCGCCCTGGGACGCTTCATCGCATCCGGCGACCTCCCCCGGCATGTGGTGGAGGAGGCTCTTCAGGAAGCGGGGCAGGCGGCCGGTCTATCGCCGGCCGAGTGCCGCGCCACCGTGCGCTCCGGGCTGAACTGGTCCATCGCGCACAACCCGCAGCGGAGGACCGCATGAGCCACCCTGCTGCTGCCCGCCTGAAGAGCCTCCCCACCCCCGACCAGCCGGCCGCCGCCACACCGCCCGCGCCCCGGCAGCCCGGAGGCGAGCCGAAGGACGCCGCCCGTCAGGGCGTCCGCTCTGGTCCTGGCCCGCGCCGTGGCGACGGCCGTCGCATCGTGGCGTGGCTGCACCTCACCGCACCCGGCCGCGGTGCCGTGCCCACTGCCTACTCGTGGTGCGCGTGCGGCCACGACCGCAGCGCTGTCGGCCACCGCCAGGTCCTCGCCCTGATCGACGCCCACACCGCCCACCGCGAGAACTGCCCCCTGCGCCACCGCACCGAAAGCAGGCCCGCCGCATGACCGACACCCAGCCCACCAGCGCGCCCGCCATCGACGGAGCCGAGCTGCTGGACGCCGTCGAGCGCTTCCACCGGCGCTTCAACGCCTTCCCCACCGAGGCCGTCTACGTCGCGGTGGCCCTGTGGGACGCCCACGCGCACCTGCTGGACGCCTTCGACTCCACCCCCCGGCTCGCCTTCCTTTCCCCCGAACCGGGCAGCGGAAAGACCCGCGCGCTGGAGGTGATCAGCACCCTCGTTCCGCAGCCGATGCACGCGGTGAACGCCAGCCCCGCCGCCCTCTTCCGCGCGGTCGCCGACGAGAAGGGCAGGCCCGTGGTGCTGTTCGATGAGATCGACACCGTCTTCGGCCCCAAGGCCAAGGACAACGAGGACCTGCGCGGCCTGATCAACGCCGGGCACCGCCGGTCCGGCGTCTCCTACCGGTGCATCGGGGACGGCGGCACGCAGAGCGTGGTGGCCTTCCCCTCCTACTGCGCGGTGGCCATGGCCGGGCTGGGGCATCTTCCCGACACCATCATGGCCCGCTCCGTCGTCATCCGGATGCGCCGCAGGGCACGGACGGAGAAGGTCGAGCCGTACCGCCACCGCATCCACGAGCCGCAGGGGAACGCGCTGCGCGATCGGCTCGCCGTCTGGGCGAAAGAGGTGCGGTCCCGAGTCGACGGGGTGTTTCCCGAGATGCCGGAGGGGATCACCGACCGGCCGGCCGACGTGTGGGAACCGCTGCTCGCCATCGCGGACGCCGCCGGGGGAACGTGGCCCGAGCGGGCCCGAGCCGCGTGCGTGGAGCTGGTCAACGCCGTGAGCGAGGACGACCGCGCCTCCCTGGGCGTCAAACTCCTTACCGACCTGCGCGACCACGTCTTCCCCGGTGAAGTCGCCGTCTCCACCGTCGAGATCCTCCACCTGCTCAACTCCATGGAGGAGTCGCCCTGGGGCGACCTCGACGGACAGCCCCTCAACCCGCGTCGGCTCTCCCGCATGCTCCGGGAGTACATGACCTCCAAGGGGAAGCCCATCGCGCCGCGCCCCCTGCGCATCGGAGGTCAGCCCACCAAGGGCTACCACCGCGACGACCTCACCGACGCCTGGAACCGCTACTGCCCGCCGCCTCCCGAGGCATCGGTTACACCGGTTACAACACCCGCCACACCCGCTGTGATCAGCGCGGACACCGTAACCGGACCGGAGGCGCGTAACCGATACGGCGCGGTTGCAGACGCACCTGACCGGTTGCCCGTGTAGCCGCTCCGTATCGGTTACATCCCGCGCATCGGTTACGCCGCACGAGTCCCTGACCTGCGGCGTAACCGATGTAACCGACGTAACCGGTCCTGGAGAAACCGCCCGCGGTTCTCCGGCATCCCCGCTCTTGCACTTACGAGGAGGCATCACCGGTGAGTACCCCTGCCGCACCCGTCGCCCGGCTCCTCTACAAGCCCGAGGAGGCCGCCGAGGCGCTGGCCGTCGGCCGCTCCACGGTCTACGAGCTGATGGCCGCCGGCGCCTTGAAGTACATCAAGCTGGGCCGCTGCCGTCGCATCCGGCGGGACGACCTTGAACGGTACGTGGCGAGCCTGACGCCGCAGTCCAACTGACCAGCAGCAGAACACAGCACACCGAAGCGGGCCGGGGAGCGATCCCCTGCCCGCTTCCGCATGGGAGGAACACGCTTGAGTCCCCGCAGGCCGAACATGGAGTCGTCCATCTACTTGGGCAGTGACGGGTGGTGGCACGGCCGCGTCACGATGGGCGTCAAGAGCGACGGCAGCCCGGACCGACGCCATCGCAGGGCGAGGACCGAGGCCGAGGTACGCCGGAAGGTCAGGGAGCTGGAGAAGCTGCGGGACGCCGGCCGGGCGCCCAAGGCGGGCCGCATCCCGACTGTGGCGCAGTGGATGGACACCTACCTGAGCACGATCGCCGTGCACAAGCTCAAGCCGCGGTCGCTGGACGACTACTGGTCGAAGACCCGCAACGACATCGTGCCGAGCGTCGGCCGGCACCGGCTGGACCGGCTCCGGCCCGAGCACCTGGACCAGATGTACGCGGACATGCTGCGCGAGGGACACGCCCCGTCCCACGTGCTGAAGGTGCACCGCATCCTGTCCCGCGCGCTGAAGATCGCACAGCGCCGTGAACTGGTCGGCCACAACGTCGCCACCCTCGTGGACCCGCCCACCGTGGAAGAGGAAGAGATCAACCCCTTCACCCAGGAGGAGGCACGCGCCTTCCTCCGGGCCGCCGCCCAGCGGCCGACCGCCCTGCGCTGGGCCATCGGCGTAGGGCTGGGCATCCGGCAGGGCGAGGCTCTGGGGCTGCGCTGGTCGTACGTGGACCTGGAGGCCGGGCACCTGAAGACGTGGTGGCAGCTCCAGCGGCTCACGTGGCGGCACGGCTGCGAGGACCCGCACCGGTGCGGCGAGCGGCTGCACCGCTTCGAGCCCTGCCCGCCCGGCTGTACCGTGCACAAGCACTACAAGCGCGGCTGCCCGGCTCCCTGCCCGCCGAAGTGCACCAAGCACGCCAGCACGTGTCCGCAGCGGCAGGGCGGCGGGCTGGTCTTCACCCGTCCCAAGACCAAGAAGAGCCGCCGCATCGTGCCCATCCCGCCGCCGCTGATCCCGCTCCTGGTCGAGCACCGCGCCCGGCAGGAGGAGGCGCGGGCCGCGGCCGGGGGGCTCTGGGAGGAGCACGACGTGGTGTTCGCCCGCCCGGACGGCCGCCCCATCGACCCGCGGCACGACTGGCAGGAGTTCAAGGATCTGCTGAAGGAGGCCGGCGTCCGCGACACCCGGCCGCACGACAGCCGTCACACCGCAGGCACGATCCTGAACGAGCTCGGGGTGGACATCCGGACCATCATGGAGATCCTCGGCCACTCTCAGCTCAGCGTGACCCGCCGTTACGTGCACGCCACGACGCCCCTCACGCAGGAGGCCGTACGGCGCATGGGTGACGCTCTCTGGCCGCAGACTGAGACCAGAACTGAGACCAGCCCAACCAAGGCGGCACGCGCCCGGCGGCGCCGCAGGATCAGGTAACGCGGAAGGGCCCAGGTCACGGAGGTGACCTGGGCCCTTCCCGGAGTGAGCCGCCTAAGGGAATCGAACCCTTGACCTACGCATTACGAGTGCGTCGCTCTGGCCGACTGAGCTAAGGCGGCAGTGCGTGCGGCGAACCGCAGCGCGCCCAAGTCTACACAGTGCCCGGGGGTGCCTCGTACCGCGTTGCGGGACGGGTCACGAGCACCGCGTCCCGTCCTTCGGCACCCTGACCCGGAGCAGGTAGTCGTTGACCGCCGAGTCGACGCAGTCGCTGCCGCGCACGTACGCGGTGTGGCCGTCGCCGTCGTACGTCAGCAGGGTGCCCGAGGAGAGCTGCTCCGCCAGGCCCTCGGCCCACCGGTAGGGGGTGGCCGGGTCGCGGGTGGTGCCGATCACCAGGATCGGGCCGGCGCCCTTCGCCTCGATGCGCCGCGGCTCCCCGGTGGGCGGGGTCTGCCAGTAGGTGCAGCTCAGCGCCGTCCAGGCGAAGTTGCGGCCGAAGACGGGGGATGCCTCGCGGAAGTCGGCGACGGCCTTCTCCGCCTCGTCCGGGCCCTTGTAGGGGGCCGGGAGGTCGAGGCAGTTCACGGCGGGGTTGGCGTACATGATGTTGCCGTACGAGCCGTCCGCCCCGCGGTCGTAGTACTCGTCGGCCAGCGCCAGCAGTTCCGCGCCGTCGCCGTTCCGGGCGGCGGCGAGCGCCGAGCGCAGCCTGGGCCAGTAGTACTCGGTGTACATGGCGTTGAGCACACCGGTGGTGGCCAGCGACTCGGTCAGCCTGCGCGGGGTGCCGGTGCCGATCGGCCGGGCGTCCAGCTCCTCGAGCAGGTCGCCCAGGCGCCGCGCCGCCTCTCCGGTGCCGCCGCTGCCCAGCGGGCAGTCCTCACGGCGGGCGCAGTCCTTCAGGAAGGCCTTGAAGGCGGTCTCGAAGCCGGCGGTCTGGTCGAGGTTGAGCTGCCGCGAGCCGATCGAGGGGTCCATCGCGCCGTCCAGGACCAGCCGCCCGACGCGGTGCGGGAAGAGCCCGGCGTAGGTGGCGCCGAGGAAGGTCCCGTAGGAGGCGCCGACGTAGGTGAGCCTGTCGTCGCCGAGCGCCTCGCGCAGGACGTCCAGGTCGCGGGCCGCCTCGACGGTGGAGACGTGGCCCAGCAGTCTGCCCTCGCGCTTCTCGCAGCTCCTGGCGAACTCCTCGAACGCGGCGGCCAGTTCCTCGACCTCGCCTTGGTCGTCGGGGGTGACGTCGGTGCGGACGTAGGCGTCCATCTCCTCGTTCGTCAGGCACTCGACGGGCTCGCTGCCCGCCACGCCGCGCGGGTCCATGCCCACGATGTCGTAGCGGGCCCGCACGGGGACCGGGTAGCCGACGCCCGCCGCGGTCTGGACGTAGTCCACCGCGGAGCCGCCCGGACCCCCGGGGTTGACGTGCAGGCTGCCCAGGCGGCCGCCCGGCCCGGTGGCCTTCTTCCGGGTCACGGCGAGCCTGAGGTCCTCGGACTTCTCCGGCTTGCCGTAGTCCAGCGGCACGCGCAGCTCGGTGCACTGGAAACCGGCGACGTCGCACTCCTTCCAGACCAGCTTCTGCTCGTAGTACGGCCTGAGCTCCGCGGGGACCTGCCGGGGCAGCGGTTCGAGCGTCCTGGCGGTGTCCGCCGCGCGGCTGCCGGAGGACCGGGGCGACGTCGGGGAGGCGTCCGGGTTGCTCTCCTGGCCGGAGCCGTCCTGGCCGGAGCAGCCCGACAGCAGCAGCGCGGCCGTCGCGAATGCGATGCCACCGGTACGGAGCAGGCGCCTGGTGTCCATGCTCGGGAGCGTATACGGAGGGTGGTCCGGTGCAGCGGAGCGCCACCGTGCCGTGCCGCGAGCCGCCGCGGCGGCGGGGCCGACCGGAGGACGCCCCGGCCCGGGGCGGCGGAGGGCCGGGACGCGGGACCGGGCGGCGTGCGGGCGTGCGGCTCAGCCGGCCCGCAGGGCGAGCGTCATCGCCTCCACGGCCAGCAGCGGCGCCACGTTGCGCTCGATGGCGCCGCGGCACTCCAGTACGGCCTCCATGCGGCGCAGCGTCTGCTCCGGACGGGTGGTGGCGGCGATCCGCTCGACGGCGTCGCGCACGTCCTCGTTGGCGATCGCGACGGAGGAGCCGAGCTGCCGGGCCAGCACGTCGCGGTAGAAGGAGGTGAGGTCGGTCAGGGCGAGGTCCAGGGAGTCGCGCTGGGCACGGGTCGCGCGGCTCTTCTGCCGCTTCTCCAGGTCCTTCATCACCCCGGCCGTGCCCCGCGGCAGCCGCCCGCCCTCGGTGGCGCCCAGGGCGGCGCGCATCTCCTCCGTCTCCCTGGCGTCCGCCCCCTCGACGGCCTCCTTGGCGTCCTCGCCGGCCGCCTCCACGAGCTGCTGCGCGGCCTTGAGGGCGTCGCCGACGTCCGCGATGCGGGTGGGGAGGGCGAGGACGGTGGCGCGGCGGGCGCGGGCCCGCTCGTCGGTGGCCAGCCGCCGGGCCCGTTCGACGTGGCCCTGGGTGGCGCGGGCGGCGGCCAGGGCGAGCTCCGGCTCGACGCCGTCGCGCCGGATCAGCAGGTCGGCGACGGCGTCCACCGGGGGCGTGCGCAGCACCAGGTGGCGGCAGCGGGAGCGGATCGTGGGCAGGACGTCGTCGGCGGAGGGCGCGCACAGCAGCCACACCGTGCGGGGGGCGGGCTCCTCGACGGCCTTCAGCAGGGCGTTGGCGGCCTGCTCGGTGAGCCGGTCGGCCGTCTCGTGGACGACGACCTGCCAGCGGCCGCCGGACGGGGAGAGCTGGGCGCGGCGGACCAGGTCGCGGGTCTCGTCGACGCCGGTGCTGAGCCCGGCCGCGCGCACCACCTCGACGTCGGCGTGGGTGCCGACCATGGCCGTGTGGCAGCCGTCGCAGAAGCCGCAGCCGGGGGCGCCGCCCAGTGCCCGGTCGGGACTGGTGCACTGCAGGGCGGCGGCGAAGGCGCGGGCGGCCGTCGCCAGGCCGGAGCCGGGCGGGCCGGTGAACAGCCAGGCGTGGGTCATCGACGAGCCGGACAGCTCCGGTCCGGCGCCGGAGGCGGCGGACGCGACGTGGGCGTCGGCGTCGCGCGCGGCGGCGGTGAGCTGCTCCGTGACCCTGTCCTGACCGATCAGGTCGTCCCATACGGCCATGGCCCTCGGTGCCCTCCTCCCGCGCGCCGTGCGTCCGGTTGCCGTCCGTCGTCCGGCGCCGTCCATTGTTCCTCACGCCACCGACAGGGCCTCACGGCCGGACCGGCCGGCGGCGGACGGTCCGGGGAGCGGCGCCGGGGACGCCCGCGTGGGGCGCCCGGCGCCACGGCCGGCGTCAGTCCCGGCGGCCCCGGCGGCCGCGCCGGCCGCCGTCGTCCTCGTCGAACCCCCCGGACTCGCCGGTGAGCTCCTGGTGCGGACCGAGCAGTTCGTCCGCGAGGGTGGGAAGGTCGTCCATGGGCGTCTCCTCCGCCCACTCCGGGCGGCGGCGGGGGCGGCCCCGCTCGTCGACCTGCGGCAGCTCGCGCGTGCGCTCCTCGCCGGGCGGCGGGGCGGCCGTCCCGGGGTCCTCCGGCCGGAGCGCCCACGACGGCGTCCGCCCGGCCGGACCCGCGCCGCGGTCCCCCGCGGGGGCGGGCCCGGCGGGCCGGGCCTGCGGCAGGACAGCGGTCTCGTCCTCGGGGGCGGCTCCGGGCGCCGCGGAGGGCGGGGCGGGCGGGACGGGGGGGACCGGGGGGACGGGCGGCTGGACCTGGGGCAGGGTGACGGTGTCCTCCGCGTCCGGCGAGACCTGCGGCAGGACCCTGGTCTCCTCCTCGTCCGCGGGAGCGCCCGCGGCACGTCCGCCGGACTCCTCGGGGAGCGGGTGCCGGACGTCCGCTCCCCCGCCGGTCCCCGCGGCGCTCCCCCGGGCTCCCGGTCCCTCCGGGGCGCCGGGGCCCTCCGGGGCCTTGCGCAGCGAGATCCTCTGCTCCTCGCTCCGGGCGGCCCCGGCCTCGGCGGCCTTCCGGGCCGCCTCGGCGCGCAGCAGGGCCTCCTCCGCCTTGCGCTGCTTCTCCAGGCGGCGCTCCTCGGCCTCGGCGCGCAGCCGGGCCTCCTCCGCCGCCAGGCGGCGCAGGCGCTCCTGCTCCTCGCGGCGGGCACGTTCCTCGGCCTCGCGGCGGGCGCGCTCCTCCTCCGCCAGCCGACGGGCCTCCTCGGCGCGGCGCCGGGCCTCCTCGGCCTGGCGCAGCTCCTCGCGGCGGCGGGCCTCCTCCTCCTCGCGGCGCCGGCGCTCCTCCTCCTCGGCGCGCAGCCGGGCGAGCCTCTCCTGGCGCTCGCGCTCCAGGCGCTCCTCCTCGGCCTTGCGCGCGGCCTCCTCCTCGGCACGCCGCCGGGCCTCCTCCTCGGCCTTCCTGCGCGCCTCCTCGCGGGCTGCGATCTCCGCCTCGGAGAGCGGCAGCATCCGGTCGAGCCGGTGCCGCACGGCGGTGGTGACGGCCTCGGGCTCCAGGCCGGCGTCGACCACCAGGTAGCGGGTGGGGTCGGAGGCGGCCAGGGCCAGGAAGCCGGCGCGGACCCGCCGGTGGAACTCGGCGGACTCCGACTCCAGCCGGTCCGGCGCCTCGGTGAAGCGTTCCCGGGCGGTCTCGGGCGAGACGTCCAGCAGCACCGTCAGGTGCGGTACGAGCCCGTCGGTGGCCCAGCGGGAGATGCGGGCGATCTCGGTGGGCGACAGGTCTCGGCCGGCGCCCTGGTAGGCCACGGAGGAGTCGATGTAGCGGTCGGAGATGACGACGGCGCCGCGCTCCAGGGCCGGGCGCACCACCGAGTCGACGTGCTCGGCGCGGTCGGCCGCGTACAGCAGGGCCTCGGCGCGGTGCGACAGCCCGGCCGAGGAGACGTCCAGCAGGATCGAGCGCAGCCGCTTGCCGATCGGGGTGGCGCCCGGCTCGCGGGTGACCACGACCTCGTGGCCCTTGGCCCGGATCCACTCGGCCAGCGCCTCGACCTGGGTGGACTTGCCCGCGCCGTCGCCGCCTTCCAGGGCGATGAAGAAACCGCTCGCCGCCGGGGCCTGGCGCGGCTCGGCGCCGCCGCCGAACGCCTCGCGCAGGTCGCGCCGCAGGGGCACGCCCTGCCGGTCGTCGAGGCGGACCAGGATCAGCGCGGCCACCGGCAGCAGCAGCGCGCCCACCAGCATCAGGGTGAAGGCGGCACCGCCGTGGGCGAAGACGAAGTCCCCGTTCTCGACGCGGTGCGGGCCGATGAGGGCCGCCAGCACGGGCGCCGCGAGGGCGGCCAGCGCGATGCCCAGCCGCACCACCGCGTGGAGGTGGTCGGTCATGCGGGCGCGGCGCGTCTCCTCGGTCTCCTCGTCCAGCAGGACGTGGCCGGCGTTCGCGGCGGTTCCGGACGCCAGGCCGGCGAGCAGGAGGAGCAGCAGGACGGTGGTGGTGTCCGGGGCCAGTCCGGCCGCGAGCAGCGCCAGACCGGCCAGCGCGATCGACAGGGCGAGCAGCCGCCGCCGGGAGAGGGCGGGCAGCGTGCGGGGGGCGCGGCGGATGCCGGCCGCGGTGCCGCCGGTCAGCACCAGGACGAACAGGCCGAAGAGGACCGGGCCGCCGCCCAGGTCGGCGGCGTGCAGGGGGGCGACCGCCACGGCCGCGGCGATCGCGGCGGCGACGCAGGCGCAGGCCGGGACGAGGAGCGGGACGGCGCCGGTGCGGCCCTTGTCCACCGGCCTGCGGGCGCCCTTGTCCCCCGCGGCCGCCGCGCCCTCGGCGCCGTCGGCCCGCTCGGGCCGGCCGAGCCGGGGGCGGCGCAGGCCCTCCAGCGGGGAGCGGGGGCGCGGGGTGCCGCCGCCGGGGAGGTGCAGGAAGGACAGCTGGGCGATCGCCGCGGCGAACAGGCCGGCGGCCGCGTACGACGCCAGCGCCGCCTGGTGGGTGGTGAACCACTCGATGCCGGCGCCCAGCAGGTTGCTCACCAGGGTGACCGCGACCAGCACGGCGGCGGCCAGCGGGACGGCGGCGAAGCCCGTCCGCAGCCACAGGCGGCGCAGCGCGTCGTGGTGGTCCGGCAGGGGGCGTACGGCGGCGCCCTCGGGGGGCGGGGCGGGCAGCAGCAGGGGGGCGGCGCTGTCCTCGGCCACGGCCCCGAAACGCTCGGCGACTCCAGCGAGGAAGGCGGTGACCAGCAGGAACGCGAACGCCTGGTCGGGGGTCCACTCGATCCACAGCGGCGCGACGATCATCAGGGCCAGCCGCAGGCCGGCCGCCCCGACCATGGTCCAGCGGCGGTCGAGGGCGCCGGAGGAGTCGGCGGTCAGCGAGGAGAGCGGGCCCAGCAGGACCGCGCCGAACAGCAGGGTGGCCAGCATCCGCACCGCCAGGACGGCGGTGACGGCGAGGGCCGCTCCGCGGTATCCGCCGCCGAGGACCGGTTCGCCCCCGCCGGCGGGCACCACGACGGCCGCCTGGAGCACCAGCAGGATCAGGACGAGCAGCGCGAGGGCGTCACCCGTACCGCCGGCGAGCCGCGCGCTCCACAGCCGCCGCAGGGGTGCATGCCTCAGCAGGGCCCGCACGGCGCGCTCGCGGGAGTCCGCGGCCAGGGCTTCGGAGGTGGGGGTCACGACCGGTGGCTGGTCTGCACGCGTCATTCCGCCAGCCTAGCGGGCGGGGACGCTGGACCGGCGGAACGGCCGAACAAACGGACGGATGTGCTCCGGGCGGACGCGGGCCGGGACGGGCACCGCGTACCGCCGTACGGCGTGTCGCGGTGCGGCGTGTCGCGGTGCGGCGTGTCGCGGCGCCGACGGCGCGGGCCGGGCCCCGCGGCGTGCGCAGGGCCCGGCGCTCCGCCGCTACCGCTCGGAACCGGAGGGGCCGTCCGCCGCCTTCGCGGCCGCCGTCTTCTTCGCGGCGGTCCCCTTCGCGGGTGCCTTGGCCGCCGTCTTCTTGGCCGCCGTCTTCTTCGCGGTGGTCTTCTTGGCGGCGGTCTTCTTGGCCGCCGTCTTCTTCGCGGTCTTCTTCGCCGGCCCCTTGGCACGCTTCTCGGCGAGCAGCTCGTAGGCGCGCTCCGGCGTGATCGTCTCCACGTCGTCGTCGCGGCGCAGCGTGGCGTTGGTCTCGCCGTCGGTGACGTACGGGCCGAAGCGGCCGTCCTTGACGACCACCGGGCGCTCGCTGGTCGGGTCGGTGCCCAGCTCCTTCAGCGGCGGCTTGGCGGCGGCCCGGCCGCGCTGCTTGGGCTGCGCGTAGATCGCCAGCGCCTCCTCCAGGGTGATCGTGAAGATCTGCTCCTCGCTCTGGAGCGACCGCGAGTCCGTGCCCTTCTTCAGGTACGGGCCGTAGCGGCCGTTCTGGGCGGTGATCTCCTCGCCCGTCCTGGGGTCGGTGCCCACCACGCGCGGCAGGGAGAGCAGCCTCAGCGCGTCGTCGAGGGTGACGGTCTCCAGCGACATGGACTTCAGCAGCGAGGCGGTGCGCGGTTTGACGGCGTTCTTGCCCGTCTTCGGGGTGCCCTCGGGCAGCACCTCGGTGACGTACGGCCCGTAGCGGCCCGCCTTGGCGACGACGGTGCGGCCCGTGTCCGGGTCGGTGCCCAGCTCGACCTCGCCGCTGGGGCGCTCCAGCAGCTCGCGGGCGTACTCCACCGTCAGCTCGTCGGGCGGCAGGTCGGCGGGCACGTCGGCCCGCCGGCCGGGCTCGCCCTCGGCCTTGGGCTGCTCCTCGACGTACGGGCCGTAGCGGCCCACCCGCAGCACGATGCCCTCGCCGACGGGGAAGGAGGAGACGCCGCGGGCGTCGATCGCGCCGAGGTCGGAGACCAGCTCCTTGAGGCCGCCGAGGTGGTCGCCGTCACCGTTGCCCGCGTCGGCCGCGGCGGCCGCGCCGGCGCCCGGCTCGTCGGTGCCGAAGTAGAAGCGGCGCAGCCACGGCACGGCGTCGGCCTCGCCCGCGGCGATGCGGTCGAGGTCGTCCTCCATCTTGGCGGTGAAGTCGTAGTCGACCAGGCGGCCGAAGTGCTTCTCCAGCAGACCGACCACGGCGAAGGAGAGGAAGGAGGGGACGAGCGCGGTGCCCTTCTTGAAGACGTAGCCGCGGTCGAGGATGGTGCTGATGATCGACGCGTACGTCGAGGGGCGCCCGATCTCGCGCTCCTCCAGCTCCTTGACCAAGGTGGCCTCGGTGTAGCGGGCCGGGGGCTTGGTGGCGTGGCCGTCCACCGACATCCCCGTGGCGGCCAGCGGGTCGCCCTCGGAGACCTGGGGCAGCCGGCGCTCGCGGTCGTCGAGGTCGGCACCGGGGTCGTCGGCACCCTCGACGTACGCCTTGAGGAAGCCGTGGAAGTCGATGATCTTCCCGGTGGCGCTGAACTCCGCGTCCCGGCCGTCCGCGCTGCGTCCGCCGACCTTCACGGTGACGGACTGGCCGGTGGCGTCCTTCATCTGGGAGGCCACCGTCCGCTTCCAGATCAGCTCGTAGAGCTTGAACTGGTCGCCGGTCAGACCCGTCTCGGCCGGGGTGCGGAAGCGGTCCCCGGAGGGGCGGATCGCCTCGTGCGCCTCCTGCGCGTTCTTGACCTTGCTCGCGTAGGTGCGGGGGCGGTCGGGCAGGTAGTCGGCCCCGTAGAGCTGGGTGACCTGGGCGCGGGCGGCGGCGATCGCGGTGTCGGACAGGGTGGTGGAGTCGGTCCGCATGTAGGTGATGAAGCCGTTCTCGTACAGCTTCTGGGCCACCTGCATGGTCACCTTCGCACCGAAACCGAGCTTGCGGCTCGCCTCCTGCTGGAGGGTGGTGGTGCGGAAGGGCGCGTAGGGCGAGCGGCGGTAGGGCTTGGACTCCACCGAGCGGACGGCGAAGTCGGCCCCCTCCAGGGCCGCGGCCAGCGCGCGGGCGGCGGACTCGTCCAGGTGCAGGACGCCCGCGTCGCCCTTCAGCCGCCCGTCGGGGCCGAAGTCGCGGCCCTGCGCGACGCGGCGGCCGTCGACCGCGGCCAGCCGGGCGGTGAAGGAGGCCGGGTCCCCCGCGGCGGCCCCGCCGGCGGCGAAGGTGCCGGTCAGGTCCCAGTACTCGGCGGAGCGGAACGCGATGCGCTCGCGCTCGCGCTCGACGACCAGGCGGGTGGCGACGGACTGCACGCGGCCCGCCGAGAGCCGGGGCATGACCTTCTTCCACAGCACCGGCGAGACCTCGTAGCCGTAGAGCCGGTCGAGGATGCGGCGGGTCTCCTGGGCGTCGACCAGGCGCTGGTTCAGCTCGCGGGTGTTGGAGACGGCGGCCCGGATGGCGTCCTTGGTGATCTCGTTGAAGACCATCCGGCGGACCGGGACCTTGGGCTTGAGCACCTCCTGCAGGTGCCAGGCGATGGCTTCGCCCTCGCGGTCCTCGTCGGTGGCCAGGAACAGCTCGTCGGACTCCGCCAGGAGCTGCTTGAGCTTCTTGACCTGGTCCTTCTTGTCGCTGTTGACGACGTACAGCGGCTCGAAGTCGTGGTCGACGTCGACGCCGAGCCGGGCCCAGGGCTCGCCCTTGTACTTGGCCGGGACCTCGGCGGCACCGTTCGGCAGGTCGCGGATGTGCCCGACGCTGGCCTCGACCACGTAGCCAGGACCGAGGTAGCCCTTGATCGTCTTGGCCTTGGCCGGCGACTCGACGATCACGAGTCGGCGCCCGCGGTGTGCGGTCTCGCTGGTCGGGGACAACTTCTTCTCGCTCTTCTCCGGTCGGTGGTCCCGGTCTGTCGGGTCGGCTCTGGTGCCGCGGCCGTACGGTCGTGCCGTCCGGTCGCTCGGTGGCCGTACGACTGTGCGGCGGTCGTACGGGTGTGCGGCCGTGCGGCGGTCGGACGGCCGCCGCGGTCGCGCTCTCGCTGCGGAGTGTGACGGTACCTCCCGCCCCCGTGTCAAACGGGAAAAGTCCGCAACGCCACTCGAACGGTAACCCGACAACCACCATTCCTGCCGCCCGGCACCGGCTGGCAAGATGTGGCCGTCTGCCTGTCCCGCACCTTCACCACGGGGGAACCTCCCATGTCCGACCCCTATCAGCAGAACCCCTACGGCCAACCGCAGCAGCCGCAGCACAACCCCTACGCCCAGCCGGGCCAGCCCGGTCAGCCGGGACATCCGGGCCAGCCCGCGTACGGTTACCCGCACCAGGCTCCGCCGGCCGCCGCCCCGGGCGCCTACACCGGCGACCCGAACGCGCCGTACGGCTACGACCCCTACGGTCGACCGTACTCCGACAAGTCCAAGGTCGTCGCGGGCGTGCTCTCCCTCTTCCTGGGCAGCTTCGGCATCGGGCGCTTCTACACCGGCCACACCGGCCTCGCCCTCGGCCAGCTGTTCACCTGCGGAGGCTGCGGCATCTGGTCGCTGATCGACGGGATCATGCTGCTGACGCAGGACAGCCCGACGGACGCGCAGGGCCGCGTGCTGCGGAGCTGACGCGCCGTGTCCGAAGCCCCGTCAGCCCCGCTCGGCCCGCCGGGTCCGCCGGGGATCCTCGCGCGGGCCGCCCACGCCGTCCGCACCCATCCGGCGGCGCCGCCGCTGGGCGCGCTCGCTGCCGGGCTGGCCGCGGCCGCCTACCTGTGGGGGACCGATCCCCACCAAGCCGGGCAGTGGCTGCCGCGCTGCCCCCTCAACGCGCTGACCGGTCTGCTCTGCCCGGCGTGCGGCGGGACGCGCATGGCCTACGACCTGATGCACGGCGACCTCGCGGCCGCCTTCCACGACAACGCGCTGCTGCTGACCCTGGGCGTTCCGGTCGCCGCGTACTTCGGCGGGCGCTGGCTCGTCGAGGGCCTGCGGGGGCGGCGCTACCGGCCGTCCCCGGGGAGGTGGGGCACCACGGCGATCCTGGGGACCGCCGTGGTGTGGGCGGTCCTGCGGAACGCGATCGGCTGACCCCTCCCTCCGCCGCCGCCCGGGGCGCCCTCGGGCGCCTTCATGCGGGTTCGCGCAGAGTGCGGGAGATGATCCCTCCGTCCCGTTCGGCTGCGGTGTGCGGCCCTCCCGGAGCGCTGTCCGATCACCGTTCCATCACAGATGCACATCACACACAACTCCTGCGGGTGATCACGTGTCTGGGACTTCGCCACGGCACGGCCGGCTCGCCGGCGGGCCGCGGTCTGTCCCCAGAACACGCACGAAGGAGCCATCCATGGCGTTCACCGGCACCGCGCCCAACGGCCAGCCGTACTCCGACAAGTCCAAGATCACCGCCGGCCTGCTGCAGATCTTCCTGGGCGGCCTGGGCATCGGGCGCTTCTACACCGGCCACACCGGGATGGCGATCGCCCAGCTGCTGACCTGCGGCGGCCTCGGTTTCTGGTCGCTGATCGACGGCATCCTCTTCCTGACCGGCAGCACCCGCACCGACAAGCAGGGTCGCGTCCTGCGCGGCTGACGGCCGTCCACCCGTTCCCGGTCCGGGTCCCCGGGCCGGGAACACGGGTGCGGCCCGCCCCGCCCGCGGCCGGACGGGCGGCGGGCGGGGTCTAGGGGCGGGTGAGCGTCCAGATCCCGGCGGCCAGGAAGGCCGCGCCGAAGAGCGAGGCGAGCACGGTCGCGGCGAGCGGGCTCACCCCGTCCGCCACGGGTTCGCGCAACCGCGTGCGGACCGACGTCCACAGCAGCAGTCCGGCGCCGAACAGGGTGAAGGCCGCACCGGCGAAGACAGCGGGTCCACTTTCCACGCCAGCACGGTGGCACCCACGTGCGGCGTCCGGACGAACGCCGGGTGAACGCTCCCGGACAACCGCACAACCCGCGCCCCCGGCGCACGCTGCCGGTGCGCCGAACACGCCGGCGCGCCGACGGGCGGAACGCCCGGCGCGCCTACGCGCTCCGCCCGCCGGCCACGGGCAGCAGGAAGCCCTGCTCGACCAGCAGCCGGATCGACTCCGGCGTCCGGTCGCGCAGCCCCACCGGGTCCTCACCGAGCAGCTGCGCGATGGCGTCGAGGATCCGGCCCGCCGGGAGCGAGCCGTCGCACACGCCCGCGAAGCCCGCTCCGACCGTGTCCACCGTCGTCGCCCGCCGCACACCGCGGTTCTGACGCAGCACCACGTACTCGGGGTCGTCCGCGCCCGGCCTGCCGATCTGCTCCTGGACCACCTCGTCGGCCAGCACGAACCGGGTGGCCAGCAGGCCCGCGTCGTCCGTGGCACGCAGGAAGTCCCGGCGCTCGAAGTGCTCGCGCACCGCGTCCCCGAGGGGCTGCTCCACGGGGTGCGGCCACTCCTCGGCGACGACCGAGGGGCGGTCCGAGCCCGACTTGCGCAGAGTGATCCAGCCGAAGCCGACGGCCTGGGTGCCGCGCGCCTCGAACTCCTCCAGCCAGGCGTCGTACCGGGCGGCGTACACCGCCGGATCGCCCAGGTGGTCGCCCCCGTCGCGCAGCCACAGCTCGGCGTACTGGGCGACGTCCTGCACCTCGCGCTGCACGATCCACGCGTCGCAGCCCCGCGGCACCCAGGAGGACAGCCGCTCCCGCCAGTCCTGCCCCTCGACGTGCTGCCAGTTGGCCAGCAGCTGGCAGTACCCGCCCTCGGCGAGGTGGTCGGCGGCGCGCTCCACCAGGGTGCGGCACAGGTCGTCGCCGCCCATGCCGCCGTCCCGGTAGGTGAGGCGGGCCCCGCCGGCGGGGCGGGGGGAGATGACGAAGGGCGGATTGGAGACGATCAGGTCGTAGGGCTGCTCGCCCTCGACCGGATCGAAGAGCGAACCCTGGCGCAGATCGGCCTCGGGCGCTCCGGACAGGGCGAGGGTGAGGCGGGTGAAGCGCAGGGCGCGGGGGTTGAGGTCGGTGGCGGTGACGCCGGCGGCGTGCTGGGCCGCGTGCAGCGCCTGGATGCCCGAGCCGCTGCCCAGGTCCAGGGCACGGCTCACCGGGGTGCGCACGGTGATGCCCGCCAGCGTCGTCGAGGCGCCGCCGACCCCGAGGACGAGCTGCGAGCGGTCGGCCGCGCCGGTGGCCGGGTCCGCCCCGCCCTCCGGCGCGGCGGCCTCACCGGTGTCGCCGGCGGTGCGGATGCCGCCCGCGCCGCCCACCGCGCAGCCGAGGTCGGAGACGATCCACCAGTTCTGCCCGTCGGGACCGCCGTAGGGACGCACGTCCACCGTCGCCCGCACCGCGTCCCCTCCGGCGGGGCGCAGCCAGCCGTCGGCGAGGGCGTCGTCGACGGGCAGCGCGGCGCGGGCCTGCCCGTACGGCACCGGGTGCTGCAGCAGGAACAGCCGCACCAGCGCCTGGAGCGGTCCGCTCTCCCGCGTGGCGCGCAGCGCGGGAACGGTCTCGTTGCGTGCGAGGGCCGCGTACGCGGGGGCGCCGAGCAGGTCGAGCAGCCCGTCGGGGGTGAAGCCGGCGGCCACGAGGGCGTCGCGCAGCCGGGGAAGGGCGGGGCCGGGGGTGGGGAGGCGGTCCGTACTCACCTCCCCATTGTCACGCGGCGGGAGCAGCACACGGCACCCCGCCACCGGCCGGGCGCGCCCCGGTGGTGCGGCCGGCCGTCACGCGGCCGAGGCGGACGGCGACTCCGTCTGCTTCCGGCAGCCCTCCTGCCCCGATATGGCGTCCCGCAGGGCCTCCTCCTCGCCGAACGCGCGCAGGGCGTCCAGGGCGGCGTTGACCTGCGCGGGCAGCTTCTCCATCTCGTCGGTGATGCCCTGGAGGCCCTCGGCGAACTTCCCCTGGTCCCCCGTGTCGAGCTTCTCGGCCCGCTCCTGGAGGTCCGCGTACTCGGTCGACATCGCGTCGAGCTTGGAGACCGCGTTCTTCTGGAGCCTGGCGCCCTCCTCGACCGGCGGGGCGCCCGCCTTCCGCACACCGTCCGACAGGTCCCTGAAGGCGTCGGCGAGTTCACCGAACGCCTCGGTGTCGGTCTTCTTGATCTGCTCGGGGGAGCTGTCGCCCTCGGCGATCCGGTCGAGCTTCTGGTTGGCGCCGGCTATGCGCGCGTTCTGCTTCTGCAGCGAGTCGCAGTACTGCCCGGCCCACTTCTCCGCCTTCTCGTTGCCCTCGTCGCCGCATCCGCTCAGGGCGAGCACGAGGAACGCACTGCCGGACAGCACAGCCGCAAGCTTCTTGTTCACTCCGGACCGATCCCTTCGTGGGTGTTCGGCCCGGAACATACACGCACGGGGGGAGCCGGCCGTGCACCAGGGGTGGTTATGGGATGTTCTGCGCTGCTGTGCCGCTGTTTGGTCCGGCCGCATCCCACATGGTCCGCCCTGGCCCGATACCCGCCGCGCGCCTCCGTCCGGCCGTGGTCCGGTCGTGGTCCGGCCGTGGTCCGGCCGCCTAGGGGGCCGGCACCGGAGCTCCCGGTTCCGGCGAGCCGGGCGGCCCCTTGGGGCCCGGGGGCCCGGAGGCGGAGGCGCGGCCGGAGCTCCCGTCGTCCTCACCGCTTCCGTCGCCGACCGCGATGCCGCGCCGCTTGGAGAAGCGCACCGCGCCGACGACGACCGCGAGCGCGAGGAACGCGATGGCCAGCCGGACCCCGACACCGGCGTCGTCGCCGTGGCCGAGCTGCACCACCGCGGGTGCGATCAGCAGCGCCACCAGGTTCATCACCTTCAGCAGCGGGTTGATCGAGGGGCCCGCGGTGTCCTTGAACGGGTCGCCGACGGTGTCGCCGATGACGGTCGCGGCATGGGCCTCACTGCCCTTGCCTCCGTACCAGCCGTCCTCGACGAGCTTCTTGGCGTTGTCCCAGGCGCCGCCGGAGTTGGCGAGGAAGACCGCCATCAGCGTGCCCGCGCCGATGGCGCCGGCGAGGAAGGAGCCGAGCGCGCCGACGCCGAGCGCGAAGCCGACGGCGATGGGTGCCATGACGGCCAGCAGACCGGGGGTGGTCAGCTCGCGCAGCGCGTCCTTGGTGCAGATGTCCACGACGCGGCCGTACTCGGGCTTCTCGGTGTAGTCCATGATTCCGGGCCGTTCGCGGAACTGCCGCCGCACCTCGAAGACCACCGAACCCGCCGAACGCGAGACCGCGTTGATGGCCAGCCCGGAGAAGAGGAAGACGACGCAGACACCGAGGAGGAGGCCGACCAGGTTGTTCGGCTGCGAGATGTCCAGGCTCAGGCCCATCTCGTCGGCCCGGGCCCCCACGTCCGCCACCGCGTCGGCGATCGCGTCGCGGTAGGAGCCGAAGAGGGCGGTGGCGGCCAGCACCGCGGTGGCGATGGCGATGCCCTTGGTGATGGCCTTGGTGGTGTTGCCCACGGCGTCCAGGTCGGTGAGCACCTGCGCGCCCGCCCCCCGGACGTCCCCGGACATCTCCGCGATGCCCTGGGCGTTGTCGCAGACCGGGCCGAAGGTGTCCATGGCCACGATGACGCCGACGGTGGTGAGCAGGCCCGTGCCGGCCAGCGCGACGGCGAACAGCGCCAGCACGACGGAGGTGCCGCCCAGCAGGAAGGCGCCGTAGACGCCGAGCGCGATCAGCAGCGCCGTGTAGACGGCGGACTCCAGCCCGACGAAGACGCCGGAGAGGACGACGGTGGCCGGGCCGGTCAGCGACGTCCTGCCGATGTCGCGCACGGGCCTGCGGCCCGGTTCGGTGAAGTAGCCGGTGAGCTGCTGGATCAGCGCCGCGAGCACGATGCCGATGGCGACCGCGACCAGCGCCAGGACGCGCGGGTCGCCGTCGTGTCCGGCGACGGCGGGATCGGTGACGCCCTCGAGCTCGCCGAAGTCGGACGGCAGGTAGGCGAACGCCACGACGGCGACGAGGACCAGCGAGATCAGCGCGGAGACGAAGAAGCCCCGGTTGACGGCCGTCATACCGCTGCGGTCGGCGCGGCGCGGGGCGACCGCGAAGATGCCCACGACGGCGGTGACCACGCCGATCGCCGGGACGAGCAGCGGGAAGGCCAGACCGGCATCGCCGAAGGCGGCCGTGCCCAGGATGAGCGCGGCCACCAGCGTGACGGCGTAGGACTCGAAGAGGTCGGCAGCCATGCCCGCGCAGTCGCCCACGTTGTCGCCGACGTTGTCGGCGATGGTGGCCGCGTTGCGCGGATCGTCCTCGGGAATGCCCCGCTCGACCTTGCCGACGAGGTCGGCGCCCACGTCGGCGGCCTTGGTGAAGATGCCGCCGCCGACCCTCATGAACATCGCGATCAGGGCGGCCCCCAGGCCGAAGCCCTCCAGCACCTTGGGGGCGTCGGCGGCGTAGACGAGCACCACGGCAGCGGCCCCCAGCAGGCCGAGGCCGACGGTGAACATCCCGACGACGCCGCCCGTCCGGAAGGCGATCCTCATCGCCCGGTGGGAGACGTCGGCCGGGTCCCTGGCGGGCTCCCCCTCCGCCGGGGTCGCCTCCCGCGCGGCGGCCGCGACCCGTACGTTGCTGCGCACCGCCAGCCACATGCCGATGTAGCCGGTGGCCGCCGAGAAGCCGGCCCCCAGCAGGAAGAAGACGGACCGGCCGACCCTCTGCCCCACGCCGTCCGCCGGCAGCAGCATCAGCAGGAAGAAGACCAGGGCGGCGAACACGGCGAGCGTGCGCAGCTGCCGTGCGAGGTAGGCGTTCGCGCCCTCCTGCACGGCGGCCGCGATGCTCCTCATGGAGTCGGTTCCCTCGTCGGCCGCGAGCACCTGCCGCACCAGCACCACGGCGACCACCAGGGCCGCCACCGCAACGAGCACGACGACCAGGAGCAGGCCGCGGTCGCCGCCGGTCAGGGCGGCGTCGGCCAGTTGGAGCCGGTCGGCTGAGGGGATCCGGACGGGGTGCCCCGCCATTCGTCCTCCTTGACGTTCGGCACACGGGCGCGCGCAGGCACGCTCAGGCGTCCCGTGCCCGGGTGCGGCGGTCCGCCGGGAGGTGCCTCGGACCGCGACAGGATGCGGTGGTAGGTATTGCTCCGCGCCCGGGGAGATCGAGTAGCGGCGGCCGGCGACGATTCCCCCGAACGGTCCAGGGAATTCATCCGCCGCGGGCCGGGAGGGCGCCGGAGCGGCCGCGGGGCGGCGGGAGCGGCGGGCGCGGGGCGGCGGTACGGACGGGGCCGTCGGAGGCCGGCCGGCCGAGTCCGGAGCGGATCGCTTCCGGCCGGGGGCGCCGAAGGTTTCAAGGCTGCGGGCGGGGCGGCGGTACGGACGGGGCCGGCAGGCGAGGCGGGCACCGGAACGCGTGCCGGCCCCCGTCCGCGGTGGGGGGCGGGCAGGGGCCGGTAGGCGGGAAAGCGTCGGCTGCGGGGCGCCGGGACCGCGGCGCACACGGGCCTGACACACGCAGGGGCCCGTACGGGACCGGACGGCGCAGGCGGGTGCCGGGCGCCTATGCGGGGGAGTCGGGGGCGGTCGGCCAGCTCATTCTGATGAGGCCGCCGTGTCCGTCCGACGTCACCTCGAGGTCGTCCACCAGACCGCTGATCACCGCGAGCCCCATGTCGTCCTCCTCCTCGCCGGGTTCCGCCCCGTCCGCCGGGGAGCCGTGGGCGGAGCCGTGCGCCACGTGCGGGGCGTCGTCGCCGACCTCGATGCGGAAGGCCTTCTCGTCCTCGGTCAGCGCCACCCGGACGGGCGTGTCGAGACCGTGGCTGTTGTGGAGTCCGACGGCTCTGCTGCACGCTTCACCGACCGCGAGGCGTACCTCGTCGAGTACGGCCTCGTCGACGCCGGCGCGCCGCGCGACGGCGGCCGCCACCAGCCGGGCCGTCCTCACATGCTCCGGCAGCGCGCTGAAACGCAGTTCGACGGTGGCCATGTGATCCCCCTCGGTAGTGCGTGCGGTCACCCGGTGGCGCGGTGCCCGCGCCGTGAGCCGTCCAGGGGTACCGGGCCGGCACTCCCGTGGGCCCGGCACCCCCGCGGCCGCCCGGTGAGGGCGGCCGGACGGACTCTCAGTCGGTGGCCGCCACGGCCTCGTCGACCGAGGTGTGGATGGGGAACACCTTGGTCAGGCCGGTGATGCGGAAGATCTTGAGAATGCGCTCCTGGTTGCAGACCAGGCGCAGCGAGCCCTCGTGGGCACGCACCCGCTTGAGCCCGCCGACGAGCACACCCAGGCCGGTGGAGTCGAGGAAGTCGACGCCCTCCATGTCCACGACCAGGTGGTAGCTGCCGTCGTTCACCAGCTCGACCAGTTGCTCACGCAACTTGGGCGCGGTGTACACATCGATCTCGCCACCCACCGAGACGATCGTGCGATCGCCGACGGTACGGGTCGACAGGGACAGGTCCACGGATCCTCCAGCACCTTGCTATCGAGCGGTCCGCCCCCCTGGGTCTCCCCCGAGGGCAGGGATTGGGTTCTCCCCACCGGCGGTGGGGATCTTCTCCCCGCCGAAGGTAGAGGACGGATCGGCAGCCGCAGCAGCATTCAATCACTTACCCGGGGAGCTGCACGACGCCTTGCGGGCATTGTCCGTCGCGCTGGTGACACACTCGATTCCGATGGCCACCAATCAGCACGCGGCGTCGGCAGGCGCGCACCCCCCGGCCCCGTCTCCCCGTACGGTCCTCGAAAGCCTTGCCGCAGGGGCGGACAGGGCTGCACGCATCACCCATGTGGAGCACTTGCCCCCGCGGGGCGGCCGTCATGCCGACTGGCCGGACCGGATTCGGCCGGAAGTGATCGACGCGATACGGGCGGCGGGCGTCGACCGGCCCTGGGAGCACCAGGCGCGCACCGCCGACCGTGCCCTGCGGGGCGAGTCGGTGGTCGTCGCCACCGGAACGGCCTCGGGCAAGTCCCTGGCGTATCTGGCGCCGGTGCTCTCCGCCCTGCTGGACGGCTCGCAGGCCCCGAACGGCCGTGGCGCCACCACCCTGTACCTGGCCCCGACCAAGGCGCTCGCCGCCGACCAGCGGCGGGCGGTGGGCGAGCTGGCCGCGCCGCTGGGGAACGCGGTGCGTCCGGCGGTCTTCGACGGGGACACCCCGGCCGAGGAGCGCGAGTGGGCGCGGCGGTACGCCAACCACCTGCTCACCAACCCCGACATGCTGCACCGCGGGCTGCTCCCCTCCCACGCCCGCTGGTCCTCCTTCCTGCGTGCGCTGCGCTACGTGGTGGTCGACGAGTGCCACACCTACCGCGGGGTGTTCGGCTCGCACGTCGCCCAGGTACTGCGCCGGCTGCGGCGGGTGTGCGCCCGCTACGGCTCCGACCCCGTCTTCCTGCTGGCCTCGGCCACCGCCGCGGAACCGGGCGAGGCCGCGACCCGCCTCACCGGGGTGCCCGTCACCGAGATCACCGACGACGCCTCCCCGCGCGGCGAGGTGGTCTTCGCCCTGTGGGAGCCGCCGCTGACGGAGATGCGCGGCGAGCGCGGCGCCCCCGTGCGGCGGACGGCCACCGCCGAGACCGCCGACCTGCTCACCGACCTGGCCGTGCGCGGAGTGCGGACCGTCGCCTTCGTCCGCTCCCGGCGCGGGGCCGAGCTGGTCTCGGTGATCGCCCGGGAACGGCTGGCCGAGGTGGACCGCGAACTGGCCGGACGGGTCGCGGCCTACCGCGGCGGCTACCTGCCCGAGGAGCGCCGGGCCCTGGAACGGGACCTGCACTCCGGGCGGCTGCTGGGACTGGCCGCCACCACCGCCCTGGAACTCGGCATCGACGTCTCCGGTCTCGACGCCGTGCTGCTGTCCGGCTACCCCGGCACCCGGGCCTCGCTGTGGCAGCAGGCCGGGCGGGCCGGGCGGGCGGGCCAGGGCGCGCTGGCCGTCCTGGTGGCCCGCGACGACCCGCTGGACACCTACCTCGTCCACCATCCCGACGCGGTCTTCCGGCGCCCCGTGGAGTCCACCGTCCTGGATCCGGACAACCCCTACGTCCTCGCCCCCCACCTGTGCGCCGCCGCCGCGGAGGCCCCGCTGACGGAGGCGGACCTCGAACTGTTCGGGCCGGCCGTGCCCGAACTGATACCGCAGCTGGAGCGGCGCGGACTGCTGCGCCGGCGGGGCACGGGCTGGTACTGGACCCGCCGCGAGCGGGCCGCCGACCTCACCGACATCCGGGGCCGGGGCGGCCGGCCCGTCCAGGTGGTGGAGGAGGGCACCGGGCGGCTGCTGGGCACGGTGGACGCCGGGGCCGCCCACACCGCTGTCCACGAGGGTGCCGTCCACCTCCACCAGGGCCGCACCTACGTCGTGCGGCACCTGGACCTGGAGGACTCGGTGGCCCTGGTGGAGGAGGCCTCCCCGCCCTGGACCACCATGGCCCGGGACACCACCGCCGTCTCCGTGCTGGAGACCGACACCGAGATCCCCTGGGGCGAGGCCCGGCTGTGCTTCGGCTCCGTCGAGGTCACCAATCAGGTCGTCTCCTATCTGCGCCGCAAGCTCGTCACGGGGGAGGTGCTCGGCGAGTCCCGGCTCGACCTGCCGCCGCGCACCCTGCGCACCCGCGCGGTGTGGTGGACGGTCACCGAGGACCAGCTCGACGCCGCCCGGATCGGGCCGGACGTGCTGCCGGGGGCCCTGCACGCCGCCGAGCACGCCTCCATCGGCATGCTGCCGCTGTTCGCGACCTGCGACCGATGGGACATCGGCGGGGTCTCCGTCCCCCTGCACCCCGACACCCTCCTGCCGACCGTCTTCGTCTACGACGGGCATCCCGGCGGGGCCGGCTTCGCCGAACGCGCCTTCCGTACCGCCCGCGAGTGGCTCACCGCGACCCGCCGGGCCATCGACGCCTGCGAGTGCGACAACGGCTGCCCCTCGTGCATCCAGTCGCCCAAGTGCGGCAACGGCAACGATCCGCTGCACAAGCGCGGCGCCGTCCGGCTCCTCACGGAGCTGCTGGGGCAGGCCCCGCCCGGGCCCGGGCCCGGGCCCCGTACGGGCCCGCCGCCACCCGCACCGTGACGTCGGCGACCGCGCCCCGCACACTGCAGCGCGCCACCCGGGCCCGCTGCGCGCCGGCCACCCGACGGGCGGTGGCACACGCGTCCTCCGGGCCCCACAGGGCGCGGTCGGCGGCCGCCAGGGCCGCCGCGTCCGCCGCCGCCCCGGCCCGGTGGCGGACGGCGACCGCCTGCCCCAGGCCCAGGACACCCGCCGCCGCCGCGCACAGGGCGATCCCGCACAGGGCCGCCCACACCGTGGCCGATCCACGCTCCCGCGCGGCCGTCCGGACGCGGTGGCGGCGATGCGCCGGCCCGTGCGACCGTCCGCGCTCCCGCCACCGGGGCGCCGCGGCGTCACTCCGGTTCCGCATAGGCCACCGCCTCCGCGGCCAGATCCACGCCCAGCGGTCCGGGGCCGGCTGCGCGCGCCGTCACCCGTACCCGCACCAGATCGCCCTCGCGCGCCATCTCCACCCCGGCCCCGCGCGGTGCGACCGTCCGCACCGCCTGCCGGATCCTCTCCGGCGGCTCGTCCCGGGCCGCGGCACGTGCCCCCGCGCCCGCCGCGTCCACACAGCGGATCTGTGCGACCGACGCCGCCACACCCCACAGCAGCAGCCCGAGCAGCGCCACCAGGGAGGGCACCACCACAGCGGTCTCCGCGGTCACGTACCCCCTGTCCCGCGCGCCTCTCCCACCCGCTCCGGTGCCGGAGGCGGAAGGCGGGGAGCCGTCAGAAACCCGCATCGAGCGCCCTCTCGATCAGCCCGCTCATCGCCTCGGCGACCGGACCGCTGGTGACGATCTTGTAGAGCACCGCCGCGAACCCCGCGGCGGCGATCGTGCCCACCGCGTACTCCGCGGTGCTCATCCCGGCCTGTGCGTCGCCGCCCCGCATCCGCAGCGCGATGCCGCGCGTCCTCGCCCGCGCCCATGCCCGCACCCGCGTCCGTGTCCTGTCCCACATGGTCCCTCTCCTCGTCCTCCGTCGTTCCGCCGTCCCCGCGTCCGGGTCGCTCCGCGTGCTTCCCGCGCCTCACCCCCACCGCGCCCCGCTCCCGCGTCCCCGCCGGCCCCGGCACCGTTCACGGCAGCGACCGCGCCAGTCCGATGACCACGGGCGCCACCCCCGCCAGCAGGAAGGCGGGCAGGAAGCACAGCCCCAGCGGCGCCGTGACCCGGACCGCGGCCCGCCGGGTCCGCTCCGCGGCCGCCCGAGCCCGACGGGCCCGGCACTCGGCCGCCAGTCGGCCCATCGGCTCCACCGCGGGCACTCCGGTCGTCCCGGCCCTCTCCAGACAGCGGGCCAGCTCCGCCGCCTCGGGCAGTTCCTCCAGCCGCCCCCAGACGGCCGCCGGCTCGCCCCCGAGCCGCAGTTCGGCCGAAGCCCGTACCAGCCGTTCGCCGAGCGGTCCCCCCATGGAGCCGCCCACCGCGCCGGCCGCCTCGCGCGGTCCCGAACCTGCAGCGAGGCAGGCCGCCAGCAGTTCGGCGACGACCGGTAGCTGTGCGGCCGCTTCCGCCATGGACAGAGAATCACCGATTTCTCCCTTTTTGTTCATATGCTGTCTCCCTGCACCCGGCCCCCCGCCGCACCGCCTCCGCAGCGCTCGGAGGCCGTACACCGCGACCGGTCCGAGCAGGCAGCCGACCGGGCCGCCGGCCAGGGCGAACCCCAGGCCGGCGCCGCCGAGGACCGCCACCGCGTCCTGCGGCGACCACCCCCGGCCCGACCGGGGCCTCCGAAGCGGCCACCGGGCACGGACACGGGAGCCGACCAGCCCCGCCAGCCTCCGGCGGCGGCGCGCCCGGTCCACCGTCGCCGCCCCACCCACCAGGCACACGGCCGTCAGCGCCAGGAACAGGGCGGACGACACGACCGGCCGGAACGGCCAGGGCCAGGACGCCGGATCCACGGGAGGCGCACCCACTGTCCACAGCCTGTGGACGGATCCGGGGCTCACCCCCGCCCACCGCCCTCCGCCGCCCCGACGATCCGGGCCACCCACGCGAGCCCGGCCCACTCCAGCAGCGCGGCGGCCGCCAGACAGCCCCAGCCGGCGGGACTGTGCAGCAGCACCTGCAGCGGCCGCGCTCCCATGGCACCGCCCAGCAGCAGCCCGAAGACCGGCAGCAGCGCCAGGACCAGCGCCGTGGAACGCGGCCCCGCCAGCTGTGCGCGCAGCTCCTCCCGCTGGTCCCGTTCCGCCCGCAGCGCACCGGCGACCCGGTCCAGTCCCGCCGCGAGCCCCGCCCCGCCGTCCACGGCGACCTGCCAGCACGCCGCGACGCCGCGCAGTCCCTCCGCCCCTTCCTGCCGGGCCAGCCGCCGCAACGCCTCCGGCACGTCCCCACCGAAGCGGGCCGCCGCCAGCACCGCCGCTCCCCCCTCTCCGAAACCGGACACGCCCGCCGCCGACAGGGCACCCTCGGGAGTCCGGCCCGCCCGCAGCTCGCCGGCAACGGCCGAGCACAGACCGATGACGGCCGCCTCCCTCGACTCCACCGCCCGCCGCCGCTCCCGCCCCCGCAGCGTGCGCCCCAGCAGGGGTACCGCCGCCGCGCCGAACAGCAGCGGCAGCACCGACTCCCCCAGCAGGGCCAGCAACGCCCCGCCCGCCAGACACCAGCCCTCGCGCCCCACCCGGGCCCCGGGCCCGCGCCGCAGCCGCGCCACGGCCTCCGCCACCGGATTCCCGGGCCGACCGCCGCCGGGCAGCGGTTCGGCGCCGTCCGCGCACAGCAACCGCGCCCGTCGCACGCCCTCTCCGGGGCGCCCCGGCAACCGGCCCGCCAGACCCGCACACGCCATCACCGCGCACACCGATCCCGCGTAGAGCACCTCCGGCCGCATCCCGAGCCCGCTCCCGATCCGGAGCGCCAGGTGGAACCCGAGCCCGCACCCGACCGCCGTCACAGCGCACCACCACCCCGCGCGCACAACCTCTCCAGCCGAGGCCAGCCCCGTTCCCGGACGAAGCCGTGCGGTCCCCAGACCGCGGCGGGCACCGTCGCCACCAGACCGTGCCCGTCCTGCTCCAGTACGTGGACCTCGGCGACCCGTCGGCGGCCCCGGCGGTCCCGGGCCAGGTGGAGCACCACCGACAGCGCCGCCGCGAGCTGACTGTGCAGCGCGGCCCGGTCGAGGCCCGCCGTACCGCCCAGCGCCTCCAGACGGGCGGGCACGTCGGCGGCGGCGTTGGCGTGCACCGTCCCGCACCCGCCCTCATGGCCGGTGTTCAGCGCGGCCAGGAGGTCCGTCACCTCCGGCCCGCGCACCTCACCGACCACGAGCCGGTCCGGGCGCATCCGGAGGGCCTGCCGCACCAGGTCCCGCAGGGACACCCGGCCGGTCCCCTCCTGGTTGGCGGGGCGTGTCTCCAGCCGTACCACGTGCGGATGCTCCGGACGCAGCTCGGCGGAGTCCTCCGCCAGGACGATCCGCTCACCCGGCCCCACCAGTCCCAGCAGCGTCGACAGGAGGGTGGTCTTCCCCGTGCCCGTCCCGCCGCTGACCAGGAAAGACAACCGGGCCCCCAGGACGGCCCGCAGCAGCCGGTCGCCACCGGGCGGCACCGTGCCGGCCGCCACCAGCTCCGGCAGGGCGAAGGCGCGCGGCCGCACCACCCGCAGGGACAGGCAGGTGCAGCCGACCGCCACCGGCGGCAGCACCGCGTGCAGCCGGGTGCCGTCCGGCAGCCGGGCGTCCACCCAGGGGTGCGCGTCGTCCAGCCGCCGTCCCGCCGAGGTGGCCAGCCGCTGGGCCAGTCTGCGGACCGCGGCCGCGTCGGGGAAGCGGACCCCCGTGCGCTCCACCCCGGCGCCCCGGTCCACCCAGACGGCGTCCGGCCCGGTCACCAGCACATCCGTCACGTCCGGTTCGGCCAGCAACGGTTCGAGGGGGCCGGCTCCGACCATCTCCGACCTCAGCGCCTCCACGACACCCAGTACCGCGCTGTCCCCCAGCAGACGCCCCTGGGCCCGCAGCGCCGCCGCGACCCGGGCCGGCGTGGGTTCGGACCCCGTCTCCGCCAGCCGCAGCCGTACCGCGTCCACCAGCGCCCGCGGCGCGCCCGGCCGCGGGACGACCGCATCCGGCGCTCCCCCGCCCGGCGGCAGCCCCACAGCCTCCCCGGCTTCCGTGCGCGCCCTCATGCGGTCACGCTCCCCCGGCCGCCGGAGGAGGTCGTTCCGCCGCCCTCGGGCAGGGCACGCGCCCAGAACTCCGTGCAGAAGCGGGCCAGCGGGCCGCGCGGATCCGCGCCGGGCGGCCGCCCGTCCTCCACCGCCGCGAGGAGCCCGTGTTCGACGGGGAGCTCACCGGCGAGCCGCAGGCCGAGCAGCCGGGCGATCTCCCCGCCGTCCAGGCCCGCGCCGGTGCGGCCGCGCACCACGGCCCGCAGGTCGCGCAGCACCAGGCCCACCCTGGAGGCCATCCGCTGCGCGGCCGCGACCGCCCGCAGCTCGGCGGGGACGACCAGCAGGCCGAGGTCCAGTTGGACCAGTGCCTCGGCGGCCGCGTCGTCCAGCCGCCGCGGGAGGTCCACCACGACCACTCCGCCGCGCCGCCGGGCGGCCCCCAGGACGGCTCGCACCGCCTCGGGCGGTACGGCCGCGCACTCCCCCCTGTCCCAGCTGAGCACCCGCAGGCCGTGCAGGCTCGGCAGGGATTCCTCCAGCGCCGCGCCCCCGACCCGGCCGCGCGAGTCGGCGAACGCCGGCCAGCGCAGCCCCTCTGCCCGCTCGCCGCCGAGCAGGATGTCCAGCCCTCCGCCGAGCGGATCGCCGTCGACGAGCACCGTGCGGTGCCCCGCCCGCGCCGCCGTGACGGCCAGCGCGCAGGCCAGGGTGGAGGCTCCCGCCCCGCCCCGGCCGCCCAGCACGCCGACGGTCAGCGCCTGCCGCCCGGCGCCCTCGGCCGCATCGGCGATCCGTCCGGTCAGCCAGGGCTCGCCGTCCGGCAGGAACACCACGTGCTCCGCCCCGATCCCCAGCCCGCGCCGCCAGACGTCGGGGTCGTCCTGCTCCCGGCCGACGAGCAGCACCCCCGCCCTGCGAGCGGGAACCCGGGCCGCCCGGGACATCGGGCCGGCCCGGTCGTCCCCCACCAGCACCAGCGGGGCGCTCTCCCAGGCCCCCGGATCCGGCGGCGCCCCGTGCGCCACCTCCGCCTCCGCGCCGGCCGCCGCGCACAGGCGCAACAGGTCGTCCAGCAGTTTCTCGTCCTCGGTGACGACCAGGATGCTTCCGGTCACGTCCCGTACCCCTTCCGGATTCCGGCTCTCCAGTTCGCGGAACCGCCGCGAACGCCGTGCTCAATCACGGTGCCGGGGAACGGAAAAACTCGATGATCTTGGCCCAAATACGTGGACAACTCGGCAGTTGTGAATAACTTGCTCACCCGAACAGGTGACTGCCTACACGCAGCCTGACGACCACGCAGCGTGACGGATCATGGAAGGGCGGGACGCGCCGCCGCAGCAGACGGAAAAGGGCGGCGGAAAGGGGCCGGTCCCCGAAAAGGGCCCCGGACATGCGACGACCCCCGCCGGGGGGGAGAGCGGGGGTCGTCTCCACGGCCGACTCGGGGGGGGGGAGGAGCCGGACCGGGGTAGCACGGTCGCGAACGATCCGTGACTTCCATGGTGTACCCGAGAGCCTTCTCAGGCAAACCCACGCGCCGTACCTTACGCCGAATGGCGGGCGCCTATGCTCACCCCGTGGAAAACCCCTCGCTGCCGCGTACCGCTGCCTTCTTCGACCTGGACAAGACGGTCATCGCGAAGTCGAGCACGCTCACCTTCGGCAAGTCCTTCTATCAGGGCGGGCTCATCAACCGGCGCGCCGCGCTGCGCACCGCCTACACGCAGTTCGTTTTCCTGGCGGGCGGCGCCGACCACGACCAGATGGAGCGCATGCGCGCCTATCTGTCCTCCCTGTGCCGGGGCTGGAACGTCCAGCAGGTCAGGGAGATCGTCGCCGAGACGATCCACGACCTCATCGACCCGATCATCTACGACGAGGCCGCCTCCCTCATCGAGGAGCACCACCTCGCCGGCCGGGACGTCGTGATCGTGAGCACCTCCGGCGCGGAGGTGGTCGAACCGATCGGCGAGCTGATCGGCGCCGACCGGGTCGTGGCGACCCGCATGGTCGTCGAGGACGGCCGCTTCACCGGCGAGGTGGAGTACTACGCCTACGGTCCGACGAAGGCCGAGGCGGTGCGCGAACTGGCCGCGTCCGAGGGGTACGACCTCTCGCGCTGCTACGCCTACAGCGACTCCGTCACCGACATCCCCATGCTGGAGGCGGTCGGGCACCCGCACGCCGTCAACCCCGACCGGGCGCTGCGCCGGGAGGCGCTGGCGCGGGGCTGGCCGGTCCTCGCCTTCCAGCGCCCCGTCCGCCTCAAGCAGCGGCTGCCCGCGTTCTCCATGCCCGGGCGCCCCGCCGTGGCCGCCGCGGCCGTGGCCGTCGGCGCGGCGGCGGCCACGGCGGGGCTGGTCTGGTACGCCAGCCGGCGCCGGACCCGCCTCGGCGCGGTGGGTGCGTGACGCGGCCCACCGCGCGGACTCCCCGCTCCGGACGCCGCCGGGCGCGCCGGAGGTCCGGCACGCCCGGAAAGTGGGGAGTTGAGAGGGAAAGCAAAGGATCGCGGGGAGAGGTTCCGCTTCGCCGTCGGGCGGAGTACAAAGGAATCAGAGGCCCGCGAGACCTGAACCGACCGCTTCCGGAAGGGAAGTCCGGTACAGGCGAAGGCCCCACGGACCCCGCACGGAGACCGGGAACCCACGCGCAGCAGACCCGCGACCGGGCCGGCCGCACCAGGGTCGGGCGATGTCCCCCCTGATGACGGCGCACTGGATGCACGCCTGGTAACCCGGTGGATGTGCCGACGGCACCGGCGCCACGCCGGTGCCGCCGCATTTCCGCGCACGGCGGTGCCGGGCCGCCCCCGACCGGGCCCGCCCGGCTCAGGCCGCCCCGCGCTGCAGCGCCTCGCAGACCGCCGTGCTCTCACGCGCCCCCAGCTCCACCGCGCGGCCGCAGTGGGCGATCCACGCCGCCATCCCCTCCGGGGTGCCGGAGAGGTATCCCCGGAGCGCCTCGAGGTAGGCGTCGGCGCCCTGCTCGGCGTGACCGACCTCCGCCGGGCAGACGGACTTCGGGTCCAGGCCGCCGGCGATCAGGACGATCCGTCCGGCCGCCCGGGCGACCACCCCGTTGTGCGTGCCGAAGGGCCGCAGCGCCATCAGTTCGCCGTGCACCACCGCCGCCGTCACCAGGGCGGGCGCGGAGGTGTCCGCCACGACGACCTGCGCCAGACCGTCCAGCCGGGCCGACACCTCCGCGGCGTCGGGCAGCGGCAGTCCGTCCGCCAGCGGTTCCGTCACGGGCTCGCCCGCCAGGCGCGGCCGCCCCACCCGGTCCCCGGCCGAGGCGGACGGTTCCCGGCCGGTCCCCGCCGGGTCGCCGCCGGCCGCCACCAGGTGCAGCCTCGCCAGGACCCGCAGCGGCGACTGCCGCCACACGTCCAGCAGGTGGCCGGCCTCCGCCGTCGCCCTCAGGGCGGCGCCGACCGTGCGCGCCTCGGCGTCCGCCCCGAAGTCGCTGCGCCTGCGCACCTCCTCCAGCGGCCAGTCGGCTCCGCCGAGGGCGGCCGAGGCCCTGGCCCCGCGCAGCACGGCCTCGGCGGTGACCTCGCTGCTGCGGCGCCGCATGACCCGGTGCCCGTACACCCGGTCGACGGCCCCGCGCACCGATTCGACGGAGTCGGCGACGCCGGGCAGCGCGCCCAGCGCGGCGAGGGGATCAGCAGTCGTAGGCATGCCTAGACCCTACGCACCGCCGCCGGGCGCCCGGGCCCCACGTTCGAGTGGTCTTCTTCACGCGCTCCCGCTGCGCGCCTCCGGGCCGCCGCTACGCTTCCGACCATGAAAATCGCTTTCGTAGGAAAGGGCGGCAGCGGCAAGACGACGCTGTCGTCGCTGTTCGTCCGTCACCTCGCCGCCCAGCACGCGCCCGTCCTGGCCGTGGACGCCGACATCAACCAGCACTTGGGCGTCGCGCTGGGTCTGGACGAGGCGGAGGCGGCCGCCCTGCCCGCGATGGGCGCCCACCTCCCCCTGATCAAGGACTACCTGCGCGGCGCCAACCCGCGGATCGCCTCCGCCGAGACGATGATCAAGACGACGCCGCCCGGGGAGGGCTCCCGGCTGCTGCGGATCACCGAGGACAACCCGGTCTACGACGCCTGCGCCCGCCGCGTCCGGCCCGGCGGCCTCCCCGAGGGCTCGGAGGTGCGGTTGCTGGCCACCGGCCCCTTCACCGAGGCCGACCTGGGCGTGGCCTGCTACCACTCCAAGGTCGGTGCCGTGGAGCTGTGCCTGAACCACCTGGTGGACGGGCGGGACGAGTTCGTGGTCGTCGACATGACGGCGGGTTCGGACTCCTTCGCCTCGGGGATGTTCACCCGCTTCGACATGACGTTCCTGGTGGCCGAGCCGACCCGCAAGGGCGTGGCCGTCTACCGGCAGTACAAGGAGTACGCCCGGGACTACGGCGTCCAGCTGCGCGTGGTGGGCAACAAGGTGCAGGGCCCGGACGACCTGGACTTCCTCCAGGCCGAGGCCGGTGACGACCTGCTGGTGACCGTCGGGCACTCCGACTGGGTGCGGGCCCTGGAGAAGGGGCGCCCCCGCCCCTTCGACGAGCTGGAGGACGCCAACCGCAAGGCGCTGTGCGCGATGCGGGAGGCGGTGGACGCCTCGTACGAGCTGCGCGACTGGGAGCGCTACACGCGGCAGATGGTGCACTTCCACCTGAAGAACGCCGAGAGCTGGGGCAACGCGAGGACGGGTGCCGATCTCGCCGCCCAGGTCGACCCCGCCTTCGTGCTCCGCGAGGACACCGCACCGGCGCCGTCGTCCTCCTGACGGCGGCTCCCCGCCCCGCGGCGGCCCCCTCCCGGGCCGGGCCCACGCACCGCCCGGCCCGGGAGGCCTCCGGCCCGGCGGCCCCCCGGGCCGCCACCGCCGTCACGCGGCCGATGCCGCTCCCTTCCCGCCCGTGGCCGGGAACTTCTCCCAGCCGCCCTTCGGGGCCTCGCCGACCCCGAGGGTGCGCAGCTTCTCCAGAACCTCCGGGTCCTGGGCGTCGAGCCAGTCGACGAGCTGCCGGAAGGAGACGCAGTGCACGTCCTTCACGGGGCAGACCTTCTTGACGACGTCCTCGACGGCCTTCATGTAGACGCCGCCGTTCCAGTCCTCGAAGTGGTTGCCGATGATCATGGGTGCCCGGTTGCCGTGGTAGGCCCGGTCGAAGCCCGCCAGCAGGCCGTCGCGCATCTGCCGCCCCCACGCCTCGCGCTGTGACGGGTCGCCGTTGACCGTGCCGGACTGGTTGGCCAGGAAGTTGTAGTCCATCGAGAGCGTCTCGAAGGAACGCCCGGGCATCGGGACCTGCTGGAGCGGCAGGTTCCACAGACCGCCCTCCTTGTCGGGCCAGACCTGGGTTCCGTTGCCCGAGGAGTCGTAGCGGAATCCCATCTCCCTGGCGGCGACGAGGAGGTTCTCGCGGCCCTCCAGGCAGGGGGTCCGGCCCCCGACCAGTTCGCGGTCGTAGTCGAAGGGCAGGGGTTCCTCGCCCTTCCAGCCGGTCGTGGTCTTCCAGTTCTTCACGAACCACTTGGCCTGCCGGATCTCGCTCTTCCACTGTTCGGGCGTCCAGCTGCCGACGCCGCCCGGGCCGCAGAAGTGGCCGTTGAAGTGGGTGCCTATCTCGTGTCCTTCCAGCCAGGCACCGCGGAGCTGCTCCAGCGTCGCGCGTATGTTCTCGTCCTTGAGGTAACCGATGTCGGAGGCGCCGCGACGGCGGCCCGGCGGTTCGTAGCGGTGCGCCTCGTCCTCCGGGAGGACGTAGACGCCGCTGAGGAAGAACGTCATGAAGGCGTCGTACTTCTGGCTCACCCCGCGGAAGTGGGAGAAGAGCCTCTTGCTGTCCTCGCCCGCGCCGTCCCAGGAGAAGACGACGAACTGCGGGGGCTTCTGCCCGGGTTCGAGGCGCCGGAACTCCGGCTGGTTCGGCTGGGCGCCTATGTAGGCGGTCGAGCCGTCGCCTATGAGCTGGACCCTGCCGGCCTGCTTGCCCTGCCTGGCGTCCTTGTTCGCCTGCTCGGCGCCGGTCCGCGCACCGTCCGGGGAGCCCGAGCACCCGACGGCCACCGCGACCAGTGCGACCGCTCCCGCGACTCCTCTGGTCAGCCTCCCTGCAGCGTCCATGTTCTCCACCTCGCCCAGTTCGTTCACTTTTGGCCGACATGTTCGGCCTGCGACCAACCTCACACGCACGGTGAGAGGTGCAAGCGAAGCGGGCGGTTCCCGTGCCTTATTCACCCCCAGGTGTGAACAGTGGGCCCAATTGCCCTGCAACCCTTCCTTGATCCTTTAAGCGACATTACGATTCGTTTACCAAAACTTGGCGTAGCCGAGTGAGTACGGACCGTGATGGAACTCTGCGACGGAGACGGAAGATGTCCGCCTGCGCCCCTGCCCGTTCACCTGACGCCGACCCCGCCGGCAACGACAGCCGGTCCGCCCCCTCGACCCGTACCTCCCGCTTCCTCCGGACGGGCGGCCGTCTGCGCCGCTCCCTGCGCCTCCGGCGGGGGGACTCCCCGTCCGGCCCCCCGAAGTCCAACGGCGGCCCCGCCGGGGCGATGGCCTCGGCCGACCTGGCGGCCTCCGTCTGCGTCTTCCTCATCGCCCTGCCGCTCTCCCTGGGCATCGCGCTCGCCACCGGGGCGCCCCTCCAGGCCGGACTGGTGGCCGCCGCGGTCGGCGGCATCGTCGCCGGGCGGTTCGGCGGCGCGCCCCTCCAGGTCACCGGTCCGGCCGCCGGTCTGACGGTGGTCGTCGCCGAGCTGATCCAGCGCTACGGATGGCGCACCACCTGCGCCATCACCGTCCTGGCCGGACTCGCCCAGATCGGCCTCTCCACGCTGCGCGCGGCGCGTTCCGCGCTGGTGGTCAGCCCCGCGATCGTGCACGGCATGGTCGGCGGCATCGGCGTGACGATCGCCCTCGCCCAGCTGCACATCGTCCTCGGCGGCAGCCCCGAGAGCTCCGCCGTGTCCAACGTCCTGGCCCTGCCCGGCCAGCTGACCGACCCCCGTCCGGCCTCGCTGGCGGTCGGCGCCGTCACGGTGGCGGTCGTCCTGCTGTGGCCCCGGCTGCGCGGCCGGGCCGGCGAGCTGACCCGCCGGGTGTTCCCCGCCGCGCTGGCCGCGGTGGCCCTGTCCACCGCGGTGGCGGCACTCGCCGGGCTGCGGCTGCCCCGCGTCGACCTGCCCTCCTGGCACAGCCACGCCCTGCCCTCGCTGCCCGAGGGGCCGGTGCTGGGACTGCTCGCCGCCGTCCTCACCGTCACCCTGGTGGCCAGCGTGGAATCACTGCTGTCCGCCGTGGCCTCCGACAAGCTGGCCGTCGCCCGCACCCTTCCCGAACACCTGTCGGGCGTGCGGATCCCCCGCCCCGACCTGGACAGGGAGCTGCGCGGCCAGGGCCTGGCCAACATGGTCTCCGGCGCCCTGGGAGGGCTGCCCGTCACCGGCGTCGCGGTGCGCACGGCGGCCAACATCCAGGCCGGAGCGGTCAGCCGCAACTCCACCGTCCTCCACGGGGTGTGGGTGGTGCTCGCCTCCGGGCTGCTGATCGGCCTGCTGGAGCTGATCCCGCTGGCGACCCTGGCCGCCCTGGTGATGGTGGTCGGCGTGCAGATGGTCAAGATCGTCCACATCCGCAGCATCACCAGGCACCGCGAGGTGCTGGTGTACGCCGCGACGGCCGCGGGCGTGGTGCTCTTCGGGGTGCTGGAGGGCGTGGGGATGGGCATCGCGGTCGCGGTGGCGGTCGCCCTGCACCGGCTGACCCGCACCCGGATCACCTGCGAGCGGGACGAGGGCGGTGACGCCCTCCGCGTGCGGGTGCGCGGCCCGCTTACCTTCCTGGCGGTACCGCGGCTGAGCCGCGCGCTGGGCCAGGTGCCCGAGGGGAGCCGGGCCGTGGTGGAGCTGGGCGGTTCCTTCACGGACCATGCCGCGTACGAGACGCTGCGCGACTGGGAGCTCGCGCACACCGCGCACGGCGGCACCGTGGAGATCACCGGCCGCTCCGCGCCCTGCGTGCAGGAACCCCCGGCCGTCCACGGCTGCTCCCCGTGGACGCCCTGGCGCAACCACCAGTGCACCCGGCCCCGCTCCGGCCGCCCGGCGGGCCCTCCCCTCTCCGGCGCTCCGGGCAGCAGTCCCGCCAGGGGACAGCTCCTGGGCGGGCTGAGCAACTTCCAGCGCACCACCGCCCCGCTGGTCCGCGAGGAGCTGGCCCGGCTGGCCCGGGAGGGGCAGAGCCCCTCCCAGCTCTTCCTCACCTGCGCCGACTCCCGCCTGGTGACCAGCATGATCACTTCCAGCGGACCGGGCGACCTCTTCACCGTCCGCAACGTCGGCAACCTGGTGCCCCCGCCCGGTGCGGAGGCGAGCGACGACTCGGTGGCCGCAGCGATCGAGTACGCCGTGGAGGTGCTGCGCGTGGGGTCGATCACCGTCTGCGGGCACTCGGGCTGCGGGGCGATGCAGGCCTTGCAGGACGCCGGAGCCGGTGCCACACAGGGCGGCGCCGGTCCGGACGCGGGAGCCGGCGCCGGCTCCCGGGACACCTCCCTGAGCCGGTGGCTCCTCCACGGCCGCCCCAGCCTGGAGCGACTGGCCGCGTCGCCCGGTCCGGGCCCGCGCATCGCCGGGCGCGAGCGGGAGGCGGAGGGGACCGACGCCCTGGAGGCGCTCTGCCTGGCGAACGTGGTGCAGCAGCTGGAGCACCTGCGGTCCCACCCGTGCGTGGCCCGGCGCCTGGCCGAGGGGTCACTGGAGCTGCACGGGATGTACTTCCACGTCGGCGAGGCCCAGGCATACGTCCTGGACCACCCGGGTGAGGCAGACGGCGGCCGGGGACCGGTCTTCACCCCCGTGAGCCCCGACGCGATGGCCGTCTGAGCGACCGGGCGTCCCCGGCAGGAGTGGCCGGCGGCGGTCTGGAAAGGCGCGGGTGGACGACCTTTCGACCGCTCGTCGGCCGCTCGGCGGCGTGCGCCTACCCCTGGGCGCAAAAGGTCTACACCACTTGGCAGACAAGTCTTGTCAGAGGCCATTCGGGCTGGTCTGCTATGTCGCGGGACACAGCAGACACCCTGGGAAAGGGAGATGTCGTGAGCAACGAGAGCCTGGCCAACCTGCTCAAGGAGGAACGGAGGTTCGCGCCTCCCGCCGAACTGGCGGCGAACGCCAACGTCACCGCGGAGGCGTACGAGAAGGCGAAAGCGGACCGGCTGGGCTTCTGGGCCGAGCAGGCCCGCCGGCTGACGTGGGAGACCGAGCCGACCGAGACGCTGGACTGGTCCAACCCGCCCTTCGCCAAGTGGTTCAAGGACGGCCGGCTCAACGTCGCCTACAACTGCGTCGACCGCCACGTCGAGGCCGGCCTCGGCGACCGGGTCGCCATCCACTTCGAGGGCGAGCCCGGCGACACCCGCGCGATCACCTACGCCGAGCTCCAGCGGGAGGTCTCCAAGGCCGCCAACGCCCTCGTCGAGCTGGGCGTGCAAACCGGCGACCGGGTCGCCATCTACATGCCGATGATCCCCGAGACGGTCGTGGCGATGCTGGCCTGCGCCCGCATCGGCGCCCCGCACTCGCTGGTCTTCGGCGGCTTCTCCGCCGACGCGCTGGCCACCCGCATCCAGGACGCCGACGCGCGGGTCGTCATCACCTCCGACGGCGGCTACCGGCGCGGCAAGCCCAGCGCCCTCAAGCCCGCCGTGGACGAGGCCCTCTCCCGGCCCGGCACCGAGAACGTCCGCAGCGTCCTGGTCGTGCGCCGCACCGGCGAGGAGACGGCCTGGACGGAGGGCCGCGACGTGTGGTGGCACGAGCTGGTGGAGCGCCAGCCCGAGCAGCACACCCCGGAGGCGTTCGAGGCCGAGCACCCGCTGTTCATCCTCTACACCTCCGGCACCACCGGTAAGCCCAAGGGCATCCTGCACACCTCCGGCGGCTACCTCACCCAGGCGTCCTACACCCACCACGCCGTCTTCGACCTCAAGCCGGAGACGGACGTCTACTGGTGCACGGCCGACGTCGGCTGGGTCACCGGGCACTCGTACATCGTCTACGGCCCGCTGGCCAACGGCGTCACCCAGGTCGTGTACGAGGGCACCCCCGACACCCCGCACAGGGGCCGCTGGTGGGAGATCGTCGAGAAGTACAAGGTCACGATCCTCTACACCGCCCCGACCGCCATCCGCACCTGCATGAAGTGGGGCGACGACATCCCGGCGAAGTTCGACCTGTCCTCGCTGCGCGTGCTGGGCTCGGTCGGCGAGCCGATCAACCCCGAGGCGTGGGTCTGGTACCGCCACACCATCGGCGGCGACCGCACCCCGGTCGTGGACACCTGGTGGCAGACCGAGACCGGCGCCATCATGATCAGCCCGCTGCCGGGTGTCACCGAGACCAAGCCCGGTTCGGCCCAGGTGCCGCTGCCCGGCATCTCCGCCACCGTCGTGGACGACGACGCCAACGAGGTCCCCAACGGCTCCGGCGGCTACCTCGTCCTGACCGAGCCGTGGCCGTCGATGCTGCGGACGATCTGGGGTGACGACCAGCGCTACCTGGACACCTACTGGTCGCGCTTCGAGAACCGCTACTTCGCGGGCGACGGCGCCAAGAAGGACGACGACGGCGACATCTGGCTGCTGGGCCGGGTGGACGACGTGATGCTGGTCTCCGGCCACAACATCTCCACCACCGAGGTCGAGTCCGCGCTCGTCTCGCACCCCAAGGTCGCCGAGGCGGCGGTCGTGGGCGCCGCCGACCCGCAGACCACGCAGGCCATCTGCGCCTTCGTCATCCTGCGCGGCAACGCCGCCGAGGAGGAGGGCCTGGCCGACGAGCTGCGCGCCCACGTCGCCAAGCACCTCGGCCCGATCGCCAAGCCCAAGCGCATCCTGCCGGTCGACGAGCTGCCCAAGACCCGCTCCGGCAAGATCATGCGGCGCCTGCTGCGCGACGTCGCCGAGAACCGCGCCCTGGGAGACGTCACCACCCTCACCGACTCCACGGTGATGGAGCTGATCCAGACCAAGCTGCCGGGGGCCTCCTCCAGCGAGGACTGATCCGGTGCCGGCCCGCTCCGTCCGCGCCCGGACGGTACGCGGGCCGCGCGGTACGCAGGGGCGTTCCGGCCACCGCACCGACGGTGGCCGGAACGCCCCTGCCGCGTATCCGTGCGGAACCGGCGCGCGGGCGGCTCGCCGCGGTCGCGTGCGACGCCGGGGACCGCGGTCCGGCATGATGCAGACTCACCGGTAGCCGACGACGAGAGGAAGCAAGCGATGAGTCCAGCCGACGACGGCCGCAGCATCGGCCAGTTGGTCGCCGCGGCCACCACCGAGCTGTCCGCACTGGTCCACGAGGAGATCGCGCTGGCCAAGGCCGAGCTGCGGCAGGACGTCAAACGCGGTGCCATCGGCAGCGGCGCCGCCATCGCGGCGGGTGCGCTGGCGCTCTTCTCCCTGCCGGTGCTCAGCTTCGCCGCCGCCTACGGCATCCACAACCTGGGGATCGGGCTCGCCTGGTCGTTCACCATCGTGGGAGCCGTCTACCTGCTGATCGCACTGGTGCTCCTGCTGCTGGCCAAGGCCAAGCTCTCCAAGATCGAGCCGCCGCGCCGCTCGATCTCCTCGGCCAAGCGGTCGGCGGCCGTGCTCTCCGGCGTCAAGCCGCACCCGAGGACCGCCCCCGTCGGGCGGGCGGAGCCCACCGCAGTGGAAGCCATGTCAAGCTCTTCCACATGACGGGCATGACAGGCACGACGGGCGCGACTCCTCCCGGCTCCTCCTCCTCGGTCGTCCGGATGGACGGCCCCTGGACCCACCGGGACGTCGCCGCCAACGGCGCGCGCTTCCACATCGCCGAGATGGGGGACGGCCCGCTGGTGCTGCTCCTGCACGGCTTCCCGCAGTTCTGGTGGACCTGGCGCCACCAGCTCCCCGCCCTCGCCGAGGCCGGCTTCCGCGCGGTCGCGATGGACCTGCGGGGCGTCGGCGGCAGCGACCGCACCCCCCGCGGCTACGACCCGGCCAACCTCGCCCTCGACGTCACCGGCGTGATCCGCTCCCTGGGGGAGCCGGACGCGGCGCTGGTCGGCCACGACCTGGGCGGCTACCTGGCGTGGACGGCCGCGGTGATGCGGCCCAAGCTGATCCGGCGTCTGGCCGTCGCCTCGATGCCGCACCCGCGCCGCTGGCGCGCGGCGATGCTGGGCGACCTGCGGCAGACCGCGGCCGGCTCCTACGTCTGGGGGTTCCAGCGCCCCTGGATCCCCGAGCGGCGGCTGGCGGCGGACGACGGCGAACTGGTCGGCCGCCTGGTGCGCGAGTGGTCCGGGCCCCGGCGGCCGCCGGACGACGAGGCGATCGGGGTCTACCGGCGGGCGATGTGCATCCCCTCCACCGCCCACTGCTCGATCGAGCCGTACCGCTGGCTGGTGCGTTCGCTGGCGCGCCTGGACGGGTTCCAGTTCAACCGCCGCATGAAGCGCCCGGTCCGCGTCCCCACCCTCCACCTGCACGGCTCCCTCGACCCGGTGATGCGCACCCGCAGCGCGGCGGGCTCGGGCGAGTACGTGGAGGCGCCCTACCGCTGGCGCCTCTTCGACGGGCTCGGCCACTTCCCGCACGAGGAGGATCCGGGGGCCTTCACCAAGGAGCTCGTCGACTGGCTCAAGGACCCCGAACCGGACCGCTAGGAACCACTGCGGCGGGCCCCGCCGGACCGCGGCGGGTTCCGCCCCGGCCCCCGGCCCGGACCGAAGATATGCGCACGTGACGCCCGCATAGGCCAATTGACGGACCATTGGGCGATTACCGACCTTGGGCCGGGGGCAGAGTCCGGAGTATGGGCTGGACGCACGACTACCGTGACGTGTCACGCGACATCCGGGAACAGAACAGCGCGCAGGGCTCGCCCCCGCGCGCCCCGCGGGAGCATCGGGTTTCCCATGATCTCCGCGATCCCCAACTCGGCATTCCCCACATCCTGCGCCGCCGGGCCCGCTGGGTCGGCGCACGGTTGAGGCATACCCGCGGCTGACGCGGCCGCACCTCCGCACCACGGCGCGATCCGTTCCGCACCACGCGACACACCGCCGTACGACGCGGCACCGCGCGGTGCCGCACGGCACCGCGCCGCACACCCCACCACCGGTCCCCCGGCCGGCGATCCGCCCGGACCGCCGTCCGGCCCGGCTCCCACCGAGCCGCCGGAGCAGACCCGGACCGCGGTCCACAGACCGCGGGATGCGGGATGCGGGATGCGGGCACCACACCGGCGTCACATCGCGCAGGTCTGGCTGTCCACCGCCCCCCGGGCGGCGCGCCCCTGCAGGACGTCCTGGCGCACCTCGTCACCCGTGAGCGCGTATCCGGTGTTCTCGTCCTCCAGGGACTTGGCGAAGATGACGCCGTACACCCTGCCGTCCGGCGTGAGCAGCGGCCCCCCGGAGTTCCCCTGCCTGACCAGGGCGTGCAGGGAGTAGACGTCCCGGCGGACGGTGCCGCGGTGGTAGATGTCCGGGCCGGTGGCCTGGATGCGGCCGCGTACGCGCGCGGAGCGGACGTCGAACGCGCCGTTCTCCGGGAAGCCGGCCACGATCGCGTCGTCCCCGGTCTCCGCGTCGTCCTCCACGAACTCCAGGGCGGGCGCGTCGAGTGACGGGACGTCGAGCACGGCGATGTCGCGCTCCCAGTCGTAGAGGACGACCGTGGCGTCGTACAGCCTGCCCTCGCCGCCGATCTGCACCGTCGGCTCGTCGACCCCGCCGACCACGTGCGCGTTGGTCATCACGCGCCCGTCGGCGAAGACGAAGCCGGTGCCCTCCAGCACCTTGCCGCAATCGGGCGCCGTGCCCACCACCTTGACGATGGACCGCTTGGCGCGGTCCACGGCCGGGCTGCCCGCCAGCGCCGGGTCCGGCGGTTCGACGGAGGTGATCGGCTCGTTGGCGAACGGCGAGAAGACCTGCGGGAACCCGTTGCGCGCGAGCACCGAGGTGAAGTCCGTGAACCAGGTGTCGGCGTCCTCCGGCAGCGCCCGGGAGACGCCCTGGAGCACCGTGGAACCGCGCACCTCCCGGGCGAGGGTGGGCAGGGTCGTGCCGGCCAGGGCGGAACCGATCAGCCAGGCGACCAGCAGCATGGCCACGACGTTCACCAGCGCGCCGCCGGTGGCGTCCAGGGCTCGCGCCGGGGACCAGGTGATGTGGCGGCGCAGCCGGTTGCCCAGGTGGGTGGTGAACGCCTGGCCGACCGAGGCGCACACGATCACCACGACCACCGCCGCGACCGCGCCGACCGTGCCGGGCGGCGTTCCGTCGGTGACCTCGTTCCAGACGACCGGGAGCAGGTGGACCGCGACGAGCCCACCGCCGAGGAACCCGGCCACCGACAACACGCCCACCACGAAGCCCTGGCGGTAACCGATGACCGCGAACCACACGGCGGCGAGCAGGAGCAGTATGTCCAGCACGTTCACGTCGCCCACCGTCTCATGCGCTCCAGTCCAGGGGTACGCGCCGGTCCGTGTCCCACGGCCGCTCCCACCCGGCGAAGTGCAGGACGCGGTCGATGATTCCGGCGGTGAAGCCCCAGACCAGCGTGTTCCCGACGAGGAAGCACGGACCGCGGAACCCGCTGGGGTGCACCACGGTCGCCCGGTTCGCCGGATCGACGAGGTCCGCCACGGGCACGGTGAAGACCCGGGCCGTCTCGGCCGGGTCCACCGGCGCGACCGGGCTCGGCTCCCTCCACCACCCCAGCACGGGCGTGACGACGAATCCGCTCACCGGGATGTAGACGCGCGGCAGGCGGCCGAAGAGCTGCACCCCGGACGGGTCGAGGCCCGTCTCCTCCTCGGCCTCCCGCAGGGCGGCCCGCAGCGGGCCGTCGCCCCCGGGGTCGCCGTCCTCCGGGTCGAGGGCACCGCCGGGGAAGGACGGCTGGCCGGCGTGCGAGCGCAGACTGGAGGCGCGTTCCATCAGCAGCAGCTCGGGGCCGCCGTCCCCGGTGCCGGAGGGGCCTCCGGCGCTCCCGTGCTCTCCCGGCCCCCCGAAGAGGACCAGGACGGCCGATTCCCGTCCGCCCTCCTGCGGCGGCAGGAAGCGGCTGAGCTGCTGCGGCCGCATCGTCGCGGCGGCGTCGGCCACCGGGCGCAGCCAGCGCGGCAGCCCGCGGTCGGTGACGGTGACGGTGGCCGGCCGGGCAGCGGGCCCCGCGGGGGTCTTCGATGCGTCCCTCATGCGCGCCCCACGCCTCAGTCCCGCTCCGCGCCCAGCGGGGGCGCGGGCGGCCCGGGGTAGTCCGCCGGCGGCTTGAGCCGCTGGCCGGGCGCGCCCCCCATCTCGTACTTCAGCAGCTTCCTCGCCTTCTCCGGGTCCGTCTCGCCCTCCCCGTACGAGGGGCACAGGTGCGCGATCGGGCAGGCGCCGCAGGCGGGCCTGCGGGAGTGGCAGATGCGGCGCCCGTGGAAGATCACCCGGTGCGAGAACATCGTCCACTCGCTCTTGGGGATGATCTCGGCGATCTCGGCCTCGACCTTCTCCGGGTCGGTCTGCCCGGTGAGCTTCCAGCGGCGCACCAGCCGGCCGAAGTGGGTGTCCACGGTCAGCCCCGGCCTGCCGAACGCGTTGCCGAGGACCACGTGGGCCGTTTTGCGGCCGACGCCGGGCAGGGAGACCATGTCCTCCAGGTTGTCCGGAACCTCGCCGCCGAAACGGTCGCGCAGCGCCGCGGAGAGCCCGAGCAGCGACCTGGCCTTGTTGCGGAAGAAGCCGGTGGGCCGGATCAGCTGCTCCAGCCGCTCGGGATCGGCCGCGGCCAGGTCCTCGGGGGTGGGGTAGGCGGCGAAGAGGGCGGGGGTGGTCTGGTTGACCCGCAGGTCGGTGGTCTGGGCCGACAGGACGGTGGCGACCAGCAGCTGGAAGGGGTTCTCGAAGTCCAGTTCCGGATGCGCGTAGTAGTACACCTCCGCCAGCTCGCGGTTGATGCGCCGCGCCCGGCGGACCATGCCCAGCCGCGTCTCCGGCTTCTTCCTCCCCGACCCCGCTCCCCGAGCGGGACCTGCTCCCGCTCCTGCCGGGGTGTCGGCCCGGGCCGCGCTCCGGGCGCGGGCCCGCCCCTCGGACCGCCCGGACCGCCCGGACCGTCCGCCGGCCGGCGCCGTCACCGGCGCCTCGGAGCCCGCCTCCGCCCCGGGTCCCCCCTCCGCCACCCGTTCGGCGGACTCTCGTTCGCCTTCAGCGGAATCACGGGATGAGCTGCGGGAAACCGACACCCGTACGTCCCCTTCCGTCCGGCCTCACCGGCGTGTTGACCACCCGGCCAGCGTACGGGGGCGGACCGGCATCCGCCCCGCCCACCACCGATTCGGGGCCCAATCGGCCCCCTGGCGCACGCGCCGGGGCCCGGGTGCGTCAAACTTGTGATTGATCGCACTGTTTTACCGTCCGGCATCATGGGGCGACAGACCCGTGGGCAGGTGGACAAGGAGAGAACTCGTGGACGACGTTCTGCGGCGCGCCCCGCTCTTCGCGGCGCTTGACGACGAGCAGGCTGCCGAGCTGCGTGCCTCCATGGCGGAGGCGACGCTCGCCCGGGGCGAGGCCCTGTTCCACGAGGGCGACCCCGGTGACCGGCTCTACGTCGTCATCGAGGGCAAGGTCAAGCTCCACCGCACCTCCCCCGACGGCCGCGAGAACATGCTGGCCGTCCTCGGCCCCGGCGAGCTGATCGGCGAGCTGTCCCTGTTCGACCCGGGCCCCCGTACCGCCACGGCCACGGCGCTGACCGAGGTCAAGCTGCTCGGCCTGGGCCACGGCGACCTCCAGCCCTGGCTCAACGCCCGCCCCGAGGTCGCCACCGCGCTGCTGCGCGCCGTCGCCCGCCGGCTGCGCCGCACCAACGACTCGATGTCCGACCTGGTCTTCTCCGACGTCCCCGGCCGCGTCGCCAAGGCGCTGCTGGACCTGTCGCGCCGCTTCGGCGTGCAGTCGGAGGAGGGCATCCACGTGGTGCACGACCTCACCCAGGAGGAGCTGGCCCAGCTCGTGGGCGCCTCCCGCGAGACGGTCAACAAGGCCCTGGCGGACTTCGCCAGCCGCGGCTGGCTGCGGCTGGAGGCCCGTGCGGTGATCCTGCTGGACGTGGAGCGGCTGGCGAAGCGCTCGCGCTGAACCGCGGGCGTCCCGGAGCGCCCCGCCAGGCCTCCGGGGCGGGCCGGGGCGCGCCGGCACTCCGGTCCGGCTCCGGTCCCGGCCCGGCTCCGGGCGGCCGGACGGCACGGCGGCCTCACACCAGGCCGCGCTCCTCCAGGTACTCCAGCTGCGCGCGCACCGACAGCTCGGCCGCCGGCCACAGCGAGCGGTCCACGTCCGCGTAGACGTGCGCCACGACCTCCGGCGCCGTGCGGTGGCCGTTCTCGACGGCCGTCTCCACCTGCGCGAGCCGCTTGGCGCGGTGCGCCAGGTAGTACTCGATCGCGCCCTGGGCGTCGTCCAGCACCGGCCCGTGCCCCGGCAGCACCGTGTGCACGCCGTCGTCCACGGTCAGGGAGCGCAGCCTCCGCAGCGAGTCCAGGTACTCGCCCAGCCGCCCGTCGGGGTGCGCCACCACCGTCGTGCCGCGCCCGAGGACGGTGTCGCCGGTGAGCACCGCGGCGTCGGCGGGCAGGTGGAAGCTGAGCGAGTCCGCGGTGTGCCCCGGGGTGGGCACCACCCGCAGCTCCAGTCCGCCGGTGGTGACCACGTCCCCGGCCGCCAGCCCCTCGTCCCCCAGCCGCAGGGCCGGGTCCAGCGCGCGCACGGACGTGCCCGTCAGCTCCGCGAAGCGCGCGGCGCCCTCGGCGTGGTCGGGGTGGCCGTGCGTCAGCAGTGTCAGCGCCACCCGCCGCCCCGTCCGCTCGACCGTCTCGACGACGTGGCGCAGGTGCCCCTCGTCCAGGGGGCCGGGGTCGACCACGACCGCCAGGGACGAGTCCGGCTCGGCGACGATCCAGGTGTTGGTGCCGTCCAGCGTCATCGGGGAGGCATTCGGGGCCAGCACGCACAGCGCCCGCGGGGTGCCGGTGCCGTCGATCGCGCCGCCGCGCGGCTGCCCGGGAAGTGCCGCCGCGTCGGTCATGCCCGCTCGCCCTTCCGGCCCTCCGCGGCCGGCCGTCCCCCGGCCGCCGCCTCCCCCGCGGGCACGTGCTTGGTGAACTCCTCGTGACCCGGCCAGCTCAACACCACCCGCTGCCCGCCGGCGCCGTCGTCCTCCAGCCGCGCGCGGGCCAGCACCGGTGTCAGGTCGCGCTCCCCGGCGGCGGCCAGCGCGGCGGCCGCGTCGGGGTGGGAGGCGAGCTGCCGCAGGGTGGCGATGGTCGGGGGCATCATCGTCAGTTCGCCCCGGTCGTAGGCGGCGGCCGCGTCGGCGGGCCGCGTCCACACCGTGCGGTCCGCCTCGCCGGAGACGTCGCGGGTGCGCTGCCCCTCGGGGAGGGCGGCGACGAAGAACCAGGTGTCGTAGCGGCGCGCCTCGAACTCGGGGGTGATCCAGCGCGCCCAGGCGCCCAGCAGGTCGCTGCGGAGCACCAGGCCGCGGCGGCCGAGGAAGTCGGCGAAGGACAGCTCGCGGGCGACCAGGGCCGCCCGATCGGCCTCCCAGTCCTCGCCGGTGGTGTCGGCGACGACCGTCTCCGGATCCGGTCCGGCCAGCAGGACGCCCGCCTCCTCGAAGGTCTCGCGCACCGCGGCGCACACCACGGCCTGCGCGCCCGCCTCGTCCACCCCCAGCCGTCGTGCCCACTCCTCGCGCGGGGGGCCCGCCCACGCCACGGCGTGCCGGTCGCTCTCGTCGCGCGGGTCGACCCCGCCGCCCGGATAGGCGTACGCGCCGGCGGCGAAGGCCATGGAGGCGCGGCGGCGCAGCATGTGGACGACCGGGCCCGCGCCGGTGTCGCGCAGCAGCATCACGGTGGCCGCCCGGCGCGGCGCCACGGGTGTGAGCCGCCCTTCGGCCAGGGCGCGGATGCGCTCGGGCCACTCGGGCGGGTACCACTGCCCGTTCCGGCCGGCGGTCGACGGCGCCGGGGACGGCCGGGACGGCGGCGGAGCGGCGGGCTGGGGCGGGGGCGTCGGCGTTGACGGCATGGCCGGATCGTACGGCCGCGGGCTGCGATGTTCGAGTGCGCCCCTCGAACACCGCACCGGCCCGTTCGCCTCCGCCCCGGTCCGGCGCCTCAGTCCGCCAGTTCGACCTGGATCTCGACCTCGACCGGTGCGTCGATCGGCAGCACCGAGACGCCCACCGCGCTGCGCGCGTGCACGCCCTTGTCGCCCAGCACCCGTCCCAGCAGCTCGCTGGCGCCGTTGACCACGCCGGGCTGGCCGGTGAAGTCCGGCGCGGAGGCGACGAAGCCGGTGACCTTGACGACCCGGGCGATCCGGTCCAGGTCGCCGACGACCGACTTCACGGCCGCCAGGGCGTTCAGCGCGCAGATGCCCGCCAGCTCCTTGGCCTCCTCCGCCGTCACCTCGGCCCCGACCTTGCCCGTCACCGGCAGCTCGCCGTCCACCAGCGGGAGCTGACCGGCGGTGTGGACGTAGGGGCCGGAGCGCACCGCCGGGACGTAGGAGGCCAGCGGGGCGGCCACCTCCGGCAGGGTCAGGCCCAGCTCGTCCAGCCTCGCCTGGACGGAACCGCCGAAGTCGCCCGCGGCCGGCTCGCCGCTCACTGCTTCTCCCGCTTCAGGTACGCCACGAGCTGCTCGGGGTTGGGGCCCGGGACGACCTGGACGAGCTCCCAGCCGTCCTCGCCCCAGGTGTCCAGGATCTGCTTGGTCGCGTGCACGAGCAGCGGTACGGTCGCGTATTCCCACTTGGTCATGGGCCCGACCTTAGCCGCTCTCCCGCGGCGCCCCCGCCTTCCCCCCGCCTTCCCCGCGCTCCCGCCGTCCGGCGTGCCCGTCCCACCACCCCGCGTGCCCGTCCCGCCGCCGGGGCACCTCCACGGCCCATCCGCGCGCGTACTCCCCCGGCCCGCTGGTTAGGCTCCGGAGGGTGAGCAGGCTGCATGTGGTGACCGGCAAGGGCGGGACCGGGAAGACGACGGTCGCCGCCGCACTCGCGCTGGCCCTCGCGGAGGAGGGACGGCGCACGCTCCTGGTGGAGGTCGAGGGCCGGCAGGGCGTGGCCCAGCTCTTCGAGACCGAGGCCCTGCCCTACGAGGAGCGCAGGATCGCGGTCGGCCCGGGCGGCGGCGAGGTGTACGCGCTGGCCGTCGACGCGGAGAAGGCCCTGCTGGACTACCTGCAGATGTTCTACAAACTCGGCGGTGCGGGACGGGCCCTGAGGCGGATCGGCGCCATCGACTTCGCCACCACCATCGCACCCGGCGTGCGCGACGTGCTGCTCACCGGCAAGGTCTGCGAGGCGGTGCGGCGCCGCACCCGCAGCGGCGGTTTCGTCTACGACGCGGTGGTCATGGACGCGCCGCCCACCGGCCGGATAGCCCGGTTCCTCGGCGTCAACGACCAGGTGGCCGGGTTGGCCCGGGTCGGACCGATCCACAACCAGGCCCAAGCCGTGATGCGGGTGCTCAAGTCGCCGGAGACGGCCGTCCACCTGGTGACCCTGCTGGAGGAGATGCCCGTCCAGGAGACCGTGGACGGTGTCGCCGAGCTGCGCGGCGCCGGGCTGCCGGTGGGGCGGGTGTTCGTCAACATGACGCGTCCGGCGGTGATGGACCCGGGGTCGGTGCGGGCCGCCGAGGAGGCCCGCGGCGAGATCGCCAAGGCGTTCTCCCGTGCGGGCCTGGGCGGCGCGCGGCGCGGCGGCAGGGCGGAGCAGCTGGTCGGCCCGCTTCTGCGGCAGGCCCGTGAGCACGCCGAGCGGCTGGCCCTGGAGGCCGAGCTGCGCGACGAGGTGGACGGGCTGGGACTGCCCGTCCACGAACTGGAGTTGCTCGCCGACGGCGCCGACCTGCCCGGCGTCTACCTGCTCGCGGGCGAACTGCGCGACCAGGGGGTGTCCAGGTGACGGCACGTACGACGGCGGCCCGGCGGACGGCCGGGGGGACCGGGAGGAAGGACGCCGCGGCGGCGCCGGGGCTGGACGTCGACGCGCTGCTCGACGACCCCGGCACCCGCATCGTGGTCTGCTGCGGCGCGGGCGGCGTCGGCAAGACGACGACGGCGGCGGCCCTGGGTGTACGGGCGGCCGAACGCGGCCGGAAGGTCGTCGTCCTCACCATCGACCCGGCCCGCCGGCTGGCGCAGTCGATGGGCCTGACCGAGCTGGACAACACCCCGCGCCGGGTGGAGGGCGTGGACGGCTCGGCGGGCGGCGAACTGCACGCGATGATGCTCGACATGAAGCGGACCTTCGACGAGATCGTCGAGTCCCACGCCGACCCCGGGCGGGCCCGCGCCATCCTGGAGAACCCCTTCTACCAGTCGCTGTCGGCCGGCTTCGCGGGCACGCAGGAGTACATGGCCATGGAGAAGCTGGGCCAGCTCCGCGCCGGGGACGAGTGGGACCTCATCGTCGTCGACACCCCGCCCAGCCGCTCCGCCCTGGACTTCCTGGACGCGCCGGGGCGCCTGGGGTCGTTCCTGGACGGCAGGTTCATCCGGGTCCTGACGGCCCCGGCGAAGGTGGGCGGCCGGGCGGGCCTGAAGTTCGTGAACCTGGGCATGTCCGGGCTGTCCGTCTTCACCGGACTGCTGGACAAGCTGCTGGGCAAGGGGCTGCTGCGCGACATGCAGACGTTCGTGGCCGCGATGGACACGATGTTCGGCGGGTTCCGCACCCGGGCCGACGCCACGTACCGGCTGCTCCAGGCCCCGGGCACGGCGTTCCTGGTGGTGGCGGCGCCGGAGCGGGACGCGCTGCGGGAGGCGGCGTACTTCGTCGAGCGGCTGGCCGCGGACCGGATGCCGTTGGCCGGACTGGTGCTGAACCGGGCGCACGGCAGCGAGGCGGCGCACCTCGGAGCGGAGCGGGCGCTGGCCGCCGCGGAGAATCTTGAGGACGACGGCATTGTGGATCATCACACCGGGAAGGGTGGTGAGGGGCGGACTTCTCCCGACGCCGGCTCCCCCGCCGACGGTCCCCCCGGGCCCGACGTCCGGTCCGAGGAACTCCAGGACGGCTCCCCCGCCGGTCTCCCCGACTCCCTCGGTTCCGACGGCCCCGCCACGGCCGAGCGGCTGGCTGCGGGCCTGTTGAGGCTGCACGCCGAGCGCATGCGCGTGATAGCGCGCGAACAGCGCACGCGGGAGCGCTTCGCCGCGCTGCACCCCGAGGTGCCGGTGGTGGAGGTCGCCGCGCTGCCCGGTGACGTCCACGACCTGGAAGGGCTGCGCGAGATCGGCGAACGGCTCGCGGAGTACCCCTCCGGCACCGGGACGGACGCCTGACCGGCCGGACGGCCCGTGGATCCGCGTGCCGCGGCCGCCGGGCGTGCCGGCACCCGTAGCGGCGCACCGCGATCGCCGCGCCGCCCCGCGGTCCTGCGGCCGTGCTCGGCCGCACACACCGCATCCGGCACCGTCCGCCGGGCCGGGACGGCGTCCGTACGGACCGGGCGGGCTCAGGCTCACCGGTCCGCCGGCACGGCGAACCGTTCCGGCACTCCGCTCCGCGCCCCCGCCGGGGGCGGCGCGGACGCACGGCACGACGGCGGGCCGAGCGGCCCGCCGGTCAGCCCGCCGCGGCGTAGTCGTCGCTGTACCGCCGCGCGTCGTACTCGTGCGCGGCCATCTCCACGGGCACCAGGCCCGCGCTGCGCTCGTACTCGGTGCGTGCGGTCTCCAGGAGCCGCCGCCAGGAGGTGACCGTCGGGCGGCGGCGCAGCAGCGCTCTCCGCTCCCGCTCGGTCATCCCTCCCCAGACGCCGAACTCCACGCGGTTGTCCAGGGCGTCGGCCAGGCACTCCGTGCGCACCGGACACCCCGTGCAGACCGCCTTGGCCCGGTTCTGGGCCGCTCCTTGTACGAACAGTTCATCCGGATCGGCAGTGCGGCAGGCCGCCTGCGCACTCCAGTCGGTAACCCAGCTCATGCCGGCGCCGTCCTCTCCCGAATCGAGGCTCCCCCACGGCGGCAGACGGCATATTCACCGCTGCCCGTGCAGGACGTTACGGAAGGCGGGGCGGAGCACAACACCCCCGACGGGCCCAATCTTGAATGGCCCGAACGGACTATGGGTGCCCGGCAGATCACCCAACGGAGTGACCCGAGAATAATTCGGACTCTTCGGATATTCAGGGTAATTTAGGTGGAACTTCAACGCCGCTGACTCGGCAGATTTCTGACACCCGGTTGCAATTCGGTCACATCTCAACACCCGATGGAGTGACTTAGGAGTTGACAAGGAACCGTTGAACCGCGTCAGACGTGTTACAGCGTAGGCGAACACACGCTCACCTGTCCGGCGATTCAGAACGTAGGCTGCCCTCATGGCAAACAAGCGCTCGGGTGGCGGGCTCACCGGGCCCCAGCAGGCCGCCAAATTCCTCGGCGTCAGCGTGCTCGCGGGAGCCGTGCTGGCGGGCATCGCGCTGCCCGTGGCCGGCGGCCTCGGCCTGGCCGCCAAGGGCACCGTCGAGAGCTTCGACGAGATACCCATCGACTTCAAGCGCCCGCCGCTGAGCCAGAAGAACCGGATCCTCGACTCCGAGGGCAATCTCATCGCCACCGACTACTACCGCGACCGCACGGTGGTACCGCTGGACAAGATCGCCCCGATCATGCGGAAGGCGATCGTCGCCATCGAGGACTCCCGCTTCTACCAGCACGGCGCGATCGACCTCAAGAGCGTGCTGCGCGCCCTCAACGAGAACGCACAGGAGGGCGGGGTGGCCCAGGGCGGCTCCACCCTCACCCAGCAGTACGTCAAGAACGTCTTCGTGGAGCAGGCCGGCGACGACCAGCAGAAGGTGGCCGAGGCCACCCAACAGACCATCGGCCGCAAGATCCAGGAACTGAAGTACGCGATCAAGGTCGAGGAGGAGCTGACCAAGGACCAGATCCTGGAGAACTACCTCAACATCACGTTCTTCGGCCAGCAGGCCTACGGCATCGAGGCCGCCGCCCGGCGCTACTTCTCCAAGAACGCCGCCGACCTCGAACTCCACGAGGCCGCCCTCCTCGCCGGCCTCGTCCAGTCCCCCACCTACTACGACCCGGTCAACCACCCGGACCGGGCCCTCAAGCGCCGCAACATCGTGCTCAACCGCATGGCCGAGACGGGGGCGGCCCCGAAGGAGGAGGTCGCCGCGGCGAAGGCACGGGACCTCGGCCTCGAGGTCAGCAAGCCCCGCAGCGGCTGCATCACCGCCACCGACAAGGCCGGCTTCTTCTGCGACTACGTCCGCAAGGTCGTCCAGACCGACCCGGCCTTCGGCAAGACCGAGGACGAGCGCAAGGCCCGCTGGAGGCGGGGCGGGCTGACGGTCCGCACCACGCTCTCGCCCAAGGCGCAGAAGGCCGCCGCCGAGGCCGCCACCAGCCGGGTCTACGAGGACGACCCGGTGGCCGCGTCCGTCGTCCAGGTCGAGCCCGGCACGGGGAAGATCCTCTCCATGGCCCAGAGCCGCCCGTACGGCCTGGACCAGAACCAGAACCAGACCCTGCTCAACCTCGCGGTCGACAACGCCATGGGCGGCAGCACCTTCGGTTTCCAGGTCGGCTCCACCTTCAAGCCGATCACCGCCGCCACCGCCCTGGAGAAGGGCGTCAGCCCCGCGCACACCTACGGGAGCGACTGGAGGACCGTCTTCCAGGAGGAGGACTTCACGGTCTGCGGAGGCAAGCCCTACGGCTCCGGTGAGTGGAAGGTCCAGAACGAGCTGGAGTCCGAGAAGGGCACCTGGGACATGTCCGGTGCGCTCGGCAAGTCGATCAACACCTACTTCGTCGACCTGGGCCAGCGGATCGGGCTGTGCAACATCGTGGAGATGGCCACGAAGATGGGGCTCCACAGCGGCGACGGCAACCCCGTCGAGCAGAAGCCGTCGATCCTCCTGGGCGGCCCGAACATCAGCCCGCTGACCATGGCCGCCGCGTACGCCACCTTCGCCAACCGCGGCACGTACTGCTCGCCGATCGCGATCGAGGAGGTCACCGACGCCGACGGCAAGAAGCTGCCGGTGCCCCGGACGACGTGCGAGCGGGCGATGTCCGAGCACACCGCCGACAGCATCAACCAGATGCTCAAGGGCGTGGTCGAGGACGGCACCGGTACCAGGGCCGGCCTCTCCGACCGTGACAACGCGGGCAAGACGGGCACCACGGACGGCCGCAAGGACGCCTGGTTCGTCGGCTACACCCCGAACCTCTCCACCGCCGTCTGGGTCGGCGACGACGTCGGCGAGCCGCAGGAGATGTACAACCTCACCATCGGCGGCCAGTACTACCCCAAGGTCTGCGGCGGCTGCCTGCCCGGACCGATATGGCGGACCGCGATGACCGGCGCCCTGCAGGGCGAGGCCGTCGAGTCCTTCAACCCCGTCCAGGTGCCGCGCGGCAACACCGGCGGCGAGAACCGCGACGGCGGCGGGGACGACGGCAAGCCCGGCGACCGCCGTCCCGGGACGTCCCGTCCGCCCGGCATCACCCTCCCGCCCGGCGTCATCGGCGGAAGCGGCGACGGCGGCCCGAGCGGAGCCACCACGATGGGCGGCGACGGCGGCGGCACCCCCGGCGGCGCCACCCTCGGCGGGACGACCGCGGGCACCACGGGCGGCACCACCGGAGCCACCACGGGCGGCACCACCGGGGTCCTCACCGGCGGCTGGCCCTCCGGCGGCAACGGCAACGGCAACGGAGGCTGGCGGACGGAGGGCCAGGACGGCGGCTGGGGCCCCCGCTAGCCCTCCCGCGGGGTGCAGGGCCGCAGCAACCGCTCCCCGCACCGGACCGGAGCCGCCGTACGGCGGACACCGAAGGGGCCCGACCGTTCGCCGGTCGGGCCCCTTCCGCATCTCCCCGCCCCGGAGGCGCCGGGGGGCCGTCAGCCCGCCAGGCGCTTCTTGACGGCGGCGGCCACCCGGCCGCCCTCCGCGCGTCCGGCGACCTTCGGGTTCACGATCTTCATCACGGCGCCCATGGCCTTCGGCCCCTCGGCGCCGGCGGCCTTCGCCTCCGCCACCGCCTCGTCCACCAGCGCGTCCAGCTCCTCGTCGGTGAGCTGCTTGGGCAGGTACTCGGCGAGCACCTCGCCCTCGGCCCGCTCCCGCTCGGCCTGCTCGGCGCGGCCGCCCTTGGCGAAGGCGTCCGCCGCCTCGCGCCGCTTCTTGGCCTCGCGGGCGATGATCTTCTCGACCTCCCCGTCGGACAGCTCGCGGGCGCTCTCGCCCGCCACCTCCTCCTTCTGGATCGCGGTGATCGTGAGGCGGAGGGTGGAGGAGCGCAGCTCGTCGCGCGCCCTGATGGCCGCGGTGAGGTCGTCCTGAAGCCGGGTCTTGAGCGTGGTCATGCCGGAAGTGTGCCAGGACGCGGCCCTTGGCGCCCACCTCATTCCGCCGCCGGCGCCCGCCCGTTCGCCCTTCCGCGCCCACCCCGCGCATCTGCGACCATGTCCCCATGCGTGCGCGATACCCGCTCTCCCTCTCGGTCCCCCTCGGTGTCACCGCGGCCGGCGCGGCCTGCCTCGTCTACGCGGGGGTGATCGAGCCCCGCTCGTTCCGCCTCCGGCGCGTCACCGTCCCCGTCCTGCCGCGCGGGATGCGGCCGCTGCGCGTGCTCCAGGTCTCCGACATCCACATGGTCAGCGGTCAGAACAGGAAGCGGCGCTGGCTCCAGTCCCTGGCCGGCCTGCGCCCGGACCTGGTGGTCAACACCGGTGACAACCTCTCCGATCCGGAGGCCGTCCCCGAGCTCCTGGACGCGCTCGGCCCGCTGATGGAGTTCCCCGGCGCGTACGTCTTCGGCTCCAACGACTACTACGGCCCGAAGCTGCGCAACCCCGCCCGCTACCTGGTGGAGAAGGCCACCGGCCGCCACGGGCTCAACGGCAACCCGCCGGCCGTCGGCGCCATCCACAACCCGTGGGAGGGCATGCGCGACACCTTCGACGCGGCCGGCTGGGTGGGACTGTCCAACGCCCGGGGCCGCATCAAGCTCGAGGGCGGCGAGGAGATCGCCCTCACCGGCCTGGACGACCCGCACATCAAGCGCGACCGCTACGACGAGGTGGCCGGCGGCCCCGACCAGGACGCCGATCTCCCGCTCGCCGTGGTCCACGCTCCCTACCTGCGCGTCCTGGACGCCTTCACCGCCGACCGCTACCCGCTGATCCTGGCCGGGCACACCCACGGCGGCCAGCTCCGCATCCCCTTCTACGGCGCCCTGGTCACCAACTGCGACCTGGACACCGACCGGGCCAGCGGCCTGTCCCGGCACGAGGTGGACGGCCACCGCTCCTACCTCTACGTCTCGGCGGGCTGCGGCGCCAACCGCTACACCCCGTTCCGTTTCGCCTGTCCCCCGGAGGCCACCCTGCTCACCCTGATCGAGCGGCCCTGACCCGGCTCGGTCCCCTCCGGCCCCCGGCGGCCGCACCCCGTGAAACCGGATTTCTCCTGAGAGCGGGCGTGGGCTAAAGTAGTCCTCGTTGCTCCGGGGTGTGGCGCAGCTTGGCAGCGCGCTTCGTTCGGGACGAAGAGGTCGTGGGTTCAAATCCCGCCACCCCGACGCGAGAAACACCAGGTCAGGGGCCTGATCCGCTCAGCGGGTCGGGTCCCTGACCCGTTTCCGGACTTTCTGAGAGCCATTGCCGGAACCGGCCCCCAGCAGTGGGGTGCCCCAGGACAACCCGTCAGCCGACAGGGACCAGCACGGGGAAGGCGGCGGCGACCGCGGGCAGCAGTACGAGGACGGCGCAGCGCACGCACCGGTTCTTGGCCCGGGCGATCCGGCTGGTTTCCGTCAGTGCCCGGAACAGGTGGAGCCGTGGATCGGAGCTGCCCAGCCGAAGCCCCGCCCACAACTCCGCGTGACTCTGTGCCTGCATCACGTCCCCGTAGTAGGACAGGACGCGGATGCTCCCCGCGATCCGTGCCCCACGGCGCGGAAAGAGCGCCATCAGCAGGAGCAGGAGAGCACCGGTCGTGGTGGCTGCCGCCACCCACCAAAGGGGGAGGCCCCAGGAGGAACCGGCCGGGCGGCGTACCACCAGCAGACCGAGGAGCGAGCCGCTCGTGGCGAGCAGTACAGCGGCTTTGCCATCGGCTCGGCCTATTTCCAGGTGGTTCTGCGCTATCAGCTCGCGCGAAAGGAACGTCTCGTCGTCCGGACCGGAACACCGGGCACCGGGCGGAGGCTTCCTGCCCCCGGGGGAATCGGATGCCGCGGGCGGCCTCACCTGGACTCCTCGTGCGCACTGCTCATGCCACGGTGGGGAACGCCGTGTTCCACCCGCCGCAGGACTTCCTCCCCCTGCGGTACGCCGATGTCGCTGAGAACGCGCGCGAGGTTCACCCCGACGAAGCTCCGGTCCTCCTCCGTGAGTCCTCCGAGGGTCGCCGCCAAGGTCCTCTCCCAGCTATCCCGGTCGGAGAGCAGGTCCCTGTGCGCCACCGTCCAATCGAGCACCTCCCTGGCCTGTTCGGGGTGCTGCAGCAGCCAGAAGGCGACCAAGTCCGCCGGTCCGCCCGCCACCACTTGGCGGTAGAAGCGGTACGCCTCCTGGTGGACTTCCCCGAAGACCGGCGGAAGAGCGGGCCCCGTCTCGCTTCCCGGCCCGGTCAGGAACCCCGCCGGCGGATCGAGGAACCAGTACACGATGCCCGCTTCCTCGATCGCCCGTGCCCGGCCGGGAGGCTCGACCTGGACGGTTCCGTGACGCGGCGGCGGCTGCTTCAGCGGGTCGGGGATTCCAGGCAGGGACGCGTCCGCCCCTGCGTGCCGGGCGATCAGGCTCCGAACATCTTCCTCCGTCACCCCGTACCGTGCGGCGACGACAGGGTTGCCGATCTTCCAGGCGATCTCGTAACGGGGCGCCGGATGGGAGGACGAGCGCGTCGTACGGGCGGGGACCTCGACCCAGCACCTCCGTTCCGCGAGCGAGACCCACAGGACGTTGAGGAAGTCACCGCGCCACACCTCGCGCAGGGCGGGACGCGGATAACCCCAGAAGTCACCTCCACGAGGCGGTTCCAGCCGATCATCGCCGTGCTCCGTCAGGAACACCATGGCCCGCTGCGTCTCCGGTCCGAAGCGGAACTTCAGAAGTCGCCGGACGGGCGAGGAGGTCACCGGTGCGATCAGGGGTCCGTTCACGATGCGGTCCTCTCCGAGGGGGCGGCTGCGCGGCTCCGATGGCGGCGCAGCATGAATCGGGTAAAGCCACGCCGTCCCCGGGCTGCACCGGACAACGCGGCCAGGAAGGGGGTGAAGGCGGCCCGGCAACGCATACGAGGGTCTTGCTCGATCGCGATCAACCCCTCCGCCACGACGTCATGGGTGGCCGGGGTGTCGAGGGCGAGAGCGACCAGGGGGACGGCCTGTTGGGGGTGGTCCCCCAGCACATCGGCCAGGCTCACCCTCCCGGGCCCGGACCCGCCGGGCCGGGGAGGTGTCGCGCGGACCATCTCCCCGATCACGTCCACCGCGAGAGCCTGACGCAGGGTCCCGTGTTCCGAGGCCAGCCACTCCCCCACCTTGCCGAGGACGCGGACGTGGTTGGGTTCCTCGCTGAGAAGCACCCTGAGCGCAAAGGAGACCGCGGTCCGCAGGTTCCGCTCCGCATCCCCCTCCGGCCCGTCGAGGACCGCGTCCAGGAGCCCGAGGGCGGTGGTGGGCCGGGCCAACCCGTAGCTCCCCGCGCAGGTTTCGGCGACGGTGCACCGGATGCTGACCGACCGCGACCGGCTCCACTGGCGCAGTTGCTCCTGCACCGCGCTCCTCAGTCCGGTGTGCTGGGCCACCTCGCCGAGGGCAAAAGCGACCAGGCGGCGTTGCCAGCGCCTGTCCGAGGCCGCGAAGGGAGCCAGCTGGCGCAATGCGTTCGGGCCGGTGGCGTGCCTCAGCACCCGTCCGATCGCCCGGCCGGCCGCCATATCGACACCGGGCTGGGCGGGCAGCGCCTCGAGGGCCCGCCACAGCAGCTCCGGCATGCCCTCGTACTCCAACCACAACCGCCGGAGCAGCGTTTCCGGCCGGTGCCTGCCGGAGAATGCGACCGGCCGAACCGGGTAGCGATATCGCCGCGCGGTACCGGATTCGGGCGGCAGGAGTTCGGCGCCCACGGCCGTCAGCCGGTCCTCCAAGGACGGCCCGAGCACATCAGACCGCTCGGGTTGATCCGCCGCCGGGCCCACTCCCGCGCGTTCGTGCAGCAGGGGGCGGAGTTCGGCCGCGAACCGCTCGATCACCGTGCGGTCCCGGCGATGCAGCAGAGCGACAGCGGCGATGAGGGAGACCGCGTCCGCACTGTGACGTGCCTTGTCCAGGGCGGCACGGGCCGCCGAGTCGCTGCCGAGCCGCAGCCGCTCCAGCACAGTGACGGCGGGTTCTCCCGATGCGGCCACCTCACGCAGTTCCTCGGCGAGTTCGACGCTGTCGCCGGGAAGGGGGTGCGCACGCAGGTGGTCGGCGAACTCGCGGGAGGCCAGGTGCCCCAGCGCAGTGGACAACTGTTCCCCAGTGAGTTCCCCCGCCCCCGCCATCGTGCGCAGACGGTTCACGGCCACGTCGTAAGGCGGTGGCGGAACGTGCACCACCTGCCACGCGCAGGTTTCGGCCGGCAATCCCACCTCCCTGCCCACCGTGACGACCAGATGGGCTCCGGCTTGGCGCAGCAGCTCCGCCAGGCCCCTGAGCACCACTCCTCCGAGGGAGTCCGCAGCGTCCTGGGAAAGGCCCAGGAGCAGGTAGCCGCGTGCGTCTTTGGGACGCCAGCGCGCCGGGTCCTCCATGGGGTCCAGGCCGGTGATGCCCGCTGTTCCGTGTCGCTCCGCCAACAGGGCGAATGCCGCCGTACTCGCACCAGTGCCGTCTTCGGCCCTGAGGAGGAGGATCCGGCGGTCCAGCGCTTTCCGGCATGTCGCGTGGGAGGGCGGCTCGACGAACCCGGACAGCTTCCCGGACACCTCGTCCGCTGGATAAGGACCCTCACGCAGACGAGGCTTGACCACTTCCTCCGTCGCGGCAGCGGCATGGAAGTGGGCGTCACCGTACACGTCACCCATGAACGCCGTGCCCTGCCCCACCCACTGCTGGTTGTCCCGGAAACCGGACTCCGGCTGTCCGGCCCGGGCAGTGTCCTCGAGGACCCGTTCACCGCCCGGGCCGGACGACACGCTCCGTGCCGTGCTCATCCTCGCTCCCCGGTCCCCTGGATCTGCTTGTCCCCGGAGACGTTGTCCCCGCTGCCCCAGTGCTGATTGGTGCCCCGATAGGAGGTGGAGCGACCCGTGTAGGTGAAGTCCCCTCCGACGTTCCCCATCAGGGCGGCGCCCTCACCGACGTGCTGCGTGTTCCCCCGGTACCGCGCGCCCGACCGTTCCGGTCCGTCCTGCCCGGGGGAGGGCGGACCGGACTCCTCGCGCACCGGAACGCCGGCCCGCACGAGGCTTCCGGACGGCGAGGGGACGTACAACCACGCTCGTTGTGCGAAGTTCTTGTCCTCGACGGTGGCCGGCACCTCGATGCAGCGTTCGGGGTGCAGCCCGGTGTACGCGCCGAGCACCACGTCCTCGTACACCCGGTCGGAGATGATCGCAGCGAGGTGTGTGACCTGCTCGCTCGCGGCGGCGAGAATCGCCTTGACCGGGCGCGAGTCCAGGAGGCGGTGCGTGTCGTTGCGGGCGGTTCCGTTGCCGTCGCCGGGTTCCCCCGCATCGGGCAGCGGTCCGACGTGGACGCTGGCCCGAAGACGGACACGAGGCCCCACGGACTGCCGGTTGTACGCGCCCAGGGTCTCGTCCAGGACCTGCACGAACGGCCAGAGCACGAAGGGCAGGAACGCGGGGTCGAAACCGAACACGACTCCGTCGCCCGTGCTGGCCGGAAACCTCTTGGCGTCCCGCAGGTCGTGGAGCCCGGCGCGTTCGAGAGCCTGGTCGACCAGTTCAGGGATCAACCGACTGACCGGGCCGTGCTGGGCGGCGGGCAGACCGGTGAAGTCCTTGGCGTCCACGGCGAACAGCGCTCGGTACGGCGGAAGCGGCCGGCTCTCGGCATACGGAACGGGTACGGAAACGGGCATGTGTGCACTCCTGGTGAGACGCGAGTCGTTCCTCGGTGCCGCCGACGCGGCTGCCTCCGAGACTCCCTCTGCATCACTCGGCCGAGTGCACAGCACAGGGCGGAACCCGGGTGACGCGCCTCACAGCGGTGTCTACCGCTCCGCGGAGGCCCAGCGCCGGAGAGTGCCGACGTCCTTGATGACGATCACCTTGCGCGCCGTCTCGACGACACCGGCCTCCCGCAGCCGTTGCAGCCCGGTGGTGGCCGCATTGCGGCTCACACCGATGGCCTGGGCGACCTCTTCCTGCGCCAGTCCGTTCAGCCGCACGGGACCGGAATCCGCCCCGCATCCGCTCAACTCGGCCAACCGCAGCAGGGCACGGGCCAGTCGCGTGGTCAGGGGCAGGGTGAGGAGTTCGGTGCGATGGGTGTCGGACTCCCGCAGCCTGGTCAGTGCCTGACGCATGAGGTCCATGACCAGTCCGCGCTCCTCCACGAACCTTCGGAAGCGCCGGGCGTCCAGGACGACGGCCGTGCACGGAGTGAGGGCGACCACTTCCGCCGTGCGCGCGGTGCCGTGGAAGACCGACACCTCGCCGAGCAGGTCACCCGGCCCTCGGAAGGCCAGCCACGTCACGGCTCCACCCGTCTCCCGGCAGATGACCTTGGCGATTCCGTCGGTGAGTGCCAGCAGGTACGTCCCGGGGGAACCTTGGCGCAGCATGACGTCACGCTCGCGGAAGCGACGGGAGGGTCCCTGGGCCCGCAACTCGCGCCATGCTTCCTCTGACAGCACCGGTCCCCCTTGGCAGCCGTCCCGTCGGCACACTCCGGCTAAGTTGTACGCCCTCGGCGACCGCCGGGACCCCGCACCTGCCGACGTTGACCGAGAACCTGCGGCGGCACGGCCCCCGGTACGACCGCTGCGGGCGGTGAACCCTCCACCGGGCCGGGTCCCCTCCGCTCGCGCGGACGCAGACGTGCGCCGTCCGCCGGGCCGGCGGACGCCGGCGGCTCCCTCCGCTGCCGCGGCTCGGTCAGGGGTCGGAAGGAGACGGCGGGCTCCGTGCCCGGGCGCCGCGGGGGATCAGCGGGCGGATCCGCCGGCGGTCTCCCGGGAGGTCTCCGGGCCCGGGGCGCCGGAGGTGCCGCGGGCGGGCCCCGAGGCGTACCCCGGGCCCGGGCCCGGACCGGGCTCCGGTGCGATGCCCAGTGCGCGGTCCCGCGCGGCCTCCGCCTCCCGGCGGAAGAGCCGGTACCACATGAAGAGCACGAAGCCCGCGAAGACGAACCACTGCGCGGTGTAGCCCAGGTTCTGGAACGCCTTCAGATCCAGTCCGGCGCCCTCCGGCGCGACGGCCGGCACCGCCTTCATCGGCGCCTGCGGCCGCAGGGCGGTGATCCACACGTCGTGGACCTCGTAGGGCACCAGGTTGACCAGCGTGGCCGCGCTGATGATGCCGACCTGCCCCTCCGGCAGCACGCCGGCGTGGGCGCCCGGGGAGCTCTCGCTCTCGGGGGCCTGGACCAGGCCGGTGACGGTGACCTCGCCGCCGGGCGGCGCGGGGACCCGGGAGGGGTCGGCCTCACCGGGCAGCCAGCCGCGCACGACGGGCACGGCGCGGCCGTCGCCGGTGAGCAGCAGGCCGAGGACGTGGAAGCCGTCCCGGCCGTCGACGCGGCGGCCGGGCACCAGGAACCGGTGCTCGGTGTCGTAGCGCCCGGTGATCCGGGCGGGACGCCCGACGGTGTCCTCGGTGAGGGGCAGCAGGTCGTCCAACGGCCTGGCCTGCGAGGCGGCGGCGCCCGCGGAGTGCTCCTGCCGCGCCTGGTGGGAGTCGACTCGGTCCTCGAAGCGCGCCAGCTGCCAGCTGCCCATGACCAGGCAGACGGGGATCGACAGCAGTACGAAGACGTTGATCGCCCACCAGCGCGGTGTCAGCAGGAACCGGTACACGCCCTCAACGGTACGGGGACGCGGCGGGGGCACCCCATCCGCCCCCGCCGCGTCCGCGCGCCGTCACCGCAGCGGTGCCCGGCGAGGCGTCACGGCACCATGATCGGGCCGGTGCGGTAGACCGTCCCCGCGCAGGCGCCCGCGATCTCGACGTTGCCGATCCGGGGCTCCCCGGCCGCCGGCACGTAGCGCAGGACCACCGAGGTCGCCGGAGAGCCGCCCGGGGGGCCGTCGTACAGGAGCTGGGGGCTGGGGCCGCTCGCCGGGGGCTCCTCGGCGATGTCGCCTCCCTCGCCGGCCTCCCCGCCGCCGGAACCGGTGGCGCCGCCCGCACCGGTCGG